>JAMPED010000010.1 GCA_023665325.1 Acetobacter sp.
TTTGTTTCTTTTAATATGTCATCGCTCTGAGCGTAGCGAAGTCAAGCGATCTCGTAAGAGTATGGGTGGCAGCGCCACAGGCAACGGTGCTAGCAGCACCTGCTTAACTTAGGGCTGCGGTGTGGAGCGGGAGATCCCTTGACGGGGCTTTGCCCCGAGGGATGACATAGAGAAGAGGGCAATGCTTCGGTAGGTTGCGCTTCCTCGCAATGACGGGGAGGATGATAGGGGGTGAAAAAAAAGTATTGACAAAAAATATTTTAGGTGTATATAGAGCGGTAGTTAGATTAATTATTGATATATTTTTTGTTCATACTAGAGCTTTTTTTGACTTTAGATCTAATTCCGTAAAAAACGGGTTGTGTTTAATACACCATTAAGACTTGTTTACCGAAAATCTTGCCAGAAAAACTGCGATTAAAAGTAACGCTTCAAAAACTCTAGTACATTATATTAGGTTAAATATGTGAAACACTTATTTCCAAAACTTGTTATTTGTGGTAAATGATAAGTTTACACAGTGAAATAATGTTGGAATTTTATAAAGTCTCCTTTTGTGATAGAAGGGGACTTTTTTTGTGCGTGATGTCAAAAAATGTTAAAAAACTACTTGACAAACCTATGGAAAAAGATTATTTTATTAACGTTTGCAAACCTATTTTTTAAGACCGCGTTATTGACGCGTAAAATCGATTTTAAGGAACGAAATGTCTGATACAGATAAAGAAGAATACCAAAGCTCTGATGCTCCGCTGTTGGATTCATTCGGCGGCGCCCTCAAAAAACTGATTGCCAAGGGCAAGGAACAGGGTTATATCACTATTGAAGAATTAAACCAAGCACTGCCTTCTGAAAAGGAAACCTCAGACCAGATTGAGGATATTATGGCAGCAATTTCAGATATGGAAATTAGTATTATTTCTGCTGATGAAACCGAAGATTTTGAAGATGATAATGGCGAATCGGAAGAAACTGCTGCTGATGAGATGATGGAAGATGAAGAAAGCGGTGGTAATTTTGATGGCAAAGACCTTATGCGCTCTGATGATCCGGTTAGGATGTATTTGAAAGAAATGGGCACAGTAGAGTTGCTTTCTCGTGACGGTGAAATTGCGATTGCTAAGCGTATTGAAGCCGGTAAAACGGTGATGATTGGTGGACTTTGCGAAAACCCGATGACCTTGAAAGCTATTTCTAAATGGCGTGATGAATTGGTTGAGGGAACAATGCAGTTGCGCAATATCATTGACCTTGAGATGATGTATGGGGTGGATGCGGCTGCGATTGTTTATGATGATGACGTTACACCAGAAGATGATTTGGCTGATGTTGAGAAAGACTTGGCTGAGAAAAATCTGGATGAAATTGATGATGATTTGGAAACAGATATCGAATTTGACGGTGCTGTTGACGATACACACGATGATGATATTGAAAGCGAAGATGGTTTAGACGGCGATGGTGATGGTGAGTTAGACGATGATGATGACGATGGCAGCCATACCGCTACTTCTATTACAGCGATGGAAGCTGCTTTGTTTGAACCTGTACTTGATATCTTAAATAAAATATCAAGCTATTATGACGAATTGAGCCGCATTCAAACTCAACGTATGAAAGCTTTGCTTGCTGGTCGTAAGGCTCAGCCTACGTTAGAGAAAAAATATCTTAATATTAAAAAAGAATTGATTGAATTGATGAGCTCTATTCATCTTAACTCGGCTCGTGTTGAAGAGTTAGTTGAACAGCTTAATGAGCTTAACCGTCGTTTGATGGGGGTTGAGGGGAAATTGATGCGTTTGGCACTTGCTTGCAAAGTAAAACGTGAAGATTTCTTGGAAACTTATCAACATTCAGAGCTTGATCCGAATTGGATTGAAAAACTGGAAGAGAAAAAAGATAAGCACTGGACACGTTTTGTGACGGAAAATAAAAATGAAATTGTTGAGTTGCGTAATCAACTGACTGAAATGAGTCGTGAGTGTGGTTTGCCGATTGCTGAATATCGTAAGATGGTGGACACGATTAAACGTGGCGAGCGTGAGGCTGAACGTGCTAAGAAAGAAATGATTGAGGCTAACTTGCGCTTGGTTATTTCTATCTCTAAAAAATATACTAACCGTGGTATGCAATTCCTTGACCTTATTCAAGAAGGTAATATTGGTTTGATGAAAGCGGTTGATAAATTTGAATATCGTCGTGGATATAAATTTTCGACATATGCTACTTGGTGGATACGTCAGGCGATTACTCGCTCGATTGCGGACCAAGCGCGTACAATTCGTATTCCGGTGCATATGATTGAAACGATTAACAAACTTGTTCGCACTTCTCGCCAGATGATGTTAGAGATGGGGCGGGAGCCGATACCGGAGGAATTAGCAAAACGTTTGTCTATGCCGGTGGATAAAATCCGCAAGGTGATGAAAATTGCTAAAGAGCCGGTTAGCCTTGAATCTCCGGTGGGAGATGAGGAAGATTCCTCTTTGGGTGATTTTATTGCGGATGAGAACGCTTTACAGCCGATTGATTCTGCGGTGCATTCTAACCTTAAAGAAACTTGTACCCGCATTCTTTCTTCTTTAACACCACGTGAGGAACGTGTGTTACGTATGCGTTTTGGTATCGGGATGAACACTGACCATACGCTTGAGGAAGTTGGTCAGCAGTTTAATGTTACCCGTGAACGTATTCGTCAAATTGAGGCGAAAGCACTTCGCAAACTCAAGCATCCGAGTAGGAGTAAGCGGTTGCGCTCTTTCCTCGACCAATGATATTATTTTCTACGGAAAAATTGTTGCGATTGAGTTCTGAAATGGAAGCCTGTCTTCAGTCGGGTCACGTACTTCAATGTACGCTCCCCTCCTTTGCAGGACATTTCAGGCTCACTCACAAAATTTTCCTCGTATAAAACGAATATCATCGTAATCTAAATTATCATCCTTTCTTTTCTGCGAGCTGGAGATGCGCTGTGATGGGCGTGGCTCGCTTTTTTGTACGTCATTATGACAGAGGGGGAGGGAGATCCCTTGACTCAGGGTGCCGGAGCAGGGCACCCTGAGAGGGATGACACAGAGAAGAGAGTTTCTTTTAATATGTCATCGCTCTGAGCGTAGCGAAGTCAAGCGATCTCGTGAGAGTATGGGTGCCAGCGGCGACGTTGTCGCCTCGCAATGACGGTATGCTCTTGGGGCGTGGAGATCCCTTGACTCAGGGTGCCGGAGTAGGGCACCCTGAGAGGGATGACGGAGAGGCGGGTTATTCCTTTTTAATATCCGTTAGGGTGATGGTTAGCTCTTTTTTGTAGTGTTTGAGCAGAAGGGCGATGATGGTCCAGCGGGATTTACCGACACCACATTCGGCTTTGTCAATGAATTTTTGTGTGATGTTGGTTTGGCGGGAAATTATGTCTAGTCTTTGTTCGTGTTTGCGTCGTTCAGCAAACAGTAACTCGCCGATACGTTCAAAGACGTATTTTCTTAAAGTTATGCCTTGTTTGGTGTATTCGTTTAATTCGTTCATTTGTAAACTCCTTGTTTTAAGTTAAAATAAAACTGACGCCAGAAAATCTAGCGCCAGGGAGTTCAGAAAATCACATAGTTGATGACCCTTATAGCCTTCAATATATAGCTATAAGCTCCCTGACAAAGCAAGGATATAAAACTATGAGAGCCTCTGACAGCCCTGCCGGTATCTCTATCGGCAAGTGGGAGTATAAGGGATGAGGGGTTAATGTCAAGTTAATTTGTGGGGATATGTTATAGAACGAAATACGAATCTTTGCTTGACTTTAAAGAGTGGGAACGGTATAAAAGAAAAGTCCGGTGCGCTAACACCGGGCTTAATCTTAACAAGAAAGGGGTTAAACCTAACTTAACTTCCTTACTGAGGTTAAGATAAACTATTTTTCTTGAAATGTCAAGAGAAATAGTGTGGTTTTTCCTCTTTCGCATTTACGAAAGGAAAGGATAATGATAATAAAGCTTATTATTGTTCTCGGGAAAATCCGAATTTTCTTGTCTATTAGAAAATAGCAAGAGAGGAGCGTCGTTTTTAAGCGGCGCTTTTTTGTTTATGGATTGCCACGACGACGTTGTCGCCTCGCAATGACGGTGGCAGCGCCACCTGCAACGATTAGGGCAGAGGTGTGGGGCGGGATGACACAGAAAAGCGAGAGGGATGACAGTAGGGGAGGGTTAGTCTTCTGGGTTGGCGGCGCGGGAGAGAATTTCGTCACGTTCTTTTTTAAGCTCGGTTAGGCGGGTGTAGTTTTCTTCGGTGAAGTTTTTGCAGACTTCATCGGTCATTTTTTTGATTTCTTTTTCAAGTTCGCGTAGCTTCATATCTGAAAGTGCTGTTTCAATTTTCCTTCTTAAGTCATTGATAAATGGATTTTGTTTTTTGAGCATATCTAGCTCCCACAGTGTTTTTAGAGCTGGGTTGGGGGCTTGTTTAAGTATTTCTTCTTTTAAGGCATCGCCGGTGAGAGGTGTTTCTGTTTCGTGGTAGATATCGACCATTGTTTGCAATAGATTTTTTAAGTTATTATCTTTTATTTCGTCAAAATATATTTGTTCCTCAAAATCGTCTATTAACTCCGGATAAATCAGCATTGCAGCGATGATGAAAGAGATGTTATTATCTTGCTCGCTGTTAGCAGTTTGGCGTAGAGTTTCAGGCGAGGTCGCGATAAGGTGGTTTAAAGCGGGGCGTTTTGGCGCGGAATTTTGGTATCGGCGCGAGGGGGCTTTCTGACGTTGTAAATCTCTTGATGGCTGGCTATGCCATTCGAAGGGGGGCATAGAGGAAGTAGAGGGATGTTGCCCAATTGGCTCAGTTGGTACTTGCATTACTTTTGGGGTTGCTATAGCGGGGGCAGAGGGGGATTGTGTTGCAGTGGGTTTTTCTTTTTGCCACGCCGTTTGGCGGAAGTTTAGATAGATACGGTTTTTGATTTCTTGCGCATAATAGCTGCGGACGATAGGATCGGTAATTTTGGCGACTTCGCCTAACAAGGTTTTTTCTATCAGTGCTTTACGTTCTGGTGTGGAACTATCTTCATTTTCGGTATATTTGCGCCATAAAATGTCTATTAACGGGCTGGTATTGGTCATCAGAGCGGCAAAACTGTCGTGTCCGTGTGCCTGTAAATATTCATCGGGGTCTTGATTATCTGGCAAAAAGAGGAATTTTAGCGAGTAGCCAGCTTTTAATATTGGTAAAACTCTATCTACGGCGCGCATAGCTGCTTTGACTCCAGGGGCGTCGCCATCCAAACATAAAATCGGCTCTGGTACAACTTTCCAAGCTTCGGTTATTTGCTCTTCTGTTAAGGCGGTTCCTAACGGGGCGACCGCATAGCCGAAACCATATCTATCAAGCGCAATGACATCCATATATCCTTCGCAGATAATCAGTTTCTTTTCTTTATATGCAACTTCACGGGCTTTGTCTAAGTTATACAAATTACGGCGTTTATTGAAAATTGGCGTTTCGGGAGAATTTAAGTATTTGGGCTCAATTTTTTCCATCACTCTGCCGCCGAAAGCAATGATTTTGCCTTGTTTATTCATAATTGGTATCATCACTCGATTACGAAAAAAGTCGTGCGGGCGGCGGGAGTTGTCTTCCGGAATTGCAATTAACCCCAGCTCTTTCATATCTTTTTCATCTATGTTTTGTGATTTTAGCAATGCCATTAGTGCATTGTTATTCGGGGCATAGCCTAAGCGGAATTTTTGGATGATTTCTTTTGATAGACCACGTTTTTCGGTAAAATATTTTAAGCCTTCGGCGCCGGCAGGAAGTCGGAGTGATTTTTCAAAGAATGTACAAGCTTGCTCCATTATCTCATAAAGAGATTTTTTTTCTTCGTGTTCAGCTTTGTCGCGCTGGTTAAACTGTGGCATTTGCAAGCCAGCCTGATGGGCGAGTTTTTGCACAGCATCCATAAATGGCAGGCCGTTTGCATTTATTTCAAAGCCTAAAATATCTCCGTGAGCACCACAGCCAAAACAGTGGTAAAACCCTTTACTTTCGTTAACGGTAAATGATGGGGTTTTTTCATTATGAAAAGGGCATAAGCCTTGGTATTCTCTCCCTTTTTTGGTGAGCTTGACTTTGGCTCCGACGACATCAACGATGGAGACGCGGGCACGGAGCTCGTCTAGAAAGCGTTGTAAGTCGTCGTTTGCCATATCTTTAAACCTCGGCGGAGAGTCTTAATTTCTTTGTGCTAACATCTTTTTTATGACGTCTGAAACTTTGCTCATATCAATTTGACCAGCGTAGTTTGCTTTGAGTTCAGCCATTACTTTGCCCATATCTTTGATGCCTTCGGCGTGGGTTTTTACTATTGCGGCAATGATGGCTAGTCTGGTTTCATTTTCATCCAATTGCTGAGGAAGAAAACGCTCAATAACTGCAATTTCAGCCTCTTCTTTAGCGGCGAGTTCAGGACGGTTGCCCTCTTTATAAATTCTAGCTGATTCATTACGCTGTTTAATCATTGTTTGCATCATAGACAATAAATCTGCATCGCTGGCGCATTCTTTGCCGGCACCACGTGCTGCAACATCTTTTTCCTTAAGTCCTGCAATAATTAACCGGATGGCAGAAACGGTTTCCATATTTTTATTTTTCATTGCTTCTTTCAAAGCATTTTGTAAGTTTTCTCTTAACATCTTATACTCCTTTGTTTGGTTTAACTTCTATTTAGGGTTTCTTAAAACTTAAAATCAAGTTTGTTGAAGATTTTGTTTCGGTTAATGGTAATAAAATTTCAACAGTTGTTTTTTCATAGCCTTTTAGCATTGGACGGGCAGGGGTAAAGGTTTGCTCGTATCCTTCGACGGTAATCTCTGGGATGCGTGTGGTATAATATGAATCATTATAAATCTCTGCCTCGATTTTCATCATTGGTTTATCTGCGGCAATTGTTTCGGAAACATATATGTTTTTAAACTGCAGATATTGTGGGTTGTTTTGTCCGCTGAGGCTGATTTTGTTATAATAAGTTTCAGCGAGCGGGTAAAACGCTGTTATCTCACGACGGAAGAAAAACGCGATAGCGGCTATGCAAAGCAAGGTGAGCAGCAAATATGTTTTTTTATAGCCTTTAAATGATGTTTCTGGTTGTAAGCGATCATCTTTGCTGACTGTTAAACTTTGGGGAGTAGTGCTCAGATATGACGGAGTGGAGTCTTCGCCCTCATCTGCAGGGGCAGAGATAGTGAAAGATGTTCCCATATCTGAGGTGAGAGTGATTTCTTTTTTCTTTTTTATTTTGGGAGCAGGGGTATATTCTTCTGTTCCCTCTTCAGCAAGTATCTCTTTAGACGAGCGAGTTTTACGACCAGATTTGCCATCTGCTGGTACCTTAAAAGCTGTTTTATTTGCCGGATAATTGCGATGAGGCGGCTCGGCAACTGGAATAGCCTCAATATATGGCTCGTCATTTTCATTTTCTTCATAGCCTATAGCATCTTGGCGCATTGCGTGCCAGACGTTTGCACACGCTTGGCAACGAAAGTTTTGACCAGTGCGCGGGATGAGGTCATCTGGTATTTCGTATATACTGTGGCACTTTGGGCAACTTATAAGCATTATATCTCCTTTGGGGGACATTTGCGATTGTTTTTACAAATAATCCCATCCATTGTTATATTCGTTTATTGGAAGTTGTTTCCATTAATTTTTTGTTAGTATATGCATAAATTCTATTTAATCAAATCTTTTTTTGATTTATAGGTTGAAATTATGTTGCGTTGTAATGCTAAACGGCAAGGGTAACGGTGCGGTGGCGCACAGCCAATGATAGGGCTGTGGCGGGCAGCGGGAGATTCCTTGACGGGGCTTTGCCCGAGGGATGACACAAAAAAGAGGGGGATCCCTTGACTCGGGCAGCAGAGCAGGCTGCCCGAGAGGGATGACAGTGGGAAGGTGTGCTTCACAATGACGGTGGCAGCGCCACCTGCAACGATTAGGGCAGAGGTGTATGGAGAGTGTGATTTTTAACGAGCGGGCTATGGTGATAAGGAAATTGGTTTGAAAGTAGGAAATATGGAAACAAGACAGTTTGAACCGATTGTTGAGATGAAAAATGTAGGGTTGGCGTATGGAGATAATTCGCCAGTGCTTTCTAATATTGATTTTTCATTTAGGCGTGGGTCGATACATTTTTTGACAGGAAAAAGTGGGGCGGGAAAAACGTCGTTGCTTTCTATGCTTTATCTGGCTCAGAAACCTACAGAAGGGACGCTTAAGGTATTTGGTAATAATGTGGCGATGACGGATCGTGATACGTTGGCGTTTTTGAGACGGCGAATCGGGGTTGTGTTTCAAGATTTTCGGCTTTTAGAGCATCTGAGTGTGTTTGATAATGTGGCTTTGCCGCTCCGACTCCGTGGAATGAAAGAAAAAGAGATTAAAAAACGTGTTATTGAGCTGTTGGCGTGGGTGGAACTTTCTGATAATATGTATACTAAAAGCTCGGAGATTTCAGGTGGTGAAAAACAGCGTGCGGCGATTGCTCGGGCTGTGATTAACCGACCAGAGATTTTGTTGGCAGATGAGCCGACGGGTAATGTGGATAGTGATATTGCGGTGAAGCTGATGAAACTTTTTGCTGAATTGAACAGACTTGGAACGACTGTGATTATTGCAACACACTCAAACGAACTGATGGAGCGTTATAATTATCCGCGGATAAAGCTCGAGAATGGGGGATTGAGCTATGTCAAATAAAGTGATGCAACCAGTGGCAGATAAAGCTAAGGTTAAGGCTTTAAAAAAACAAAAGCCGCCTGCAGATAGAGGGACCGATTTACCGATTGATGAGGGATATTCAAAAACGTTTCTCAGAGTGATTGTCGCGGTGTCGGTGTTTTTATTTGCGATTACACTAGCGGGGGTGCTGGGTATAAATACGATGTTTGAGAATTCTAAGCGGCAAGTGGTATCTAATTTTACAATTCAGGTGCTGCCGTTACCAAATGCGGATGAAAGCCGGAAAGATTTGTTGACGGTGGTTGGGTTTATGGAAAAATATCCAGATGTGGAAGAGGTGACCGTGCTTAGTGACCAAGAACTGCAAGGGTTGTTAGAGCCGTGGCTTGGGAATAATGTGGATGTGCAATTGCTACCGATTCCGAAATTGTTAGATGTCAAAATTCGTAATGCAAAGAATTTTGATTATAAAGAATTGGCGGTGAGACTTTCTGAGATTTCTCCGCAAGCCTCTATAAATGATCATAATTTATGGTTGTCACGGTTATTGAGATTTATTAACTCGTTAAAAATGTTAGCGGTGACGGTGTTGATTTTGGTGGCAGGGGCTTGTGTGGCAGCGATTGTCTATGCTGCAAAAACCGGGTTGAATGTTCACCGCGAGATTATTGCGATTTTGCATACGATGGGCGCAACGGACGAATATATTGCTATCAATTATGTAAAACAAATTTCGCAAACAACTATTTTGGCTGGAATAATTGGGACACTGCTTGCTGTGCCGGCGATTATGGTGGTGGGGACGATGGCTAAAGATATTGAGGCGGGAATTTTTAATTCGGTGACGTTTGGCTTGGTTGATTGGGTTTTTGTTTTATTGCTGCCGTTGGTTTCGGCAATGTTGGTTGCAGTGACAGCATACGTTACTGTGGTGCGTACTTTAAAGAAAATGATGTAAAGGATTTAGACAATGAATGAGAGGTTGAAGAATAGTTTAAATGGGGTTTGTGCAACAATAACAAAAAGAAAGGTGTTTATGATGAAACGGAGACATTTTAAGACGGAAGATAATAAATTTAAGTTGTGGGTGAAACTTGCGGCTGGTGGTGTATTAGCGGCGATTGTGGTGTTTTATATGTCGCTGATGCAGATTGAGGCTGAGATTGCTCCGGTGCCTGCAGTGGAACCGGTGGAAGAACCAGTTGTTGTGCGTGGTGGTTGTCAAAATGCAGAAGATTTTGTGAATGCTAATATCTTGCTTCACGAAATAAACTCAAAAGTTGATATGAGTGTATTATTGAAAGATATTCGTTTTGAGGATGGTGTGATTTATTATCCTGAAATGGAAGAAAATGCGGACGTATTGGCGTTGGTGAAAGACTTTTTTGCTAAAGTTGATATTAACAGTGAGGCAGATTTTGCTAATTGTGTTAGTTTATTAGAACGGACTGAACAATTTAACCGTGCGCATTATGCAGTGAATGTTCAACGGCGCAAAGCGAATGCTGTTAAGGCTATATAATCTAAAAATTTGAGGAAGAACGATGATTAGAGAGAGAATATTTAACTTTTTGGGAATAACATCACTGATGCTTTGTGCAGTAGGGATATTTTATTTCGTGACTGGTCCGTATTTTGTATATGACCAGACAATGTATGATCTCTCTTTTATTGGTTGGGCTGAAATGTTAGTGCTATGGGGCGCTGGTTTGTGGTTGGCTCGGAAGGGTAAGCCTTTTATGCTTTCGTTTGCGGCGGGGGTGACTGTTTCTGCGGTGGCGTTTGAGTTGTATCGGATGTTGATGTTTGCGCAAATTCTTGAAAATGTTACCTATATTCGTGTATTGATGGCTGTGGAAGTCTTCTTTTTACTGGTTATAATTGCGGTGAAATGTTATGAATTAGTTTATATTGGGGGTGGGGTATTATTTATCTCTTTTTTTGGGGCATTGTTTGTTCTTCCTCAGCTGTGTCCGCTTGAGTATCTCTATGGGGCGGCTGGTGTGTTTGCAGCGTTGTGGCTGGTGTTTATTAAGATACAAAATGAATGTGGGAAAAAGTGGATTTCTTGGGGGAGCTTGTTTGCGGTTGCTGTTATTGTTGCTGTTTTGGCGGTGGTGTTTTATCTGCGTCAGCCAGGAATCCGTTTTTATGAGGCAAAAATTACTGAACCGGCGAAAGATGTGAAAGTTAGCATTATTGTTCCGGTGTATAATACGGAAGATAAAATTGAACGGTGTTTGGATAGTCTCCGTAAGCAGACGCTTAAAGATATTGAGATTATTGTGGTGGATGATGGCTCGACCGATGGAACGCCGGAGATTTTAGCAAAATATGCGGCGTATGATGCACGTATTCGCGTTATTCGTCAAGAAAATGCTTATGTTGGGATGGCTCGTAATCGTGGTATTGCTGAGGCGAGAGCTGAGTATGTTGGTTTTGTGGATAGTGATGACTGGGTTTCTTTAGATATGTTTGAGAAACTTTATGAGGCGATTAAGACGAAAAATGTGAATGTGGCAATGGTGGGCAAAGTGCAAATAGTGACGCAGCCTAGAGAGGAGATGCAAGAGGTAAAGTTGAATTTTATTCATTTTACAGAGGATGGAAAAAAATTGATTTTAAAATTGCAAAAACCATATAGTGGGTATGTTTGGAATAAACTGTATAAGAAATCGTTTTTGGTGGATAATGAAATTTATTTTTCACCGTACCGGACGGCTTGGGAAGATAATTATTTTTCAATCTTGTTGATGGCGTATTTGGATGATTTAACAGTTGTAGAAGGTCCTATTTACTATTATTCTACATCTGAAAATATCACTTTGACAACTATAAAATTATCCCTTAAGGATGAGATGATTGAGCTATATGTTGCACTTAAAACAGCACTATTAAAAGTAAATGATGTACAGCAAAGTGAGTATTGGTTGGAATATATACGTAAGGCGCTGACAATTCAGTTGCATTGCTATTATCACCGCTTGGAGGATGCAGATAAGCTAAAATTTATGGAAAAATGTGTGGCTTTGCTGAATGAAGAAGATTGTTTACAAGCTACTGATGATAATGTACATATTTTTGATCAGATGAAGGCTTTTGACAGCTATACTTGGTAGGGCATTGTGATGCGGCGGCAGATTATCATTACGGGTTTTATGTTACTTGGACTGGTGTTTTGCTGGTTAGGTGGGTTTATGCTCTTTTGTCGTGAGGTGTTTTTTTATGCTGACAAAGGGGAGGCAGTGTTTGGGTCAGATTTGCGTTATGATTATGCGTATTTGGATTTGACACGAGGAAGGCGTGGAAATGAATTTGCACCAGATGCGGATGATGTAATGGTGGGAATTGTGGCGTTAACAGGCGGACGTAATCGGATTGCTAAAGCTTTAGAGCTTTTAGACTTTGGTATGGGAGATAGACTCTTAATTTCGGGTGTTAAATCGGGGACAGGGTGGAACCAGATTGCAGCACGTGAAGATGTGGTGCTTAAAGAGGGGCAGCTTGTTGATTTGGGCTATCAGGCGACGGATACGGTTGGGAATGCAATTGAGGTGAAGGCGTGGGCTGCCAAGTACAAAATAGATAAACTTGCGGTGGTTACCTCTTTTTATCATATTCCGCGGGCACGTTTGGAGTTGGCGCACGTTATGCCTGAAAAAGATATCCGTTTTTATGCGGTACAGTCACCGTTTGTGTTACGCCGATGGTGGTCGTCTGTGAGGAGTTTTCTTTTTTTGGCAGCAGAATATACGAAGTTTTTGGCAGTTTATGTGCAATATTATATGTTAGGATTATAAGATGAAGAAAATTGGACTTTTTTTACGTTCTTTAGTGGCTAATTTGTATTTTTATCCGGCTATGGCGCTGGGATTTGTTATTAGTATTCCGGTGGGACTTTGCTCGCAAAAGGCGATGGTGGTACTTTGGGATAAATATTTGCATCCGCTAATTTGGGGAGGGATGCTTAAACTTTGCGGTATTACGATTGAGGTGCGTGGGCAGGAGTATATTAGCGAGGGGGTAATTTTTGCCTCTAAGCACGAGTCTGCTTTTGAAACGTACGCTTATACAGATATTATTCCGCATTCAGTATTTGTGCTTAAGAAAGAATTGACGTATATTCCGTTGTTTGGTTGGGGGCAGGCATTGTATGGGATGATTCCGGTAGATCGCGGAGCAGGGGCTAAGGCGATGAAAAGTATGCTTAAAGCGGCGAAAGATCGGGTGGAGAAAGGGCGGTCAATTATCATTTTTCCTGAGGGGACGCGTTGTAAGCATTTGCAAGTGAAAGGATATAAATCTGGTATTATGTTTTTGGCTGAAGGGCTTGATATGCCGATTGTGCCGGTGGCGCTTAATTCGGATTTATGTTGGTCTAAAGGGGCTTTTCTCCGTCGTTCTGGAAAGGTTGTATTTGAATTTATGGCACCGATGAAGGTATCAGATTTTGCCTCTAAGAAGGAATTTATGGCGGAATTGGAGCGGCGGATTGAAGAGAAATGTAGGGAGATAGCGTTCTAGCACTCCTATAGGAATGCTTGTGCTTTTTATTTATATGGAGAAGCTTTGAAAGAATGAAAAAGGAAGTTTCCATATATATCCATTTTCCGTATTGTCGGTCTAGATGTCCGTATTGTGATTTTTTTC
This sequence comes from Acetobacter sp., assembly GCA_023665325.1. The sequence continues at coordinate 13,378 of JAMPED010000010.1, forward strand.
GGGCGTTGAAGCCGAAAGAGTTTGATGAAACTCTGTTGGTTGAACGGTATTTGACGGATTTGGAGCGGTTTCTGCCGTATATTTCGGGACGAGCGGTTAAGTCGGTCTTTTTTGGGGGCGGAACACCATCGCTTTTATCTCCTCAGGCTATAGGGCTGGTTTTAGATGGAATTTCTAAGCGTTGTGATATGTTACCAAATGCTGAGGTTTCTTTGGAAGCTAATCCGAATACGTTTGAGCGGGAGAAATTTTTGGAATTTCGTGCGGTAGGGATTAACCGCTTGTCGCTGGGGGTGCAGGCGCTTAATGTAGCAGATTTAAAATTTCTTGGGCGCACACACTCGCTTGCTGATGCGTCACAGGCGATGGAATTAGGGGCAGAGGTGTTTCCAAAATTTTCGATTGACCTTATTTATTCTCGTCCTAATCAGCGGTGGGATGAGTGGCAAAAAGAGATTGATTTGGCGCTTTCTTATGGTTTGCAACACATTTCTCTTTATCAGTTGACGATTGAAGATGGGACGATTTTTGCACGCAAAAACGTTCGGGGACTTGAGGAGGAAAAGTCCGCAAGTCTTTATGAGCAGACGGTTTCTTATTTGCGTTCTCAGGGGCTTGAACGTTATGAAGTTTCTAACTTTGCTAAGATTGGGCAAGAAAGTTGCCATAATATGGTATATTGGCAGGGGGGAGATTATATTGGTTTGGGAGAAGGCGCGCACGGTCGTTTGGGGACGAATGGAAAAATTTATGCGACGGTGGATGGGCAGCTTGCAGAAGTCTTAACACCCGAGGAACGTGCTGAAGAATTGGTCTTAATGGGGCTCAGAATTAAAGAAGGGCTTAATGCGGAGACTTTTTATCAAGCGTGTGGTGTGCGGTTGTTTGATTTTTTAAATCCGCAGGCTCTTAGAGCTTTAATGGGACAGGGACTTATTACGTACGATGAGCGAGGCGTACGGTTAACTGATGCGGGATTTTTACTTTTGGATGAAATTGTCTGCCAGTTGGTAAGCTAATGTTAATCTTTTTTGTTTATACTGCGTCAAAATAATAGATTTTTAGGAGTTTAAGATGCGGATTTTCTCTTTATTAGCTTTATGTTTGACACTTGCGGCGTGTTATCCTTGTGTGGAGTATAACAAAGATGGCGACAGAGTACTTTATCAGGCGCAGAGCCCTTGGGCTGGGTATAAACCAGAAGTTACGGGTAAGGTTTTTAAGGCGGCTGGGTTTGAGATTGAGCAAGGGCAGCAGATGCGTGACTTTTTTGATGACTTTGAAGAGCCTATGCACGCTAAATATGTGGGTAATGATGTTATTCATTGGGTATATTATGTAGATTATCAAGATGGTGAAGGCAAAATTGTACGTTATTGTGAGTTAGACAAATATGAAGGGAAAAAGTTATGTCGTTTGGATGTGGATTTTTATAGAACATATGTGAGTGATGTGACTTCAAACTGTAAGTAAGGGGAATATAGTGTATTCCATAGAAAGGTGTGTACCTTTTTGGTTTTTATCTCTTGTTTTTAGACTGTTAAAGATTATATCTTTGGCAGTTTTTTTATTTTATGGAGGTATGAGTTATGAAAAAAAGATATATTGCAGCGGCACTTTTGGGAGCAGTATTAGCGGTGAGTGGATGTGAGTGCTTGACTTGTGGTAATGGCGCACGGCAAAATTATTATCCTGTGCAGGGGATTAACGCTTATCAAGGACAGAGTGTGACATCGCTTTTTAATACTAATGGTGCGCCAAATACGGTTCAAAACTTGGCAAATGGTGATGTAGTTTGGGTTTATTATACCAATTATCGTCCAGTGGGTGGCGGTGAGTTGATTTCTTATAATAATCCACCAGCAGGGCAAGCAGGGAAAACTTGTACGGTTAAGGTGACGCTACATAATGATGTGGTGGTTAATGTGGTGTCTAATTGCTAATTTTTTTCATAAAAATGTTTACATCCTTGTTAAAAAGCTTGCATTAGTACGTAAATATTCCTAAATAACCTTAAGATTTAAAATGAAATTTTATGATGGTTATTTGAAATATGAGTACAACGGCTGACTATTACGAAACTTTGGGTGTGGCAAAAACGGCAACGGCTGATGAATTGAAAAAGGCTTACCGTAAGCTTGCGATGCAATATCACCCAGATCGTAACCCTGACAATAAAGAGGCTGAGGCTAAATTTAAGGAAATTAACGAGGCTTATGAGGTTCTGAAAGATGAACAAAAACGTGCCGCATACGATCGATATGGGCATCAGGCGTTTGCTGGCGGAATGGGTGGCGGTGCTGGGGCTAATCCGTTTAATGGATTTGATTTTACCGGTGCTGGGTTTGCTGATGTGTTTTCGGATATATTTTCTGAATTTACTGGTCAGGGGCGCTCGCGGCAACGTTCATATGCACAGCGTGGTGAAGATATCCGCTATGATGTGACGATGACCTTGGAAGAGGCTTTTCAGGGGATTGAAAAAGAAATCAATATTACGACCTCTAAAGAATGCGAACATTGTCACGGGCACGGAACGGCAGATGGTAAAGAGCCACCAGTTTGTGCGACTTGCGGCGGTTCTGGTAAGGTTCGCACGCAACAGGGTGGTTTCTTTGTATTTGAAACGACTTGTCCGCAGTGTCGTGGAGCAGGACGTGTGGTGCTTGATAAATGCAAAAAGTGCCGTGGTACAGGTAAGGAAAAAATCGAGAAAGCGCTTAAAATCAAAATTCCTGCGGGGATTGAACACGGGACGCGGATGCGCGTTTCTGGTGAGGGAGAAGTTGGGAAACGTGGTGGTCCAAAAGGGGATTTGTATGTTTTTATCACGGTTAAACATCATAACCTTTATGAGCGTGATGGTGCAGATTTGTTTACGGAAACTCCGATTTCGATGGCAAAAGCAGCCTTAGGCGGTAAATTTAAGCTTAAAGGTATTGATGGTGAAGAAATTGAGGTGGAAGTTAAAGCAGGAACACAGCCTGGTGACCGGTTGCGCTTGCGTGGGAAGGGGATGCGTTATATGAATTCAGATAAACGCGGAGATCTCTTTGTGCAGTTTAAGGTGGTTATTCCTTCAAAATTAACTGACAAGCAGAAAGATTGCTTGAGGCAATTCGAAGAAGAGGCACCGGAGGAAGAGAAGAGTTTTTGGAGTAAGCTCTTTTCATAAAAAAACGTGTAATTTTGTGAACTAATCGTAGATGGACGCCTATCAACGGTCAGGGGCGTACTTTAGTATGCTCCTTTCGTTTTGGAGCTGGGAGATCCCTTGACTCAGGGTGCCGAAGTTGGGAGATCCCTTGACTCAGGGTGCCGAAGTTGGGCACCCTGAGAGGGATGACGGGGAAAAGCGAGTATAGTTTTGTTTCTTTTAATATGTCATCGCCCTGAACGAAGTGAAGTCAAGCGATCTCGTGAGAGTATGGGTGGCAGCGCCACAGGCAACGGTGGGGCTGCGGCGGGTGGAGAGTGTGATTTTTAACGAGCGGGGTTATGTTGTTATGGGCCACGTCGCTAACGCTCCTCGCTATGACGGGAGAGGGTGGGGCGCTTGGAGCGGGAGATCCCTTGACGAATGGCGTTGCCATTCGAGGGATGACGGGGAAAAGAGAGTAAGATTTTGTTTTATTCTACAGTTATTAAGGTTTGATTTGAATTTGTGTTGCTTTTTTTGTTTGACATAGGGGGGATTTTAAGCTATTATTAAGTATATTTTGTTATTTTTGTGTACGGAGGTGTATTATGACTGACGTGATTGATTTAGGAACTATTACCTTAGAAAAAGAGGCTGGTAAACTTAAAGATAAACTTAAAGATAAGGCAAAAGAACAGGCTGAAGATCTTTTTAGCGGGTGGTTTTCTAAAAAAGAAAAATATACAGAAAATGAAGATGGTTCTCTTACACGGGAAATTAAAGTTTGTAAACAGAAACTATCTGTATCAGCAGTGAAGCGCGAAGATGGTAGTTATTTACTTTCTCAGGCGGATATGTCTAAGCTTGATGATAAAAATTTGCAAAAATTGACTGAGAAAATTAGCAAGGGGAAAAAGCTTTCTAATGATGAACAACTGTGGGTGAATTTTCAAGACCGCACAGCTGTTGGATTGGCTTTAAAAGGTATGGGGTTTGATGATGCGTCAGCAACAGCTCATTTGCCTTTTGCTAAAGAACAATTGACTGAAAAAAATGCTATTGGAGCGTTTTATGTTAATCTGAATGGTTTTGAAGGTGATAAAACTGCGTTGTTAGAAGGAATTAAGCAGCAGATGATTGCTGTATATGGGGCTGAAGTTGGTGAAAAGCATTTTGATGAGTTTGTGAAACTTTCTGGGTTGACTGATGAAATGCAAAAACTGGCGGATAAAGAAAAAGCTCCGGTTGAAACGGTTAAAGATGAGACTGTTAAGAATGAACCGGTTAAAGAAGAAAATGTTGTGAAATCTGAAATTATTAAGGAAGATACTGTTATGACTATAGATAATCGTGAAGAAATTAAACAAACTATGAGTGCTGATGCTGGCGTTAATAAAGTAAAAGAGGCAGCGCCACAGCAGTTGGATGTTGTGAAAGTTTCTGTAAAAGAAGATATTAAGAACGATGCTAAAGTGGCAGCTGTGCGTGATTTACTTAATCGCCCAGGAGTTAAGATGGATGATAAAGAGGGAGCTCTTAATAAATTAGTTGAAAATTTTGGAGCAGAGGCTGCTTATCAGATTGCTTATAAATGTGTGGTTGAACCGGCTAATGCGATGAATGCGATGGGAGAAGGTTTTAAGCGTTCTGGTGCGTCTATGGAATATTTTGCAGCTATTGATCCAAATGATTCGGAAAAAATGGCAAAAGTAGCTGAAATGATTGGTGTTTCAGTGGATGAATTTAAGGGGAAACAGCCTGAACGAAAGACGCTTGACATTAAAGGTATTGACAAAGAATCTTTACATAATGCCTTGAAGCTTGATGTTAAGACTGTGGCTGATGTTAAACCTGAAGAGATTAAATTGGCTGATCCGTTTGAAAAGCAGTATGCGGATATGTGTCAGAAACTTAATGTGGATGCTCTGAAAGTTAAAGATTTAGTAGCTATAGGGGCGACAAAGCAAGATTTTGATATGGCTTGGAAGAAGATGCTTTCGAAAGAAAACGGAACTTCTGAGAATATGCAGAAATATGTTAGAGATGGGATGGGGCTTGATGGTGAGTCTCCGGTTACTAAAGAATTTGCCAAAAAAGTTTTCTCTCAGCTTAAAGACAAAGAGTTAGTGATGGCTCGTAACAATGGAAAAGTACGCTAGATTTAAGAGATTTGTTTTGTGTTGGAGATTGTACAATGGCAAAAAGTGATCTTGAGATAGCATACGAAAAGGCATATGGAGAACATTCAAAAACGATGCTTGACAGACGGATGGAAGTTAAAGAAGCGTCTATTCCGTTGAATGTGGCTGAAATGCCGAATGCTGAAGAGATGAAAATTGAGATTCCAAAAGAGATGGAACAATCAACTCCTGTTCAGGAAATGCCTGTCGTGGAAACTAAGGCACCTGAGGCTGAGCAAAAAGCGCCAGAAGTGCAAGCGGCAATTGAAGAGAAACCACAATTAGTGACGCCTAATAGTAAGGCAAAAGAGAAATATCCATCGTTGTTTAGTCTTTTTTCTGATATGATGACGGCAGGGGACAGCGATAAAAAAAGTGATGAGATGTGGGAGGCTATGTTTGCTTGGGCGATTGGCGCGATGATGGGGGTGGATGTATTTAAAGAGCGGCTTGAGCAAGCTGAACGAGAACAGACTGAACGATTGTTAGCTGAAATGCGTGAAAAAGAGCGTTTGGCAGCCGCAGAAAAAGAGGGGGAAGTTAAGGCTCCTGAAAAAGAAACAGCGACACGTGTTGATGTTGGAGCTGCGACTATTCCGTTACAAGTAGCAGAAAAGCCTGATTTGGCGCAAGTTAATTTAAATATTCCGCAGACTGGAAACGTGAATGCGGCTAAACTGCCTGAGCAGATGGCTGAGAAACCTGATTTGTCACAAATTAAAATCAAAACACCAGCAGAGATAGCTTATGATAATATTGCTAAGGGGAAAGATGAAGTAACGTTAGCGGATTTGAAAGCGGCTGGGGTTAATCTTAAAACAGATTTAGCACCGACACTTAAGGCTTTGACAAAAGATAATCCTGAGAAATTGGCTGAACTGGCGCCAAAAGGGTTGGGTGATGAGAATGCACCGATTGGCAAAGAGTTGGGGGTGGCCCTTATTGGTCGGCAGCAGCAACGTGAGGCGATGATTAAGCATAATTCTTTATCTCGGTAGAGGGTATTGTGTGCGCTTGGTGTGAGGAGATCCCTTGACTCGGACGACAAAACTGGTCGTCCGAGAGGGATGACACAGAAAAGAGGGAGATCCCTTGACGGCTTGCAAGCAAGCCGAGGGATGACAGAGAAAAGCGAGTATAGTTTTGTTTCTTTTAATATGTCATCGCTCTGAGCGTAGCGAAGTCAAGCGATCTCGTGAGAGTATGGGTGGCAGCGCCACCTGCAACGATTAGGGCTGCGGCGGTCGGATGCTCCTCGCGATGACGGGAAAATAGTTCTTTACATTTATCTTCGTTCTGCTATAACGACTGAAACGTAACTTTTATTTAGGATTTTTTTTATTATGACTAAACAAACTTGGAAACCGGGGACAATGCTCTCGCCATTACCGCCGGCATTGATTTCTTCTGGCGATATGGAACACCCCAATGTGATGACTGCAGCGTGGACAGGGATTATCTGTTCTGATCCGGTGATTACATACGTTTCTTTGCGGCCCTCACGTTATACACACGAGTTGGTGAGCAAAAATAAGGAGTTTGTGATTAACTTACCAACCTGGAAAGACGCTGAGGCTGTGGATATGGTTGGGGTGAAATCTGGCAGAGATTTGGATAAATTTGCACTTACAGGGTTTGTTGCGGAGTCATCAACTCAGGTTAAAGCGCCTCAAATTATGCAATGTCCAGTGAGTATTGAATGTAAAGTATTAGAGGTTCGTTCATTTGGAACGCACGATATGTTTTTGGCTGAAGTTGTTGCGGTGAATGTGGATGAGCAGTATATTGACGATACTGGGGCGCTTGATTTGGAAAGAGCTGGTTTGTTGGCGTATGCTCACGGTTTTTATTATACCCTCGGACGGAAAATCGGTAAATTTGGCTTTTCGGTTGAGAAGAAGAAAAAACAACCGGCGGCGCCTCAGGTTAGCACTATCATTAAGGCGGATAAAAAATTTGCCACCGCTCTTAAAGTGCGGACGGTGGAAGAAACAACGATGGAAAATGGGGTTGAGGTGGTGACACGGAAACCTAAGTTTAAGAAACCAGAGAGAAAGCCTGCTTCTCGTTTTGAAGAAAGAGATGCTTATGGCGAGCGTCGGGGTAGGGGAGAACGCCGAGAGTTTTCTTCTGATAGACGTCGTGAGGGTGGTTTTGCGCGTAAGCAACGCGAAGATGGTGAGCGGAGAGAATTTTCTCGTGATCGTCGTGAATATGGTGAAAAGAAGGAGTTTTCTCGTGAGCGTCGTGAAGATATGCGAGGAGAGAGGAAACCTGCTGGACGGAAGTTTGCTGATAAGCGGGCAAAATCTACCTCTTATGAGGGAAAACCTTATAAAAAACGTCCGGATGGGAGTTTTAAACGAGGCGCTCCACGTAGGAATGATTAGAACTATTTGTGCTTTGCACTGATAATATAGCGGGTTGCTGAGAAGTGGCTCGCTTTTTTTATACGTCATTATGAGGAGTGTGTGGGCGCACAGCCAATCAGAACAAGCCAACAAGTATAGGGAGGGAAATTAGTTTCTTTGTTAAAGAAAATTATCTTCCTTGGTGGTGGGTAATCCTGTTGTTTTGGATGAGCGTGTTTTGGGTTTCAATTTGTTTTAAACCTTGTTCTAGATATTTGGCATAATAAGCTTTACGGGTATCTATGTTAATGTGTGGGTCGTATTCGGCGATTTCTTTTTTGCCGTGTATAGGTTCGTTTGTTTCACGGGTAGATACTCGTCCCTCGTCACGAGGAATTCCAAGAGCAATACCCATTGCGTCAAACTTATGACCTGAACAGTTAATATCCGGCTTATGTCCTTTGATTTCGATGTTTTCCCCCTCTTTGTCATAATAGGTTAATTTTGTTACACCAACTCGCATATTATAGCCGCAGGGCATAGCAAATGTTCCTTGAGTGTATTGTTGCATACCGGCGGTGTTTTCACCAATGTAGCGCGTGTTGGGGTGATGATAAAACGAGGTATAGGCACTTTCAGCAGAAGAACCGACATCACGGTCAAGCAAAATGTCTAATCTACCGTTAAAGCCTTTTTCGGGATTAAAGGGGTAATAAGTCGTTGTTTCATCAAATAAAGGTTGATTTTTGCCACTGAAATGGCTGCGATTTATCGGGGTGATGTTATCTTTTGCGAGGTTTTCTGGTTTATAAGCACCGTGTGTATGCAATATGGCGTTTGAGAGTGCTGTATCACGCATTTCGCAACGTTTGTAGGTGTTGATAAGGTTGCCATATAAGCGTTTGGCGATGTGGTCTATTGGTTTATCTTCGCCGCCTCGGTTATTACGGACATCAAGGATTATTCGTCCGTTTTCCCATTTTTCTTTGTTATTGAGATATATGTCATCAAATGTTTCGATGAATTTATCCCAGCTTTCGTATGTACCTTTGCGATTATCAAAATCGGGAATACTGACAACGAGGATGTCTTCATTATTGGGAGCTTTCATTGTGCCGATTTCCCATATTGGGCAGCGGGTGCCGTCTTCATTTAATATATCATTTCCTTGTTTGTCTTTTTTGTATTCTCCTCCTAAACACTGGTATCCAAAAGGTTTGTCTTTGAGTTTGGCAAAGTTACGTCCGACAGTGCGAGATTCTTTGTTGCCACCGCCGGTATGATATTTGTTTTTTCCGCAGTCTAGAGTGAAATGACGATCTTCGATATATTGACCAGTGTGGTCAAAAACTTCTTTCATAAAATCGTATTGTTGGCGAGGAGCGGTGATGTTGTTATATAATTGTTCTATGTTTTGCATAAATGCTTGTTGGTTATTTTCAGAAAAACCATCCCAGCCGATGTGTTCTCGGGCTGCTTTGGCGTAAAAAGCGAGATTTAGGCGTTGCTCCTCTTTGCTCATTTCTTTTGTGTGGAGATTAGTATCAATTTGCTCATTTGCGGGGTGAATGAGATTTATCATTTGTTGTTCGCTTATGGTGTTGATTATTTCTTCAAACGTCATATTTATCTCCTTTAGGATAGTATAACAAAAATTGAAGCGAGTGTCAAGGCAAGGTGGTTGCTTTTGCGGCTGGAAAAATGGTGTGGATTATGGTATGGCTCGCAATGACGAGGGAGAAGGGGAATTATGAACTGGATTTTGCTAAGTTTGCTTTATGCGGTGATAAATGCGGTTTATGTGATGTTTAACAGTAAGCATCATTATGATGGTTATGTTTTGGGGATTTGGCGAGGGTTTGGTATTTCGCTGTTGGTGTCGCCATTGCTTTTTACGGTGCCGCTTGATATTGCGGCAGACTACTTTCTTATTCTTATTATGCAGGGGATTATGATTGGTATTTATGATAGTCATTTATTTTTTGCAACATCTCGTTATGGGGCGCACGCAAGCTCTGGGTTTATGGCGACTACTGTTTTGGTAACGGTGTTGTTGTGGTGGAGTATTGATTTTGAAGAGTTACGACGGTTGTTACAAGAACCAGTGCGGTTGATTAGTTTGGGGTTGATTTTTTGCGGATTTTCGGTGAGTTATTGGCAGATGATGAAGGTACACGTTAGCCTTGAAGCGGAGAAATATTTGTATCCGGCGGTGTTTGCTTTGGCGTTGATGAGCATTGCGACACGTTATATTGCGCTTAATGGTGGGTCTGCTTATGCTGGAGTGGTGTATTATTTGACGATTGCTTGTTTTGTGAGTGGGGTGTATAATTTGGTGGCGTTTATGTTTAAGAGAAGTCGGAAAAAGATTGATTGTTTTCCCCCTCACCCTAACCCTCCCCCTCCAAGGGGGGAGGGAAGAGATAGTGCTATCTGCAACAGTGTGAATCCCTCAGACAATGATGGAGATAAAACAAAGTTACTTATGGCACCGCTGAAGCACTGGCGGGGAGCTTGGCTGATTGTTTTTAGTACAATTCTCATTGGGGCTAAGACGTTGGCGTTTCGTTATGCGGACAACCCTGCTTATGTGATGGCGATGTTGTTACTTTCACCGATGTTTGCGGAGGTGATACAGACACATAGGCTTAAAATTACACCATTTGTGGTGTTGGTTTTGGTGTTTTTGGGGCTGATGTTGGGGATTGCGTTATCTTGAGATGTTATTGACAAGGAATTGTATTTGGTGTAAAGTTAAAGCCCTCTGTGGGGAGGGCTTTAGGGTTTTTATTTCTTTTCCAAGTTTTTCAAGAATTGGTTTATTAAGCGGACACCGAAGCCGGATGCACCCATTGGGTATAACGGTTTGGCTTTTTCGACCTTATCCATACCAGCGATATCTAAGTGCGCCCACGGTGTGTTTTTGTTGACAAAGCTTTCTAAGAAGCAAGCTGCAGTGATGGAACCGGCGGAGCGTCCAGCAGAGATGTTTTTGATGTCTGCGATGTCTGACTTTATCATTTTACGATAATTATCAGTTAAAGGGAAGCGCCATAGCAACTCGCCTGATTGTTCGCCGGCAATGCTTAATAACTCTGCCATACAATCATCATTAGTAAACATACCTGCCATTTCAGAGCCCAAAGCTACGACGATGGCGCCAGTTAAGGTGGCAAGGTCGATAATCCGCTCTGGTTTGTATTGTTGTTCAACGTATGTTAAGCAATCTCCTAAAACCAAACGTCCTTCAGCGTCGGTGTTTAAGATTTCTACAGTTTGACCAGAGAGGGAGGTTACGATGTCTCCGGGGCGGGTAGCTGTGCCAGAAGGCATATTTTCAACCAAACCAACAATACCAACAATATTAAGGTTTAGTTTTTGCTGAGCGGCTGCTTTTAAGCTGGCAACAACAACAGCAGAGCCTGCCATATCTTGTTTCATATCCCACATTCCGGCGGCTGGTTTTAATGAGATACCACCGGCGTCAAAGGTTACACCTTTACCAACTAATGCAATATCCCAGCCTTTATTTTGTTTGTTGCCTCGGTGTTCTAAAATGCAAACGTATGGCGGGTTTGCTGAACCTTGTGACACTGATAACAGCATATTAAAGCCTTTTTTCTTCAATTCGCTTTGGTTTAAGAGTGTTACTTTTAAGCCCAAATGTTCTAAGCGTTTAATATCTGCGGCGTAAATTTCTGGGGTGAGTTCATTTGCCGGTTCGTTGGTTAAATCTCTGGCATAGCGGACAGCATTTGCCAAAGCTGCGGTTTGCTCGTAGGCTTTTTTATCAAGCTCGTCTTTTGCAACAAAGTTTATAGTTTCTAACTTCGGGAAATCTGACGGTTTCTTTTTGGTGTGATATTTATCAAAGCTGTATGAGGCAAGCTCTATACCAAAGGCTAAACTTTGAGCAACTTTTTCGGCTGTAAAGTCTGTTTTGGGGAGTTTGCGGGTATAAACAGCGGCAGATTTGAAATTTTTAATTCGGTTATATAATTTACCGCCTAGTTCTTCAAGCTCTGGGGTGTCGATTGTGTTTTTAACGCGTAATAAAACCACCGCTTCTTTAACCATATCTAAAACGAGAATTTCTTTTTTATTTTCTTCGGTGTCTTCACGTTCTGTCAAGGCTTTTAATTTATTAAAAGTTGAGCGGTCAATGATTTGCGCTGCACCGTAGTTTAACTCTTCTTCCTTTGTGGCGATGAGGACTTTTACCTCTGCTGTTTCATAAGGTTGATTAAATGTTATTTCGGTCATTTGTTTCTCCTAAAGTTGTGTGCTGTTGCACTGGTTTATAGATTGCTGTGGTATATGTAGCTGATGCTACGACCTCGCAATGACGTTATGTGCTGTAAATATTGCTCTGTTATCAGTGAAGATTTGGTTAATAATTTGGGGTTGACATTGTTTTTTATGGTGATAATGTCAAGAAAAAATGCTATGGTATGCATTGACTTTATGAAGAGGGTTCTATGAGTGGTATATATAAGATAGATGATGAGAATATGCAACAGGCGGTTGGGGTTATTCTATGTGGTGGATTAGTGGCTTTTCCGACTGAAACAGTTTATGGATTGGGAGCAAATGCGTATGATAGGCACGCTGTGGCGGCGATTTTTGAGGCTAAAGGACGCCCAACGTTTAATCCTCTTATTTCTCATATTGGTGTTCCTGAGATGTTGGGAGAATATGCGGCAGCGGATAGTCGGGCAGAATATTTAGCTAAAAAGTTTTGGCCAGGACCGTTGACTTTTGTTTTGCCACGGATTGATGATGAGCCAGCGCTTGATCTTGTTTGTGCGGGGTTACCTACAATTACGGTGCGTTGTCCAGATCATCCGATTGCGTTAAAATTGATTAACGACAGTGGGGTGCCAATTGTGGCGCCATCGGCTAATCGTTCGCAATCTATTTCGCCAACGACGGCAGAGGCTGTTTTTGAGAGCCTTGGTGAAAGTGTGGATATGATTTTGGATGGCGGTCCGTGTTCGGTTGGGGTGGAATCAACAATTTTGGATTTAACGACCAAAAAAGCTGTTCTTTTACGGGCTGGTGGAATTACCCGAGAGGAAATCGAGGATGCATTGCGCGAGCGTGTTTATATTTCAGATGGTAATCCAGATAAGCCGACATCTCCAGGGCAGCTCTTAAAACACTATGCGCCCTCTAAGAAGTTTCGCATTAACGTGACAGAGCCTGAGCCTGATGAGCTTTTTATTGCTTTTGGTGCAGGATATGACGGCGCACAGATGAATCTTAGTCCCTCTGGAAATTTACGTGAGGCTGCGGCAAATCTGTTTGCTTTTATGCGGGCTGCAGATAATAATACTTTATATCAAAAGATGGCAATGGCGCCCATTCCTGAAGAGGGGGTCGGACTAGCGATTAACGATCGTATAAAAAGAGCTTCCCGTTAGCGGAAAGTGTTGGGAATGTGCAGGAGCTCCCTTGACGATTGTCTGTGACAATTGAGGGATGACAGTAAGTAGGGCGTTGTCATTCAAGGGATGATGTTTGATGAAGAAAGGTTTGTGCTGATGGATGAGTGCAAATTTTCTTAATCTATTACTTAAAAATTCTCTTTTAAGCTATTGAGTTTGTTTTCAAAAGTTGATTTTCCTTGTTCGATGGTGTCGTTGATATTGGTGAGGAGAGATTCGCGATATTCCTCAGCCCAAGCAACCATCGAATCAATAACAGGCTTTAGGTTATATCCGATATTTGTGAGGGTGTAGTCCACTCTGGGGGGGATTTGTGCATAAACGTGGCGGATGAGTATTCCGTTTTCTTCAAGCATACGTAAGTTAGTGGTTAACACTTTTTGGGTGATGTCGCCCAGTTCTTTTTTGAGTTCACCAAACCGCTTTGTGCCGTCCATTAAACATTCGATAATTTGGACTTTCCAACGGTCTCCGAGCATTTTAATAGTGGTTTCAGCTAATGATTTGGGCGTATTTTGCATTGTGTTCTCCATATTCTTTTTGGGGGTAATATAAGCGTTGGTTTTGGTTTTGGCAAGAGGAAAGGGAGGTATGTGTATAATTGGTGGCAGCGGTGCGAAGAGGGAGATCCCTTGACGGCTTGCGGGCAAGCCGAGGGATGACAGGGAAAAGAGAGAGGGATGACGGAGAGAAGAGAGTTCTTTTTAATATGTCATCGCTCTGAACGAAGTGAAGTCAAGCGATCTCGTGAGAGTATGGATTGCCACGCGTTTATGCCTTACGGCGGCGCTCGCAATGACGATGGAGAGGGATGATAGTGGCAGCGTCGCAATGATGGAGGGATAAATATTTTTTTATTTTATTGGGGGAAAGGATGGATTTTTATTGATTTTTAAGAAAAAATAGTGTATACTTCGCTTATATATGTATGTGACCGGAGTGTTTTTATGTATTTGTTAATGCTGTTAGCGACGTATATGTCGGCAATTTATGGGTATAATTTATCGATACGCCCTGATTATGACAGGGATGTACCGCATAAACGCGCTGCGGCAGTTGTCTACAAATTTACACATCATCACAATGCTGTTAAAAAAGTAGTTAATATGATCAAATCTGGTGATTTGAGTGGCAAATATTTAATCTGGTTGTTGCCTGAAGATTTTATTTATACTAAAGATTCAAATGCTAAAAATGAAGAAAATATTGTTTTGACATATAAACAAGGTTCCCACGAAGTGGAAATTCCTTTAAGAGAGAAAGGACGCTTGGGGAGTGATATTTCCGGTGGAGAAAATATTATGCCGCCAGGGCGAGTTTTGTATGGCTCTGATATGATGGTGAGTAAAATTCTTTGTCCTGATAATGAAATTGATGAAACGACGGTGAATCCTGTGTGTACACCAGAGACTGACCCTTCTAATCCGGCAGTAATTAAGGGAAGTTGTTGCGGGAAGGGGGGTACCTCTTATCTTGTGTCTTATCGGAAATTAGATGCGCGTTGGTTAAATCGACTGACGAATCAAGTTAATTCGGATATGTTTTGGGCTTTTGGGAAAGAGGCATATTCAAACAATATAGGTGTGATAACTTGGAATGGGTCGAATTGGGAATTTAATGGGATGATTCGCTTGTTAGCGGTTTATCGGAAAGATAAAGAGAAATTTTTGGAAGATCATAAAGATGATCCAGCAGCATTTTATTCTTCATCAGATGCAAATAGAACATATTGGAAAATGCCTAATAAAGTTTTTAAGCGTGATTTCTTTACTGATGCTGAGGGGAAAAATAAAGATTTTTGTAAACACGGTTGTTTGTTTAAGATTGAGACAATTTAGAGGTTTTGATAAGGAGATTGGTTATGTTTTTTAAGAAAAATAAGGAAAAGTCAGAGCAACGTGGTACACTTATGGTGGAGGCGATTGCTATGCTGGGGCTGATTGCCATTGTGACACCGACTCTTTATAAAAAGTCTGCGGAAAGGCTGCAGGAGATTCAAGATATTAACGTTGCTTCTCAGGCACGAACGATGACGCAGATTATTGAATCATTTGTGCGCAGTCATACAACGGCGTTTCGTGGTTTGGTTATGGATGATTCGGCAAAAATTGTTGAGTTGTGTAGTGATAGTACTTGTTCAGATGTTAAAAATCCGCTTGCTTCGCATTTGACGATTGGTTATTCGAGTGCTATTCCATACGGGTTTAATCCAGATGAAATTAAGGGTTTTAAGAAACCACGTGTGTTTGCTGTGGTTGAACAAGGAAATGTCGTTTTTTATGTGGTTTATCCAAAAGAACAAGACCTTGGTAAGAAGAGAACGGCGCGCTTAGCTTCTTTGATTGGTGCGAATGGTGGTTTTGTGAATGATAAAGCTTCTAGCGAAGTACTTGGTACTGGTGGTGCTTGGGGGCTAGATAGCGCAATGATTAACGAGTTTAAATTGCCAAAAGAAATATTGACCGAAAACTCTTTGGTTTTGACTAATAATGAGCCGATTACAACCAAGTTGGATGATACGGATATATATTTGTATCGTGTTCCTGGGGGAGATACGGTTGATGAATTTTACCATAATACGATGGTGACAGACCTTTATATGGGAGGAAATTCGGATGGTGAATCTTCAAAATATGAAGAAGAAGCAAAAGACTTTCAATCCATCTTTAACGTTCGTAAATTGACGTTGAATACAAACTGTTCTGCGGGATACATTTATAAAGGTGATTCATCTGGAATAGGAGAATTTTCTTGTGATCCGGATGTGGCAGATTTGTATGTTGGAAAGCCTGTGGGGATGTTTACAAAAGCGCCGCAAAGAGCGAGCGGTGTTGAAAGCGGAGGTGAAAAATATTATAGTGCGAACTCTGGTGCTGCGTGGATTTATGGTAATATGGCTGCGTTAAGTGACCGGTTTAAGTTATTTAATACAAGTTATGATAATAAATATGACCGTAAGGGTTATGATGTATTGCAGTTTTCACGTTTGGATAGCTCGGTTAGTGTTTGGGATGGTGAAGATTCTAGCAAAGTTAAATTAGAGATATTACGAGCTACGAATGAAGAAGATAGCGCACAAGTATCAATGATGAATGGGCTGGTGCGTGTGGTTGAGAAATATGATGGTGAGCCAGGGACGCCTTCTGCCTTTTTGGTTGGTGGTTCTAGTTTAGCTAATAATAATTCTGAGGGGCGCCTAATTACAGCTTTTTATAATGGTACTGGTGGAGAAGTTCATATTAACAGTGAGCACGATAATAAAGGTGTGACCAGAATTAACGATTACGGTGGTCAGGTTTATATTAACGGTAGCTCATCAAGTGATGTAGGTGAGGTGACTGCCGAGACATTCATCAACCAAGGTGGTGGTATTTTGCTAGCTGGTAAAGGTGGTGACTGGATTAACGCTGGTGGCGTGGAAGGTAGTGCACACGTTGACATTTTGCAGGCACATTCTTCTGGAACAGGAACACGACGCTTTTCTGTGGGGGGAGAACAAGTTACAAATCATATGATTTTTGCAGATAGTTCAGTTGTTTCGTTACGTGATGGTGCGATTAGAACATATACACAGACGCCAACATTAGGAAATTTAGGTGGTACTGGTGTGTTGGGCGCTAGTGGTTATAATGGTAATACTGAAAAAATCTTAGAGCACGGAACTGTTGTTGCATCTAAATATACAGATATTTTGGGGGCGACATATATTGGCTATCAATCTCAAATGAATGCAGTGTATGAGGGGAACGCAGGTGCTGCAAGTGATTTTATTCGTGATAATTGGCACTTAGGTGTTGCGGGGTCTGCTTGGGTAGATGCTTTGTTATTTGCTGACCAAGCTAAGTTTAACAGTTCGTCGGTTAAAGAATTACACGCCGGTTTCAGCTCGTTTTCAGAAAGCCCTCGGACAGCTTGGTTGAATGTGTATAATGATGGGATGATTGTGCGTAATAGGGTAGCGGCGACGGATAGCACGGCAACAACGGTGCGCACGGGTGATACGCGTTTTTATGCAGGATCATCGGATGTTTATATGGGAGATTCTAAAGGAGCAATGGCTCACCTGAATGATGGTATTGCGCAATTAGGATATACAAAAACGCTAAATAGTTCTGCTATTCCGGCGATGGAGAACTATGTGGGGGCGGATTCTACTTCGGCTTTTGTTGTGGGTGAAAAATTAGCACAAATTTATACCTCTTCAAAAGTGATTAACGATAGCAGTGTGGCTGTTGATATTCAAAAAGGGGCGATGCTCTTTCAGGGACATTCGTGGACAGATAGTACTCGGACTACGCATAATTATGGTCAAAACCGGATTCAAACACACGCAGGACAGTTTACCTTGCAAACAGCAGAAGTTAAAGACAGCACTGGCGCTGTGATGACTGATACGGCGAATGCTGCAATGTTTTATGCTGATGCTTCCGAAATTCGTACAAGATATGTGGATTTTGCGGTACAACGTGAAAAAGACTATAAAGATATCTTGAGAGTTCGTCCAAATGAGGCGGCAGATTCTAGTAATGGTGAGGGGAATGTTCGCATTGATGGCTCTATTCACGTGACAGGAAATGACGTGTTACACGTGGCGCCAAATTCTAGTCAGGCAGCTGGAAAAGATTCTGGTGAAAATCGTGCGACGTTTGAGATTGATCCGCAGTTTGTTCGCGTGATGGCACGGGCTAATGATAGCAGCTTTATTGCCGCAGATTCAGGTCAACTTGCTTTATTGGAAGTAAATGCATTCGATATTGAGGGGAATTCGTCGAGTGTTAATAATGGAGATGTAGATCCAACAACGCGTGCTTCTGTTTATATTCGCCGCGGTGCGATTGAGCTAGAACAGAGTGAAGGCAGCAGTGGAACATACGCAGCTGATGAGGGTTTTGGCTATATCAAGGCAAACAGATTTGTTTCAAACGCGAATGTTAAATCTATTCCATCCAAAGGAACACACGCTGATGGAACTGCATATGATAAATATATGGTTAACCCTGCATATACGTCTGTGATGCACGATATTAAGTTAACCACACGTGGTGGGGCACGTTTGAGTGATATTTTACCTGACTATGTGTTAAAAGGTGTTTATAACGTTGGTAATGACTTTGATGAACGCACTAATCAGCAATTATGTTGGAGTTCAGGACAAAAAGCAGGTTCAGGATGTCAAAACAAAGATGTTACTTGGGCAGCTCCATATATTGGTAAGATTCCATATGCTTCTTGCCCTCCGGGATATCGTAATTTGGCAACATTGATTCCAACTTCGTTCCAGATGGCGCAAGCAGGTAATATTGTTAAAGCTTCAACTGTTCAAGATAAACATAAGAATTTATTAGGTACACCAAGTCACGGGGTTAATTTCTATATTAAACCAGGACGCCAGACTGGTGTGTTAAAAGCTTTAGGTGCTGATTTTAAGAATAAACTAGAAACACCGCGTTTGACTGAGGTTGATAAATTTGACATTAACATTGGTGTGGCAACAGGTGCTGATTTTGATCCTGATGTTAATAGGATTACCCGTGTTCAAGGTTGGTTTTGGGGATATCCTGCATCGTATAATGGTTCAAGTCTTGCTTCTAGTATGAAATCAGAAAGTGATAATGATGCTTGGATTTATTCGACCACTGTTGGTAGTTCAGTTGTTCCTGAAGCACTTTATTTCCAAGCTAATACGTATTTAAAGACGTCTCTGGAACCTTTGGAGTTTGAAGATGGTGGTTGGGAAGCTCGAATGGGGTTCTTATATGATACAAAACAATATCCGGGATTAGGTAATGGTGCTGGAAATGATGGTATTAGACTTCAGAATAATGCTGCTGGGTATAATGATCATAATAATATTCCGTTTGATATGCCGGGTGATTGGGTGTGGAATTTATTCCCTGTACCAACGAACAGTCTTGAGGGACACGCAACGGTTTATTGTTACTTTGATCGAACAGAGTTTCAAGGAGAATGGAGTAGTTTGGTTGACCCAATTGACCAGTTGAATGCGTATCGTGATACAAGTAAGGATGATGGTCGTAAGCCTACGAACTATAAAGAGCGCTTAAATGACCCGAGTTTGAAATATAAAGACCCGTGGTAAGTGTAAGAGCCCCTTTGTGGGCTCTTTTTTGTGGAGAATGAGATCCCTTGACGGCTGTTTCACAGCCGAGGGATGACGTGAGGAAGGCGAGAGGGAAAGTGAGGGAATTCCCTTGATGAAGTAATGTGTTATTTTTTATTTAAATAATTCTTTACAATATGCTGAAATTATACTATTATTTTTTTATGAAGACAATGTATGTTTATATAATGACTAATTCTCGTCATACTGTTTTATATGTTGGTGTGACAAATAATTTAATTCGGCGTGTTGAGGAGCATAAACAGAAAACTTTGGGTGGATTTACAGCGAAGTATAATGTTGATAAATTAGTTTATTATGAGTATGCAGATGATGAAATAGCTGCTATAGAACGAGAAAAATATTTGAAAAAGTGTTATAGAAAAACAAAAGATAAACTGATTAGTGAGTTTAATCCTGATTGGCAGGATTTGGCTAAGTTATTTTATTAAATCTTTGTAGCAACGGGATCCCTTGACGAATGGCGTTGCCATTCGAGGGATGACGGGGAAAAGCGAGTTCTTTTAATATGTCATCGCTCTGAACGAAGTGAAGTCAAGCGATCTCGTGAGAGTATGGTGTGTGCTTGAGGCGGGAGATCCCTTGACGAATGGCGTTGCCATTCGAGGGATGACACAGAAAAGAATGAGTTCCCTTGACGGAGAGGGGAAAAATCTACTTTCGGGTGGGTTGTATATTTTTTGGGGGATGGTTATATTATTGATATAAAAATATTATCAGAAATTACATTCGGATTGGGTGCAAATTTTGTTTATAAGTCGCGGAATACCTTTGATTTCAGCTTTTTTGTGCCTATACTGCCCGCATAATGTAATATATACTATGTAAAGAATTTAAAGGATTTTTGTAAAGATGGGAATCGATCATTATATCGGCAGACTCGCACATCTTTGCGGAATTGAATATACCGCTAAAATTGATGTGAAGGTCGGATTGCTGAAAACGATGGGTATCCTTGACCGTGATTTTGATAACCATACGCCGGATGAAAGTCTCCAGCGTAGGAATGTTGAGTTATTGAGGCAATTGGTTGAGGATAAAGAGGCTGAGGAATTTATTGATATTGCTCACCACGTGCCGGTTTTGCGCCAAAATCAGGTGGAGGAAATTGTTGTTTCGCTTCCTGAGGGGGTGACTAAGCTTAGATGGAATTTTTATGAGGATGAAGATCCGGCAAAATATTATAAAGGTGAGATGAGCGTTGTGGACGATGTGAGCGAAAGCGAGGAACGTCTGTATCGTGGAGAAGTTTCAGTTGATGAATTGCAGCCATATGTTGGTGAACGCGAAACAAAAGAAATTAACGGTGTTAAATATCGTAAATATTTATTTAAGTTTCCTTTTGAAGTGCGGTTGGGATATCACGAAGTTGAGTTTGAATATGATCGTGCAGATGGATCTGTGGCGGGACAGAAAACGCATCTTATCTCTGCGCCAGAAAAATGTTATGATGGACTTGGTATTCGTGAGGGAAAGAAAACTTGGGGAGTGCCAGTACAACTCTATGAGCAAGTTAGTGAAAATAATCTCGGTATTGGTAATTTTAGCGATTTGGCGCATTTGGGCTATGTGCTCGGAAAACACGGGGCAGGGCTTATTGGGGTGAATCCGTTGCACGCCTCGCAGGATAATATGCCAGAAAATGCTTCGCCTTATGGACCAGATAGCCGGATGTTTTTTAACTATATCTATGTGGATGTGACGGCTGTGGATGAGTTTAAGAATAATCCGGATATTCAAGAGTATTATAATAGTGCTGAATTTCAGGCAAAAATGCAACGTAATCGGCGACGGACTTATGTTGACTATACAACAACGCAAGAGTTGGTTGATGATATTTTGCATCGGTGTTTTGAAAAGTTTGACCGTGATCACGAAACAGAAGAACATAATCGCTTTGATGTATTTTGTGCTGATAGTGATGGTATTTTGGATATGTTTGCGACGTTTCGTGCGCTTAATAAATATTTTTCCTCTGCTGAAGCGGTGCCAGTAAATTGGCGTGAATGGCCAGAGGCATATAAAAATCCAAACTCAGAAGTTGTCAAACGTTTTCAAGAAGAACATAGGCACGAAATTGAGTATTACAAATATACACAATGGCTTTGCGAAAAGCAGCTGCAATTTGTGAAAGATACTTGCAATAATGCAGGAATGAAAATTGGACTGTATATGGATATGGCGGTTGGAGCGTCTTGTAAAGGATTTGAGGCGTGGTATTATTCTGACCTGTATCTGAAAGGAACAGCAGGGGCTGAACCGGATATTCTTTCTCAAAATGGTCAGCAATGGGGATTGCTTGGATTTAATCCTTTGGAATTGCAGAAAGATGGTTATGAACCATATCGTCGGATTTTGGAAGCAAATATGCGTTATGCAGGGTGCCTCAGAATTGACCACGTGTTGCAGTTAAGCCGGCTTTATATTTATCCTGAAAATGGTGGTGAGGGCTCGTATGTGTATTACAACTCACAAGAGCTGATGGCCGTGGTGGCGCTTGAGAGCTGGCGTAATAAGACGATGATTATTGGTGAAGACCTTGGTAATGCACGCGACTCGTTTAGACGGGATTTGGAAGATTTCGGCATTATGTCTTATAAGGTTTTGCCGTTTGAGCACAAAAATGACTGTTGGGGATCTATGGTACGTCCTGAAGAATATATGCAGATGTCTGTGTGTGCGACTTCTACGCACGATACACCAACGCTTGTTAATCAATGGGATGTGCGCGATGTATGGCAAAAGAAACACTTAGGGATTATCTCTGAGGAGCAGGCTAATGCGAAATTTGGGCAATATGCTAACCAGCGTCAAGCTCTCAATTGGGCTTTAGGGGAATATCACTGTTGGGAAGAAGTGGGCGGTGCGCCTTCTCAAAACCCGAAGGAAGATGCGAACATTGTACCCGAAAAATATGTGCAGGCAGTGACATCATATATGGCGCAATCTAACTCGGCGATTATGTTGATGCCGTTTTCTGATATTTTTGGGATGAGTGAGATGGGAAATATTCCGGGGACAACAGAGATGGATTGGTCTGTTGGAAAGCCAATTTTGGAAATTCGCGGAGATAAATCTTTCCCGAACTGGCGTAAGAAAATGCATATTCCGGTTGAACATATCGAAGAAGTTGATAAATTTCAGGAAATTGTTGATATTATCAATCGTTATCGCGCAAACGGAAATGATGGGCGCGGACGGTACTATCAATTTATGCGCCCAGGAAATAATCAGGAATCGACACTAGATTTTGATAAAGCCAAACGTATTTATAATATCATTAAGCATAAAGAGGATTATCAGTTTTCGACATTACTGAAGAATCGTTATAGTGATAAGTATAAGCAAAATTTGGATAAACGGCGGCAAGAGACGCAGGCAAGATATCAAAGTGTGGTCGATGCGTGGGTTAAGTATAAACGTGTTAACGGACTTTGATTTTGTGAACTAGCTTGCAGGAGCTTTAAGGTGTTGTTTTGAGTATTGGCGTGCTGGTTTGGTGGTAGCGCTAGTGCGAGCAACACCTGTTTAATTTGGGGCTAGGGAATTTATAGATTGCTAGGTGCTTTGTAGCTTACCTCGTCATAATGGAGGAGGTAGGTGGTTTTTGTGGATAATATGGTGTAGAGACTTGATATTTTGTTTTATTTAACGTTATTTTAAACATTGCGTATTTAAACGTATAATTGTTTTGTTTAATATCTGGGTAGACTTATGGCGGCGAAAAAACAACAGGTGCGGTTGATCTTTAAGCTCGGGGCTTTTGGTGCCTTTATTATGCTTGGTTATTTGGGTATTAGGAACTATAAAGATTCAGTTGAGAAACTTCGTGTTAATGGTTGTATTGATGAAATTGGTGAGATTACACTAAATATTCGTGATCGTTTTTCTAATAATGTTTATACGGGGTTGGATTATAAGTCTGCGTCTGATTTGCAAATTTTTCCTAAGAAGATGTTTAAAGAAGGGTATCGGGAAGCGCTTAACTCATATATGGGGGGAGTGGATTTGTTTCCATCTGCTTTAGGACCTAAATCACCCGAAAATGCTTTTGAGGTTTCATTTCAAGGACTTAGCCAAAGAGGGTGTATGGATCTTATTCGAATGAACTGGGAAAATAGCTCTTTTCTTATTGCGGTTGCAGGATATCGTGTGGCAACGCCAAGCGGTGTACTTGATGAAATTTACCCTGAAACGAAACAAGAAGATATTAAGAATTATAATATTTTTAAGGGAAATGGTGCACGATTTGCGAGTGATGATAAATTAAAAGATGCGTGTCAATGTGATGATGATACGTGTACGGTGGTTTGGAAATTTCGATAATATTAAAGATACAATAAAAAAACGCTCGAGAAGAGCGTTTTTTTGTTACTTTTGTTCGATGGAGAACAGTGCGATAAAGTTTAAGATTAAGCATATTATGCAGATTATCGCACTACCGAATGCTAAAAGTTTTAGCTCTGGTTGATACATTATGACCACAAAGGTTATAGGTATCAGGGCGATGATGTGGAGAAACGGTAAAATGATTGAACAAATGATGTTGACTGAGCTTGTTGGGGGAAGAGTGATGTGTTGGTTCAACTTTTCCCACTGTAAAGTGAAAACGACTTTGTTGTAGCATTTTATGATGTTTTTCCACCACATTGCAATGGCAATGCAACAGAGCATTGTGACTAGCAACAATTCCCAGCGTACTGGGTTTCTTGTTAGAGCGGTGATGGCAAGGAAAACCAAACCGATACCGTAGAGTGTTGAAAATAATAAAAAATAACAGAGGGGGCGATAATACCCTTTTTTGTGGAAAGCTGTTCTTTCGTTGGTTGACATAAAGTCATAGGTTGTTCCGTGTTCTGTTAATGACATAATTATTTGATTTTGGTTAATAATATGTTGATTGGCGGGGATTGTAGGGCGGTTTGAAATGTTTGTCAAGAGGTTTTGTGAGTGGAAAAAAATGCTTGCAAAATTTGTTGATTATGGTATAAAGCCCGCAGTTTATGTAACTTTTTTTTATGGATGTTTTACAATGGCAGAAGAAATCAGCGAGCAAAGACAGAGCCGTCTTAATAAATTGGCTAGACTTGAAGAAATGGGGTATAATCCATATCCGTATCGTTTTACCCCAGATAGTTTTGCAAAAGATTTGCAAGAAAAATATAAAGATTTGGCTGCAGGAGAAAATACTGAAGACCGTGTGACTGTGGCTGGACGGGCGATGGCTGTTAGAAACGATGGTATGTTTATCGATATGAAAGATAAGACTGGTAATATTCAGCTGTTTTGTCATAAATGTCATTTGGATGAAGAAAATTTGAAACTTCTTAAATGTCTGGATATTGGTGATATTGTTGGGGTGACTGGGTTTATTCGTCGGACACCGCGTGGTGAGCTTTCTGTGGCGGCGGAGAAGTTTGATATTATTGCAAAATCACTTGAACCATTGCCAGAAAAGTTTCACGGTTTGACTGATGTGGAAACACGTTATCGTAAGCGTTATGTTGACCTTATCATCAATGATGAAGCTAAAGATGTATTGATGAAACGTTGTAAAATTGTTTCTGCTGTTCGTGAGTTTTTTAACTCTAATGAATTTTTAGAGGTTGAAACGCCGACTTTTCATCCGATTATGGGGGGGGCGAACGCTAAGCCGTTTACTACGCATTATAATGCGCTGGATAATGAGTTCTTTTTGCGTATTGCGACAGAGCTTTATCTTAAAAAATTGGTTGTGGGTGGAATTGACCGTGTATTTGAAATTGGTAAAAACTATCGCAATGAGGGAATTGACAAGAACCACGTGCCAGAATTTACAGCGTTGGAGGCTTATATGGCATATGGCGACTATAATGATATGGCAGATTTGATGTATCGTTTGGTCAATTTTGTGGTGAAAAAAGTATTTGGGACGGAAAAGTTGGTGTTAGATGGACACGAGATTGATTTTTCTAAACCATTCCCGAAAGTTTCTATTATTGATTTGATTAAGCGTGAGACAGGGGCTGATTTCCTTTCTGTTGAAACGGTTGAAGATGCGCGGGTGTTGGCGAAGTCTGTTGGCGTGGATGCTGACCATTGCTCGAATTGGGGAAAGGTTGTGCAAGAAGTGTTTGATGAGAAAGTTGAGCATACACTCATTGAGCCAATTCACGTTTCTGATATGCCAAAAGATATTTCTCCGTTGGCAAAAACCCATCGTGATAATCCTCGGTTAGTGGAACACTTTGATACATATCTGTTAGGAATGGAGCTGGGGTGTGCTTATTCTGAGCTTTCAAATCCGTTGGAACAGATGGAGCGTTTTAAGGCACAGATGGCCGAGCGTGAGAATGGGGATGATGAAGCTCAGATGCTCGATGAAAGCTTTATTGATGCGTTGTCATATGGTTTTGTGCCGACGACTGGTATGGGTATGGGAATGGACCGATTAGCGAAGTTGTTGACTGGTGCACCGACTTTGCGTGATGTCATTTTGTTCCCGACTTTAAAGCAGGTCAAGAAATAAACTGTTAGTGTTTCTTATTAACCGCACAAGCTGTTTGGATTGTGCGGTTTTTTTGTGGTTTTGATGAGGGACGCTTGGGGCGGGAGATCCCTTGACTCGGGCAGCGGAGCTGGCTGCCCGAGAGGGATGACGGTGGCAGCGGCACGGGCAACGGTTTTGACTGTGCTTGGAGCGGGAGATCCCTTGACGGCTTGCAAGGCAAGCCGAGGGATGACGGGGAAGAGCGAGTATGATTTTGTTTCTTTTAATATGTCATCGCTCTGAGCGTAGCGAAGTCAAGCGATCTGGTGAGAGTATGGGTGGCAGCGGCACGGGCAACGGTTTTGACTGTGCTTGGAGTGGGAGATCCCTTGACGGGGCTTTGCCCCGAGGGATGACGGGGAAGAGCGAGTATGATTTTTGTTTCTTTTAATATGTCATCGCTCTGAACGAAGTGAAGTCAAGCGATCTCGTGAGAGTATGTTTTATGGATTGCCACGGTAGGTTGCGCTTACGCGCCGACCTCGCAATGACGGGTTGCTGCTTGGAGCGGGAGATCCCTTGACGGGGCTTTGCCCCGAGGGATGACGGTGGCTGCAGCGGGCAGATGCTGCCTTACGGTGGTGCTTGCAATGACGGGGGAAATGTTGCTTTTTTGCTTGTTATTTGCAAATAATAGCGCATAATGCCTTGAGTTGACTTGATTATGAGGCGTATGATGCGACGGTTGGTTTATGTGTGTGTACTTATATTTGGGGGGATTGGTGGTTGGCTTGCGGTACAAGCAAAGCATCCGTTTGGGCTGAATTATCGCCGAGTGGTGCTTAATCTGCCGGTGACGTATTCTAAATTTTTGCAACAGTCTAATTATGCACTTGGAGAAAAATATTTGGCAGAGGATATGGCTAATGTTTTGCAACAATTAGGTTTTGATACAAAAATTTATGCATTGGAAGATGTTTATTCTAATAAAAATTTTCGGGCGGGATATGAAATTTATATGCGTGCCTTTCCAGAATTACAGTTTTCTGATTATCATAATTATTTTGATAATGATAAAATTGCGGTGCTGTATGAAACTATTCCTTATACATTTGATGAAGTAGCGCAGGCAGATGTGGTTTTTACAGGTTCGATGAAAAAGAATCGGGAATATCGTGAAAAAGGTATATATTCACATTTTTTACCACAATTTACGCGTTTAGATAAATTTTATTATGCGCCTAAATCTGAATTAAAAACGAAATTATTATTTGTGGGTAATCGTTGGCCTGATACTGAGAATCGTAAATCTGTACAATATGCAATGGAATATGGTTTGGAACTTGATGTGTATGGAGCGTGGTGGGATACTGTTTTGACAGGTGAATATGCTAAATTGCATAAAGGAAAGCAAATCTTAAGTGATAAGCTGAAGTATTATTATTCTTCGGCAGATATTGTGTTGAATGATACGCGCGAGGATATGATTGAGGCGGGTTTTATTAGCAATCGGATTTTTGATGTGACGGCGTGTGGCGGGTTTATAATTTCTGACTATATTCCTGAAATTGAAGAAATTTATGGTGATACGGTACCAATGTATAAAACTAAAGAAGAGTTTAAAATGCTGATTGATTATTATCTTGCACATCCGGAAGAACGACGGGAAAAAGCATTACGAGCGCAAAAAATTACACGGGAACGATTTGGCGCAGAACAAGCAATGGCAGAAATGATGCGGATATTGGAGGAATATCGACGGATGAGAGGATTGGGTGAAAATGAGTAAAAGTTGGAAAATATTTGCTATGGTTATGGTTTGTTTGCTCGTTGGTGTTGGGGGCGGTGTGTTTTTGCGACAAAATCAAGGGATGATTTTCGGAGAGCGTGTTGTTATTCGCGTGGGAAATGTTAAGGCGGAGATGGACTATGATTTGGCAGCGGCGATTGATTATTTGGCGTATAAGATGGAACAAAATGGAGCGACTGTTTTAGGGATTACATATAGTGGGGAACTGTATCCTGAACGGTTTGACGAGGCGGACGTTAATGTGTATGTGCGCGGATATATTCCTTTTTATGATGTTCGTTTAGATGAAAATAGCAAAAATATATATTATATGCATCGGGTGCAGGGATTTCACAAAGAAGAATTGCGTGGGTTTGATAAATATCTTTTTTCTCAGAGAGAGGTATTATCGCAGATGGAAAAAGAAGTTGCGGCTGCTTATCTGGAGGGGGGAGCAGTGCCTCATTCGCGTTTGGAGCCAAGTTATGAATATGATATATTATATATTTTTGAAGAAGATAAAAATGGCTTTTATCATTTTATTAGCTCTCAATTTAAGGCGAAAGTTTTGAGTGGAATGGAGTTTGCGGCTTTAACAAATGAGGAAAAAGAGACTGTTTTGAGTAAGGCTAAATTGGTGGTCTACAATATGATGGTATCTGAAGAAAATGATGTGGCAGACTATGATGACGAATATGTTGCGTATGCGGTGTATGATATTATGAGTTATGGACGTCCGTTAGTGACGAATAGACGGCAAGGACTGGAAGAACGTTTTAGTGGGACGATGTGGTTGTATAATAATGATTTTAATAGTCAGGCGATGGCTGTTATGCAGGCGTTGAGTTTGGCTGATACGGTACGGGAAAATGCAGCAGCAGCGGCACGCAAGCAATTATTAGGGGAGGGAAGTTATAAGTAAAGTTTTTTTTGTGGGGTTTAGATATTTTTAACTAAATAGGTAGTATAGGTCTTATATGCAGCAGAGGAGAACCAATGCGGGCATAATGGAAAAATATAATAAGGAAATATGAAAATGACGACAAATGCACAAGTTGATTTTTTGAACGATATTAAAGATAAAAAAGTTTCGGTGACTGTTTTTTTGATTAACGGTGTGAAATTACAAGGTGTTATCACTTGGTTTGATAACAGCTCATTGTTACTCAGACGTGATGGTCATACTCAGCTTGTTTATTCTCACGCTGTGTCAACGATTATGCCGGCTACGCCGATTGATGTGGTTGAAGATTAGTTTTGCTGGTTATCGAAAAAGATAAAAAGACAAAAACGGCGGTTGTCTGCCCTGTGGTGAAAGCCGACCGGATGTTTTGCTCGGATGAGGATATGACGAATCGGAAGAGTGAGGCGGAAGGTTTGGTGACAGCGATGGGGCAGGACGTCGTTTTTTGTTGTGTTATCAAATTAGCCAAAGTGCTCTCTGGAACGTTTTTTGGCAAAGGGGTGATTGAACGACTGAAAACGGCTTGTGAAGAAAACGAAGCTGAGCTTTTGGTGGTTGATATGACCTTAACCCCTGTGCAACAGCGTAATCTTGAAAAAGCGCTTAAAGTTAAGGTTATTGACCGGACGGCTGTAATATTGGAAATATTTGGTCGGAGAGCGCAAACTAAAGAGGGTAAACTACAGGTGGAGTTGGCACACCTAACGTATCAACGTGGACGATTGGTGCGTAGTTGGACACACTTGGAGCGGCAACGTGGTGGCGGCGGTTTTTTGGGCGGTCCAGGAGAAACCCAAATTGAGCTTGATCGGCGACATTTGGATACTCGAATTCTTAAAATTAAAAAAGAATTAGAAAAAGTACGGCAGACTCGTGCCATTCAGCGTTCGGCTCGAGTAAAAGTTCCATATCCGGTGGCGGCATTGGTGGGATATACTAATGCGGGAAAATCGACGTTATTTAATTATATTACTAAGTCTGATGTGTTTGCCAAGGATATGCTTTTTGCGACACTTGACCCGACGATGCGTAAAATTGAGTTGGGGCAGGGGATGGATATTATTCTTTCGGATACGGTAGGATTTATTTCTAACTTGCCACACGAGTTGGTGATGGCTTTTCGAGCAACGCTTGAGGAGGTGTTAGAGGCTGATGTGATTTTGAATGTTATTGACTGTGCTAATCCGAAATATAAAGAGCAACGTGAGGATGTGTTGGCGGTTTTGCACGAACTAGGATTGACAAAGATTGAGTTTGAGCAAAACTATGTGGAAGTGTTTAATAAAATTGATTTACTGGATGAGGATGAAAAAGAACATCTACTTAAGCGACGCGGGAATAATCTGGCTGTTGTATCAGCCCTTGATGGTGCGGGAGTTGATGAGCTATTGGCTTTATTGTATCAGAAATTTGAGAAGAAGAGGGTTGTTTCTGAAGTGGTATTGGAGATGACGGATGGGCAGGGGATTGCGGCTGTTTATCGTCATAATGTTGTTTTAGAACGTAGAGATGATGTGAAACAAGGGAAAGTTTATCTGAAAATTAAGAAAAACGTATAAAGTGTTTGATTATATTGTAAAAATAAGGTAAAATAATTTTGTATTTAGGTGGAGGATCCGGAAGATGATAGAATTAGGGGAAGAATTTAGCAAAAATGATCGCTATTTGGTGGATGAATATTTGCAGTATGGAACGGATGATTTCCTCTTTGTTGGTGTGGGGGATAAGAGTTTTGTGGTGCCCTATAAATATCGGGTGGGGGCAAAAGATGAAACAGCTGCGGTTGAGCAATTTAAAGAAGCATTGCTTGATTTTCAAAATAATGATATACGGCAATATCAAAAGGCGGGTTTGCCGGTGCGTCGAGTGAGTTATGAACGGACGCAATATGTTGTACCATTTGAGGCGAGAGATGCGGTTAATGTTTCACCCAAAAAGGTTGCTGATTATGTATCTGGTTTAGCACAGAAAAAGTATGATTTAATTATCAATGCACATCGTTATTTAAAAAATGGTGGGATAGGACTGGGGGATGTTGATATGTCTTCTGCGGCATATAAGAAATATTCTCATTATCTTAATCTACATTGTGAGCAAGAGCGGAAGCAAGGATTGCGTGTTCAGTCTGTGGCACAGAAAGCTAAAGGTCAAAAGAGTAAACAATTTAATATTAGTGCAGAAGAAATTGCAATTCAGGCGGGACGTTTGGCTGAAAAGGCTTGGAATACAGTCAAAGAATATCCGAAAACTTCAGGTGCTGCTGCCTTTTTGATTGGGATGACGATGTTGGGAGGGCATTTGCAGCCTAGAGGATGTTCAAGCGATGAACCTTGGGAAGAAGTACCGATTGAAGATATTGTTGATACAACAAGTTATACAGACTTTATGGGGACAAAACATTCGGATTCATTGGGAAATATTGCTCGAATTATGAATATGAAAGCTGAAATTTCAGCGATGTTGATTGCCGTGGAAGGATATGCGGATGAGGCGTATCCTGATGGTAAAAAAGTGCCAACGATTGGTTCGGGGACGACGTTTTATATTGATGAAAACGGTAAAGAGACGAAAGTTACACTTACTGACGTCACAACACCGGAGAAAGCAATGCGAGATAAATGGCGTTATATTGAGGCAAAAATGTTGCCACTTTTAGGGGATTGTATAGGGCGAAGTTGCTCTAATGAAGAGTTGATGGCGTGTATAGGTGCTGGTTTTTGTTGGGGAAAAGATGCTTTTAAGGACTCAAGTTTTTATAAATCTGTTTGTGCAGGGGAGTCACTTGAACAACAGAAACGGAAATTAACTGGTTTTAGAAAGCAAAAAGGACTGCTTAAGAGAAGTTATGTTTTAGCGGCGTGTTTGACAGGGGACTGGACTGCAAAAGATTTGCTAGAGATGCCGATTTACAAATATAAAGATTATGGATATTTGAATAGTGCTATTTATCGACTAGCGCTTAGTGATATTATGCCGTGCAAAAAAGATAAAAATGGTAAATTTTTAAGAGATAAAGACGGAAATCAAATTCCAGTGGTGGAGAAAGATGGTTTTTGTTCGTTTTATGACAATACGGCTGAAATTAAGAAAAAGATTCAGTATCAGGCGGAACTTTCAAAAGCGCAAAAGAAAAGAGTGAGAGATTTTATGCCTGATGAAATGATACAAAGTATCAATTTGCAATTTAATAGTGAGGCGTTTAATCTGGCATTACAAGAACACCAGCGTGGTGGGCGGTAAAGCTTATAATATTCGGTAGAACAAACGGATAATTGTTTTTAGAATAAAAATAGAACAAAAAAGAGCAGGGGACTGTGCAAAACTTTGACAATGTGCTTGTCAATCAGTGCATTTTAGGCATTATAACCATATATGTATTATGATTTAGGAGCTGAATTTATGGTTAAAACTTTGGTGGTTATTCCGGCACGATATGGATCTTCAAGATTTCCGGGGAAGCCTTTGGCAAAAATTGCTGGCAAAGAAATGTTGTTACGTGTGGTGGAGATTGCAAAAAAAGGAACTGCACACACAGAAGCACGAATTGTTGTAGCAACGGAAGACCAGCGGATTGTTGATTTTTGCGTGGCTAATGGTGTTGAGTGTTTGATGACAAGTGATGCTTGCAAGACAGGTTCTGACCGTGTTTGTGAGGCGGTTAAACTTTTGGGCGAAAAGCCAGAGTTTATTATAAATTTACAAGGAGATAATCCTGTTTGCCCTCCAAAGTTTATTGAAGAGTTGATTAGGGCTTTTGAAGAAGATAAAACGGTTGATTTGGTTACACCTTGCACCGAGCTTAGCTGGGACGCTTTGGATAAATTGCGTGAAAGCAAAAAGACGACGCCATTTTCGGGGACGACTTGTGTGGCTGATAAAAATGGGTATGCGCTTTGGTTTTCAAAAAATATTATTCCAGCAATTCGAAAAGAAGCTGATTTGCGCGAGAAAAGTGAGAAAAGTCCTGTATTGCGGCATATTGGTCTTTATGGCTATAAGTCTGAATCTTTGTTTAAGTTCAAAGAGTTAGAAGAGAGTTCTTATGAGAAACTTGAAGGATTGGAACAGCTGAGATTTTTAGAGAATGGAATGAAAATTAAGATTGCTAAGGTGGATTATGGCGCATTTGAGGGAATGAGCGGAGTTGATTCGCCTGAGGATTTGAAACGTGCTGAAGCATTGTTTGAGAAATATGGTGAGTTTTAGGAGGTATTGTTTATGACGACGAGAATCATTATTGCACGCCACGGTAACACATTTACTAAAGACCAAACGCCACTGAGAGTAGGCGGGCGGACGGACTTGCCTTTGGTTGAGACAGAAAGAGGTGCTAATATTGGTAAATATTTGAAAATGCGTGGTTTGATTCCAGCAGTTGTTTTTGCTGCGCCGTTAAAACGGACAACCGAAACGGCTCGTTTGGCGATTGCAGCGTTGGATAAAGATATTCCTTTGAAAAGTGATGAGCGTTTTACTGAGATTGATTATGGTCCAGATGAGGCGAAGACTGAAGAAGAGGTTATTGCCCGTATTGGTCAAGAAGCTATGGATAAGTGGAATGCTGAAGCGATTGTTCCTGAAGGATGGAATGTGTCTGTTGACGGAATTATTAAGGCTTGGCAAGACTTTGC
Source organism: Acetobacter sp. (assembly GCA_023665325.1). The sequence goes on from JAMPED010000010.1 coordinate 46,490, forward strand.
TGCAGAAATTGAACGTGATTATAAAGGTAAGACGGTGATGTTGGTTAGTTCAAATGGAATTATTCGTTTTGCTCCATATTTGACAGGCGATTTTGAGAAGTTTATTGAAGAACACAATATCAAGGTTGGTACAGGCGGGGTGTGTATTCTTGAGAAAGAGGATGATGAGACATATTGGTCTGTGACTGATTGGGGAATTAAACCTAAAGATAAATTGGTTGGTCTTGGTATTTAGGTTTGGATTAAGGCTCTGAGTTTTTCAGAGCTTTTTTTAGCGATGTGAGCGTGGAAATTATCATTTGTTTATATTGAGCTCGTTCTGAGCGTCCAAAATTTTATGTTGTAATTTGGCTGGAAGTCTTATCTGAATTGGTTTTGAAGTTGTTTGCAAAATAATTTTGTGTTTAATTTGTGTATGATTGATAAAAATGCGACATTTTATATTATTTAAATTTTGTTTATAAGATATTGTTTTTAATATTCTTTTTATATCTAACTATACATAATATATATTATGCGACAAGCTACTAAAACCCCACCTACAAAGTTATAAATATAATCAATATCTTAAAAAAACGTTAAAATTTTTTAGTTTAAATTCAAAAAAAATTTTTATATACATACATAAAAATAATAAACGTTTTAGGAATTCTAAATGAAATACGAAAATATTGTCCACATAAAAAGAATGATATCCACTTATTTCGAAGATATTGAGGGTTTACTCAATGAATTAGAAGATTTTTCATTGAGTCCAATGAATTCCTCTTTTCTTAAGCAAGAACGTGATAAGTGTGCAAACGAGGCTTTTACCTATTTTTTAGCTGGTTACGCTGTTGGTGAGATAAAAACACGCTTAAAGTTGATTTATAAAACTGTAGATGTTGACTTGATTGTTAATGAAACATACCGTGTTTTTGAGAAACGTATAACTCCACAACGCATTTTTGCGGCTCAAGCTATGAAAAAAGCAGATGTATCGACAAAGAAAATAGCCCAAGTTTTAGGCTTGAGCGTTCCGACTGTGCTTAAATATTTAAGTAAAACAGATATTAGCTAGTTTTCTTAATAAAATGTGCTGGGTTTCCTGCCCAGACTTCACCTGCTGGAATATCTTTGAGGACGATACTCCCTGCTCCGATGACTGCATTGTCGCCGATGTGAACGTTGCCGATAACGACGGCGTTGGCGTATATGGTTACATTATCGCCTAAAGTTGGGGCGTATTCCCCTTTTCTTCCGATGGTAACATTTTGATATATTGTGCAATTTTTACCGATTGTGGCTCTATCTGAAATGACTATACCTACTTGATGTATGAGTTTTAAATTATTTTCTCTATACCACTTTTTTAATAAATTATATGGTATATTGCAGCATCTCTTAGCTTTTTTGAATTTATTGGTATAGTATTGAAAAATTTTTATACCAAATATGTAAAACTCACGTTTTCCGTTTTCGTATTTGACTCTGTGATATGCTTGCATAGATAAATCTCTTAAAAGTTTAATACTTTTAAGAGATTAGTTTAATCAAAAGTAAGTGTCAATTTAAAACTAAAGGTTATGAGTTTAGAAAATCAGATAAAAAGCCCCTGCTCTTCTTTTTTCTCGTTGTCTTTCTTTTGCGTGTTGTAACCTTGCGTTTTGTTGTTTTCTTACGTGTAGATGTGCGTTTTTTACGTGTTGCCATATTAGCCCCCTATAAGTTGAATAAGTGATGTTAAAAATTCCGGAAAGGTTGCCGACCCTGCGACAAGTGCGCCCAGTGCCGACAAAAATCCACCCCAAAAGGTTTTACTTTTTATAGTATCTTTGATGTTGCTCATTGATAATCCCCTCAATCTGTGCAATTCTTTCGCCTAATTCGCCAATTTTTCGTGCGTAATACATAAAAATCACAAAAAATGGACTATTGGCTAAAAGTTGGTTAAAAAGCTCTTGTTCCATTCCCTACCCCGCTTTACTTCTTTTTCATTAAAGAAAAGCCGTAAACAACGCACGCACCAATTAAAAGCCATTTACCCCAATTAGCCTGCTTTTTCATTTGTTCGTTTTCCTTTTTGTTCTCTGTGTAGCTATCCCAAGCCCAATCAATACCAAGCCCTGCTAACAAAGAACCGCCTACTTTTGCAATAGTTGCCCACATAGTTTTTACCTCCTATAATTTTTTTATCATTTTGTACCCGAAATAAAGGATAAAAGCCGTTGAAACAACGTTGAAAATGCTTAATCCTTTATTGTCGGCGTTGATTGACTTATCGAAGATCGAAAAGCCTAAGGCGCCGCCTAAAAAACTTACTAAATATCCCATTTATCCTCCCTTATTTGTAAAAGATGTGATTACCGATTACTGCTGTTTGGGTCATATTTTTTGCCCACGTCGGCGAAACGTTTGTTGCGTGGTAATTTGTTGCGCCGTTGGTGATGTCGTCAAGACTGCCGCTTATGAGTTGTTCGGCAATTTTTCGGGCTTGCGCAAGGTCTTTATCTGTTGCGTTTAGCATTTTTACCCTGTTGGGGTCGTTAATATTCCACGCTGAAAACTGATAAGGCTTTAATACTACGTCTTTTATGCTTGCGCCGTACCAGCCACCGGCTTTTACACGGTTTAAGATAACGTTTCCGACTGCTTGCATACCGCGGGCGCCCTCTCCTCGGGCTTCTCCCCACATTGTGCGCGCTAAATAGTCGGTTTGGTTGTCTGTCATATCGTACCCCTTTTTAAGTATCCTATACGCCAAATAAGCGGCGGCTATGTATGCAAGCCACTTAATCATTTAAATTAACTTTCGGATATTTCTCTTTGATTTCTTTGATTTTTTCAAACCATAAGTTTGTGCCGTTTTCCTTATCGTGGAAAATCATATCAAGTTGTTCGCCGATGTCTGGATATTCTGCAAGGCGTTTTTCTTTATATGTTAATTCAGGTTTTGATGGCGCATAACCAGCAATATACCACTCACCAGTATAAGCTTGTTCTACGTCCATTTCTTCCATTCCGAGGGATTTATAGTATTCTATATCATCATCTAATCCAACATCGCACTGTTTTGTTGTATTATTAACTATGGTCGCATATCTAAACATTTTCTCTCCTAATCTGTGCATTTATAGGTTTTAAATGTACGCGTTATATTATAACCCGACACAATATTTTTAAATTTATATGTACAACCTTTAGGTACCAATACAAAAACTGTGCAGGCATTATATTCAAATGATTTTAAATTTGCTATTGCTGTACCATTAACTTCTATATTTATTTCTGCAGCAGAACCCCCTCCTTCTGCACCACTTAATAAGGATGCGTATAACCATAAATTATCTTCTGCTGTATATTGAGTATCCATTGTTTTTGATACTCCAGTTTTTGCAGATATTGTACCCCATTTAATAATTTTTTGCTTTGTGTCTACTGTTGCATTATTAGCGGTAAAACCTGCTATAGTTTGCTTTTGTGCTGTTGTTGCGCCGTCTGGTGTGAAATTTATGGCTTGTAACATTTTAGTACCTCGCAATTATAACGTTTGCTATACCTGTTCCGGTAAGTGTGAGTGTTCCAGCAGTTGAAAAAACAACTTCAAAGCTTTCACCGCCTTGCATTTGATAGTTGGTAAAACCCAAGCCCGAAACGGTGATACTTCCGCTTTTGACAAGAAAATTGACTTTGTCGCCCGATGTGATGTCTAGTGTTGCATTGTCGACGATGTTTAACGTTTGGGCGTTTATGCTCGAATATGATTTATCTTGTGAAATTGCCTGAATTGCGCCGGAAACTGATAGCCGGTTATCTTGAATTTCACCGATGGCAAGGGCAAAATCAACCTCTAAATCACTTGCGCTATCATTAAATAAAATGATGTATTGCACCGGCTCTGTTAATTTATAACCCATACCGGTTTTGAAGTATGTTTCATTTACTGCACCGCCAAAGTTGATGCGTAAAGCGTTTTCCACGCTTGCGTACAACAAGTTAAATGCTTGAAAAACATAATCAATTTTTAAGCTGCGTCCTGCCGGAATTGTATATTTAAACTCTTGATAAGGTGCTTGAACTGAACCGATGTTAATAAGTTGATTATCTGCCATTGTTTACCTCTTGTTTTTGAAGATAAAATAAAAGATTGCGGCAATCATTCCATACATTGCAATCGGGCGTATGGCGTCGATTGCATTGCGTAACTCGCTTTTGCTTTCCGCATAAGCGTTGCCGGTTTCGGTGATTGCTGTTTCGGTTGTTTTTTGTACGGCTTGCACTGCTTGCCCGAATAAATCACGTGTTAGGGTTTGAGAGCTTTCGACTGTTCCTAAAACAGATTCTAAATTTTCTCCCGTAAGTCCTTGTTCAACATAGCTATAGTTCGAACCGCTACCAATAACGAGGTTATCGTGCGACAATGCGCCCAAACTTGCCGCTGAATCGTTATTTGTCGAATTGTCGGTGTAAGTTGTGGTTGTGGAAGATTTTGACTTCGATTTTGAACTAAATAACCCCATTTGTTACCTCGCAATCTTTTTAAACAGCCAATAGCCGACCAAAACAACGCCGCCAATCATTAAAATTTTACCAAACCCAAGTGTCGGGCTGTCAATTTGGATATTTGACGAGTGAACGCCCCAATTACCGGTAGACAATCCAGAGTTTGCAGTTGCACTGGAAGAGCCTAACCCCGCACCGAAATTGTTTAAAAAATTGCTAGGGTTGAGGAAGTCGTCCAAGCCGAAACTTGCCTCAACTTCCCCAACATAGCCGCCGGTGTTTTGGTTATTATCCGCATTGTTTTGACTGCTTGCCATTGGTTATTTTCTCCGTAACAAAACCACCAATACAACGGCAAGAATAGAACCGCCGGCAATCCAAAGCAAAGTTTCTTTTGAAAGCTGCATCCCTAAAAAAGATAGTTTTTCATTTTTCGTTTGTGCTTCAGCGAGAACTTTTTGTTCTTTTACGGCTTGATTAGATTGTAAATATTGGTTAGTTGTACCCAAAATGGCGTTGCCCCACCATTCCCACCAACTTTGTCCGTTGTCGTTTGCTGTGCTATTACCTGACATTTTAAACCTCTTTTCTTATTGAGGGCGTCATAAAAACGCCCTCTTCCCCCTTAATTAAGCCGCTACAGCTTTGAGCATTCCCTCCGGAATATTCCGGATAGAAACGGCTAACAAGTCATAAGTTCCGTTTGCTGGTGCAGCTGAAAACGTTGTCTTTAGGCGCAGTTCTGTAACGCCGACCATCGGTAAGAATGTTTTAACTGAACCATCGCTGAAAGAGTAGTTAAACACATTTTCAACTTGTGAAAGCCCGCGGGCGTCGCAAATATAGTTGACTTTAGCCAAGCTTGTCGGGTCATAAATTGAGTTACCATTTACTACGCATTCACCAAGCGAAATTTCTCCGCCGCCATTGTGCGCCATAATCTGCAAGTATCCCTCATTGGAATCACGTGGCAAGGTATCGACCGTTGAAATACCTGTTGTGTTCATTGTCTGCGGATAGTTGATAACTTTAATAAACGACCCAAGATTTGCGGTCATTGAGCGGCGAATTGTCGAAATTGCACAATCTGTTACATCTGTTACGGTTGCGTTTACATATACCTGCAGTTGTAAAGTTTGTACGTTTTGACAACCCCAAGCAAAATAATCTTCGGTTGTTGGGTCTTTGAACAAATAACGAGCCACATTTAAGCCGATAACGTTGGCAAGCTTTTGTGTTACTTCTGTGCCTAAAGACGCATAAACATCGTATAAACGGGCTAACGGGCAGTTTATTACCTGTTCACCGTTAATAGTTAGCGCAATTTTGCCGATTGAAGACAAAATATTGGCTTTTTCTGCTGGTGCGCCTGCGTTGGTGAACTCAACGAGAACATCGTCGATTACATCAAAAGACGGAATATTGAAAGTCAAAACAGTTCCTGCAGAGAGTGATTTTGTGTCGTGGTCGATAATTTTTTTAACTTGACTCATATTAACCCCCTACCCTTATTTTGAAGTTGAATCTTTGATAAATTCGTAAATGTAAATTCCGGCAACTACACCGGCAACAATTTTAAGAAGTGATTTCATAGTTTCCCCCTGTTAATTAAATAAAATCTAGGGAAATATTACATAACAAAAAACAGCGGGTCAAAATGCCCGCCGCTTATATATGTTATATATATGTATATTATATAATTATTTTGTAACAGTAACAACAACGCCTGTACGCATTTTGTAAACATACTGATAATTCGCTAAACTTTGGATTTTATCTTTATAAGGCTTTCCAATCATTTTAACGGCGTTATCTATATCGTTGAAGTCGGCAAGTCTGAAGACGAATAAATCGCTTAAATTTGCTCTGAAAGGCAAGTCTACAAGCGACATTCTTTGTGAGATACCTACGATATTTACGCCATAATGACGCCCACGACAACAAAGGAAGTAAAACCAATTACTAGGATTTACACGTGATTGATTAAGCGGAAATGATAAATCTAATTCGTCAACAAATAGTGTTATATTTGCATTTGAAGCGCCATCTTTAAATTGTCTTTGAATATTTACGATAAGTTCGCAAAGTTTCGATAATTCTATAATCATAGCTGGGAAATGAGGCGTATATCGGACTTGAAAACCCTTGTTGTAATTTTTCATAATAAAATCAAATAAACTAACGATGCTTGAAAAACTTTTCTTTACCGGTAAATCGTCTAATGGGTCAAAATAAATCACACGTTTAACGTTTTTGACTAATCCTAGGGCAAGGGTCGTTTTACCGCTACCGCTTGCCCCGAAAATCCCGATCCTTGCAGATTGTTTAAGCTCTTTCTTCATTTGCTTTACCTTTTAAGAATGGGAAAAAGCCGCTTTTTTCCGGCTCGGATTGTTTTAACTTGAATAAACGCTTAAACACACGTTTAATTCGTCCGCCTAGGGTTAAACCGCCAATCTTTCGGCTTAAGGCGTCCGCTTTTGCATAAGCAAAAATTCCAACCATTACAAAATCACCAAACCAACCGCCGGTTGGCTCAATCAAGAAATGTAGCATTTTATAGCGTTCAGCCATCGAATAAAGTTTTTTTGCTGATACTTTGGCGCCAGCAACCTCGAATGGCTTGTTTACATCGATAGCGAAACCGTCAATTTTCCAAAATTCACCGACAAGCCCAAAGAACTCGAAAAAGTATTTTTCAAACTCTTCAGGCGTTAAAAGTAAGTTTTGTTCGCTCTGTGTTGGGTTTTCGGCGGCGGATGTCATCACTTCTTCAAAAACTTCCTCAACGTTGATTGTGCCATCATTGTTTGCGATAATATCGTTTAAATTTTCCATCATTAAAACTCCTCTTCTTCGTCATTCCAAAATGATTTTTTTGATTCTGCAGAATCTGCTTTTACTGCTTGAACGGGCGTAATAACTCCGATTTTCTCAACGGCAATGCTTTTGCCTGCTGATAAACTTGCTAAAACAGCTCTACTTTGTTTTGCCCCTAATTGCGCCTTGCAACCATTGTCGCAAAACGAATAAATCTTGCGGTTTTTGTTTGCTTTTACGTCTTGTGCCCGTTCACCACATATCGGGCAAGTCCATCTTCCTATGATTTCCGGCATAATTCCCTCGCACTTTCTCTTGTTAGTAAAATTCCATTTACTGTAAAGCTTTCATATTCTTTACAATGCTTTAATATTCTGCGCCATTGCTCCAAAACTTCTGGCGTAAACTCGCCGATGTATTGATTTTCAATGAGCTTGCGCTTTTTTCCGTTCTTAAAAACATAACCGGTTACGATATAGGGCATATCAAACCTCACTTTCACCATATATACGATTGTTGAAATTCAAATAAGCTATTTCATAGCCTAGTTGATAGGTTAAAAATTCCGCAATTTGGCTTTTATCCTCTACTTGCGGGTGCAAAAAAATACCACACAGCGGGCGCACATAGACGCCTTGCGGTGTGGCTAATAGTTTAAAATCTGATAAGTAAGCGTATTTGTTTTGTAGGTCTTTGAAGTTGTCGTGAAGTTGCTTTTTTTCCTCGTCGCTTAAAACTTGCACATCTTCATTGCCTAGCTCGGCGACTTTGTCGCCCTCGCGCGCGGGTACGCACGCGGTATTTAAATTAAAATTATTATTATTACATTGCTTATAGTTCGTTGCGACATCTGTGTCGTATGGGGTGCGACATTCTTGTCGCATACCCTGCGACATATTTGTCGTATCGCTTTCGGGGTCTAATTTTAAGTAATATCCATTTGAAGTGTAGCCGCCATCTTGTTTAATTCTTTTCGAGCGTGCTATAACTTTTTCTTTTTCTAAACGTGATAAACTTCTTTCTACGGTACGCCGACACACGCCTAAAATTGTAGCAATTTTGGCGATAGATGGGAAACAATAACCGTCAGAATTAGCGAATCCTTGAATTGATAAATAAACACGTAAGTCTGTTGATTTTAAATTTTTGTTTATAAATACTTTTTGTGGACATATAGAAAACATAAAACCCCTCCGTTGCTACACGGTGGGGTTTATCGAAAATATATATTATGCGACAAGGTGAAGGTGCCCTTTTTAGTGCTATAAAATATCCATACAATAAAAACCGACGTTGTTGGACGTCGGTTTTTTATGGGTTGTGTTCATTGTTTACGTTGTGTGAACAACTGAGAGATGTCTTCTTTGCTTAAGACATCTTGATAGCTCATCAAGGCTTTAAAATAGCTATCCATAAATGTATTGCGGTGCCAATCTGTTTGTTGGTTTTCTCCGCAATTATTTAGGTAGATGTATCCCTTCTCTAGCAATGGTGGAATACCATTTATCAGCTCCTCACCGTGAGTATGCTCTGGGTGATTGATGAAGTAGTGTACAGTTTCCTGATTAAACAAACTGTTAGGAGCACATATTGTTTGGCTCCCCAAAAGTAACAGTTGTTTAGCATAGATGCAAACGTATATTTGCCAAAAGTCTGCAAGCTGTGTATCCTTTTGTTTCAGTAATGGCTGCATTTCCTTTTGCAATTGTATGGCAAGTGTTTTGGTGTCATAAACACCACTAGCTAAGCAATCTTGCCATATTGCAATGTTTTCAGGTTTTAGCCCTAGCTCCCGAAAGCGGAAACTGATTTCAGGCTTTGTAGAGAACTTTTCAAGGTCTGAAATAAAGGATTTCAAACGATATACGGGGAGGTTTTTTGCACCTTTGAGGGCAAAAATTAGACTGGATGCGAATATGCGTTTAAGCATCCCCTGCCCGACAACGGATAATCTGTCAGTTAATAATGTGGACATAAATATTTGAGTTTTAAGAATTATATATTTTGTATATTTGGGGTAGCATATTTTATGGTGGGAGTCAAGGTGATTTTACTTGATTTTACATTTTGGGAGGGATATGGTTGAGATAAATAAATGTTTAAATTTGGGAGATTGATATGCGACGGTTTGGTCTAAAGTTATGGTCGAAAGATTTTATTAAAAACAAAGAGTTCGCGAAGGATGCTGAGAAAGCACTTAAAGATGGGAAGTTTGATTATTTGGAGTTATTTGCCCTGCCCTCTACGTTTGAAGATACGAAAGATGCTGTTAAGGCTGGCTTTTTAGGGCAAAAAGTTATTATTCACGCACCACACGGAATACAAAATTTGGATATATCTAATCCTGAAGAGTTGGAAAATAATCGTGTTCGGCTTAAAGATTCGCAGCTTTTTGCTGATATGTTGGGGGCGGATATTATTATTTTGCACCCTGGAATGCAGCGCGGTGAGTCGTTTTTAGAAGAGAGTATTCGACAATTTAAACTGATGAATGATGAGCGTTTAACTGTGGAAAATTTACCAGGATACTGTTCACAAACAAAACGTCTTTTGCACGGAATTGAGCCGGTGGAAATTAAACGGTTAATGCAGGAAACTGGTGCAAAGTTTTGTCTTGATTTTTCACACGCAATTTGTGGTGCAAATACCTATAATCGTGATATTTATGAGGTTTTGAATGAGTTTAAGGCGTTAAAGCCTGCAATGTATCATCTTTGCGATGGTGATGTCGCGAGTACGAATGACAGCCATTTGCATTATGGCGAAGGAAATTATGATTTACGACGTTTGGTAATAGAGTTTACAAGCGAAGACGCCTTGATTACGATGGAAACAGGGCACGGGATTCCGACAGATGTGACACCTTGGTTGGCGGATATTGAATATATTCGGCGAGTGGTGGCTTAAGGTAAAGCTTTGGAGAAACACTGAGGCGCGTACGCTATGGTGTTGTTGTTTTCCTCCTTAAGGGGAGGAAAATTTTGCTTGTGTCTTTTTAGGAAATGATGTATAATCTTTTTATGTTGTAGATAAAACGGCGAGAAGGATTAGAACTATGGGCTGTTTTTTGTTAAATGAATTGGGTGAGGTATTGCTAGAACTTGCTTCTGGGCTTGATTTTCGCTCGGATTTGCGTTTAGAAATTGATGAAGAAGCGCAATCTGCTGTTTTGAAGAGTGAAAATGGGAGTTTTACCGTGGGGTTTGTGCATCGCGATTTATTGTTACCGCTTAAAAAAAATCGCTATTTATTTGTGGTAGAAAGAAATAATCAGTTTTATGCAATGAAAACAAAACTGGCTAAAGTGGTGTTTACAGGATAGGAATTTTAATATGAAAGCAAATGTTTATACTGGTTTCTTAACTGATAAAATAAAAATTTATGATACGAAAAAAGACTGTCAGCCTAAAAAGGTTTCAGGGAGAAAATTGTATCGTGCGTTTCCTTTGCTTTTATCTTCATTGATGGTATCGCCTGTGTCTTGTCTGGTACCAGAACATTCTTCGCAAAATGGTGAAGATGCGCATAAAATAACCTGGTTTGCTCCTGATGTTGCATCTAAGGATGATACTAAGGAATTTTTGTCGGATGCTGAAGTTAAGAAAATTATAGCAAATCCCTGCCCTACGCCATTGAAAGATATCAATTTTAATCATTTACCAGAACATCAGGAGAATTTTTGGGAGATTGTTCTTAATGGTGTGGCTGTTAGTAATGAAGTGCAACGTAGTTCGAGATTATCGGCTGAACAGAAAGCAGAATATCGGATTACAACATATAAGATGCTTTCGCAGATTAGTCGTATTAAAGGAAGTACAAATGATGTTGATGTGCGTGATTTCAATAATTTAAAAACGTTTCTTTATTTTGAAAAAATGGTACGCTATAAAGATAAATATGCAAAAGTTTTAGGACAGCAGAGCGGTGTTATTGATGAAAGATGTGCGTTATTTGGACGATATTATCAAGATCAGGAGAATTTGAAAACTGCGGTTGAGGCGCATTCTGGAGTGAAGAAATTTGCTAAAGCTTTATATGGATGCGATGAGCGATTCGTTTTGAGTTATAATGACAGTATTCAAGCTAATAAAATGAGTCGGGAGATATTAGCTGATTGGCTTGCTAAGCAACAAGTGAATGATGATAATTTGTGGTATTATGTTAAAAATGATGAATATGATTATTGTAATACGTTGGTTGTTTATACTTCGCGAGGAAATCCAGTTCGGGTACAATTAGGTGTGGACCCTACTGGTGATTTGGGAGATGGATGTTATTCACCAGTTGGTTCAACTTTAATTCACGAATTGATGCATTTGGGGCAGAAAAAGCCTTCTTCTAAAGAAAAACCGGAAGATAACCAGAAAGATGATGGAGATGTAAAAGTACGTCCCTCGCGCTATGATGATTATACGATGGAATTAGGACCAACTCTTTATTCTCTAGCAATTGAAGATCAGATGTATAAGAAAATTCACGGGATTGATCAGGATGCTGTGGTTGATTATGGGGATATTGATTTTGGGACGCACCGTGTGAGTGTTGGAAAGACTGCAGTATGGTTTCGAAAAATGATTGAAAAATATCCTTCTTTAAGTGTGGATAAGGTTTTGACAGAACCGGAGGTACTTGAATATATGGAACATTTGGGTAATAATGCAATTGTGCAACATATGCAGCAGGTACGTGGTGGAAGATGAGATGTAAATCTTCTGGTGGATAGCGACGATTTTGCTTGCAATTTATTTTTTATACCTTTACATATAGGGCAGCTGGAGAGATGGCAGAGTGGTCGAATGCGGTTGACTCGAAATCAATTGTGCGTGTAAGCGTACCGGGGGTTCAAATCCCTCTCTCTCCGCCAGTTTATTGCTTGTGGCTCCTTATTGGGGAGCTTTTTTGTTTTTCCTTTCTTTTGATAAAGACATTGACAAAACGGAAACTTGCTGTTAGTTTGTGAGTGTTAATAAAAATTATAAGTATATCATTATGGAAAAACAGTGTTTAATCGGCGTGATTTTGGCAGGATGTGGAATTGCGCTTGTGTGGGGGCAGTTGCTTCTCACGATGGTTATTAACTGCAGAATATTGCAGGACTTGGCGCAGAATAAAAAACCGAGATATCCGTATGTGACGGACTATCTAAAAGGAATTACCGATATGTCGGTTTTTCTGCGATTTGTGGATGATCGTGCAGACTATCGCCTGACTGAGGTGGTGTATCGGGAACCGTTTAAATGTGAGCGGAGGTTATCTATTTCTGGTAAGATATTAGAGTTTATCGGCGGAATGGTGCTGTGTTTCTATTTCTTTAATCTTGATGGAAAATCTCCGGCCTTTCAGGTTTTGGTTTGTGGAACGGGTGTTTGGGTATTAGAATATGCTGTTAATTTGGTATTCGAATTTTTCATCGCCCAAATTGCATCCTATCAATATTGGAGATGTCTTAGATGACAGGACAATAAAAAAGACCGCAGCATTGAGCTACGGTCTTTTTCTTTAAGGTGAAGGGAAAACTAGAGTTTGTCTACCTCCAAGCTTTCTACTTCGTAGAGGTTCATTGAGCCGATTTTGGTCGGTTCTTTCAGTTTTTTTACCAGCTTGCGGTATTTGACCGCATTGAGCTTTTTGAGCTCTTTGCCGGTGGAAGTGTACACCGTGCCAGTGGTTACTTTACCTTTGACTTTCGGGATGACCACGATGGCTTCTTCGGTACGCTTGCTCTTAAGAATCAAGGCATCAGTGGGGAAAACCCAGCTCATCTTGCCGTCGAAAGTGTAAATCTGCCATAAGTTCTCTTTCTCAACGAAAAGATTTTTTGCTGTCATATATGACAGTGTGCTGCTGACGAGCGGCTGACCGGGGAAGAAGTAGTAAGTTGTTTCCTCGGCTTTGCCGACGTAGTAGATGTTGTCGGCGTTGGTCTGCTGTTCGAAAGTTGCGTAGGTTTTGGGACCTACGGGCTCTCCGGTGAGTGTGTAGACGTCTGTGGCAGCGTCTGGACGGGCGCAAGTGATGCAGTTGTTGTCAGCGGTGATTGATGTGTAAGCAGCGGCGGGGATGATTTCTTTGTCTTTTTTTCCTGTTTTGTCTTTAACACCGAGGAGGACTTCGCCTTTCTTGGTGCCTTCGGCAGTGTAGGTGACGAGATTACCGGTGAGCGGCTTTTCTTCTGATTTGAAACCACAGCTGGCAACGAGCATAGCAAGTGCGCCAACTAAAAGAATTGAACACTTTTTCATACTAATTAGATTTAATAGTGAATAAAAAAATAGATTATCTGCCTGCAGTATAGTCATAAAAAATAAATAATCAATAGTTTTTTTGTACAAAAAACACAAAAAAAGACCGAGGAATATTCCAGCGGTCTTTTACAATTTAGAGTTGATTAAAGTTTTCAGTGGTGGTAACACGTACAGTGTCATTGATTACTTTTTCAATTTTGAGGAATTTACTCCTTTTTTGCCACTGACGAGGCGTTAGTTTCTTATATACCTCCCCTGTTGTTTTATACAATGTACAAGCGGGATACTTTCCCGCAGTTTCAACGGCGACCCATATTTGGGAAGGAATTTTATCATTTTTGATGATAACGAACCCCTCTGCAAAGTTGCTCAACTGTTTGCCCTCATAATCAAAAACATCCCAACTTTCACCATTGTTTATAAACATCACCTTATATTCGTTATGTACGTTTTGTGAGGTGATTATCTTATTGGTAAGGGGAAAATAAAACGTTTTGTTAATATAACGGACACCGAGATAATATTTTCCATTTACATCCCAAGGGGTTATCATCTCAAACCTACCGATAAGCTCACCATCTGTTTTAAACACAGCGAAGGTGCCGCTTGGCTCTTTACAGGTGATGATATAATCATCGGCGGTGATGCTTTGATATGCAGCAGGTGTAATGATGACTTTGCCTGATTGGGGCTGAGCAACACCGGTTAAGATAGTTTTACCATCTTCTGCCGTTGTTGTAAACGTGTAGAGTGTGGGGTTGCCAGCAATAGGCGTGCTATTGTTCTGATTGCCACAAGATACACACACCAGCATCAGTATGATTGATGCGAAGAAAATCATTCTTTTCATAATAATTCGTATTTAGTTGTGAATAAAAATTTGTTTTTTCGTCGTTAGTATATACGAAGAATTCATTTTTGCAAGATTTTTATACAAAATGGACGAATTTTATTTTTCTCTAGTGATAATCTGATGGCATAAGTCTTCGATGGTGGTGGTTTTTACGGGGTTTTGTTGCATATTTTTAATATAAGTCTCTTTTTCTTTGAAAACTTTTTCGATGGTTGAAAGTAAAATTTCTTTATCTACAATAGTTTCATCGGTTATTAAAGTGGCGAACCCTTTGTTACAGAAATTTTTAGCATTTAAGGATTGCTCACCACGGGAAGATGTGTTTGGCAGAGGGACGAGTATCATCGGTTTACATAAGCTAGCAAGCTCAAAAATAGCATTTGATCCTGCGCGTGAGATAACTATATCTGCCAGAGCCATCAAGTCTTTTAGTTCTTTATCTACATATTCATATTGTACATAGCCCTCGCCGGTGAGTTCTGGATTATAACCATTTTTGCCGGCGATATGGATAATTTGATATTTTTGAAGCAAATCTTTCAGGTTTTGAGCAACTGCATTGTTTAAGCTTTTAGCTCCTAAACTGCCACCGATAAACATTATGGTCGGTTTATCTGCTTTTAAACCAGCAAAACGGGCCCCTTCTTTTTTACTACCATTAAATAAGCGAGGGGACATTACTGGCCCGACACAGTGAACTTTATGTTTCTGCTTAATTGTATTGATGGTTTCGGGAAAGGTGGTGAAAAAGTTACTAACAAAAGGCAGGCTCATTTTATTTGCCAGACCGGGGGTGATATCTGATTCGTGCATAAAAATTTTTTTGCGATTTATAAAGCCGCCCACAACAACAGGAAATGAAACGAATCCCCCTTTTGAAAAGATAATATCGGGGTTTTCTTTATGAATCAAAGCACAAGCTTGTAGGCAACCTAAGGGAATCTTAACCATATCAGCGAGATTTTTTAAAGAAAAATAACGTCGAAGTTTGCCGGTTAAGATACTTTTATATACAACTGTGGGAAATTGTTTAACTAACTCTTCTTCCATTCCGCCGTTTGAGCCAATGTAGGTTACTTGCCAGCCGTGCTCTAAAAACCAAGGGATGAGCGCTAAGTTGAGTGTGACGTGACCAGCTGAACCGCCGCCGGTGAAGATTATTTTAGGCATTATTATTCTCCTGTTAGTTCGGTTGTATTATCTTCTAATAATAAGTCTGTATCGTTTAATGGTAGGTTAATGTTTTTATTGGTTTTTGAACCTAATAGGCGCATTTTTTCAGCTTGAGAAAGAGCGCCTCCCCTGCCCTGTAATTTGGTCATTGCTGAAGTATAGGCGTTATTGGCTTGATTGATGCCGCGCTCAAGTGTTTTCATATCTTCTACAAAGGCGGCAAGTTTATCATATATTTTTCCACCCAAATCAGCAATTTTTTGTACATTACGGTTTTGGCTATCTATTCGCCAGAGATTTTCTACTGTACGCAAGGTGGGGAGTAATGAAAGCGGTGTGGCGAGGATGACATTGCGCTTGTATGCATAGTCGTAAAGTGTGTTATCAGAATCGAGAGCGGCGATGTAGGCGCTTTCTACTGGAATGAACATTATTACATAATTTAATGAAGTATCTTTAAGGAGTTTTTGGTATTCTTTAGCGGCAAGTTCATCAATATGAGCTTTCAGGCTTGCAGTGTTTTTCCGTAGATGTTGTTCTTGTTCTTTTTCATCTTCGGTATTGATGGCGGCAAGGTAATCTACAAGTGAGACTTTCGAATCGACTATAATATCGCGGTTTTCGGGCAGATGGATGATGACATCAGGGCGATAGAGATTTTTTTCTTCGTCTTGGTATGAGCCTTGTGTTTCATAATCAATCCCTTTACGGAGTCCAGATATTTCTAAAACACGGTTTAGTTGGCATTCTCCCCAATTTCCTTGTGTTTTTTTGCCACCTTTTAAGGCTTCGGTTAGGTTTTGAGCATCTTTACTAAGAGATTGGTTAAGTTTTGAAAGTGTTGCAAGTTGTGCATCTAGTCCTGATTTGTGTTTAATACTCTCTTCACGAGCAGCGCTGACTTCAGTTTTGAAGGCTTTGAGCTGTTCAGCAAAAGGGTTTAGCACGGCAGAAAGGGTGTTTTTCTGCTCTGACGTAAACGATTCGTGTTGTGATTTGATGATTTCTGCTGAAATATCTTTAAATTTTAGGCTTAAATCTTCTTTTATTTTTTCTAAATAGGTGATTTTTTCAACCATAGCTTCTTCTCGGGCGGCTGATGAGGCTTTTATAGCGCTCATTTCGCGTTCGGCATCTATGAGGGCAATTTGTAATGAGCGATTCTCTTGTTCATATTTGCGATTCTGCGCTGTAGAATCTGCGAATCGTTGCTCTATACGTGTAAAATTAGTCTGTAATGATGTGTAATTTTCTATTAAATATTTGTTTTTGATTGTTTTATTTAAAGATATAAAAAGCAAAATAAGTGAAATGACTGTCAGCGTGATAGCGAGACAGAATGTTATGTCTGGGGATAGAAAAGTGATCATTTTAAAGCTTTCAACAAGAATTATTCGCTTAATTTTATAATTATGTTTATTTTTTTCAATATTTTTTGCATATATATTCATAGCAAAAACACCCCTTAATTAGTTAATATTTGGTTAATTTTATAGTTCCGTTTTTTAAAAACATATAATATTTTATAATTTTTGGGTTGGGGTTATCTCCATTTTGAAAAAAATAAGAAAAAAAGTATTGCATAATTTTATATAACGCTTTATGGTTGTGTTATATCAGGAAAATGATTTAATTTATGTTTTTTTTAGTAATTTTAGAGAGTGAGGCACACTATGAAGATGTTGTCAAATGAATGCGGAAGTCGCAATGGGTTTGGTTTTTATGACACCAGAGCTAGAGAGATTGTATTAACTCGTCCGTGTACGAGAAAAAGTGATATTAACGAAGTTTATTTTTGGCTTGATGAAGCTACTGATTTACAGAAACTTTCTATTGGTATAGGTGGTGCTGAAAATTTTGTTGCTGACCATACTTCGGGTGGGTTATATACTGCTGCTCGTAGCACAATCAGACAAAGTGTTATCCAAAATGCTGCGGCTGATAATGAAATTTTGAAAAATATTTTATTAAAATTGCAAGATAAAAAAGATCTTCGTAATTTAGCACTCCGTTGCTTTATGTTTTCAGAAGATTTCTATGTCTTTGATTTGTTTTTAAGTGTTATTAAAGAATTACCGTCTTTGGTTTATTTGGATTTAACAGGATGTTACTTTACTGATGATCAGTTGATTGATTTGGCACGGACACTTTCGAATACACATATCGCAAGTCTTGTTTGGCCTGAACCGAGAATGTCTCAATTGGTGTTGGATCAGGTTGTTAGAGGCTTATCTGCTAGTAGATCTTTGGTGGTTGTGCAGTGTGTTCCGGCAGAAATTGAGAAAATTGCAGCTAATAATCGGCAATGGGCTTTTAATATGGCCAAACATCCAAGCTTATTGAAAGAAAATGAAATTGCCTTGATGAAAGAATATAAAAATACTTTTCTTTTTGCAATTGCATATGAGAAACAATGTTTGTTAGAGCTTGAAAAAACAATTACAAGCGTTGTTGCTTAGTTTTAGACCTTGTCATATTGTCCTTGAGCACCCTTTGAGGTGCTCTTTTTTTGTATTCCGAAAACCACCAGCTAGGCTGGTGGTAATTTTTTTTGCGTTAGATTGGTAGTGATACACTGCTTAGTATTCTTGTTTTGAATATTTGTCCAGTTGTGAATATTTATTCTTCTATAGTGAATATGTGTATTTTATATATGTTTATAGCGATTTTCTCTATATGCTTATTGTAAGTAATGCTTTTAATATGAATATTGTGAATATTTTTTTGTTAGTGGATGTGGCTCGGTGACAGCGGTGCGGTGGCGCACAGCCAACGTGTGACGTGGCAATCCAGTGAGAGAGGGTTACGCGTGAAGATGGAGATCCCTTGACGGCTTGCAGGCAAGCCGAGGGATGACACAGAAAAGCGAGTTCTTTTAATATGTCATCGCTCTGAACGTAGTGAAGTCAAGCGATCTCGTAAGAGTATGGGTGGCAGCTCCACGTGCAACAATTAGGGCTTCGGTATGGGGTTGGTGTGATTTTTAACGAGCGGGCTATGTGGTTTATGGATTGCCACGCGCTTGTGCCTTACGGCGGCGCTCGCAATGACGGGGAGCGGTGTGGAGCGGGAGATCCCTTGACTCGGGCAGCGGAGCTGGCTGCCCGAGAGGGATGACAGGTATGGAGTGACTGCGTCACTGGTTTGTGGATTGCGCCGCTACGGAAAACGGAATTTTCCTACTTGCGCGAACAACTAAACGTTGCTGTGGTCGTTCCTTCCTTGCAACGTTAAGAGAAGTTTGCCACGCGCTTGTGCCTTACGGCGCACCTCGCAATGACGATAGGTGACGAGGGAGTGTGGTTTAGAAATTGTAACGTAAGCCCATATCAAAGTTTTGTGCTTTATTTCTCTGTAGCAGGTGATAGTATTTGAGATATAATGCGAGGCGCTTATATTCATAGTTCAACATTGCAGAGAGTACAGCACGATCGCGGCTATAGATATTGGCGAAGTCGTTAATTTCGTAACCCCCTACTCCACCATTGAAACCAGCACGAATTTTATTGTATGGATCAGCCAATTCGTGATAATACATTCCACCGATGCGAGCAGTTAATTTGCCATATTTACTATCCATCAATTCTTTTTTAAGGTGCATTCCAACACCGGCTTCAACAGAGAGATGGTTTCCTCCTTTGACGGTAAGAGTACCATCATTCATATCATCTTGATAATAGCCTATAGCATTTAAGACAAGTGCTGGTTCGAGTTCGGCAATATCTGCTAGATTGATATTGTAGACCAATTTATTAGTGATACCATAAATAATATCCTGTATATTAGCATCTCGACCATTGCCGCGGTCATAATCTCCATAACCATAACCAGCTGTTAAAATGGAAGCTAAACGTAATTTGTCACTAAATTTATGAATCCACGGCATAAAGATAGAAACAAAGCTTTCCTTACGGTCTACACTGTTATCATACGAAGTAGACATTTGCATAAACGATAACCCTAAACCTAAGCGGTTGCGATTATTCAACCTTTTATCGCCATACATATAAGCTGTGGCGGCTGTTGTATCATACCCCGTAGCCCCTCTTCTGCCGCTGGCATTGATGATGTAGGTATCAGCGCCAGACATTATGCGGTTTTCTTCATCTGTTGGTGTGAGAACAGAATCTGCTATTACTTCGCTGGCATTACGTAGAGCGGCTAAGTTTTCAGCAGGTATATTGATGAGGAAATCAGCACCAGTTTCAGACAAGATATCTGCGGTTAACCCAAGGTCTGTATCATTTGATTTTAAGGTCATATATAGTTCGGCAAGACGTTGTTGTTTGTAGTTTTCTTCCAGATAGTTTGCGATGGATGCATTGGGCGAAAACTCATTGAAATGACGGCGGGTTGCAACGGCATCATAGCTATTTTTATTATTTTTTTGGATAGATCCTTTAAACATTGCACTTTCTGAGCTAATGTTTAATCCCTCAATATCTGCAGCGTCTATACCTTCTTCTTGGCGATAGGTATCTTCAAAACCTTCCATTACAACGGATTTACCGATTTGGAGCTGTCCTTTTAGAGCGTCTGCTTTGTATTTTCCACCTTTTTCAAGTGTGGCGCGACCGTTGAGGTCATCAAGATTTTGTTTGCCAATAAACTCAACTTCACCACGGTTAGCTAGGGTGGCACCACCTAAGTCTATAGCACTATCTGCACTATTTAGGCTACCGTTGACAATAATGCGACCGGTATTATCGATAATGGCATTTTGTCCGTTAGTGGCAATTTTGATACCACGACTATCAGCATCGCCAGAAGCGTCTATCAAACCACTATTAAAAAGTGTCATTCCACTACCAGCGTTTTCTACATATATGCCATATGCGGTTTTCGTATCACTGGCGACAATAATGTTACCACTGTTATCAACCACTTGTCCTTCACCATTGGCTACGTATATACCATAAGCGTTACCATCCGCAGCGTGAACGTTGACATTACCGCTATTATAAACGCTTCCTTGTTCTGAATATAAACCATATAAATCGCCCTTGCCTGTGCCTTTGATATTAACAACACTTGTTTGGTTTGAACTGTTTTGGTTATAAACATCATAACCAGCGTACATTCCATATGCTTGTTTATCTGTGGCGGTATTGATATTTATAGTGCCGCTGGCTTGGGCAGTTTCTCCTTCGGCGTGAGCATTATATGCATTACGGCGTGCCATTATACCATATATAACATTGGTAGCAGCTTTGGTGTCTTCTACATCAATTACCCCTTGTGCGCGAGAATTTCCCTCTGCATAGGCGTTATAGGCATTGCGGTCTGTGGTGATGGCGGCACCCGTAACATTCTCAGCCCCATCTTCCATTATAAGTTTGAGGTGACCTTGCGCTGATACTTGAGTTTCAGCAGCTGTTCCATCTGCTTTGGCGTTAAATACAGCGCGATTGCCGCCTTGTTGCAGGGTCACACTGGCGTTAGAAGCGCTATTATAGACCGTTATGGAGCCAACAGCATCTCCGCCATATACTTCTCCGGTTTCTTCATTCGTTAATGGCGCTGTTGCTTGTGCATTGATATTTGCTGTACCAGCGTAATCTCCTTCTGTATGATGTATAATCAGGGTTTGATTGTTTGGTGTGTCTGTTGAGAACAATGAAGCTGTTACAGGATTGGTTTTATAGCATTTTGTTGCCCCACGGCATTTATAATCTGTTTCATCAGCCCCTTCTGTACTTTCTTGGTAACCATCTGCGCATTTGGGAGAATATGCGCAAAGCCAACACGGTACACCCCCACTGTTAGTGGTTGTTGCAGGAGAAAATTCACTTTCGGCTAAGCTGCATTCGCAAGATTTTCCATCACATTGGGAGTGATAGCAGTCTTCTTTACTGACACTTTCACTTACTAAGCCTGAGCAAACTTTGGCTGTACAATAATAACAGTTTGTACCGGCAATTAGTCCGCCAGTCCATCCGTCGGCATCTTTACAGGTTACAGCAGAATACCAATAACCGTTACCACCGAGCTCTTTTCCTGAGCAATCAAAACTACAGCTTCCGCAACCTCCTTTAGCGGCGGGTGTCCAAGTGACGTGGTCTGGGTGAGAGCTATACCCTGGGCAATCTTCAATACTTTTATATTGACAATTGGCATATACATAACAACCGTGTCCTTCAGGCGAAGTACAATATTTTGTACCAATTTCTGGTTCAGAGATGCCATCAACGCATTCTTCATAGGTCATTGTATTGTTTTTACATTTAATTGTACATCTGTAACACGGGGTATTTCCAGAATAACTCAAAACTTCTGAGGTGTCGGCAACAGAATCGTAATATATACCACTAGAACAGCTGGTGACGCCGGCTGAACAATCTTTTTCTTCACATACACCACAATTTTCAGTGCCAGCGTGATCTACTATATCATAAAACCAACCGCTTGGATGGGTTTTATCATTGCAGTTTTTGACTTCTACTGAGCCAATATCGCACGTACGCGGGTCACATCGGCAGCAACTTTTGCCATTATTTGGGCTTACGCCGTTGCAGTTTCTATCATATCCATCATCTGGAGTACAACTGCTAATGCGAGTGCTATAGCCTTCAGGACAGCCATCTTGCGCCACCCAGCAACCGCTGGCGGCATCTAGCTGGCAGTTAAGGTCTGTTACATTTGCTTTGCAGGCTGCTTCTGTATTAAATGCGCTTTGAGCGGGATCACACCAATATATACATTCATTACAAGCCTCTGTGCCAGCATAACCAGCAGCTTGGACGGCAACTGGTATTTTGTTGGGGACTATTGGGCAAGTTGAAATATCAGTGATGGTGGTGCTACCATTGCCTGAACAAGTATTAGGTGTACATTTACCACATTTTAACTCGCCAGACCAACCACTTTGCGCCCACGTCCAACCATCTTCTACACCACCAATGAGTACACAATTTGCGGCACTTTGGTAAGCGGTATCATATCCTTCGGCGCAAGGTTTTTCTGGAGTTGTTGGATTGTCTGGTGTTGGTGTTTTAGAGCGGTAATAGCATTGTGTTGTTGGATCTAGCTGACAGATATATCCCTCTTGTCCTGATTTGTTTGTTTTACAGGTTGCTTCAGAAGAAAAGCCATATTCCTCATCACATTTATAATTACAGTTAAAACACTCTCCTTCGCCGCTCCAGCCATTAGGTGTAACACTTTCGGCAACCATATATTTACGGAATGGACAATTCCCTACTGTGGTGTAAGCAACGCTTGCCCCTTTGGTTTGCGCCGTATTTACGATTGGACAAGATTTTGAGGAGGTTCGATAATAACATTGTGTTTCTGCATCTTTGCTACAATTATAGGCGGCGTGTCCTTCGGCATTATTTTCACAGTTATTTTGAGCAGCAAAGCCTGTTGTTTCATCGCAGGTATAATTACAGATATAACACCCGTGGACCCCTGACCAACCTTTTTGCTCTTGGCTAATTGCACGCATATAGTTACGGTGTGGACAATATTCTAGGCTGGTATAGCGGATATTTTCACCGCGAACAGTGGTGGAATCACGGTTAACACATTGTTTGGGAGAGCATATACCGCAGACTTCATCCCCTGCATAACCAGAAGATTCAAAGTTCCATCCTTCAGGATGCTCACCGCAGTCATTAGCTGATTGCCATAAGGTTGTACAACCAGTATCGTATGATTTTGGGGTGCAGCGTCCACATTTTTTACCATCTTCATCTTTTTTGTTCCACTCCCATATCCATCCTTCAGGGTGTGTGCCGCAATCTGCAACGCTTTGATATTTTGAGGAATATCCACTTGGGCATTTTTTATTATCTAAGAGTTCGGATGCACCATATATTGCACCAGCTGTGGCAGCTGCACCTAAGAGCCAGCCTGCTCCAGCAACTTTTAACCTTTCACCAACAATAATGGCACAAACTGGGTCTGTATCGTCATAGCATTCTACATCTTTGGATGCCCCAAAGACAAGCAGCATTTTGAAACTTTCTTTATCTTTGTTTTGTTGTGCTAAACAAAGAGCAGTATTACCATTGTCATCTTTTATATTGATATAATCGCGTAAAACACTTAAGGCTCGACCATTTCTTTCCTGTGCAATTTCATAGATTTGTTGTGGTGTAGTTTCAGTTTCAGCAATTTGCGGTAGGGTATTTTCGGCTAAGGCTATGGTTGCTGTGGTGGCACTTAAAAACATTACTGCAAGTGCTTTATTTAGACGGAAATTTATATCAAATAACGACATACTGTAATACTCTTAAATTTTAAACGTTTCAATATATTGTATAGTATGCCAGTTTTTTCTTAGAAAATCAATCTGGTTTTTAGGTTAATACACAGAAGAGCTGTTTCTTTATCTTAGTGCTTTGCTGTAGGAGGATTATACAGTTTTAACGCTATAGATGCAGCAGGCTTTACCTATAATTTTTAGAGTATTGGGGAGGACTCGCTGTGGTGGATAGACTTTGTGCTCAGAGATTATGGTTATACTGTCATCGAAATTATACTGTAGACGACGCAACAAGGTTTTATCGTTAATATTTATCAGATATATGCCTGCGGTGTTTAATGTTTGGCAACTTTTATCTATTAACACGATAGAACCCTGTTTGACAAGTGGTTCCATTGCATCGTCTTCTGTGATGAATAAAACGGTTGTGTCTGAGGGGGTATTTATAAAGCAATTGGGGATTGCTAAGCGTGATAAAGGTGGTAAGTTGATTGCGGCTGGATTAAGCAGCTCAAGTTCTGTTGTCCCTGTGAGGCTGGATTTGTGGGTTGTTAAAGCTTGCGGAGAAACATTTAAGACACTAGCAATTTTCTCAGCCGTATCGGGTTTGAGGTCTATTTGCTCATTTTCGATTTTAGTGAGATTGCTTTGTGACATATTTAACTTTGCCGCTAATTCGGTAACACTTAACCCCTGCTCTTTTCTTAATTTTTTGATATTATTCAATCGACAGCTCCTTTGGCACAATCTGCTAAATATTTGCGAATTTCTTTACGGTTATCTCGCCGCCATCTTTCATCACATACGCTTGAAGATGCATTAAATACAGCGGCACAAGCGGAGGTGCTCATTTCGGTTTGCAACTCCAAACAGCCGATATTTAATGCCTCAATTACAAGTGGAGGAATGGCGGTCATATCCATATTCCCATCTTTGGTTTGATAGTAATAAGAACCGGAAACAAGTTTGTTGTCTTCATTTTCTAAACTGTAAAGTGTGGTTCCATTCGGCGTATAGATGCGCATTTCACCATTAAGCTCATTATTAGTGTATATCATCTGCGAAGTCATACTGCCATCTTCTGCATAGTTTTTGGCTATGCCTTCTTTTTTTCCTTTGCTATATGGAATGACGGATTCTAGCGAACCATTACGATAATATTTTTTGACTTCCCCTTCTAAAATACCTTTATTATAGGTCTTTTCTGACTCGATATTGCCGTTTGAATGGTATGTGCGGGCAGTTCCTTCTAGAATACCATTTTCCAAAGGGTACATTCGACGTAATATATTATCCATATAACGATGGAGTTCGCCGGTGATGGGGTTTCCTTCTGTATCTGTACAATAGGTGATTTTATCTTGTTTGCGGACGGTACATTTTGCCTCATCTGGTAAGGTATAAACCTCTGGTCTTTCCGCATAGGCAAGGACTGGAATGATAGATAAAATAGCAATACTACCTGCTTGTGATAAGAATTTTAACATAGTTTTCTCCTTTATAATTTTAGGTTAGCGGATAATGCTTAATTTATTATTAAACTTTGTGCATAGGTTTTAAAATTGATTGTGTGCAGAGATATGTTTTATATAATCAATCCATTAGATATTTTGGAGGAAAGATGAAGTCTGAAACTTGGTATAAAATTGAAACATTTGTGTATTTGATGGTGGCGGTTGCGCTTTATGGCTTGCAATATATGGCGTGGGATGGAACATATAAGGATTCGGATAATTATTTTCACGTTTTGCGGGTAATGGGGTTGATTGAGAATCCTACTTATTGGGAACAGGTGTTTTTTTATACCAACTATCCTTTTGGAGAAATTTTGCATTGGACGAGAGCGCTTGATATCTTTCTTTTAGGGTTTACGCTTCCTCTTCTTAGCATTTTTCCTTTAAAGACAGCTGCTTTTTATGGGGGATTGTTAGTGACGCCGTTTTTGGGAGTATGCGCGGTTTATTTTCTATTGCGTGGTGGTAGACTAATATTGCGTTGGAACTATCGGATATTGGCGGCGATTTTATTTTTGGTGCAGGCGAATGTAACACGCGCTATTGTGTTTAACCGTCCAGATCATCACTCTTTGTTTGTGTTTCTCAGTGCTTTTATTTTTTGGAAAATGGTGGAATTTGCCAAATTGAATAATTTGAAAAGTTTAAACTGGGTGGCTATTGCGACAGCTTTTTCTTTATGGACAGCGGCGGAAGGTGTATTTTTGGCGGTAGTCGCATTTGTTTTTTTAGTATATGGATATTTATTTTTAGGATATTCTTATCAGCGATTGTTACGATTTGCTTATATTTACGCGGGTGGGGTGATTTTATGTTGGTTAGCCAATCCGCCTTATGAAGGATTTTGGCACATAGATACGGGACGCCTCTCGCTGTTTTATGTTTGTCTTGCGGTGAGTGTGGTTGGCATTCTATATGTTACTCAAAAAATTGAAAACAAATGGAAACATATTGGCGCTATGGGAATGCTGGTGATTGGCTTGATAAGTTTCCTATGGTGGCTTGGGTGGCTTGAATCTCCACTGGATGAGAGGATTATTCCGTTATTTGTGGCTAGAATTAGCGAAATGGCGGAAGGAAATATTTATACATTGGCTTATCCGGTTTTAGGCATATTTCTTGGAGCGATGATGTTTAACCAACTAAAAAACGACGGAGCTTTTATTTATTTGTTCCTTTCCGCGGTGCTTTATGGTGGGTTAAGTTTTTATACGTTTCGTTTTGTTCCATACGCTGGGGTTTACGCTGCTTTGATTGCCGCTCTGTTCGTGCAAGATATTCTACTCAAAAAACAATGTAAGGTATTGTTTGCGACGGGATGCGTGTTATTAGAATATGTCAGTTTTATTATTTATGCTCTGATGGGAAATGTTACTTTACCGCCAGTATTGGTCATTCCTCTTGAGTATATTCAGTCGCTTCCGCGTGGGACTGTGGCAACGGATCTCTTTTTTGCGCCTCAGATGATTTGGACAGGTGGGCACAGAGTTATTGCGTCGCCGTATCACCGGAATGTTGAAGGAATTATTGATAATCATCAAATTTTTCATAGTACAGATGAAAAAGAAGTGTTGCGTCTTATTCGGAAACATCGGGTGGATTATGTCTTTTTAGCTGATGGATTAAAAGAAGAAAGTGATTATTATGTGGCACCGGAGAAAAACTGTGATAAACTTTATGGAAAGATTTTGGGGTGTGGGAATGTGCCTGATTGGTTGGTTCCGTTAGAGGCTCCCGCTGGGTATTTATATCGTGTTGATGTGAAGTAGAGTTATGTTGTGGCTCGGTGGCAGCGGTGCGGTGGCGCACAGCCAACGTGTGACGTGGCAATCCAGTGAGAGAGGGTTACGCGTGAAGATGGAGATCC
>JAMPED010000011.1:0-49453 GCA_023665325.1 Acetobacter sp.
GATGACAGGGAACAGCAAGTTCTTTTAATATGTCATCGCTCTGAACGAAGTGAAGGGTCGCATAAAGAGGGGGATCCCTTGACTCAGGGTGCCGGAGCAGGGCACCCTGAGAGGGATGACAGGGAACAGCAAGTTCTTTTAATATGTCATCGCTCTGAACGTAGTGAAGTCAAGCGATCTTGTGAGAGTATGGGTGCTAGCAGCACCTGCAACGACGGGTAAGGATGGATTATTGTCCCCCTCACCTGTCCTCCCCCTCCGAAGGGGGAGGGACGCATAAAGAGGGGATGTGCTTGGGGCGGGAGATCCCTTGACTCAGGGTGCCGGAGTAGGGCACCCTGAGAGGGATGACACAGAAACGACAGAGGGATGACAGGGAACAGCAAGTTCTTTTAATATGTCATCGCTCTGAACGAAGTGAAGTCAAGCGATCTCGTGAGAGTATGGGTGCTAGCAGCACCTGCAATGACGGGTAAGGATGGATTATTGTCCCCCTCACCTGTCCTCCCCCTCCGAGGGGGGAGGGACGCATAAAGAGGGAGATCCCTTGACGGCTGTTTCACAGCCGAGGGATGACAGGGAACAGCCGAGTGAGGGGGAGGGATTTTTTTATTTTTTACTTGTTTTTAAGAATGATTGGTTTATTATATCTTTTGTAGATACGAAAAAGGTATCTATAGAGGGTTGAAAGCCTCTTTCCATAGCGTTTACGTAAAACGAAATTTACGTCTGATAGCCTTATGGCTGGAGGGCGTGATTAGCTTTATTTTAGAAATTTTTGTTTCTTTAATTTTAGCTATAAACGCGCTATACTATGGATAGTCTTTCAACCTTCAGCCGCCTTTTTAGGCTAAATGTTTTTTTTATAAAGAGAATACTCGTTAACTAAATTTTAAACTTTATTTTATAATCTAATTTAGGAATGCCGAGTTGGGGTTCTGGGAATTGAAAGTCCCACCATAGATGTCTATATTGGCATAGAACTTTTTGCTCGCCTTTTGGTCTGTGACTGGAAGGTAGTAAAATAGCATTAGTAATAATGTAATATACTCACTATTCTATGGATAGCTTTCAACTTCCAGTCACCTTTTCGGGTGACTTTTTTTATATTCGAAATGGAGGACTGAATGAAGAAATTACTATCGTTAGTTTGTATATTTACCGTAATCGCTAGCCAACTTGCGCAGGCTCGTAGTTCTTATCGCTATGAGCAGGCGGGGTATGACCAACCGCAATATATTGAATATGACGGTGTGCGTTATACCCGTGTTCCTGAAAATGTTGTTTATGAACGGCAACCGCAGTATGAGCAGCCGAGATATGAACAGCCAAGATATATTCAACCGCAGTATGAGCAGCCGAGATATACTCAGCCCATATATGTACAATCGCGTCCTCAGCCGGTTGTTTATAATAATGCCCCCCAATATCCTACATACAATGTGCATCCGTATGTTGGTTTTGATGTTGGGTATTCCTCACTTAAACTGAATGATAAAAAAGATCTGTATGATCTTAAAAGCAGTCATATTTATTTGGATGATATTTTTGATACTAAACATATGAATTATACCGGTGTGTTAGGATTGAAAATAAATCCTTATTTAGCGGTTGAATTATTTTATCAACAGGCGCAGGAAAGTAAGAAGAAAATTTTAGGTGCACATACTGATTTTTCTGATAGTAAAATTGTTGATACTTTGTCGTATAAGGCTATCGGGGTTGATTTGCTTGGAATGCATCCGTTAGGAGATACGCTGGATATTTTGTTTGGTTTGGGGGTTGCGCAATATAGTTTTGATGGTAAGGTTTCGGAAAGTTTTTATAATTATACTATTGATAATGGTATTAAGCTGACATTGAAAGATGATGACGATGTTATGGCGATGCGGTGGGGAATTGGTTTGCAATATCACTTGACAGATCATATTGCGGTGCAGTCAATGGCGCGATATATTCGGATGCTTGATACTGATTTGGTAAAAAGTATGTTGGAAGTTTCTCTTGGGTTAAGATATATTTTTTAGAAAAGCGGGGAATTGCTCCCCGCTTTCTATTTGTTACTAAATATAACTCTTAATAAACCGCTTGTTTTTGCCAAGGTTGGAGATGAGCTCATAGGCGATGGTGTTGGCATCACGAGCGATGTCGTCGACGGTGTAATCATCATTGATGAGGTAACCGAAATCTCCGGCTTGAATGGTTGTGAGATTTGTTACATCGCAGATAATATTATCCATCGATACACGACCTAAAATGGGGCAGAAATGTGGTTTGCCGTGTTCATAAAACACAATATTGCCTCGGCTAGAAAGCGAACGGGGAAGACCGTCGCCATAACCGATAGAAACAATCGCAATTGTCATATCTTGCGGAGAACGGAAAGTGGCAGAGTAGCCGACAAATTCACCCTTGGGAAGGGGTTTAACTTGCAGGACTGGTGCTTTAAGCTCTATGATGTTATGCATTTCATTTTGGCGATAGGGAGCGGTGTTTATGCCATACATTGCAGCACCTAGTCGGGTCATATCAAAATGGAAATCATCACCTAAAAAGACACCATCTGAGGCGGAAAGGGTGGCTTTGGTGTTGGGGAAAAATTTTTGTTTGAGATGGTGAAAATTTTGGAGCTGGTGAGCGTTCATAAAATGCGCAGCTTCATCAGCACAAGATAGGTGCGAAAGAACATAAGAAAAACTGTTTAACTCTTCGCGGCTTAAGTGCTCCAAATCTTGTTCTGTAAAACCGAGGCGGTTTAAGCCGGTTTCTATTTGGATGGCGGGGGAGATTGTTGCATCGCCGTTTGTGTGCCAAAATGTTAACATCTCTGGTGAACAGATAACTGGTATGAGGTGTGCGCTCTTGATGGCGTCTAGAGAATCTTCACCAACGCCTTGGAGGACGAAAATTTCTGCTTCTGTTGCATATGGGCGGATGATTGCCCCCTCGGAGGCGTGGGCAACAAAATAATGTTTGCATCCGGCAGCGTAAAGTGCTTTTACCACTTCAACCGCGCCCAAGCCGTAAGCGTCATCCTTAACGACGGCAGCGGCTGTGGCAGGAGCGGAAAGTGCTTTTAACAGATTATAATTTTCGACCAGTTTTTTTAAGTTGATATTTAGAACCGGAGTGGTATATATAGGCATAATTTTGTTGTCCTCTTTATAAGGTTAGCTTTTTTATGCAGTTTATTGATACGCATATTCATTTGCAAGATTTTAAAGCAGATTTTGCACTACAGGTTTTAGAAGAGCCTGCGGTTCAGCGGGTGGTGTTGATTTCTGCTAAGATGGCAGATTTTGCTCAAATAGCGACGTTGGCGGAGAAAATGCCTGAGAAGTGTGTGCCCGCGTTTGGGGTTCATCCGTGGTATTGGCGGGATGGGGCAGATGTGGAGCTCTTGCAGATGTATCTTAAAAAGTTTCCAAAGGCGCTCGTTGGTGAGATTGGGGTGGATGGGATTAAAGAATCGCCAAATGTGGTACAACATCAGCTTTTTAATCAGCAGTTGGCGGTGGCAGAAGAGTATGCTAGGTCGGTGGTTGTGCACGCGGCGCGGGCGGTTATGGCTTTTTTTGAGCACGAGCAGGGACTTAAAAAGGTGAGGTTTGTACATCACGGTTTTGTGAAGAATCGGGAGTTGATTAAATTTATCAATAAATGTGATGGTTATTTTGGGTTAGGGGCGCATTTTCTTAAGCAAGAGAAGGCGGCTGAAATGTTTGCTGATATGCCGAAAAATAGAGTGTTGTTTGAAACAGATGCGCCGTATCAGGTGAGCGAGATGGGCTATGCGGAGATTGTGCAAAGTAATTTGCAAAAACTTTCTGCTATTTGTGGTATGCCAGAGAGAGAATTAGAGGGAGTGTTGTTACAAAATGCAAAGGACTTTTTAAGATGTTAAACGAGAGATTAAAACGAACGATTGCTTTATTAGGTGAAGAAAAGGCCGAGAAAATTAGGTGCTCGTCGGTAATGGTTATTGGCTGTGGGGCTGTGGGCGGATATGCTTTGGAGATGATTGCTCGCCTTGGTTTTGGTAAAATTTGGGTGGTTGATTTTGATGTGTTTGAAGAAAGTAATCTGAATAGGCAAATTTTGGCGACGATTCAGATAATCGGACGCAAAAAATGTGATGTGGCGAAGGAGCGTGTGTTGGCGATTAACCCTGAGGCGGAGGTTGTGGCACTGGATTTGAAAGTGGCGGCGGATAATCTGGATTTTATTTTGGAGGCAAATCCTGATTTTGTGATTGATGCGATTGACGATGTGATGGCAAAAGCGGCGTTGATTAAGTTTTTGGCTGATAATGACATTAGAGCGGTTTCGGCGATGGGGGCAGCTTTGAAAACAAAACCTGAGATGTTGCGTGTGGCTCGGCTTGATAAAACTGAGGGATGTCATTTGGCTAAGAAGTTACGTGATATGCTACGTCGTCAAATGTGTGATTTGAAAAAAGTGCGTTGTGTGTATTCGGCTGAAACTGTAAAAATATGCAAAGATGAGGCGGGTAACAATATTCTTGGTTCTCTTCCGATGGTTCCGGCGGCGATGGGAATAATGTTGGCAACAGAGATTTTTAAGCTTTGTTGTGATGAAAATTAGTGTTTTGGAAATTCGTCCATAACTTTCATTTGTAATGTGGGACCGTTTTCTTGGAGCTTGTTTCCTATGATGATAACTTGGGTTTTGGCTCCGCCTAACCACCAACCGACTTCAGCAAATGTGCTACCGTATTGATAAATGGCGGTTTTAGTAGCGCCGAGAAGATACATATCGGCTGTGGCGTCTACCATTGAATGATAATCTTTGTTGGGGAGTTCAATAATGCGGTTAGGATAGCGTTTATAAAACGGAGCGGCACTTTCTTTAGACATTGCAGATAGATAAAATATGGTATTTGGCGGAAATTTATCCATTTCAACAAAAAAGTTTTGTATGTCTTCGTTAGTATTGAATTGTCTTTTCCAATCTGGAGCGTTACGTATTTGTACCGCAACGGTGTTAGAGGGAAGAGTTACCTCTTGGATACGCTTTTTGACAGCAGGTGAGGGTTTGAGTGCCTTAAAATAGGGACGGTAAAGCTTGAGAATTTCTGGTGGAATATGGTTATATTGCAAATCAATAAAGCGGTGTTGGTTGTCTTTAAATTCATTGGCAGCAACAAGGAGTGTATATTCGCTGACGTAATTGGCAAGAGGTTGGTTATAAGCAAAATTTTCTATCATATAAGGGGAATTGTATTCGGTGATGGTTGTTTCCCATTCTGGCGCGAATAAGTCTGTGAAACGGGCATTGACCCAGCCTGTGGATGGCCAATAAATGTTGAGATGTTTGGGGGTATAATAACGTAGGTATGAAACAGTTTTTTTTAAACGATTACCAATGCCAGCGGTATCTACATACGTTAAATGCAAAATGTTGTTTTTTGCAACGATAGGGATATCGGTTGGTTCGGCGTTAGTATATGAGGCTGTAAACAAAAATGTAGTAGCGAGAATGGATAGACATCGTTTGAGGTTCATTCTTAATTCCATTTGTCTAGTACGTGTTCGCGTGTACGTTTTTGCATTGCTTCATTAAAGTATTGGTTACTTTTTAAGATATCGTACGCATCTCTTCCATCTCGACCACGGAATTGGGTATCGGCTCCATTTTCAAGCAATGCTTGAATAATCTCTGGCGGATAGTTGTATTTTAATGCATATAATAGTGGTGTGTCACCGTCTTGATTTAGGCTATTGATGTTTTGAGTTGCTGCAATGACATTGGTTTTTGTTTCTTCGTTAAGATTATTGGTTAAAACATACCAGAGCGGTAAAATGCCAGCAGCGTTTGGTGTTTCGGTATTAGCGCCATATTCAAGTAAAGCTTGTACTATTGCCGAATCGCCATTGGTGGAAAGAGTTTGCCAAAGTGGAGTCTGTCCGCTGTTGTCTGCAAGGTTTGGGTTGGCTTTGTTTTTTAACAATAATGTGATGCTTGATGCGGGGATTTTTTGCTTTAGAGCTATCATTAGGGCACTTTCACCGGAATTATTGGTGCTGTTGATATCTGCTCCGTTGTTTATTAGTGCCTGTAAGATACCGGGGGCTGCATTATTAGCTGTGGCATACATCAGAGCGGTATTGCCGTTTTCATCTTTGGTATTGGGGTTGGCCCCTTTGTCTGCTAAGAGATTTATTTTTTCGACCTGTTCTGTTAGCGGAGTGGTTTGATTTGAGGTTGCGACAGCAAATATCAATGGTGTTTTGCCATTTTGGCAAGTGGCATTGGGGTTGGCTTTGCTGTTTAATAGTTTTTCAATAATACTGGTGCTTTTGTTTAATATGACGGCGTTAAGTAGAGTAGTGCAACCTTTGTTATCTAAAATGTCGACATCAGCTTGGTTTTTGAGTGCTTCGGAAACAGCGGTTTCTGCATCATTTTGATATAAACTTTGCAATAAAGCGCTATTGTATTTGAGGTGATTTTCAGCTACAAACTTATAAGCTTTATGAAGTTTTTCGGCGACAGTGGTATATGGTGTTTGTTCATAGGGCAACGTTTCTTGATAAGATCGTTTATTATAATAATCTAGTACAGAAATGCCCTGATTATCGGTTGCATTAAAGTCAGCTCCGCGTTTGATGAGATATTGCATTAGCATATCATTACCTAAAACGGCAGCAGCCATCAAGGGTGTGCGTCCTGCCTCATCTCGCGAATCGATGTTAGCACCGCTTTCAAGCAGTGTTTGTATCATTGGGATACGGGCATTATTATAAACTGCCATTGTTAGTGCATCAAATCCAAAATTGTTTTTAGTGTCTATTTTTAAACCGTATTCAAGAAGAGATATAATGATGTTGGGGTTTTCATTATAAGCTGCCGCTAAGATGAGAGCAGTGTTGCCATCTTCGTCGGTATCTACAATATTGGCATTATTATTTATTAAAGTTTCTATCATTGGTACAGATTTATTTTCTTTAACAGCTACAAACAGGGCGTCATAACGTGGGGTGCAATGGGTTTGAAGATCTGCACCGCTGTTTATCAAAAAATCAACAGCTTCAGTGTCTGTGTGCAAAGCGGCTAAGTAAAGTAGCAAAGTTTTGCCGTTTTCCATACACTGATTAACATCATTACCAGCGTTTACCCAGTCTTCTATTTCTTCAATATTAAAATCCATTCCTTTTTTGATGCGTGTGAGGAGGTCTATACCGCTGGCGATGTTTTTCTTTTTGCGAGCTTTTTGTTTAGGAGCAGGCGGCGGGGTAGTTTTGGGGGCAGCGGTGGGAGCAGGTAGCGCAACAGGGGCGGTTGTTTCTGTATCAACACCAAAGTCTATGTCTAATAAATCATCTGATTGGGAAAATGCGGGTAATGCATAAAGTGCTAGCCCGAGTGCGGTGTTTAACAAAAGAGAAAAACGAGATTTTGCTGCCATTCAAGCCTCCGATAGTAATTTGTTTTATTATAAATGTTTATCTTGTTTTTTCAAGCAGCGGAATAGGAAAATCCACATTAATGTTTATCTTGTTTTTTCAAGCAGCGGAATAGGAAAATCCACATTATAGTTTGTTTTAGGCTTTGGGGGGATGTCTTTTTGCTTGCATCGTGCTTTAAAATGTGGTATGATTTTTGTATGTTCGAAATGCAGACAGCGGAGGTTCCAATGGTTACATTGAGTATGAAAGCAAGTGAAAGTGGAAATTTTGTCGTTTTTCGTGCTTTAGCGGAAAGTTCACGATTTCAGGAGGCGTTGGAACGTGTAGAACAATATAATACAAAACATCCTGATAGACGTGTTTTAGGAACGCCACGACTTAAAAAGGCAATGGAAGAAGCGTTTAAGCAGATGAAAGCCGTAATGAAAAAGGCTTTTCCAAATGTTGAGAAATTGGATTTGGATGATTCACAGGTGGTGGATAGATTACATCACGTTTTATGTCAGCATTTGCCGAAAGATTCATTTAAAGAGTTGGGCAGATATGAGGGGTTATCAATGCGGCAGGCAAATATTGGACATATTTTGGTGACATATTCTGAAAGTATTGATAAATTTGGCAAGGGATATTTTGCTGAGCAAAAACGTGCTAGCGAACGTATTGAACACGAGCAGGTAACAGTTAATCGTCATCGTCGTTTAGGACAGAGTTATGCCAGCGGGATGGTTTTTTCAAATAAAAATACGTATAAGACAAGTCGAGAAGCCGTGGTGGCTCGAATGCTTGAAGAAAAACGTAAAGGACGGGCTTAGTTTTATGAAAGAAAAAGACCTTGCTTATTGCAAGGTCTTTTTAGATTGGTAGGGGTAGTCAGACTTGAACTGACACTTCCTGAGGAAACAAGATTTTGAGTCTAGCGCGTCTACCAGTTCCGCCATACCCCCATCGGTGAGATGATGTTTAACTGATATTTTTTTGATAGTCAATAGTTTTTTTTATTTTTTTTTAGATAAAGCAATGGAACATTAATTTTTTTATGCTATAACAATAAGAAGATAATGAGTAAAAATTTTAAATTGAGGTTTTAAGTGGAAGAAATTAAACAAAAAGCATTGGATTTTTTGAAAAGCGGAGAGTATGAAAAGGCTGCGAAACTTTATTTGCAGCTTGCGGTAACGAATCCTCAAGATGAGAATTATTTAATTTCGGCAGCTAATTGCTATGATCGATTAGAGGATAAAAAAGTTGCGCTCAGTTTATATAAAAAAGCATTAGAAGTTAATCCACAGTCATTGGCTGTTATCTTAAATCTTTCAACTATTTATTATGAGCTCAAAAAATATGAACTGGCAAAGCAGTTTGCTGAGAAAGCTTTGGAGATTAAGGCGGATAATTTTTCTGCATTATTAAATTTGGGCAATGTCGCATATGCTAAAGGAGAATTTGAAGAGGCATTAGTGTACTATGAAAAAATGTATGCGCTTAATCCAAATTCGTATAATGCAATTATGAATATTGCAAATACGTCATATAATTTGGGGCAATATTTGCGAGCGATTGAATTTGCTCAAATTGCCATTTCTAAACGTCCAACGCACGCGGATCCTTATATTGTTGCGGGAAATTGCTATGCTGAACTGATGAAAACAGAAGAGGCGGCAGGATGTTTGAAAAAAGCTTCAGAGATTGAGCCAAACTCTGATTGGTTGTGTAGTTCGATTGCGGCATTATATCAACGCGCAGGGAATTGGAAACAATGTTTGTACTATGCTTGGAAAGCGTTGGCACTTAAAGGGCAAAAAACAACGGCAGATGATCATATCAATTTTGGCTATATGCTTTATGAGGTGGAAGCTGAAGGGCGTGCAGAGGTGATGGAGCAATATATGGTTCGTTGGGAAGAAATGTTTCCGGAGAATCCGATTGTAGAATATGTGTGTAGTGCTCTTCGACACGAGCAAGATGTGACGGCAACTGATTTAACGTACGTTAAGAAGTTGTTTGATGGATTTGCTGCGTCTTTTGATGAAATTTTAGGAGAACTTAATTATCGTGTACCGGAATATATTGCTGCTTTATTAAAAGAGTCGCTAAAAACAAAATTGTTTAAAAAACGACGGATTTTGGATTTGGGCTGTGGAACTGGGTTGTGTGGTGCGGCGGTACGGGAATATTTCCCGAATGAAGAATTTTATGGTGTAGATATTTCTGAAAAAATGTTGGCAGAAGCGGGCAAGAAAGATGTGTATAAAGCACTTTATGCCGATGATATGCTGAGTTTTTTGAATGGTAATGAAGAGGTGTATCACGCTGTTATGGCGGGTGATGTATTAACGTATATGGGGGATTTGAAACCATTGTTTCGTGAACTTGCTCCACGAATAAAATTTGATGGTTTGTTGTGTTTTTCGGTTTCAAAAAATGTTTATAATCAAAACGATTATTATCTCAGCTCTTCGGGACGGTTTGCGCACTCGCTGAGTTATATTTATCGATTATTGAAATATTGCGGACTAGAAGTTGTGAAACAAGAAGAGCATATTTTGCGCCGAGAGGGGGCAAAAGAAGTTGAGGGTTATGTGGTACTAGCACGTAAAACTATTGAGGTTGTATTTGAATAGAACATTATTGATGAATGTTAGAAAAGGCTGCGGAGGAAGGCAGCCTTTTTGTGTAAGCTATTTAAGATATTTCTATCTGCCGTGTGAAATATAATCAGCTAGATTTATAATTCTTTCAACGGTGTGCCCAACTTCGTGTACTACTCTACCAGCTTTAGATGGGCGATGATGTGGACCGTGTGGGGCGTAATATCCTCTGCGGCTGTTGTTTTGTTTGCTAAATCCTGTATGCCCTTGTTGTTTGGCATCCCGCAGATATTCATATGTGTAGTGATTAGCGCTTAGTTTACCGTCAGGGATAATATTGCCATAGTGATCAAGTGGTGCTGTTATCATAATATAGTCATTGTAACCATTAGTATTTTCATAAACACCAAGAACGACTCTATCATTTAAACGGTTTCCATAAGCCTCATTGCCAAATTCATTGCTCCAAGCATAAACTTTACCGTTTTCATAAGCATAATCACCGTCAACGGTAATACCTTGTCTTTGTGCGCGATAAGCATCGCGGTTGGCGTATACTTGAGCATATTTTTGCTGTTGGGGTTGTGTGACCGTTGTTCTCCCCCTTTTTAAGTATGCATCAAGGTCGTTGACATTAACGGACACTGTTTGTGGAGATTGAGCATACATCTGTGGAGCAGTCGCATTACTAACGGCGATTAAGGATGAGCCAAAGAGAAGGGCGTTTTTGCTAAATCTTTTCAATTTGGCTGTTAGGGTCTGGTTTGTATGACGAACTGCGTTATCGACTTTTTTTTCGGATTTTAAACTCATAGCAACCTCCTTTGGTCATTTTTTTTAATAATATCATATTTTTAGCAGGTGTGCAAGAGAAATCGTATTAAAAAAGGCTGCGGTGAGCAGCCTTTAGGAGAAGTAATGTTTGGTGTTAGCTGTTTTGATTGCCTTTTCCGGCACCCAAAACTTGTGTGAGTATGCCAATGTCTCGGGTGATGTGAGCGGCTCCACTCAAACCGCCGCCAACACGGTGCAGGGTGTCTCCTTTTCCACCAGCTATATCTGTGATATATCCTGCTGTATGGGCAACGTCTGCAACAACATCCATTCCGATGCTTACTTTATTGATGGTTGAGTAGCTGGTGTTTCCGGGGATGTTGTAGGTACAAATGCCACCTGTTCCGTAAACAGAACGCATTTTGTATTCTTCGTTCGTGTAACCAGTATGTCCGAAGTTTTTAGCATCGCGTAAATATTCATATGTGTGATGATTAGCTGTTAGTCTACCATCTGGGATGATGTTGCCGTGGTGATCCAAAGGTGCTGTAATCATTACATAGTCGTTAGGGTGTTGATTATTTTGGTAGACGCCGATGATGGCTCTATCGTTTAGGGTGTACCCTAGTTTATCTGAAAATTCCATACTTTGGCGATATGATTGTCCATCTACATACGCAATATTACCGTTTACCGCGATACCGTGTAGAGGAATATGAGCCCCAACATCAGTATGGACTGTATGTTCTATTGTTTGTGGATGCTGTTGTGGTTGGGGGTGATTTCTGCCATAGAGGTCGTCTACAGAAACAGAAGGTGCATTTCTTAGTTCTTCTGGAAGTGCAGATGGGCGTGGCTGTTCAGGAGCCGGAGGTGTTACTCGTGGCGCATTTTCGATATGTGTTGTTGTGGTATGCGTTGTTATATGGCTGCTGTGGAAACGATCTTGCTCATCGAAATGTTCAGCAACATAGGCTTTGAAGCCCTCGTTATTTGCTAATTCGGGGTGGGTTACTAAATGGTTTAACATTTCAGCCGATGTAAATTTTCCTTCTATTCCCATTGCGGCGGCTAGTGCATTTGGCTCAGCTAAGGCGGCGTGCATTGCTTCGTATGAGTTTGTGCCATAATTTTGAGCTAAAGCTTTTATGGTTTCAGAAGTTTGTTCGGCTGTTAAACCTAATTTTGCTGTTTCACGTGCCATATCGGTCTGCATACTTTCTATGTCAGATTTACCGAGGTGTCCGCTGCCTTTTTCTTCTGCGGCAGCGAGGTTAGCTGCTTTGGCTTCTTCGGTTAAAGGAGCCTTGCGCCCGTGTACATCGTCTGGTTGTCCATAGAGGTTTTCGGCTTCGGTTTGTTGAGCTGCCGTATCGCCTGAGTTTTCTAGATCGAAACCAAAACCGTATGCTGAGGCATTGTATTGTGGAGAAAGCGGATTTGCTTTATCAAATACATTTGTGGTGTGTTGTGTATCAGTTATTCCAGTAGCAGCTAGGGCTGATGAACTGGTGGCTTGTAGACTGTTTGTGATGTTAGAACGTAATTC
The DNA here is from genome assembly GCA_023665325.1 of Acetobacter sp. The sequence goes on from JAMPED010000011.1 coordinate 12,342, forward strand.
CTGTACGCAGTCTAATGACATTACGGAGCCAGCGATAACACCACTTGCTACTTTTGTACCTGCGTCAACTAAGTTAGCACGTTGAGCATTGTATAATTTGGCTTGACTTTCCATTAGTTTATTTAGCTTTTTAGGATCTTTTTCGGCTTTGATTTGTTTGTTGATTGCATTTAATTTCTTTTTCAAAATAAAACCTTTAACGCCGTTTGGCATTGCATTAACAGCGGTCATTGCTGCAATGCGTCCTGCTGTTGGAATTTGTGATGTTAGATTGGAAAAATTCTGCATAAAGGCTGGGGCATTTTCTCCCATAACTTGTCCGAGAGCACCACCGATGCCTCCAGCAGTGAGGGCAACGGATGCTGCACCACCGATAGCGTGGGTTACTTTTTCCCAGCTTGTGAGGTTGGGGTCTTTTAGTTTTTTGAACGTTTCTTTTCCTTGTTTAACAGTGAGGTAAGTCATATATGCGGCCACACCCGCAGGACCACAAGCTGAAGCAGCAGCCATACAAACGGTGGATTTTGCTATACCCAAACCAATTTGTGCTAGTGTTTTAGTTACTTTTTTGGCGTTAGTATATTTTTTGCCATAACGTTCGGTTAGGCGAGCATCTATTTGTTTGAGCCAAGAATGAGCTTTATTAAACAGTTTGTTTTTATTGCCTTGTTGTTTGATGCGCTTGGTGAAAGTTTCGGCGTGTACCATTGTGCCGGCAAGCTGTCCAACTAATTCACTTTTGCTGAAAGTCGTTTGTGAGGCAATGGCCGTTTTGAGTTTTTGTTCTTTTTGTTTGGTTAGGGTTTCGTATTCAATTTTTTGTTTAGTTGTTGATGGTTCGCTAAATCCGGCTTCTTTGCTTGCTTGTAATTTTGCGACCATTTGGATGGTATTATCATCGCCCGAGCATAAAAGTTTGAGATTTTCCTCTTCCGTGTTAAAAAATTTACCGTCATTTTTAGTTAAGGCAATAGCAGCGCTTTGAATGAGCTTTTTATTACCTTGCGTTAGTTTGTTTAAAAATTCGTTTTTCTTTTCTTCTAATTTTTTCTTATCTTCTTCGGATGGATTTGGAGGAAGTTTTAAAGCTTTTGCGGCTAAAAGATCCGCTGCAAGTTCTAAGGTTTTTTTATCTTTTTTGGTGAGTAGAGCTGTTTTGTTTTTGATGCTTGCTGTGTATTCTGATTTTTGATGAGCAGTTAAATCTTTAGCGGCTTGTTTAATCTCTTCACTAACACCTTTGCCTAAGATTTCATCACGAATGATTTCTTCCATTCGATTGAGCAGTAGTGTTTTATCTTCTGGCACACCATATTTAACTAAATCTTGTGCGGTTAATAAGCGAGCAAGGTCTAGCACGTCTTTTTGTGCTTCATTTAGTTCGTCGCCAGTGAGATTTTTGCCTTTATCGTCGGTAAAGGTGTATTTTGCCATCATTTTGGCAATGTCATCACTAGGGATGGTTTCTAATGTCTTTTTTAAATCTTCAAAGTTTTTTGCTAGTTCTTCGTCAGATTTATTGCCAAATTTTTCAATGTCATATTTTTTTAAGTTTAGTGCTAAATCACGAGTGGTTTGCTCATAAAGAGCAGAGTCTTTGTCTTGGATTTTGCTGGCTAGAGCTAGGATACCATAGGCACGATCAGGAGAGGTTTCTGGTGTTGGTTTATTTTCAGGGTCTTGCAGGTAAGCTTTAACAACATTGTCTAATTCTGCCAGTTTTTCGGTATCATTAGCATAATATTTGTATGCCTGTAAAATATTCATAGGGCTTCCAAATGCAATCGCACGATCTTTATCTGAGATATATTGCATTGGTTTGCCTTCTTCATCTTTAACAACAATGTCGTTGCCATTGTCGTCTTTGATAGTAGCACATTTGATGCCGATGTTCATTGCGGCTTCAATGGCTGAGGGACGAAGCGTGTTTACACTGGCAAGGTAGGTATTAAGGGTTTCCGAGTTACGGATTTCTTCCATATATTTGTTGATTTCATCTTCTGTAACAGTGATTTCTGGTGTGGGTGCAGGCTGAACAGGTGAAGATGATGTTGGTTGGGTGGGTTCTGAAGTAGGTTTTTGTGGCGTTTGTGCCTGAGGTGTCTGAGTTGGAGTTGGTTGTTCAGGCGTAGGTTGTTGAGGGTTTTGTGCTTGAGGTGTTTGAGTTGGGGTGGCTTGGAGTGTTTGGTATTCAGTCAATACTGCGTTAATTTTATCAACTTCAATACCAGCCCAAGCAAGTCCACGTAGTTTTTCGATATCAGCTTCATCTAATTTGCTAGTACCTTTATCCAAAAGAGGTTGAAGTTCAGTTTTGGCATAATTTGCTTTGATGGATTCAATTGAGCTAATGACCTCTTGCATTTCGCGGAGTTCATCTTTGAAGAAACCACCATTTTGTGTAGCTTTATCGACCAGAGTGTTAGCGAAATTGGTGTTATTGGTATTCTCTTGTTTGGTTTGGAGTGCTAAATCGAGCAATGTGTCGATATGTTCTTCTTTTATCCCTTCGCTCATTTTGGTGACTATTAAGCGTTCTGCTGGTGCAAGCTGATTGATTTTATCTGTACGAGCCAAAACCGTTCCCACATTTTGCAAAGCAGCAGCCAAGGTGTTGACCACTTCGTTATTGTCGAGAGGTTTTTGCTCTGCAGTTTGTTGTTGAGGCTCAGCTGGTTTGGGGGCTATTTGATTATACAAGGCAGTAAATGCGGGGTTTGCAGTTGATTGACCACGTTCGGGCTTGATAACGTCCGTAAATAATTTATCAACATTAATTTTGATTTTGTCGTTTGTTTTATATGGCTCTAAGAAGTCTTGCAGTTGTTTAACTTGCTCAGCGGTGAAGTTGCCGTCTGTATTTTTTAAAGCGGTGTTAAGGGTCGCAATACGTTCGTTTAGTTCTTTTTTCAGGTCTTGATTGTTGGTGGTGCGGATTGGTTTAACAAAGTTATTTAATGCGGTTGTTTTGACTTTGCGGTCGCCAACGGTTTTAAGTTCTGCGGCGAATGCCTGTTGCTTATCGGTTTCAAGACCTTTTAAAATGCTGTTAAATTCATAAACTTTATGTATACGGCTCAGGGTATTGTATTCAGCAATGCTGACAGAATGTCCGTTCATAACATTTTCGACGATTTGACTAAAGAGTTTGACAGCTTCGGCTTTATGCTCGTTTGTGATATTTTCGGAGGGAAGGTTGTTTAATTTTTCAAAAGGTTCAGAAAGCTTTTTTTCATCAATTATCTTATTTTCTTCAGCCATAGGTCTTCTCCTTAACGTCAAAAAGGGCTATATATTAAAGGCATTGTACCATAAAAAAACGTGTGGTGCAAGCATAAATTTTTAACTTATTTTAACTTTATTTTCTTAAATTTAAGTAAAATTTGATGTGAAAACGAAAGGATTACTTGATGGCGGCTGAATTGGCGAAAGAGGCAAGAATTTTGGAATATTGGCGTAAGCGATATTTGGTACAGGCCGGAATAGTGGGCGGTTTAGCTGTGGCAGCGGGGATTGCTGCGGGAAAATATGCTGATTTTTGGTTGTTAAAAGTGTTTTTTTGTTTATTAGCGACAGTGATATTTTATGTGATGTATAAATCTTTACGCGAAAGTTTGCAAGTTCGTGGTGAAGGGTTAGTTTTGGCTAAAGGGGAAGAGCTTTTTGGTGAGGTGATGTTTGATGTGGGAAGGGGGCTTTGTGAAAATGCGCTTTTGGCACAAGAGATTTCTCCGCCTTATCAGGTACGGGAATGTGATAATGTGATGCGTGGAAAAGGGTATTGGCTTGAGGAAGATTGGTTTTATTCGGTGCTTTCTTCTAAATATATCCCAATTAACCAAACTGCGTTTCAAGGGCTGATATTTGCATTTGCGGATACATTATGTGAAGAGGTGCTGAAAGGGGAGGTTTTACTTAAAAACGGTAAAGCTGTCGTGTTAGGTGGATTAGCGCCTCATTTAAAGCTAACTGGTGCGGTTGAAACCGTGGTGGCGTTTATGCAGCTCTTTGGGGTTGACAGGGCAAAACTTGTTACAGCGGATAAAACACTATATGTTTGGATAGCAACGGAGAAAAAACTTTTTTATCAATTTAGTTTGTTAAAGCCTAATACTTTAACGGCGTTTCAAAGACGAGTTATGCGATTGAAAGAGTTAGCCGAGAATATGTTGACGAGGCTTAATGATTGACAAGTTTTTAAAGGTTTGCTATGTGCTAAAGAGAGATTTTTTTATATAAGGAGAAAATAGATGAGATTAAGCAGAGTTTTTTTGACTGCGGCAGTGTCTTTGGCAGCGTTATCTGTGCAGGCGGCGGAAACTGAACTGACGATTTATAATCAGGATTTAGCGTTGATTAAAAAGGCACAAAAGCTTAATTTAAAAGCTGGCGTGAATGAAGTTGTGTTTGACGAGGCGGCAAAGCAAATGCGTCCCGAATCGGCATTTATTTATGGTGAGGGGATTAAAGTTTTAGAACAGAACTATGATTATGCCGGAATTAACTATATAACGATGCTTAATGCGAATATTGGTAAAGAAGTGAAAACTGTGCGACAGAATCCGGCAAATGGGAAAAATATCTTTGAAAAGGCGATTTTGTTGGCAGTGGATGGGATGACGCCAGTCTTGAAATTTGACTATGGAGTTGAGAGTAATTTTAATGGTCGTGTGGTGTTTGATGAAGTGCCGTTTGGACTAAACAGCGAGCCAGTACTGAAAGCAAAAGTGCAAACTGTGGCAGCGGGTGAGAAAGAGCTTAATTTGGCATATTTGGCAAATGGCTTTTCTTGGCAGGCGAATTATGTGGCAAAGGTCAATGATGGTGATACCTTATCTATCTTGGGGCGGGTGTCACTTAATAACGCTTCCGGCAGTAACTACAACGATGTGGCGGTTAATTTGATTGCCGGTGATGTTAATGTTGTGAATACGATGATGCAGCCACGAATGTATAAGATGGCGATGAAAAATACGATGGCTAGCGGGGCGATGATGGACGGAGCTGTTGCAGAGGCAACGATGGAGGCACCAGAAAGCTTGAATGGTTATTATGTGTATAAAATTCCGCAAAAAACATCACTTAAAGATGGGCAGATTAAACAAGTTTCGTTTATTGAAGCACCAAAGGTGAAGTATAAAAAACGTGGTGAAATTAACTCTGGACTTTATTTCCATACGGCTAAGAGTTATTATAAAGATGTTCATCCGACAGTGGTTTATAACTTTGCTAATAATAAGGACGATGGTTTGGGTATGCCGTTGCCGAAAGGAAAAGTTAGCTTTTATGATACCGATAAAAGCGGGGCAATACAGTTTGTTGGCGAAAATACGATAGATAACAAAGCTGAAGGGCAGAAAATTACGGTTAAACTTGGCAAGTTTTTTGATGTGTATGCAAATGGTAAAGTAGAGAAAATTAAGGAAGTGGGTGAGCCTAAACAGACGATGTTGGCAAACGGTGGTTGTCGCTCAAGCCAAACTTATGCATACGATGTGGTGTATGATGTGACTAATAAAAGTGCCGAAGCGGTGGATATTGTGTTAAAACAATCGTTGCCTGACAAAGCGAAGATATTAGACGAATCGCTTAAAGGAACAGTCGGTGATGGTAATGTTTACGAATGGCGTTTTACGGTAGATGCAGGTAAGAGCCAAGAGTTAAAGGTTCAACTTGAGAATGTGATAGAACGCTCAGGGTGTGAGGGTAAAATTGTACTAGATTAAGAGGTTTTGAAAAATAAAAAGAAAAAGCGCTCCGGTTGGGGCGCTTTTTGAGAATTAGTAGAAATAACTGCGAACGGCTAGACGTTGGAGAACATACGGTGAAAATGTATATTTGACTGCATATTTCTCAAGCAAATTTGCGGCATCTTTTTTCGGTAGCTTAAACAGCATCAGCTGTGCCTCTGCACAGAGTTCGTTGTGTTCAATATAGAACGTTAAGAGTTCGGCAGCATTTGCTTGTTCAAATAGACATTTTTGGTGTTGGTCATCGAGTTGTTGTTTTTTCGCCACAGTTGGGAGCATCTTATCCGCCTCGGGGTGGCTGAAAATCATTTCAAGCAATTTGCGTGTCGCTTTGTGATTTTCAACATACTTATTTACCAGATTCACATAGTTTGGCAGCTCAAAGAGTAATACGTCGCTTTCGTTATGTACGTTAATGTAAAGCAGGATTATTTCCTCTGGATTGGGCAGTTCAAACAATTTGACTTCAGCTTTTTCAGTGAGAACAGCGTTTGAGAAGTATGTTATCACCAATAAATCAGCTTGTGGCAGTTCAAACATTTTCAGTTGTGCTGCCTCACATAAGCCAGATTTGTTGTTTTTTAGTAGTTCCAGTAGTTTCAGTAGATTTCCTGTTGAAAGTTGACTGAACATTTTTGTCTGAGCTTCATCAGTGAGTGTATGATGTTTCATATACACTTCAACGAGCTCGGCAGCATTTGGTCGCGAAAGCATCCAGAGTTCAGCTTCGTCCGCGAGGCGTTCTTTTTGTGCAAAAGCATTAAGAACTTTGACGTTATCTCGCAGTTGGAGCATCTTTATCTGAGCAGCGGGAGTGAAACTAACTTTGCCGTTTTGGATGTAGAGCAATGCTAGTTTTGCGGCATCGGGTCTATTGAAGAGCATAAGCTCAGCTTGTTCAGAGATATGCTGATGCTGAATGTAGGCAATCATCACATCTTTCCACTCAGCTAAAGTGAACAGTTTTCTCTCTGCCGATACAGGGAGTTGTCTGTTATAAGTGCAGACATAATCCATCAGGATTTCTTTTGCATTTGGAAGGTCAAAAACCTTAAGGATGGCTTCATCTGAGAGGTAGTATCGTTTAGCATATATGCTGACGATGAGATCGGCGTGTTTGGTTTCAAACAGGGTAACATCGTTTTTATAAAACGTGGAGCGGAGGATGCGTGTTAGCTTTTGGGTGGCGTTAATTCCAGCCAAAAAGTCTAGCCAGCGGTGTTTTCTTTTTTTCATAATTGTTATGTTTAATGATGAGAATAATAATTTTTGATTATGCGAAACAATAAGGTGCTGGGGGGATTTTGTCAAGTGGTTTGTGTAAGAAGTTTATTGCTGTTGTTTAACAAATCTATCGTAGAGAATATACTGTAAAATTGAGTGATAACTTCTTGTACTTTGTAGTAGCTTAAGGCAGGTGTAAAGAGTGAAGTTGTTTCAAACATATCTTTGTTTGTATGTATGGCAATGAGGCATTTATTATCCCAAAAGGCAAAATCTATAGCTCTACCATAAAATCGACGTTTGATTTCAAGCATTCGCTCCATTAGGGCTGGGGTTAAAAGTACGCGTGCTCCAATTTGGTCGTTGCTGTGTGTTTTCCATCTCTTTTTGAATACGATATCTTCAAGGTTAATTTGTTGGAGAGAATTGTTGTCTTGAGGGTATTGATATTCATCGTATTTGGTATAAAGCCATATAATTAGGCAGGTACAAAAAATTATAATGAATATTTGCAAAGGTGTTTCGGATGATACGCACACGGTGATGTATTTTTTAAGTTGCTCTAGTATCGGACCAGAAATAAACCACGAAAGTAGAAAAGCTATGATATTAAAGTATTTATTTTTGAAATAATGTGATAGAGGATTCTTTTTTTCTTGGACAATTGTTTGACCGATATAATGTTGTTTGAAATCGAGCATAATTGTCACACCTTTGAAAGTCGTATAGGTGCTAGGGATATTTGATAATAAATTGAAATTTCTGGATAAGGTGTATTCAGTTACGGCTATGTTTGTGTTATTGTATGTTCCGGTAAAAGTGTCGTCTTCGTCAAATTCATCAAATTTTTCAAAAACTAAAGCGTTTTTGAGGTCAAATGCGGTAATTTTACTTCCTATACCGTCACCGTGTTTGAGCGTACCGAAGAAAGATAAAATTTTATTCATTACCATATTTTTAGTATTTGTTTTATAGTCCTTAAAAGGTTGGCGACAAGCTATGAAGGCAGTGACAATATAAATGTACCATAAGTATGAGATGATATCGTTACTATCAGTTGTTTTAGAACCGAAAGTCAAATGGTATATTTGAGAGTGCGTTTCCAGAAGGTATATGTTGGTTGTCCATAGCAAAATACATCCAATAAAAACGGATAAAATTATTCTAATATAAAATTGAATTAGATATTTTTTGCGGTATGCTTCAAGCTCTTTATAGTCTTTTTTTAAATTTGCGTTATAGAATGTTCTGAAACGCTCTCTTAATGCATATAATTCTTTATTAACCTTGAACATAGGCACTCCTTTTAAAAATTGGAGATATTATTGCAGCTTATGGTTAATATTCGTTTAAGTTAATCTTCTAAAAGATGAGAGATGATACCTTCGATGTAGTCAGTATTATCTTTAGGTTTGGGGAGTGCTTTTTTATTTTCTTTTAGAGGGGTAGGTTTGGGGGTAGATATGGTAGTGGAGCTGGTGAGTTTGCTTAAATCAGCACTAAATGCCGTAGCGAGAATATCTTGTATTGACATTCCGGAGTTAATGAGTTGTGCAGCTGTTTGCTCGGCAACTGTTTTGACCAAGGTTTTTCTAAACTCTAAATCAAGAGTTTCTTCTTTGCGTAGTTCCTTACGGTTAAATTGCTCACGCATTTTACGCTCAAAACGAGAGAACTCGTCTGCAGGATGACCACCTCGTTTATAATTGGGCAGCGTTTGTAGATGGTTTTTAACATCCATCAATGTCCGAATACCATTATGACCATACCCTCGATATATCAACCAATCAGTCACAATTTCTTCGGTGATGGCAGCGTTAAAAGTTTGAGGATCGATACGATTAAAATTTACAATCGTATGTCCATCTGGTCCTTTGTGAGTGAGAATATGTTGCTCAAAAAATGTCCGGTTCCAGTTATAAGGGCAATCAGGGTTAATTAGCCGATAAGAAATCATTATCCCAACCAGTGCTAGTTTCATCTCGTTTAAGGCGTGAAAACCCAAAACTAGCGGGTTGTGGCGTACTTCGGGATTATGGATGCTTTGTTGACAACAAAATAAGTGTAAACGATAGAGTTGTTTTTCTGCCTCTTTGGATATTTGAGGTGTAATTTCAAGAGGTAAGCTAATGGCTTTATTGACAAAGTCACTTAAGAGCATTCTTTTTTTATTTCGGACAGGAGCCGGAAGTTTGCTTTCCTCCTCATTGGCAATAACAATCTCGTTGCGTAAACCTTCCCATAAGGCGGGGGCGAAACTGTTGTCGGTTTCTTCTAACTTTTCAACTAATAAAATTTCAGGTATTATCAGCTCTGTTCCCATTTTTTTGTATTATGCTCCTAATTATTGGCTAGCAAAAATAATACCATTTTTTGCGAGGACTGTCAAGCGTTAAATGCGATGATAGGGATGATGATTGATAATTGTTTCGGAGCGATAGATTTGTTCGCAGAGGACGGCACGCATTAGGATATGTGGTAGGGTCAATTTGCCAAAAGAGAGGATTAAATCTGCTTTTTGGCGTGTTTCTTCTAAGTGTCCATCTGCGCCACCGATGAGAAAACAAATTTCTGAAGTGCCGTCGGTCATCCAGCTTTCTATAATGTTGGCGAGTTCTGGGCTGGTCATATTTTTGCCACGCTCATCTAGCACTACTACTTTTGCCTGTGGATTGATACAACTTTGCAGAAATTTAGCTTCTTCTTCTTGGGTGCTGTTATCTTTTTCTTTAATGTTTAGCTGCCATTTTAAGCGTTCTTGATAACGTTTGATTATCTCGCCTTCGGGAGAGGTAGGTTTGCATTTGCCGATGACGCCTAAGGTGATTTTCATCTTATTGCTCCAAAGAGATAAGTTTATGTGCGGCAGCAATGCCTGAGGCTAGAGCTTGAACAACAGTACCAGTTTCTCCCGTCATATCACCAGCAAGGATGAAATCTTCGGGGATATTTTCTTTAGGGTAATAAGAGCCCAGTGCTTGGACAACGTGGTCGTATCCTTTGAGCTCGCATTCAGTACCGCTGCAGTGGACGGCTTTGCCATCGGTGTTTATCTCATTATTAACAGTGGTGAGGCAGCAGGTGTTATTTTCTTCGTTAATTGCAGTGATAGAAGTTAGGGCGTGAACGATAACTCCTTTTTCGTCTAGCTCTTTTTGGTCTCGTGCCATAATACGCATATCCTCTCGGCGACGACGAACAAACATTTCTACTTTTGAACCTTGTGCTGTAGCGGTTAAAGCACAATCTAGTGCCACTTCTCCACCACCACATATAGCAATTTTGGATGCAATATATTTTTCGGGGTTTGATAAAAACTCTTTATATGAGATGCAGTATTCTTCGCCTTTGATGCCAAGGGTGCGGAAATTGGGTTCACCAATAGCCAAAATGATACCATTATATTGGGTTTTTAGGTTGGCAAAGTCAGTGATTTCGCTATTAAGGTGGATGGTGACACGGTTATTTGTGGTTAGGCGAGCAATTTCAGTATCTAATACGGTTTTGGGTAAGCGATATTCAGGGATAAGTCGAGCTACGCCACCTAAGGTATTGCTTTTTTCAAATAAATCTACGTGCCAGCCGTTGGTGATGAGTTTAAAAAGGGCGCCTAAGCCAGCAGGACCACCGCCAATAATCGCTGCTTTTTTGCCATTTGGTTGAGGGAGGGAAAGAGGTGGTAAACCGCCTTTTTTTATTACTTCTGCCTGAATACAAGGGATTTCTATGGCGCTATCAATACGATTACGGATGCAAGCTTTTTGGCAGAATAAATCTGGACAAACTAAGCCACAGGTTTGAGGAAGTGGGTTTTTGGCGGCAATTAAGGCGGCTGCATCAGCGTATTTTCCAGTTTTGGCGGCAGCTATAAAATCGTGAGGAGAAACACCCAGAGGGCAAGCTTTAGCGCAGGGCATAACTTTACAGCCCAAACAGCGGGTAAGTTCATTTTTAATTTTTTCGATATCCATAGTTGCCTCCGTTTTTTATAAATATTTGTTAGTATAATGCCTTTGGATGTTTGAGCAAGTAGAATCAGCCTAAGCGGTGGATATTTTTTTGAAGAAAGTCATTGACTCCCAAAATATCAGGTGTTATAAACATAGTACTTTATCTATTATGATGCTTACAATTTTGTTTCATTTAAATAACATAACTATGTTTGCAAAAATTAAAAGTTTTTTAGGAGTTGGTAAGGCAGAAGCCGCCGCTCTTATCCGTGAGATTATCCGCGGTCACGAATTGCAGAGTGTGCTCTTTGAGCCTGAAAATAAACAGGCACTGGGAGCGTTTGTCCAGTATGGACATTCTTTTTCGCCGGTTCACTTCCCCCGCTTTTTGCAGGTGGCAGACAAGGCGCTTGTCAAAGTCTATCTGGAGATGGGATTTGAGTTGTCTAAGAAGAACGTGCAGGCGGTTCTTGACCTCAAGGACGATGAGCTCAACCAGGTGATGATGGATTCCGGTAGTTGGCGCCCGTTCCCCTTTGGGAGCTGTATGCACCATCCTACGTCCAAGCACCACGAGCTTGAGCATCACGTAGAGAATGCTGAAGAAACTGAAAACACTGCGCCGGCAGAGGTTGTTCCCGCTTGAAAAGCTTGAATTTTAACGGTATGGAAATCTTAGTGATTTCTGTGCCGTTTTTTTATGTGTTTAGCGTGAAAAAATCGAAAAAAGAGTTTACATTGGCTTATCTGTATGTTAAAACTCCTGTATGTTATGCTAAGGAGATGCATTGAGTACCAAAAGTAAGAAATTACGATTTATTTCCCTTTTTTGGGACTATGCCAGCGCGTTGTCGTTAATTGCGCTGTTGGTGCTGTTATGGCATTTGGGCAAAGGACCTGTGCAGATTAACTTTTTACGTCCCTATATTATTCAGGCGTTGACAAATGAAACTTCTTCATACGATTTGTCAGTTGGTTCGGTGAATTTGGAACTGGTTCATTCAGTGCAACCGGTGGAAATTATTGCCAAAGATGTACAGTTTACGGATAAAAAAGGAAATTATCTGGTGAGAGCGCCACGGTTGTCACTTTCTTTTTCAGCAAGGGCATTGCTTAAGGGATTGTTGGCGCCAAGTGCAATTGAGGTGGTTGAACCGGAAATGCATATCCGCGCGGCTTATGGGGTGAAGAAAAGTGATGAGGTGGATGCGAAGACTGGATTTAAAGAACTGAATCTGAAAAAACTTGAGTTCTATTTTGAACAGTTTGAAGATTTTATGGAGCGATTTAACTCTCCGGAAAAGCTCTATTTGGAAAGCTTTATTAACAATATCAAAGTTACTGATGCGACATTAGTGATGGATGAAGTGGAGATGGGGCAGCAGTTTACGTTTAAGGATTTGGACTTTGTTTTTGAACGTGGTATTACGGATATTGAAATTAAGACAGATAGTGCAGTGATGTTTGAAAACCGGACATCAGGGGTTGATATGACGCTTAATTATCGATTGCTTAATGATGAAGTGCGCTATACGCTAAATTTTTCAGATTTGGTGATTACAGATTTATATGATGTGATTGTACCAGAAAAAGGGGATGTGCGTGCGGTGGATGTACCAGTGAATGGGCAATTTTCGGCGTTGATTGATTTTGGGAATGTGCTGAAAGATAAAGAACATTTTGCTGACAATATTGGGAAGAATATTAAAGATGTTAGTTTTGCGATAGAAGGCGGAAAAGGTAAAATTGGTTTTGGGGATAGTGAAGATTTTGACTATAATGTATCGTCGTTTAATTTGGGAGGACGATTGCACGGTGGATTAGATAAGGTTAATATTGAGAAAGCAATATTTGACTTTGACGGTAAAAAAGCTGAACTTAGTCTTTCAGCAGAAGGGTTTAAAGATTATTTTCTTAAAGGTAATCAAGAAAACTTTAAAGTCAACTTTACAGCAAGACTTGGCGAAGTGCAAATGGATGAACTTTCGTTGTTGTGGCCGAAATATTTGGGGGAAAAGGCTTGGGCGTGGTGTAAAGAAAGTTTGTATGGTGGGGCTATTTCAAATGGTATCTTTTCGTTTGATTTTGGATGGGATAAAAAAGCAAAAAGTTTTGGGCTTTTAAAATTGCAAGGCAAAGCAGATGTTGCAGATGCTAATTTGCATTATTTGGAGGGGATGCCAGTTATTCGCAATGTGTATGGTACGGCGTCTTTTGAACAAGATAAAATCGGGATTAAGGTGGATAAAGGTGTTTCTGACGGTGTGATTTTAACTGGTGGAAATGTGCTATTATATGATCTTGATAAAGAAGATAATTTTATTGCGATTGATATGACTGGTAATTCGACGATTACAGATGCGTTGAAACTGATTGACCACGAGCCATTGGGCTTTACGAAAGAGATGGGAGTGGACCCTGAGCACGTGGCGGGTGATGTTGATATTAACCTTAAACTTGATTTTGAATTGAAATCTAACTTGAAGCCTGAAGAGATTAAGGTGGAGGTTTTGGGAGATTTAAAACAGGTGGAATATCTGGGACTAGAAGAGGGGAAAAGCTTTGTTGCTGATATGCTTAAGCTGAAAGTGACGGAAAAGGGGTTTGAGCTTTCAGGAGTTGCAAAATATCAAGATATTCCGTTGACACTTGCTCTTAAAGAAAACTTTAGTGAAAAGGCACATAAGAGCCGGATTATTGCAGATGTACAAATAAATGATGCGGTGTTGAAAACGTTGGGGGTTGATAGTGAAATTTTGGCAGCACCATATTTTACTGGTCAGTCAGATATTCGTGCAGCATTAACATTTCTGAATAATGGTGAGATTGAACTGGTGGTGGATGGATCGCTGAAAGATACAGCGATGGATTATGCCTTTTTGGGATTTGTGAAAGAGAAGGGTGTGCCGTGTCGGGCTAAAGCGACGATGATTATTGCGGATAATAAAATTAAAGAGGTGACAGATTTTTCGTTGTTAAAAGCACAGTTTTCCGCTAAAGGAAAAGTGTTAATGGATAAAGATGGGCAGATTAAGACAATTGATATTGTAGAAATTAAATCGCCGAAAGCTTTTGCTAAGGCAAAAGTAAACTTTAGCTATCAGCCAAAACTCAGCCTTAAGGTAACAGTTTCTGGCGATGCGTATGATTTAACGGAGTTTTTTGATTCACGGAAAAAAACAGCGGTGAGTGAAACAAAGGCAAAGAAGAAAAAAAGTTTAAAAGATCCTTTGGAAGATATTATGGATACGGATATTGTGGTGGGTGTAAATAAGTTATGGACGAATAATAATGTGCCGGTGACAAACTTTGCAGGCAAGGCAGAACTTAGAAATGGTATTGGGTTGCATCGGCTTAATTTGGTCGGGAATTATGGGTCTAGCCGAGAGGTAAAGATGAAACTTGACTTTGAACCACGAGGAAGTGACTATTTACTGACGGTTGATTCAAATAATGCGGGGAGTACACTTAAGGTATTACGTTTATATGATAATATGCGCGGTGGAAATTTAAAGATTGAAGCGAAGCGAGATAAATATCGTAATATTAAGGGACACGCTAAGATGTGGGATTTTGCACTTTCGGATACCCCCGTGGTGGCAAAGGTGTTAAGCTTGGCATCTTTAACTGGGATGGTGGATATGTTGACAGGTGAGGGACTTACTTTTTCACACTTGACTGCACCATTTACTTATACGTTTTCGACCAAAAATTTGGCAACGGAAGGGGCGAGAATGTTTGGTTCGGTGTTAGGAATGTCTGTTTCGGGAAGGTATAACCTTGTTGATGAAGATGTTGAAGCGAAGGGTTTGATTATTCCTGCTTATGGACTTAATAAATTTATTGGCAATATTCCACTGGTCGGAAAAGTTTTGGCAGGGAAAGATGGTACGGTGTTTGCTACAAATTATGATATCAGCGGAAGCATTGATAAGCCGGTGGTTTCGATTAACCCGCTGTCTACTTTGGCGCCAAATTCGATTAAAGAATTGTTTTCTTCGGAGGAGTGAGAAATGAGTGCGAAGATTGGAATTGATTTTCACGGTGTAATTGATGCGCAACCGGAATTGTTTGCGGCATTTTGTCGAGAAATTCGCAAGCTAGGTGTGCAGGTCTATATTATTAGTGGGGGACCAGAAAAAGATGTTGCACGTTGCTTACAAGAGCATCGGATTGAATATGACGGATTGTGGGCGATATTAGATTATTATGAAACACAGGGGAAGGTGCAGCGGTTTGATGATGGTAGCTTTCAGGTGCCGACTGAGTTATGGAATAGAGCCAAGGCAGAGTTTTGTGCAAGGGAGGGAATAAAATTCCATATTGATGATTCACCGGTTTATGGTAAATATTTTGCCTCTTCGTATTGTCAATATAATATGGCAAATGATGTGTGTGCCCTTGAGGATGGTGTTGAGATAGATTTTAAGGAAACAACAGAGGCGGTGTATAAAGTGGCGGCTTTGTTAAAAGGTGAATGTGCAGAATAATTTATTTGTATTTTTGATTACTTGATTTGACTATATATTGAGGTATAAAAAAAGCGCTGCGGTTGTGCAGCGCTAGTATGAGATGAGACTTATATAAAAGCAATTGCCAAGTAAAGTGTTCCGATAGTAAGAATAAATAGGAAATATAGGCAACTTAAGTTAAGGGCTTGTGTTTCGTGTTCATCATCATTATAATGGGCTGTACCGAATTCATTATCTTTTGTATCACCACGATAAAACATTGTTGTTATCAATGTTTTCAAGCCATAGAAACCAGCTCCGTAGAATGTTGTGATAAAGCATATACTTAATAAAAGAGCGATAGAGTCATAATTGGTTTTTTCAAGTTCTAATAGGGTGAAAAATAGCAAGCTCATTGCGACAATGCTCATAAACATTGGTTCGAAATAATTAGCCCAAGCGAGTTTGCCTAAATCGTGCATTCGGCGGACGAGAAGGGAAACGGTTGGAAATAGTGGGATGAAGATACTAAGATAAAAAATAATTTCAGCAATGATGATACGGTTTTCGATTTGGCTAAGACTATAACCAGCACTATGTGCAGAGCGTAAAAAACGGTCTGACATTGTATAACTGCATTTAAGCTGGATGATGACCATTAAAATTGAATTTAGGAGCAGAAAAGCCCAAAGTTCGAAACGTGAACTTCTTCCTTTAAGGTTAAAAGTTTGTTTCCAGCCGTTAAACCAAGTCTTGATAAGCTCAGCAGCAGTGATATTTGTTGTAGGTGTTATTATGTTTTGAGTTGTTTCGGTTGGAGATGAAACATTTGTTTTTATTTTTTTAGTTTTTTGGGGTGTCTTTTTGGCAGATTTTGCTGCGGGAGTTATTGGGGATTTCGCCATCTTTTTTCTCCTAAATAATGATTATGCCGATACTTTAGCAATTAAGGTTTAAGATTTGGTAAAAGAAAAGTTTTAGCATATCACCTAAAAAAGTACTTGCAAATAGAACAAAACTGGTATATCAAATTGGGTCGGAGGTATTTTTGACAATGGCTGAAAGTAAATTTATTGATATTAAAGGGGCGAGAGAGCATAACCTTAAAAATGTTAATATTTCTATTCCAAAAGATAAACTGACAGTGATTACAGGGCTTTCGGGGTCGGGCAAATCTTCGCTGGCGTTTGATACGATTTATGCTGAGGGGCAGCGGCGCTATGTGGAGAGTTTGTCGGCTTATGCACGGCAGTTTTTGGACTTAATGAAAAAGCCAGATATGGACTCGATTGAAGGGTTGGCGCCAGCAATTTCGATTGAGCAAAAAACTACCTCGCATAACCCACGTTCCACAGTGGGAACAATTACCGAGATTTATGATTATATGCGTTTGCTATGGGCTAGGGCGGGGACTCCTTATTCTCCAGCAACAGGGCTACCAATTGAAGCGCAGACTGTGAGTCAGATGGTTGATAAAATTTTGGCTCTGCCGGTAGGAACAAAGGTTATGCTGGTTGCGCCAATGGTGCGCCAACGCAAAGGTGAGTTTAAGAAAGAACTTGAAGGGCTTTTAAAACAAGGTTTTCAACGTGTCAAAATTGATGGTGAGGTTTATGATCTTGAAGAAGTGCCAAGTTTGGAGAAAAATATCAAACACGATATTGAGGTGGTGGTAGACCGCTTGGTTATCAAGGCGGAAGATATGAATGAGCGAGTTGCGCAGTCTGTGGAAACCGCTTTGAAAATTGGTGATGGTTTGCTGTATGTTGATAATCTAACAGAAAACAATCGTTTTACTTGTTCGGCTAAATATGCTTGTCCGGTATCTGGCTTTACGATTGAAGAGATTGAACCGCGACTATTTTCGTTTAATAATCCGCAAGGGGCGTGTCCTCATTGTGACGGTTTGGGGGCGCGGCTTTATATGGACGAGGCGTTGGTTATTCCGAATGTGGAAAAATCTATTGCTCAAGGGGCGATTGCTCCGTGGTATGGATTTAAGTCTTCTTTTTATAAACAAACGCTGGTTTCATTGTGTGATTTTTTGCATATTTCACAAGATACACCGTGGAAAGATTTGCCAGAGAAAGCCAAAAAGATTATTTTATATGGTTCGGGAAATATTTGTGTACCGATTTATTATTCAACGTTTGTTTCAGATAAACCATTTGAGGGTGTGATTCCAAATATGGAGCGGCGTTTTTTGGAAACAGAATCAGCGGCATCACGTGAGGAATTGTCGCATTATCAATCTGCAGCGCCGTGTACATTTTGTAATGGTAAGCGTTTGAAAGCAGAGGCACTGGCGGTTAAAGTTTGCGGAAAAGATATTATGGAAGTTTCTGACCTTTCGATTAAGGAAGCGTTGAAGTGGTTTTCTGCTGTTGAGGAACAACTTAGCCCGCAAAAACAGCAAATTGCACATAAGATATTAAAAGAAATTATCGAACGGTTGCAGTTTTTGAATAATGTAGGGCTTGAATATTTAACGCTTTCTCGCCAATCTGGAGGACTTTCTGGTGGTGAATCACAGCGTATCCGCTTGGCTTCGCAGATTGGTTCTGGATTGACTGGTGTGTTGTATGTATTAGATGAGCCCTCTATTGGCTTGCATCAGCGAGATAACGATAGGTTGCTTGAAACGCTTAATCGGCTACGGGATATTGGTAACACGGTGATTGTGGTCGAACACGATGAAGATGCTATTCGTGCAGCGGATTTTCTTGTTGATATGGGTGTGGGTGCAGGTGAACTGGGCGGCAGTGTTGTGGCGGCAGGAACGGTTGATGAGGTTTTGCAGAGCAAAGAAAGTTTGACGGCACAATATTTGAATGGACATCGTGAAATTGCCGTTCCGCGTAAACGGCGCAAAGGAAACGGCAAGTTTTTGGAGCTGACTGGTGCAAAGACGCATAACCTTAAAAACGTGAAACTTAAGGTGCCACTTGGTACGTTGACGCTGGTTACTGGTGTTTCCGGTGGGGGTAAGTCATCGCTTATTTTGGAAACTTTGTTTAAGGCGCTTAATAAAGAGCTGAATGGTTCTCGTGAGCCGACGGGGAGTTATGATGAACTTAAAGGGTTGGAAAATATTGACAAGGTGATTGATATTGACCAATCTCCTATTGGACGGACGCCGCGTTCTAACCCTGCGACATATACGGGGTTGTTTACTTATATTCGGGATTGGTTTGCGGAGTTGCCACTTTCCAAAGCTCGGGGCTATCAGGCAGGTCGGTTTTCGTTTAATGTTTCTGGTGGGCGTTGCGAAGCGTGTAAAGGTGATGGTGTAACTAAAATTGAGATGAATTTTTTGCCAGATGTGTATGTGGAGTGTGAACAATGCCACGGTAAACGTTTTAACCGTGAAACCTTAGAAGTAACGTATAAAGGCAAATCTATTGCAGATGTATTGGATATGACAGTTGATGAAGCGGCTGTTTTCTTTGAGAGTATTCCGGCTATTCGTTCTCGTTTGGAATTGTTGCAAAAAGTGGGTTTAGGATATATTCATCTGGGGCAGCAAGCAACAACTCTTTCTGGTGGAGAGGCACAGCGTATCAAACTTTCTAAAGAACTTTCCAAACGGGCAACAGGTAAAACAGTTTATATTTTGGATGAGCCCACCACCGGACTGCACTTTGAAGACATAAACAAGCTTTTGAAAGTTTTGCAAGCGCTGGTTGACCAAGGGAATACCGTCATTGTGATTGAGCATAATTTGGATGTGATAAAAGTCGCTGACTACATTATTGATATGGGGCCAGAAGGTGGTGACGGTGGCGGGCGTATTGTTGCCGAAGGGACACCGGAAGAGGTTGTTAAAAAGGCGCGAGGGTACACCTACAAATATTTAAAAAACAAATTATAGGGGAAAATTTGAGTATCTAGAGCGGTCTTTTCAGGAAAATAAAAATTCACGTACTTCAATGTACGCTAAAATTTTTATTTCCTTTAAGCCCATCTCTATCTATCTCAAATTTTCCGACTATAACCGTTCTTCAAAAAAGGGGGGGGAAGCCCCTCTTCGGTCGGGTTACGTAGGTTTACTACGCGCCCCTCCTTTGGGGGACATCCGCGGCTATTTCGCAAAATTTCTTTTCTCTAGTTAATTAGTCTATTTTTTAGGAAAATAAAAATTATGTACTTCAATGTACGCTAAAATTTTTATTTCCTTTAAGCCCATCTCTATCTATCTCAAATTTTCCGACTATAACCGTTCTTCAAAAAAGGGGGGGGAAGCCCCTCTTCGGTCGGGTTACGTAGGTTTACTACGCGCCCCTCCTTTGGGGGACATCCGCGGCTATTTCGCAAAATTTCTTTTCTCTAGTTAATTAGTCTATTTTTTAGGAAAATAAAAATTATGTACTTCAATGTACGCTAAAATTTTTATTTCCTTTAAGCCCATCTCTATCTATCTCAAATTTCCCGCCTATAATCGTTTTTTTGAGGGGATACAGATGGAAGTTGCGTTGTGTGCCTTTATGTACATTCCTATTCTTAAGGGATATTTGGCGCTCACTTGCAAAAATTCCCGTCTTATGGCTTGATTTTGTTTTATTGTATTTAAATGGTTGTGTGTTTTCTGTTTTTATGATTTTACGCTTTTATGAATATATAATGGGTTATTTATATTTTGGAGGTAGTATAATCTAAAAATGTTATTTTAGTAAATGAGCAGTTCTTGAATATAATATCTTAGATATATGAGATATTATTGTTTTGTTTTATCAAGTAGATATTGTAATATAATGTGTATTATTTTATAGATATGATGTTAACGTTTTATGTATTGTTAATCTGTTCTTTTTGATTGCTTTTATCTTCCAATACATATTTTGGTTGCAATTTTATTGAATATCGTATATCTATATTTGTAGGTCGATTCGTTTTATATACTTTTAATATATATAACGGTGAACTTAGCATCAGAGATGATGTGGAGGCGTGCAAACCTCACTCGGTACGGCATTGTATATTCTGTCGTTAGGTTTAGGTCTATCTTATCAGGCTTGAAGAATATAACTCTTTATATTTTGATGACTACAAAATAAGAGTATTGTTGGTATATTTTGTTTTTTTATGCTGATAGAGTTTATATACTGAGTTGTTTGCTTGTCTTTTCAATTGTCTTAAATAATGAGATAGCCATTTTGGCGTGAAAGGAAACAAAATGTATATAAGTATTCATAGCCGCTCGGGGCGGTATCGTGTTAAAGAGGATGGAAAATATGGTGAAACAATCGGCGAACGTTTAAAGTTATGTCGTGAGTTTGAGGGATTTAGTGTAGAAGATGTGGCTCATTATCTGCATCGGAGTCCGAAAATTGTGATTAAATATGAAAATGATGCAAAAGATATTCCTTTTAAGGATTTGGCTTTGTTATCGTTATTATATTTGCGTTGTATGGATTTTTTCTGTCGTCCTTTTTATAAAAAAATTATAGCGGGCGGCGGAGGAGCCGCTCCACTTTTGCTAAAATATGCCAAATATTCTAATACGTTTTATTTTTCGGATATGTATTTTCCTGAAAAGAATGAGTATAAGGCGATTGTCACAACATTGGGATATGATTTGTGTCCGATGCATCCAATATTTTTTTAAGGAGTTAATGAAATGAGTAATAATAAAATAACACCTGATTTTATCAAGAAAGCACATTGGTACTATGAGTATTTTATGCGTAAAGATACTAATGAGCGGATACGTTTGTTGCTAGAATATTGTGGGTATTCTATGACGGATTTGGCGTTGCTTTTGGATGTTGAAGAAGCAGATGTTGAATGTTATCTGGTTGATTTTACGAAAATGCCTCTTCAAAAAATGTGGCTTTTGGGGCGCGTTTGTAATGTCGCGATTGATTGCTTTCCGGATATGTGGCTTTGGCATAATAGAATGGTTGATCAGCTTAATTTGCCAGAAACGGATGCGAAACTATAATGCTTATTCCTTACGGTCTTTTTTGTAGATAACCGAAGCTTAGGGGTTGTAAAGTTTGTGTTATGCGGGCAAAATTAGCTTTCATAATGTTGCAGAACAGAAAACGACACACTATATAAAAGACAATCAATATGTCGGGCGTGCTGTTTTGCCGTGTACTATTATCAGTTTAAACGCATTTTTAGTAAGGATATTATAATGAGCCGTAATGAAGACAAGGAAAAAACACTTTGGACTGCAGAAGAGAAAATTGAGGCACAGGCTAAAGAAATAATTGTGCAGGAAGATGTGGAATATCCAGTTCTTCCGTTGCGAGATATTGTGGTTTTTCCAGATAATACGGCGTCGTTGTTTATTGGGCGCAGTATGTCTTTGAAAGCGGCTCAAGCTGCTTATCAGTTTGGAACACCTTTGGCACTGTTTACGCAAAAACGCGCTGATGTCGAACACCCTCAAACAGAGGATTTATATAATATTGGTACATTGGCGCGTATTCGCCGCTATGTGGTGATGCCTGATGGAACATTAAATTTGGCAGTGGAAGCGGTTAGTCGTATTAAACTTAAAAAAATGAATGAGTTTGATAAATATTATACCGCGTTAGTGACCCCATATCCTTTTGAGGCTGATAAAGCCAAAGAGGCAGAGATTAGTGCATTGATGGGAATTGCCAGTGAGAAGTTTAAAAAACAGGCTTTAGATATTTCCAAAATGCCGAAAGAAGGGTTGTTGGCCTTGAGCAGATCAGAAGATGCAATGCAGTTTACGGCGACGGTTGTTGGAAGTTTGGAGCTTAAAGCGCCGGATAAACAACAACTTTTAGAGTGTATTACAGAAGTTGATTTGCTGGAAAAATTGATTACTCTGTTAAGCCAAGAGAGTATTCGTGTGGAAGTTGAAAACAGGGTAAAAGACCGTGTGCGTAAACAGATGGAAAAGAACCAACGCGAATATTATTTAAGTGAGCAGATGAAGGCTATCCAGAAGGAAATGAGTGGATCTGAAGATGGTGAAGATGATGAAATTACACAATATACGAAAAAAATTGAATCATCTAAACTTTCAAAAGAGACAAAAGTTAAAGCTCAGCAAGAATTGAAAAAGCTTAAAGCTGCTGGTCCGATGAGTGCTGAAGCAACGATTATTCGCAATTATTTGGATTGGTTGGTAGATTTGCCGTGGGGTAAAAACTCACCAATTACACATAATTTGCAAAAAGCTATTGATATTCTAGATGAAGATCATTATGGGCTTGAAAAGGTTAAAGAGCGCATTATTGAATATTTGGCAGTGCAGGCACGAGCTAAAAAGTTGAAAAGCCCTATTTTGTGTTTAGTAGGTGCACCTGGGGTAGGTAAAACCTCTTTGGGAAGATCGATTGCTCGAGCTACGGGGCGTAAGTTTGTGCGGGCATCATTAGGCGGTATGCGTGATGAGGCGGAAATTCGTGGTCATCGTCGGACATATATTGGAGCGATGCCGGGGAAAATTATCCAAAATATCAAAAAGGTTGGGGTTTCTAATCCGTTATTTTTGTTGGATGAAATTGATAAGCTTGGTTCAGACTGGCGGGGAGATCCTAGTTCGGCGCTTTTGGAGGTGTTGGACCCTGAGCAAAATGCAACATTTAATGATCATTATCTTGATTTGGATTATGATTTGTCAAATGTGATGTTTGTGACAACGGCGAACTCGCTTGATATGCCGCGTCCGTTGTTGGATAGAATGGAAATTATTCGAATTGATGGTTATACTGAGCAAGAAAAAATTGAGATTGCTAAGCGTCATCTTATTCCGAAGGTTTTTCAAGAAAATGCTGTTGAACCGAGCGAGCTTTTTATTACTGATGAGGCTATTCGTGATGTTATCCGTTATTATACGTCTGAATCAGGTGTTCGTAATTTGGAGCGTAAGTTGGCATCAATTGCGCGTAAGTCTGCCAAAGAGATTATTTTAAATGAAACGAAAGATGCGCATATTACTGTAGATGCCAAAGATTTGGAAAAATATCTCGGAGTGAAAATTTGTCACTATGGTGAACGGCAGGAAAAGAATCTTGTTGGCGTGACAACGGGATTGGCGTGGACGGAAGTTGGTGGTGATATTCTGTTTATTGAAGCCGTTGATATGCCAGGGAAAGGCAATGTTAAACAGACAGGTAAGTTGGGTGAGGTTATGAAAGAGTCCATTGATACAGCTTACTCTGTGGTACGTTCACACGCTATGTCTTTGGGGATTGATCCTGCGGTATTTGAAAAAACAGATGTGCACGTGCACGTGCCAGAAGGAGCTATTCCGAAGGATGGACCATCAGCTGGTGTGACGATGTATACAACATTGGTTTCTGTGTTTACAAAGATTCCAGTAAGAAGTGATGTGGCGATGACTGGTGAGATTACCTTGCAGGGGCGCGTGTTACCAATTGGTGGGTTGAAAGAAAAATTGCTTTCAGCTTTGCGTGGTGGTATTAAAACAGTGATTATTCCGAAGGGGAATGAAAAAGACTTAGCGGAATTGCCAGAGATTGTAAAAAAAGAGCTGAAGATTGTTTTGGCGGAAAATGTTGGTGATGTTTTAGAAGTGGCGTTGGAGTGTCCAATAAAGCCGATATATGAAACAAAGACTTGTGCGCTTGAACAACGTGCGGATGCTTAGTTTTAATATTAAATGAAAGATTTATCCTTGACAAGTGGGGCGAGTATTCGTTATATTCACCCTAAAAGGATTTTATAAAATGGCAAAAAAAGTTAAAAAATCAGATTTTATAGCAACAGGGCAGGTAGCTGCGAACCGCCGTGCTACATTTGATTATGCGATTGAAGAGACTTTTATTGCTGGTTTGGAACTTAAAGGGACTGAGGTTAAGTCGTTACGTTTGGGACGTGCGAATTTGTCTGATACTTATGGTTCGTACGATAATGGTGAGTTATTTATTGAAAATCTGAAAATTGAAGAATATGCGAACAAAGGCTATGAAAAGCACGATGCGAACCGTAAGAAAAAGTTACTGCTAACACGTCACGAGATTGATAAAATTATTGGTGCGATGGCGAAAAAAGGGTATTCGCTGATTGCCAAGAAGTTGTTTTTTGACGCGCACGGACGAGCTAAGCTGGAGGTTGGATTAGGACGTGGTAAAAAGCTTTACGATAAGCGCCAATCGATTAAGGAACGGGAAGTTTCTCGTTATATGAAAGAGCGTTATTAGCTTTATCTGTCATTGTTTGAGGAATAGTATGGATTGTTATCCCTTACCACTTTAACGGGGTTTTGGGGGTGCTTTTTGATGCGTCATTGCGAGGAGTGAAACGATGTAGCAATCCAGTGGGGGAGGGGATGTGCTTGGAGCGGGGAGATCCCTTGACGAATGGCGTTGCCATTCGAGGGATGACAGAGAAAGGAGAGATGGATGACACTGAGGAGAGTTTTTTTTAATATGTCATCGCTCTGAACGAAGTGGTGCTAGCAGCACGTGCAACGGTGCTAGCAGCACAGGCATAACTTTGGGCTGCGGTGTGGAGAGAGTGTGATTTTTAACGAGCGGGCTTTAGTGGTTTATGGATTGCTTCGCTATATGCCTTATGGTGGCGCTTGCAATGATGAGAGGAGGGGAATGATGAGGTTATTGTTACGGAGCGATAAGTTAAATAAAAAAGAGGAGCGAATTTGCCCCTCTCTTTTATTGATTATGCTTTAATTAAAAAGCGTATCTGATACCAACTGTGAATTCATCCATAGAATCGATTGTTGATTTATTCATCCAAGTATGGTGATACATTACACGAGCAGATAGGTTTTCTGTTAAAGCATATTGTAAACCGCCACCTAAACGGTAACCATAGCCAGTGTCTGAAGTTCCACCCTCAGGATAGTTTGCTTTGATTTTATATTGAGCAAGACCGGCAGAACCAACGAGTTCCCAACGACCGGAACAACCTAATTGTTGGAAACCTAACAAATCTACACCATAACCAGAGATACGTGTAGCAGCGTCAGCTTTGTGTTGTCTTAAGCTGTTCATATAGAAAGCTTCAACACCGAAATGGTCTGTTCTTGCGCCTAAAACAGCAGACAATGACAAGTTTCTTGAACTTAAGTAGTAGTAGTCATTGTAGTCAACCATACTATAGCCAGCGTCCATACCAACATAAGGGGTCATATCAACGGCTTCTGCGTTTGCAGCAACCATTCCGGCAAGTCCTGCCAATAATAACATTTTCTTCATTTAAGAGTTCCTCTCAATAGTTTAGAAATTATCGTTAATAATAAAACGATAACTAGACTTTAGTTCATATTTTCTTATTTGCAAGTAAAATTTTGTTTTTTTGGGGATGAATGTCCTTTAATTGGTATGTTTAAAGATTATATAAAGGCGGAATCACCATAAGAGGAGGAGAATGATGATGCGTTATGTGGAGCTGAATAATGAAACAAAAATGCCTATTTTGGGCTTGGGAACGTGGAAAAGCGAACTTTCGGATGTGTATTCTGCAGTGCGTTGGGCACTGAAATTAGGATATTCACATTTTGACTGTGCAGCAGTTTATAACAATGAAGAAGCAATTGGGCAGGCATTTGCTGATGCGATGCGTGAGGATGATTTGCAGCGTGAGGATATTTTTGTTACCTCTAAGCTTTGGAATAATATGCATAAGCCGGAAGATGTGAAACCGGCGCTTCAGGAAACGTTGAAAAGGCTTAAGCTTGAGTATCTCGATTTATATTTGGTGCATTGGCCGGTGGCTCAGAAAAAAGAAGCGGTGATGCCCTTGAAACCGGAAGATATGCTTTCATTAGAAGAAGTGCCTCTTTCTGATACGTGGGGGGCTATGGAGGAATTATATAATGAGGGACTATGTAAAGCAATAGGGGTGTCTAATTTTGGTAGTCAAAAATTGACAGAGTTGATGATGACTGCTGAGGTTAATCCGATGGTGAATCAAGTGGAGAGCCATCCCTATTTGCCACAAAATGAACTTTTGGAATTTTGTAAAAAGAATATGATTGCAATGACAGCGTATGCACCGCTTGGATCTGGTAGTTCAATTATGCTTGAGGATGAAACTGTGCGGCAGATTGCAGAAAAGAATAAGGCGACGCCGGCACAGGTTTTGCTGGCGTGGAATATGGCGCGCGGGGTAGCGGTTATTCCAAAGGCAGTTAATGAGCAACATCTGCAGGAAAATATTGCATCGCTGAATGTTACACTTGATGAGGCAGATATTGCGGCGCTTTCTGAACTGAATAAAAACGAACGTTTTTTGACGGCTGATGTATTTGAGATTGGGGCTTATAAAGGGAGCGATGTGTTTCTGTAGCAGAACAATATGGCTGGTTTGATAGTGACAATTTGAAGAATGAAATCCTTTGACACGAGTGCTGAAATAAGGCACTCGAGTGGGAGGGTGGAGTGCTTGAATTTGATACAGAAAAAAAGTGTATGTTATGGGGGGGATTTTTAATTGAGGATATCCAACTCCGGTTTATATGTGCTGGAGGTAATTCCTAATAGCCCTAAAACAGTATGATAAAGATTATCGTGAGAATAGGTGTTTTGGGCAGCTTTTTGCTGTAAATGGGCGATATCTATTTTTTCGCTTTGTTGCAGACTTTCTGAAAGCCATAATATTAACGGAATTTTTTTCTGTACATCGGGGGCTAGTGCGTAAGGTAGACCGTGAAGATAAAGATTTTTTTCGCCTAATGACTCGCCGTGGTCTGATACATAAATTAACCCACTTTCTAGTTCGGGACGACTTTTTAAAAGATCTATTGTCGAGGAGATGATGTAGTCAGTATAAACGAGTGTATTGTCGTAGGTGTTTTGAATTTCCTCCATAGTGCAATTTTGCAAATCTGCTGTATCACAAGTAGGGTGGAATTTTTTAAATCTCTCTGGGTAGCGTTTATAATAAGTTGGTCCGTGGCTGCCCATTGTGTGCAAT
Source organism: Acetobacter sp. (assembly GCA_023665325.1). The sequence continues at coordinate 39,603 of JAMPED010000011.1, forward strand.
ACTATTACTGTATTTTTATCAATGGTAGCGATACGCTCTTTTAAGCCATCAAGCAAAATATCATCGTGACAATAGCGTCCGAAGCACCAAGGTTGCTTGTTGCCGTCTTTGGCGTCTTGATTGTTCACTCTGTTGCAGACGCCTTTGCAACCATCATCATTATCTTTCCAAAATACATCGTATCCGGCAGTTTTTATGATATCCATTAGGTTTTGTGTGTGTTTGGCGCGGGATATTTTAAATTCTTTGCGTGAGGAGGCGGAAAACATACACGGCAGAGAAACAGCAGTATAAGTGCCACACGAGGTGACATCAGCAAAATTGATGATATTTTGTGTTTTTAAAAGAGGGTTAGTTTCTTTTTCATAACCGTTTAAGGAGAAATTTTTTGCCCGTGCGGTTTCACCAACAATCAACACCAACAGACGAGGTGTATTATTTTGTTTGGTAATGGTTGGTGTGGGGTCTAGGACTATGAATTTATGGTTTGACTGGCGGCTTTTTTTGTAGTATTTACTGGTTGCAAAGATGTAATTAAATGTGTTGACATAGCGGCGAATGTTGGGATTATTTCGTCCAAAAGTGACGTATTCTTTATATGTGAATGGGGCGAGAAAAGTGATGAGGATGAGCGGACAGAGGCAGTAGAATATACGTTGTTTTAGTTCTTGCTTGAATGGTTTGTAAGTGATATGTGTTAGGATGGTTAAAAGAGCAGGGAAGATACCCATTATGCAAACATAGAATATAGCGCGTGGGGTGATTAAATCTGTGGCTTCACGAAGGTTGGTTTCAACAAAGTTGCGTATCATATCTGCATTGATGATGATGCCTAGTTGTGTCATTGCATAATCTGATGCGGCGGAGCATAGTAAAAGGAGAATGACTAGTGGTTTGCCGATTTTGGGCAGTATAATCAGATTGAATAACATATAGAATAAGGCAAAAATAAATATTGGAAGGCTGAGAGCAAAAAGTATGGTGGCGAAGTTGGTGAGTTCAAGTTGTTCTTCGATAAAATCCCAAAAACGATTATTTAAGACAAAAGCAAAATACAAACTTATAAGCGTGATGAAATGTTTGGAGGTTAGCGTGAAAAGCTTTTTTGCCATTTGTCATTTTCCTTTTATTTTTGCTTGTATATATACGTTTGGTTAGATATTAAGTATTTTTTGTAAAAAATCAATAGGTGGAAAGAGATAGCCACAAGATGGAGTTAATTTGTCTGTGAGCGCATTGAGTAGATGCAACCGCAATAATCTTGGTTATATAGTCCCAGTTCTTTGATGAGGGTAAGGCGGGCTTGCTGCATACCGTTTTTCCTGCCCTCTATTTCGAGATAGGGGACATCAGTGGTGGCAGCAGCTTTGAAAGCAGCTGTATTGACTTGATTTAGATCTTTCCAACGAGAAACGCCCAGCACAGAAGCAACTGCGGTGTAGTCATTTTCTTTGGCATAATTCATAACTCGAGTGAGGCGGTATTCGAAACACAGAGAACATCTTGCGCCACGTTCTGGCGCATCTTTGTATGGTGTTGCCATTTTGAGCCAGTCTTCAGGGTTGTATTCTAACTCAATGAAGGGAATATTCCATTTTTCGCAAAGGTGTTTTTGTTCATCGCGACGTTTTTCGTATTCTGTTTTGGGATGGATGTTAGGGTTATAAAATGCTACTGCGAAATCAGTCCTGTCGTCGTGTAGTTTTTTTATTACGGCGCAGGCACACGGTGCACAACAGGAAAGTAGAAGAATTTTGTGTCGTGTTTCGTTCATTTTTTATCCTTTGAATTTATAAGAAAAGCACCACGGGGGTGCTTTGGTAATTGGTGGAGGTAAGGGGGATCGAACCCCTGACCTATTGATTGCGAACCAATTGCTCTCCCATCTGAGCTATACCCCCGCAATTGATATATGGATATATCACTTCAAAATAAAAAACAAGCATTTTTTAAGAAATAATTTTTTTCTTGCAATTTAAAAAGAATAACTTTATAAAAACATCATCTTGAATAGATGGGGTTGTAGCTCAGTTGGGAGAGCGCTTGAATGGCATTCAAGAGGTCAGGGGTTCGATTCCCCTCAGCTCCACCAATTATAAAAAGACATCCTTGTGATGTCTTTTTATAATTGGATAGAAATTTGAAATTGAATCGAACCCTGTAAAATGGGGTTCGACTACCAGCGAAAGGCGGGCGAAAGAACGCCGGTGAGCAGAGCGAATGAGCGCCAGTGCGACCGAGGCTTTTATAAAAGCTGAAGGTCATTCCCCTCAGCTCCACCAATTATAAAAAGACATCCTTGTGATGTCTTTTTGTTTATCTTGATTACTATTTATCGTCCACCTGAACGTGGTTTTGCGGTGGTTTTTCGGGAGCGGCGTTTTACGGGAATAATTGGGGGGGCTGAAAATGCCCGTTTGACGCTATCTGCATAGTTATAGCCACCTTTGTCATATTCGCGTATTCTTGTGGCTAATTCGGCACTATCAGCCGGAAGATTGCCGATGCTGTAGGCGGCACCAATGATGGTTTTGTTTAAATCAAGACTATTTTCTGGTAAAAAGATACTGTCATTTCTGATATTGGTGCTATCTAAGGAGGCGCGCACTGTGTCACTATTTACAAGAATTATCTTGTGAGAGAGAATATCTGCTTCAACGCGGCGGCGTTTGGTTAGGGCATCAATGGTACGTCCTTTAGAAGTATTGCGTTGTTTTAGTAAATAGAGAGCTTTGTTTAGATAAACGGTATCTCTTGTTTCAAAAAAGTTATTTAGAGTTTCAGCATATTTACTGGGGGCTTGAGCCTTTTTTTCTTTATAGATGCCAGCACCGCAGTTAAACGCTGTGCTGGCGAGGGAAATACGTTCCTGATGATCTGTATTTTCAATTTTTAAATATTTTGCCATTGTGGGAAACATATTATTTTCAGCATAGTGCTCCCAATATTGCATTAACTCTTCTTCAGAGTGGATGATTGTATTTCTGGTGACTTTAGTGCCATCTGGCTTACGCGTAAATCCATAGCCAACGGAGTATATTTTGGCAATATTGTCCCAATATGCACGAGCTTTGACATCTTCAAAATGCGCAATGAGCAGCAGCATATCTTTTTTGGATTCTCGGAGAAGTTGGAGTCTCATTTCGTAAAGTGTGCTATCTGAGGGGATAGTGTCGATGGGTGATATCATATGTTGATTAGCGAGAGTATCAGCACGTAGTTCTATTGGGGAGTGTTGGGTACTGTCTTGCTCAGCGGGGTGGTGTTCCGCAGCAGCAGGTTTAGGGAACATAGTGAGGGATAGAGCGGCGAACCAGTTTTTTAATTTCATTGTAATCCTCGGACTTATAGATTCGTTTAAACTATTATAACAAATAGAAAAACGGACGCAAGTTTTTTCTTTGTTTTTTAGGATATTATTAAGTATATAAAGCAAAACAGCGCGGATATAAAATCAGGCGCTGTTTTGTGAGTTAAAGCCTTGGCGGCAAAGGGAGATGTTTCCCTTTAAGATTTGAAAAGTTTGGTTTGTTTCTAACCTAGAGGCAGAACACCAATACGCCGTTAACGAAAATTGTGATTAACATAACGATGTTTTTTTAAGGGTTAGACATTAGGTTGATTAAAGAGTTTTCTTTGTCATTGCTTTATTATAAATCAAGTGCTACGGGAAGCTTTTCGTAAAAGCTTTTGAGTTCTTGGTGCCAAGCGTCATATTTATAACGCTTGTAGGTCATCTGGCGGCAGTTTTCTACACGCCGAGCAACCTCGTCGCGGAAAAGCTTGTATTCTATTGACAGGCGCTCTTTTTCTTTGTCAGAAAAAGTATCGCTTTCGCTCAGATGGCTTTGGATGACAGCAAGTTTGCCGTAGATGTCATTAAACGAGCCTAAACTTTTCTGTATCAGCTCAGGGATGTTAAATCCCATAACTTTGTCTTTGTTCATAATGATTTGATAAGAATAATTTTTGATTGATGTGCAGTTTAGGGAGGTTTTGTCGGTTTGTCAAGTGAAGAAGTTAAATTTTTTGATTATACGCAAAAAAAAGCTTGACTTAGAGATAACTCTAAATGTTAAAGTATTTCCAGAATCGGCAATATTTAAAAAAGATTGCTTATTATCTTATTGTATTAACATATTTTTAGAGGGGTTGTAATGGCATATCTTGATAGAGTAAATTCTCCAGATGATGTAAAGAAAATGTCTGTGGCAGAGCTTAAGGGGCTTGCTGATGAGGTTCGCGCGGCAATTTTGAAGCGTGATGGTCTTATTGGGGGACACGTGGGACCAAATCTTGGGATGACGGATGCGATTATTGCGATGCATTATGTATTTAATTCGCCATCAGATAAAATTGTATTTGATGTATCTCACCAATGCTATGCGCACAAAATTATTACCGGACGGAAAAATGGTTTTTTGAATCCTGAAGATTATGATAAAATCACAGGCTATACAAATCCGGCAGAGAGTGCTCACGATTTCTTTACGGTGGGGCATACGTCAACCTCTCTTTCTTTGGCATCTGGTTTGGCTAAAGCTCGGGATTTGAAAGATGAGAAGCACAATGTGATTGCGGTTATTGGAGATGGCTCGCTTTCTGGCGGTGAGGCATTAGAAGGACTAAATTTTGCTGGCTCGGAGCTTAAGAGTAATTTTATTGTGGTGGTTAATGACAATCAAATGTCGATTGCAGAAAATCACGGCGGATTGTATCATAATCTACAGCTGTTGCGTGAGACAAATGGGGCGGCTGAGCTGAATTTGTTTAAAGCAATGGGATATGATTATTTATATGTAAATGATGGTAATGATCTTGAAACTTTAATTAAAGCGTTTGAAAGTGTGAAAGACAGCACAAAGCCTGTGGTTGTGCATTTGAATACAACCAAGGGTAAAGGCTACAAGCTGGCAGAAGAAAACAAAGAACCTTGGCATTGGAGCGTACCGTTTGATGTTGAGAGTGGTGAGAAGAAATTTGATTTTGGTGCCGGTGAAACTTATAATGATATCACCTATAATTTGCTGAGTGATAAAATTAAACAGGGAGAGAAAGTTGTTATTTTGAATGCGGGTACGCCGGGGGTATTTGGGCTGACGCCTGAAAAGCGTTTGGCTTTAGGTGTACATTATGTGGATGCGGGGATTGCCGAGGAACATTGTGTGGCGATGAGTTCAGCGTTGGCGAAAGCTGGGTGTAAACCGGTATTTTGCGTTAATAGTTCTTTTGTACAGCGTACATACGATCAACTTTCGCAAGATTTGGCTCTTAACAAAAATCCAGCGGTTATTCTTGTTTTTTGGGGTGGTATATCTGGGGCTGATGCTACACATTTGGGGTGTTTTGATATGGCGATGATGTCAAGTATTCCGAATCTTGTTTGCCTTGCACCCGTAAATAAAGAAGAATATGAGGCAGCGTTGAACTGGGGTTTAACGCAAAACGAGCATCCGGTGGTTATTCGCGTGCCGAATGTGGCGGTGATTTCTGGTGATATTCCGCTAAAAGAGATAAAAGTTAACTCTTTCCAAACTGTGCAAGATGGAGAAAAAGTGGCTGTTTTGGCATTAGGAAACTTTATGGCGTTGGGGAAAGAGGTTGTTGCCGCACTTAATGCTAAAGGTTTGAAACCAACGCTGATTAACCCACGTTTTTATAGTGGTGTCGATGAGGTATTGTTAGAGCGCTTAAAATCTAATCATCAGGTAGTTGTTTGTCTTGAAGATGGTGTATTAGATGGCGGTTTTGGTGAAAAAGTTGCTCGGTTTTATGGCGCGAGTGATATCAAAGTGTTGGCTTATGGCGGACGAAAAGAATTTACTGACCGTGAGCCGATTGAGAGTATTTATGAGCGTAATCGTTTGACTGTGCCGCAGATTGTGGAAGATGTGTTAAACGTTTTGAAATAAGGACGACTTACGATGGATAGAAGAGATTTTATTAAAACAACTGCAGCGGTGGCTGCTGCGGTGGCATTACCAAAAATTGGTGAAGCTGCAACAGGTACGGCTAAAATAGGAGATAAGCAGATGAAAGTATTGTTGGTTAATGGTTCTCCGCACGAAAAGGGGTGTACTTATACGGCTCTAAACGAAATTGCTGAGCAGCTCAAGAAAGATGGTGTTGGTTCGGAAATCTTTTGGATTGGCGTGGACGCTATTCACCCTTGCACTGCGTGTGGTGCGTGTCGGAAACTTGGGCGTTGCGTCTATAATGATAAGGTGAATGAGTTTGTGGCTAAAGCGGCTGAATTTGATGGTTTTGTGTTAGGCTCGCCGGTGCATTATGCTTCTGCGAGCGGGGTAATTGTACCATTTATGGACAGAGCGTTTTATTCGGCGTTTGATAAAGATGTGTTTCGGCATAAACCAGCGGCTGCGATTGTGAGTGCGCGTCGTGCTGGAACAACGGCAACCCTTGATCAACTCTATAAATATTTTGGAATTACTGAAATGCCGGTGATTTCGGGGCGCTATTGGAATATGGTGCACGGTAATACGCCGGAGCAAGTGTTGCAAGATAAAGAAGGAATGCAGAATATGCGCATTCTTGCTAAAAATATGGCTTATCACCTTAAGTGTAAGCAGGCTGCGGCAGCGGTAGGAATTATGCCACCGGAGAAAGAGGTTATTGAATTTACGAATTTTATTCGGTAATAATGCTACTTTTATGTTATGAAACGCAGGGCAGGGGTTCTGCGTTTTTTTATGTTTTCAGCAGGAAAAATATGAATAGTTAAAGTTCTCCTTCTAAAAAAAAGAGAGTATATATAAGGAATTAAAATGAAATGATAAAACGTAACCACCTTTTATAGACAAATCTTTTTTATTATTCTGCAGCGCTCAATATTTAAGTTAAACTCAAATATTGTACGGATTGGTTTGCACGCCACTGCGCATTTACCAGAACATAAAAAAAAGACCGCCTTATAAAAGGTGGTCGGAGTGTTGACCGCACGTAACAACGAAGAACGCGCCCCCATCTAATAGGAAAATCCTATCAGACAAAGCACCCCGACCATTAGCCTAAGGTTGGTTCTTTCACGGTGTGCAGAAACCCTAACCGGCTCAAGTTTTTTCACATCGTCTATATAATGGTGTATATTCTACACACCGCTTCGTTGTTATTCGGGGAGCGGTCAAGCATCCCTAAATACAGATACGTCCGGTTCTCTGTATCTGATATAATTTTTACAATATAAAATTTTAAGATGCAAGCGAAATTTAATCATTCTTTTTAATATGGCTTACATCATAGAAATAGAAAAAGACGCCCTAAGGCGTCTTGGTTTTACGTGCGTTGGAGATACACATTAGTATCTAAACCACGGATTGTCTTGGACAATCTCCCATATGCTGGCGATGTAAGCACGCCACTTGGGACTGTGGAGATAGCGACCAGGGCGCTCTTCCTTGATAGCCAAGAGCTCCTCCGGAATCTCCGATATTTCGTAGCACGGTCCAGGATAGTTTTTCTCATCTTCATCCTGGAATGTACCACTGACAACAATGTTGTTGTCTTCCATCAGGTAGAGAGCGGCAAAAATCGGCCCCCACTTTTTTTCTGAAATGCAAATTCCTTCCATAAAAATTACATTTGGTGAAACAATAATTATTAAACTGCTGCAAGCATACGCTTGTCTTTGTATTCTGTCAATAGTTTTGTCGATTAAAATGACAAAAAAGTTCTAACTCCTTAAAAAAGCCCCGAAATATTTTTCGGAGCTCTCAAAAATTAAGCCTAATCGGCAAAAATGTACGATGCGTCTAGTTCTTGAACAATGCTCCACAGCTCATCGATGAAACTTTGCAACCGCGGTGACGTGTGAAAATTCCACGTTGGGCGTTCCGCAATCTCATCCACCAAATTTTCTGGCACTTTTGCGATGTTTGTATATTCGTACAAAAACTCTGTTGATGGTGTGTGTGGTGGAAATTTTGCGTGAACCGTTACTGTTTCATCTTCTTCCATCACCAAGAAAGCTAATGCTCCATTGGCAAGCTCTCTGCACCCGATATAATACTTTTGCATAAAATAAAAATTTAAGTTTGACATAATTGTTTGCTGATGTGGCTAACATAACAGATTATATCTTTAAGTCAACAAAAGAAAAACTTATTTACTCAGGTTAAACAAACTTACAGTGCACCGCTAAATTTTGTTAATATTTGCAAAACTGCTTGTTTTTTATCCATATTTAAGCGTACCGTTTCATCTAAAATTTTAAGTGTTGCTTCATATGCCTCATATAATTCACGCGGGTGTGCAGCATCAGCTAGATTATCTCGCGCAAAGCGGCAAATCAACTCCGCAAACAAATCCCAGCAGTCCTCTTCTGCCGCAGCATCATTAGCCAAGTCCAGCAATAACTGTCCATCACACTTTGCCCCGCCATAGCATACTTTTTTAATATTTTCATACATCAGAAGTGCATCATTAGCAGCATATTTTAAGGCGCGTCCAATGCTGCCAGCAGAAATTTTTGCTAATCCTTGTACTTCTGCCTCTTTCAAATCAGGCTGATATCGCCGCAATAAACTTGCCACTTCAGTTTCTTTAAGCGGTTTTAGAGCAAGCCGCGCACATCGTGAACGAATTGTCGGCAAGAGTTTCCCTGGGTTATGCGATATCAACAGCAAAATACTTTTAAGCGGCGGTTCTTCCAAAATCTTCAATAAAGCATTTGCACTTGAGATATTTAAATCATCAGCACTATCCACAATCACCACACGCCAGTTGTCATTAAACGACTTTTTAGAAAGAAATGTCACCACATCGCGTACATCTTCCACCTTAATCACTGCTGAGCGTTTTAGCCCTTGGCGCATTTCTTCTCCGGTATCTTCTCCCTGTTTAATCGCTTTAATCAGTTTTTTCTTATCTGTTTCAGTAAAGTCTCGCTCAAGCACCTTAAAATCTGGATGTGACTTTTGTGCCACTTGCGCAAAAATCGGACTATCAACCGCTACATCTAATGCATTATATTCTTTTCCTTCTTCTGCAGAAAGCAAAAAACGTGCAATTTTATATGCTAGTGTGGCTTTACCAATTCCTTCGTCACCAGTAATCAGCCATCCGTGATGCAGTGCCCCGCTATTAAATGCAGATAAAAACAAGCGGACTTCCTCATCGTGTCCGATAAGATATGGGTTAAGATTAGGATATATTATTTCATTAGCCATTGCAGATTACTTCTTTAGCGGACGTTCATCAAGCAATTCATTCAAGTACGCTCTAAACTCTGCAAATTTGGCTATTTGGGCTTCAAACACCGCATTCATAGAGCAATTTTTACCGCAAAATCTCGCATCAAAACTAGCATCTGTCGCCCGAACATAAAATGATTTTGCTTTTTTATGATAAGCTGCAAATTTGTAAACATCACTGTCATAGTATTTTTCAATAATCTCAGCCCCGATATCTTCATAACAGAGATTGATGTCTTGAAGTGTTTGAGAAATATATGCTAAATTATTACGGTTTTTTTCTTGTTCGTACATACTGAGCTCAACATTGAGTTGATTTTCTCGCAAATCTAAACACGCATCAATTGATGTTCGCAAACTAGCAATATCTTGATCTTCAAAGTTCTGTTTTCTTGCCATTTCAGGCTCGTGTATCTGCACAGTTTCAACCTGCACTGGTTTCACCACAACAGGTTTTTGCTCAATAGGCTTAACAAACCGTGGCGCGCTAACTGCAGTTTCTTCTACTAGTAAATGTTCATCTTCTGGACGAAGAACCTCCGCCGCCATCACCCCAAACGTTGTAGAGAGTATTGTTCCGGCAAGCATTCCAAAAAACAAGCTGTTTTTATTCATCATCGTCCTATCCCTTACTTTTTATTA
>JAMPED010000011.1:49553-73405 GCA_023665325.1 Acetobacter sp.
CCTTACTTTTTATTAACAATTTATGCGCTATAATATGAGCAAACTTTATAATTGTCAAAAATTTTTTTAATCTGCGGGATAAATTATAAGCGTGTGAAAACTCTTTGAAAGCGCTTTACATCTGGCAGAAAACAAACTAAATTAGATTGCAAAAGGACGAATAAAAAATGATGAGCACACAACTTAAAATTAAGTTTTATACCGGTTTTGCCGCCCTGCTGCTTTTGGCGGGGTGTGCTTCAGAGCCTCAAGAATTTGCCTACCAAAACCTTCCTGAAGAAGTTAAGGCAATTAAAGCCGATGGCGGTTTTTACAAAGTTGGTAACCCATATACCGTTTTAGGGCAGAGCTATACGCCTAAAGAAGATTATTCTTATTCTGAAATCGGAATGGCATCTTGGTATGGAGATGATTTTCATAATAAACGGACTGCAAATGGCGAAACCTATAATATGCGCGCCATTACAGCTGCACACCGTACATTGCCTCTGCCTTCCATTGTTAAGGTGACAAATCTTGAAAATGGTAAATCCATTATCGCACGCGTTAACGACCGCGGACCGTATGTTAAAAACCGCATTATTGATGTTTCACAAAAAGGTGCTGAACTTTTGGGATATAAAAATAAAGGTATTGCCAAAGTAAAGGTTGAGATTTTAGCAGATGAAAGCCGTGCCTTAAAAGAAGCTATGCTTTCTAAAGACAACAGCTCTAAAACATACGCTTCTGCCCTCAAAACTGGAACTGCTCAAACAATGCAAACCGCAGCAGCCACATCAGCAATGAAATATGAAATCAGCGCTAAAGCTCCTACAGTAAATAATTCACAAAATAAAGTTGTTGCAGAACGGGGACCTTTCTTTGTGCAAGTGGGTGCTTTTTCAGACTATGAAAAAGCCAAGCAGATAGCAAGCTCTATGCAACGTTTTGGCAATGTTTCCATCTATGAGGCATATCTAAGCAAAGATGGCGTTTACCGTGTGCGGTTAGGGGCTTATCAAAGCCGTGATGAAGCGTTGCAGATTTTAGACCGTGTGCTTGATTATGGGCACGCAGACGTAACCATTGTTCAAGGTTAGGAGAACAAATATTATGACCCTAAAGAAAATTTTTACTCTTGTGGCAGGTGTTTCCATATTATCCATCACCACAGCAGCCAAGGCATTTGAAACTAAAGCTCATAATGCAATTTTGATGGATTATGAAACTGGTGCGTATCTGTTTACAAAAAATCATCAAGACAAGATTGCGCCTGCTTCAATGAGTAAGTTAATGACCGTTTATGTGTTGTTAAGCAAGCTTAAAGAGGGTGAAATTTCTTTAGAGGATAAATTTACAGTTAGCGAAAATGCGTGGCGCAAAGGTGGTGCAGCATCAGGCGGCTCAACAATGTTTTTAAAAATTGGGCAGGAAGTTAAAGTTGAAGACCTGATTAAAGGTATTATTATCCAATCTGGTAATGATGCCTGCATCACGGTTGCAGAAAATATTGCTGGTTCTGAAACAGAATTTGCGGCACTTTTAAACGAAACAGCTGAAAAAATTGGTTTGCATAATGCACACTTTGTTAATGCTACAGGTTTGCCACATCCTGAGCATCGTATTTCGGTGGAAGACTTAGCCAAACTAGCTCGCCGCATTATTCAGGAATTTCCAGAGTTTTATCACGTATTCAAAGAAAAAGAATTTACTTTTAATGGTATTAAACAAGGCAACCGTAACCCACTGTTATATAGCTTAAAAGGGTCTGATGGCTTGAAAACTGGACATACAGATGAAGCGGGCTATTGCTTAACAGGTTCGGTTGTACGTGGTGACCGTCGATTGATTGAAGTTGTTGCTGGACTTTCTAGCAACAAAGAGCGTGCCGAAGAAACTGAAAGCCTGATGACTTGGGGATTTGCAGGTTTTGATAATTATAAACTTTTCAAAGAAAATCAAATAATGGCAGAAATTCCGGTATGGTATGGAACCAGCCCGAGTGTACACGCTATTGTGCCGCAAAATGTAATTAAAACGGTCAAAAAAAGTACCAAAAATAAATATGGTGCTAAAACTGTTTATGATACGCCGCTTAAAGCACCGGTATTTAAGGGGGATAAAGTTGGCGAGTTGTTTATTACATACGGTGATAATGTGGTTGATAAAATCCCCCTTATTGCCAAAGAAGATGTTGCCAAAATTGGACCATTCAGTCGTTTTCTTGCTAATCTAAAATATTTTGTTTTCGGGATGGAGAAATAGAAAATGTCCGGTTTGTTCATCACTTTTGAAGGGGGCGAGGGTTCAGGAAAATCTTTGCAACTTGCTCGTTTTGCCGAATATTTGCAAAAACAGGGACAGACCGTCGTTACGACGCGCGAACCTGGAGGAACAGAAGTTGGTAAAGAAATTCGCCGCCTGCTCGTTGAGGGAGATAAAGACAAGTTTGATGAACTAACCGAAATTTTGTTGTTTTATGCTGATCGTCGGATTGATTTGACTAAAGTTATCCTTCCTGCAGTTGAAGAAGGCAAAATTGTGCTTTCAGATCGTTTTAATGATTCAACAATAGCTTATCAATACTATGGTTCTGGTAAGTTTGCAGACACGAAAATTATGGATACTTTGTATTATGTTGTTGCAGGATCATTCAAACCTGACTTAACGTTTCTTTTAGATATTGATGTCAAACAAGGTTTAGCGCGTAGTTTCAAAAAGGCAGAAACGATGAACAACAAAGAGTTACGTTTTGAAAATGTGGATATTTCATTTCACGAGCGATTGCGTGCCGGCTATTTAGAGCTTGCTCGCAAAGAGCCAAAACGTTTCGTTGTCATCAATGCTGGAGGTTCTATTGAAGAAGTTAGTGCTGAAATTATCCGCAAATATGAAGACTGGCAAAGGGCTTAGGGGGCTGAGTGACTATTGCAGGGAGTTCTCTCTGTGTTTATATACTGCTCTGCTGTATCAGTAAAATCAATAAACTGTCCGTCTAAAGTTCTGCAAGTGGCGCGTACTGGACGCCCCATATCAAAAACAATATCGCCTAAAATTTTCCCGTTGGCATAATAACGACGCTCACGCCCGTTTCTGACACCGTTAACGTAATCAGTTTCAAACTTAAGAGTGCCATCCTGATAAAAACCTTTGCGCACACCGTGCATCACACCAGCTTCATAGCTTGTTTCATATTCAGTATTACCATTGTTATAATATGTTGTTGCATTGCCGTGTATCATACCATTTTGATACACAAAATAAGCGCGTGGTTTACCATCTGCATAATACAATTCTTCATCACCAAAGCGAACACCATCGCGATATTCGGTGATGGATCTCGTAACACCATTTGGATAATATTGATGGAGCTTACCATTGAGAGGTCTGCCATCTGCCTTTAAATAGCAGACTTGCCCAGCGCCACAACGTACTTCTTTTTCCACAAAAAAATTTCGTCTAGCGTCAGCCAAACGTGCTACAGATACTAAACATATAACAACAAACCAAAATTTGCGCATCATTTTTTCTCCTATCACTTGGGTAATATACCTACAAAACCACAATTTGTCAATGATACTTTTTCAGCAAGCAACAAAGCAATATTTTCGCTTGAATCTTAAAATTTTATATTGTAAAAATTATATCAGATACAGAGAACCAACCTTAGGCTAATGGTCGAGGAGTCTTCGAATAAGGCTATGCCAAATAAGAAGAGGTGTTCCACTGGTTACATTTGTCTAGCTCCTCGACCACCTTTTATAAGGCGGTCTTTTTTTTATGTTCTGGTAAATGCGCAGTGGCGTGCAAACCAATCCGTACAATATTTGAGTTTAACTTAAATATTGAGCGCTGCAGAATAATAAAAAAGATTTGTCTATAAAAGGTGGTTATGTTTTTATCATTTCATTTTAATTCCTTATATATTCTCTCTTTTTTTTAGGAGGAGAACTTTAACTATTCATATTTTTTCCTGCTGAAAACATAAAAAAACGCCGCGGGTGGCGGCGTTGTTTAAGATTTTGATGATGCTTGTGATTATCTTCTTCTTAAGAAAGAAGGAATTTCAAGATCATCATCGCTCTCGTTTTCTTTTTCAGCAAAGTCTTCTATCTCGTCAAACTTTGGAACAATAACTGGCTTAACTGGCTTTTTAGCTTTGGCACGCGAAATACCTAAAATTTTATCAATAAAACGTTGGCGAGCCGGTTCTTCAGTTTCTTCTTGAATCATTGCTTGTGCTTCTTCACGCGCTTTACGCTCACGTGGAAGCTCAACTTCACCTTGATCAGGGAACAATGGTGGTTCTTCTTCAATGATTTTTACCTTGGCAGATGGGGTGAAGGGTTTATCTAGTTTGATAGCGGAAAGCTCGGATTTCTCTTCTTCAAGAGTTTCTGCATTAGCGATAATCGGTTTATTGATGATGGCATTAAACAAAGCAGAAGATGAATGTGGTTCTTCGGTTTTTTCTGCTAATTCAGCAAACTCGCCTTGTTGTGGTGTATCGGTGCGTTTGGGAAGATTTAACTCAATAACGTTATTAAGCTCTACTGGTTCTTCGCTTGTTTCTAGCACAGATTCTTCAGTCATCACTGGTTCTTCTATGGTTTCATCCACTTCTTCAACGATAGGGTTTAGGTCAACATAAGCATTCATTTCTTTAGAGTTATCTGGGGTCATAATTGCTTCATCGTCAATTCCTGTTACCACAATAGAAACACGAATACGTCCAGAAAGGGAATCATCATAACTTGACCCAAAAATCAACTCAGCATTTTCATCAACTTCTTCTTTGATGATGTTAACAGCCTCGTCAATTTCCATCAAAGTAATGTCTGAGCCACCGGTAATATTGATGAGTACACCTTTGGCACCTTTCATTGAGCAATCATCAAGAATTGGATTTGATAATGCTTGTTCGGCGGCGACTCGTGCTCGGTCTTCACCCTCTGCTTCCCCCGTGCCCATAATGGCTTTTCCTTTGTCTGCCATAATCTTTTTAACATCAGCAAAGTCGAGGTTAATTAACCCTGGCATAATCATTAAATCTGTGATTGAACGGACGCCATCATAAAGCACTTCGTCGGCTTTAACAAATGCATCTTGCAGGGTGGTGTTTTTGTCTGCGATGCGGAAAAGGTTTTGATTGGGGATGACGATAATGCTATCTACTTCTTTAATAAAATTATCAAGGGCAGATTCGGCATTTTCCATTCTTTTTTTGCCTTCAAATGCAAAGGGTTTAGTGACAACACCAACGGTTAAAATTCCTTTTTCTTTGGCAATTTTTGCAACGACTGGAGCTGCACCAGAGCCTGTGCCGCCGCCCATTCCGGCAGTGATGAATACCATATTGGAATCTGCTAATTCTCTTTCAATATCTTCTTTGGCTTCTTCAGCGGCTAATTTGCCAATTTCAGGTCTGGCACCAGCTCCAAGCCCTTGGGTGATTTCGAGTCCAAGTTGGATTTTGCGTGTAGCAGGATTGAGTGCCAAAGCTTGCGCATCTGTATTGGCAACAACAAAATCTACGCCTTCAAGATTTTTGGACATCATATTTTTAATGGCATTACCGCCGCCGCCGCCGACACCGATAACTGTAATTCTTGGTTTTAATTGTGCTAAACTTGTATCTCCGACAGCCAGTTTTATTGCCATATTCTTTCTCCGTAAAAAAATAAAAAAGCTAAATTCCAATTTTATAGGAGTTTAGCTTAGAATAGATTAAGTTTTCGTTACTATTTAGCAGGTTTTTTTAAACAATTCGAAAATTTTTGCAAAAATTCCGCCAGAACCAGCGTTGGTGTTTACTTTTTTGATGATTTTCTTTTCCGAATTATTAACCGCAAAAAGCAACAAACCTAAAGCGGTTGAAAATGTCGGGTTATGCAAAACTGGTGGGATGTTTTCAATATTCCGCGGACGACCAATTCGCACTTGTTTGTCGAGCACCATACTTGCGACTTCACGCATTCCGGGGAGCTGGGAGGCGCCACCGGTTAATACAACGCGGTGTGATACAGTATTTTTATATCCAGCTTCATCAAGTTTACGACCAGTTAGCTCAAACAGTTCTTCAATTCGTGGAGAAATAATGTTTATTAAATCTGAGCGGTAAATTTGTTTGATGTTGCTATCATCTTCTTCGCCGACAGGATATACGTTAATTATCTCTTGTTCATCTTGACTGATGAGAAAAGCGCAACCGTGGCGATTTTTGACTTCTTCTGCATAATTAAATGAAGTGGTTAGCCCTAAGGCGATATCGTTAGTTACATTTATACCGCCAACGGGAATCGATGAGAAATATACTGGATGTCCGTTTTTGAAGCTGGCGATACTGGTGGTGCCGCCACCAATATCAATGATTGTAGCGCCGAGCTCTTTTTCATCTTCTACCAAACAGGCAAGACCTGATGCATATGCAGAAAAAGCTTTCATTTCAACATCTAAGTGTGAACTTTCTACTACAGTTGCTAAGTTTTTATACATTGGACGGGGGTATAAACCTAATAAAATATCGACGCTTAAATTATCGCCATAGATATTTATCGGATTTTTAACTTCTTCACCATTATCAACGTGATACCCCATTGTGAGAAAGTGAATCGGTTCGTTGCCTTCAACATTAACTTTCATCAAACCTTTGTCGGTTACTTTTTTGACATCTTCATCCATTACTGGACGGTTTTTATGGATGGAGATGGTGGAACTTCTAACAACACTGCGGGTGCGTTCACCAGAGATGTTTACAATGACATTAGTGATGCGTTCATTTGCCATTTGCTCAGCGGCTTCAACTGCATTGCAAACAGCAATGGTTGCCTGATTCACGTCTACAACCACGCCGTTTTTAATTCCTTTTGCTGCATTATAGCCATATCCCAAGATAGAAATTCTCTTTTCTCGGGTGATGCGGGCTATGATGCAGCAAACCTTTGATGTTCCAATATCTAAGGCCGCCACAACCGGCGATCTGTTAAAAGAATGGCTCATTTAAACCTCTTTTCTTATCTTTTCAGTATTAACTCTTCAACAGACTTATCGATGTCTACCACAATTCTGTTATCGTACCTTACATCAAAGGAAGTTAATTTACGCTTAAAAATTCCTTGTCTTTTGTTTAATAATGCAATTTTTTGATATGCTTTATCAAAATCTTTTTCGGGGAGCTTGATGAGAACGCGATTTTGTGCATTGCCGAGGCTTAAATCCCAACGGCGGTTTGAAACAAAAACAGCGGCACGGACTTTGTTTGCTAGCTCTTCGTCGGTGTTTAAAACTTTTAAGAGCTCTGCTAGATGGTGTGGTGCGCCTTCACCAGCAAGCACAATGACGGGTGCATCAGGTTCATATTCTTCGACTTCAATGACATTTCCTTCGGCATCTACTGGATAAAAACGCCCTTCATATTGCCAGATTGCTTTAACCTTGCGTTCTTCAATATTGACTAATATGTTGTTAGGGAAGAAGCTTCTTTTAACGACGCAATGACGTACCCAAGTGAGTTGTTCGATTTGGGTTTGCAGGTTGGCGATATCAATACCTAAGATGCTTTCGTTTTCGGAAAGGTTAAGCGCTTGGACTAAATCTTCATACGAGGTGCGTTTGTTGCCTTCAACAATGATATCTTCGACATACATTCCGTATTTGGCTGAGATTTTGTAGACTGCCTGCATTAGGTTGTTAAATTGTGATGTCAAGATGTTATCGCGGATGGTGATGGCGGTGAGGCATAAGGATAGGACTAATAATGAGGCGCAAATGAAACCAATAAGGCGGTAAAGCCATTCTTTTTCAGGGTAGATGGCTGTTTCCTGTAGATTGAGTTTGTTAAGCGCTTGATTTGCCATTACGGTTTATTTTTTTACCCCCATACGACGGACTTCCCATTCTAAGGTGATGGCGGTTTTTTCTTTAACTTTTTCTACAATCATTTCGCCTAGTCGTTCAATGTCAGCGGCAGTTGCTTGCCCGTTGTTTATCAGGAAATTGCAGTGCATATCTGATACTTCGGCTCCTCCAACTTTTAAATTTGCACAACCGGATTCTTTGATGAGTTTCCACGCAGCTAAGCCTTCGGGATTTTTAAACGTGGAGCCAGCTGTTTTTTTGTTAATTGGTTGATGGGCTTTACGATATGCGCTATGCTCGTCTATTGTTTTTTGAATTTCTGCTGCTTTGGTTTTAATGCCTTTTATGGTGGCATCCAGAATTATCCAATCTTCAGGGAACATACTGGAACGGTATGAAAAATTAAAATCTGTGGCTTCAACTTCATAAATTTCTCCCCAGTCATTCATTATATGTGCTCGTACAAAAACATCTGAAACATTTTTACCGAAGCAGCCGGCGTTGGTGCGTAGTAAACCACCGATACGCCCAGGAACAGAACAAATGAATTCTAAACCACCGATTTCATTTTCAAGAAAAACTTTTTTGAGTTCACTGTTTTTTAAGCCGGCGCCGATGGTAATTTCTGTGCCATTAACGGTTATTTTTTGGAAGGCTTTGGCGTCTAGTTTGATAACCACACCGGGGATGCCGCCGTCACGAATGAGGAGATTTGAGCCCCCACCGATGATGGTTAGAGGAAGGGCCTCGGGTTTGCGTAATAAAAAGGTTTTTAAATCTTCAATATCTTTGGGGAGGAAAAGCACTTCTGCTGGTCCACCAACGCCAAACCACGTGTGTTTGGAGAGTTTTGCATTTTCTATATATTGTCCACGGACTTCGGGGAGCATATTGATTATTTTATTTTTAGGGGCAAAAAAACTTTCAAACATTCTTTTCTCCGTTTATCTATTATCTTTATCTTCAGCGACGGCATTCTTCCGCGTAATTGCGAGTAGCATTCCCATTGTCAGGCAACTGGCGAGCATTGAAGAACCTCCATACGAAATGAAAGGCAATGTCATTCCTTTGGCAGGCATTAACTGTAGGGCTGAGCACATATTGACGATTGCTTGTCCACCGAGGGAGGCGGCTAAACCGCACGCTGCATACATTTGGAATAAATTGTTATCTTTGGTGGAGATGAGCATTGACCGAACAACAATGGTGGCAAAAGATGCGACAATCAATGTGGTAAGCCATACGCCACATTCCTCACCAGCGAGTGAAAAGATAAAGTCGGTATGAACATCAGGCAGATGCATTTTGACAACACCTTCGCCTGGACCTCTACCTAAAAGATTACCATTAGCAAAAGCATTCATTGATTGTTGAATTTGAGATCCGATTTCATTTTCAGAAGCTAAAAAGCGATCAATACGGTCGCGCACGTGGGCAAGGAAAAAATATGAGCAAGTTACAAGAATGACACCACCTGAAAAGAGCGTGGCAATTAGCCATAAGGGGATACCAGCTAAAACCATCTGTAATGCCCACACTCCAGATATCAATACGGTCATTCCGAGGTCTGGCTGACCGAAGACAGATAGGGCTGTGATTAGAAATAAAGCAACAGCAAGAGCCATTCCTGGAAAGTCATCAGAACGTTTACGGGCATCTAATAGCCACGCCGTAACAACGATAAATACAGGTTTGATAAATTCGGACGGCTGCAAAGAAAAGCCTGCAAATTTTATCCAACGAGCAGCACCTTTGGTGGCATCTCCCATTACATAAGTTAGTGCAACGCCAACAAATGCACATAAGAAACCTATGACAGCTAGACGACGGATTGTGCGTAAGCTTTGCATTGAGATACCGATGAGTAGAACTAAGCCTGCGCAAATAAAAATGCTTTGTTTTTTTATGAAAGCAAAGTCATCAGCAAGTCTGTCTCGGTGGGAAGCGGAAGGGCTGGCTGATAAAACCAACATTGCTCCAACAAAAATCAAGAACAAAGCCAAGACAAAACTTGGCTTGTCTACAGTCCACCACCAACTGGAAATTTTGCTTTTACTATGTCGGGCGAATGAAAACATTTTTTCCTCTTTGTTAAATTAGTGAAAGCAAGCCAATCAATGAGGCGAGAGCGGTTATAGCCCAAAATGTGTATACAACTTTAACTTCACTCCAGCCTAGCTGTTCAAAGTGGTGATGAATCGGTGCCATCTTAAAAAAGCGTTTGCCTGTTTTTTTGAAATATATTACTTGAATCATTACTGAGATTGTTTCTGCAACAAATACAATACCCGTGATGGCGAGGAGTATTTCGTGTTTTAGGATAACGGCGATTACACCTAAGACAGCGCCAAGCGCTAAAGAGCCTGTATCACCCATAAAAATTCTTGCTTTTTTGAGGTTGAACCATAAAAAGCCTAAACAACCACCGACAAGTGCAGCACAAACAACTGCCATTTCTGCACTTTTGGGAATGTAGGGAAATGCTGTTTCATTAAAAAGAGGGTAACCAGTTGCAAAAGAAAATACCATAAACACTGAAAAAACGATAATTAGCATTCCGGCAGCTAAACCATCTAATCCGTCACTCAAGTTAACAGCATTTGATGCGCCAGAAATGACCAATACAGCAAAAGGAACATATACCCACGAGAGTTGGAATGACCAATTAAAATAAGGGATGTAGAGTTGACTTTCGACAGAGTTTGGGGTGGCAGCGGCAATAACGTTGACGGCTAAGACGGCAGCCATAAACTGGATAAAAAGTTTCATTTTAGCAGTCATTGCATTTGGTGTTTGTTTTTTTACTTTAACATAGTCATCAGCAAAACCGGTGGCTCCGTACACCAGCAATACTAACATCGAAATCCAGACAAAGTGCAGCTTTATGTTTGCAAACAATATCATTGCGAGTAAGCTTGAAATTAAAATAAGCAGTCCACCCATTGTTGGGGTGCCTTTTTTTTCAGTAAGGTGAGATTGCGGTCCGTCAGTGCGTATCGGTTGTCCACCGTTTTCGTGTCCTTTTAAAAACGAAATGAGCTTATCGCCGCTTAATAGCGAAAGCACTAAAGCAAAAACAAAAGCCAGCAACGCACGTGTCGGGATAGTTTCCGGCTGGTAAGACCACATAGACCACATCTTATATATTCCTGTTACCTTATTAAAAAAATAAATTAAAACTATATTGTGATAAGTTTAACAGCCAATATCTAAATGAAGTCTTAAAAAAGTTGGGAAAAATAGATTTTTTTTATTATTTTTTAACGGAGATGGCGTATACTGGAATAAAGTTAAGGGAGATGGATATGGTAAGACATTTATTATTTGCGATGTTGGCGCTGATGTCGGTTAGGGCGTATGCATTTGAGGATGCTGTGTCTGAATTGCAAGGATTTGAGGCGTATTCTGATATTTTGCCAGGGGATAGTTTTATGCAGGGGGCTGTAGTGCGCAAAGCTCCACGACAAAAGAGTATTATTCCGATGATTACTTCAGCTATTCCAGAGGCTGCGGCGTATAATATCAGCAATGCTGAACAGGTTTTTTGTTATCGGGTAGCTAAAAGACCGAAAGATTATACTGGTTATACACTCTCTTCATTTATGGTTACAGGATATTGTGGAGAGTTGGATAACAGTAATATCGTAACGGCGTACGAAGCACTTTTTACTCAAGGACCAAATATTATTACAGCACAGGCAAACTGCAAAATTGAGCCGCAGATGATGTTGCGTTTTGTACGTGGTGTAGATTATACAGATGTTCTGTTGTCTAATCCGTGTCCGTCGTTTACGGTTTTTTATGGAGGACGGTATAAAGCGTTTAACATTAAACAAGGGGTTATTAGCGATTTGATAGCGATGTTTGATGAGAAACAGGAAGGTTTTAACTCTCCGGCATTATTGAAGCAGACGGTGGCAAATGGTGCGCCGACGACAGATAAAGAACGTGATGTTTTGGAAAAAAAGAAAAAAGAACATCAACCGGTGATGAACTGGAAAAAGCAGACAGAGCCAGCTGTAAAATCGGAAGAAGACGTTAAACCTAAGAGTGGCTGGGGAAATATTAAACTTAGAAAATAATGAGCGATAAAATCCTGCTTTAGGGCGGGATTTTTTTTTATATTTCAGAAACTTTTTTTACTCTGCTTTAACTTTTTGCTTGCTATTTCGTTTTAGGAGATATATCAACGTTTTTTGTTTGAATTTTAATCCCCCGATTGCGGGGTGGTTTTGTTTTTGAAAAAGAGGAAAATAAGATGCTTGCAGTGATAAAGAGTAAATTAAATGAACTGCTGAATTTGTATTTAAAGAATTTTTGTCCGAAACTGGTGGAAGTGTTACGGCGGGGGTATGATATCAATAAGTTTAAACGTGATACCTTGGCGGGGATGACTGTGGCAGTGGTTTCGATTCCACTGGCGATGGCGCTAGCAATTGCTTCTGGTGTGACGCCGGCACAAGGACTTTATACGGCAATTGTGGCGGGGTTTTTTATTGCATTGCTAGGAGGTTCAAAATTTCAGATTGGTGGTCCGACTGGTGCGTTTGTTGTGGTTATTTTTAATGTGATGAAGAACTATGGCGCTGAGGGATTGGCAATGACAATGCTGATTGCTGGATTTATTCTTATTCTTGCGGGGTTCTTAAAGCTTGGGACATATATTAAATATATTCCTTATCCTGTAGTGACAGGTTTTACGGCAGGTATTGGTATTTTGTTGATTTCAACTCAGATTAAAGATTTGTTTGGGTTGCAGATGGAAAGTGTGCCATCAGAATTTTTACCAAAATGGGCGGCATATTTGCAACATCTTGGGACGTTTAGTTTTGCATCAGTTTTTATTGCTGCGTTTTCTTTTGGGGCGATTTTTTATGTGCAGAAAAAGCGTCCGAATCTGCCAGCTTATTTGGTGGCTGTGGTCGGAGCGACTTTGCTTGTGGCTTTGTTTGCGATTTTTTCAGCAGCTCCGGATACAATTGGATCTAAATTTGGGGCTATTCCACACTTTTTACCGATGCCTCGGTTTCCAGAGTTTGACTTGAACTTGATGTTTAGAGTCTTTCCAAGTGGTTTGACAGTGGCGTTTTTAGCAGGGGTTGAGTCTTTATTAAGTGCAACAGTTGTAGATGGTATGAGTGGTGATAATCATAACTCTAACGCGGAGCTGATTGCTGAAGGTGTTGCGAACTTGATGAGTATGTTGTTTACTGGTGTGCCGGCAACTGGTGCGATTGCGCGGACGGCGACGAATTATAAATCACACGCTTATTCGCCAATGTCGGGTGTGATGCAGTCGGTGATTTTGTTGTTGTTTATGTTGTTATTGGCTGGAGCTGCGAAGTATATTCCGCTGGCGTGTCTTTCAGCTGTGTTGATTTTAGTGGGATGGAATATGCTCAACTTAACTAAAATGTATTACCTGTTAAAAGGGGCTAGAGGTGATGCGTTGACGTTAGTGATTACGTTGCTATTAACCGTATTAGTAGACTTAAATACAGGTATTTCGGTTGGGTTTATTCTTTCGAGTATTATCTTTATGCATCGGATGAGTAAAGAAATTGAAATTGAAACAGATGAAAAAGCCTTGGAATATAAAGGTGGTGGGCGTGATTTATCACAAGTGTTACACGAGCAGGGAGTGGTTTCAATGCGTTTTTCTGGTCCGTTGTTTTTTGGTGATGCGTTAGATGTAACACGCTTTTTGCAAAATTTGAAAACGGAACCGAAAATAATCATTATTCGTATGGGATATGTTCCGATGGTGGATATTAGCGGTGCTAATGCGTTGGTTGGTTTTATTCAGCGTGTAATGAAAAAGCACGATACGAAAATCATTTTATCAAATGTGAAAAAGCAACCGCGCCGTATGTTGCACGAAGCTTTTTTACAAAATAATTTGACGTGGCATAATATTGCGATGGCGACAAGTTTTGAGAATGCACTCAAAATTACCCGTCGTTATCTACGGATGAAACGTAGGCAAAATGTTGCTGGTGAGTAAATAAAAAAAGTCCTCCTTTATGGGAGGACTTTTTTTGGGTGTGCAAAGCTTAGGGATTGTAGTGACTGTTAAAGGTCACTGTTTCGCCGTTGGGCGCTTTGACGGTGAGGTTATAACCGTTAATTTCGTAGGTGTATCCACGAATGATAAGGGCATAATCACCATCCACAATGTTCTTCCAACCAATCACTTTACAGCTTAGGGCTTTGTCAATGGCTGACATTACTGTCCCATTGGCAAAATGCCAACGAATGGCATCACTGTCATCAGAACCACGAGCAGGTTGCCAGTGCTGTGTGGGGTTGTTCTTATCATAGCCGACAGAGTTGTATCCGTTATAGCTATCTTTTTTGAACATAAAATCACCACTTGCAGGCAGCATCGTTTCATAGTCACAGACGGCATAGGTTACACCATCTTCCCAATTGAAAACGAAAGCACGACGGGTTACCTTTGAGGTCGGGTCGAACGTTGCCGTTACGGTAAAGCTTTTGGGCTTGCCTAAATGCGGCGGTTCAGGTTCGGTCGACGGCTCTTTTACATAGATGTCTGTCGTTCCTTTAGAAGAAACAGTTTTGCCATCTATGGTGGTGCCGGTGACAGTCAGCGTGTGAGGGGTAACAGTGTAATCACTTTCTTTGCGTGCGTTTCCGAAGTTTTCGTTTTTAGTTACGTTCAGTCGAACATTAAACGTGTGTCGGAAAGTTCCATCATTAAAGGTGATTTCTGCATCTGTTACTTCCGCTTTAAGGTCATCTCTGGTGGCTGCGCCATTAGAGAGCTTGTAAGCATAGTTACGCTTGTAGGTTACCACTGTCCACGGATTATCGTTTGCAGTTGAACTGTTTTCGGTGTGCGTTTCTGCTGCCGAAAAGTTGGTATTGTCTGCATAGATTTTGCCGTTGGTTAAACCACTGAGCCCGATAGTGAAGTTTTTGGTAAAGGTTTGCACCTCATCTTCTGCTTCAGTATGCGGGGTGGTTTTGGTCACCTTGACTGTTGTCGTGTTGCCATTCCAGCTCTGGCTTGGTGTGTAAACAGGTTCTCCAGTTACGTCAGCGGGCATCAAGAGGAAGCCGTTAGAAACGAGATTGGGTTCGGTTGTGCCGTTCCACTCTGCCTTAGTGATGTAGTCATAAGCATAGGCTTTATAGTTTTTGCCATTGACTACCATTGTGGTAAAGTTGGAGGCGACATCAGCACCCATTCCGGTTAAAGTGTACTTTCTTTCAGGGAAGGTTTTGGTTATTGCTCCATCAATGAAAGTGACTACCGGAGATGTTTCTGTAAAGCTAAAAGAACCGCTTTCTGTGCCATTGTTAGCATCGGAACGCCAATTTGAGGTGGTATAAACCGCGGTAAACTTGGTGACATCGGAAAATTTCTTTTCCTCACTTTCCTTAGATTGGGATACTCGCTGGAGCGGGTTTTCATTCCAGTTTAAGGAGGTTGTTACCTTGTTACCAAATGGTGTTGCCGTGGCATTGTGTCTGCCCTTATAGTCGTATGTGGTGGTGGTTTTGCTGCCGTCACTCCAGATGATGGTTTTGTCAACGATATAATCGTCGCCGCTGCCTTTCAGAGTGTAGGTAGAGTCTACTTTGACCACATTGGGTTCTTTCTCCTTTTGTATTCGGAGGTTAACCACTTCTTCTATAAGGTTTAAGGTACAAGTGCCGATGGTTGCCTCAACGGTGTTAACCGATTGGAAGAGCTTCGCTTCTTTAGTTTCGGATATCTTCTCTACTTCAAACTCAATTTCCTCAAACGAGAGTTTTAACGGATCTATGTTATATGTTCCGTATTCACTTTCAAATTTTACTGGATATTGATAAGTAAAGTTGACAGAGCTTTCAACTGCGGTGCGGGCTTGCTTGCCAGTGTTAGTCGAGGTGTAAGTGCCAGTCATTGTACGGACGGTAAAGCCATCTTTGTTTTTCGTTTCTGAAAATAGTTTCTCAGAGAAATTTCCTTTAGAAACTTCATTAAACAAACTATCCAGTGACGGCTGTTCACGTTCGTTCGGCTTTTTAACCTCAAGTGCCAGATTAACGCGATAAGTGTTTGAAAACTCGCCTTTGTTGGTTTTAACCTTTTCAATGAGCTCGTAAGCATCAACCGGACAATTGAGGAATTTGCCGCTATAGCTGACATCTTCAACTTTGGTTGCTTCAGAGGTGACGACCTTGTGATACCAAGGTTTCATCTCTACATTGGCTGTTACATCGCTTTTAGAAGTTCCCTTGATGGTATATTGGGCATTAAATACCAATATTGCCTTGTAGGGATCTTCAATTTCGGTTTTCTGCCCAAAATTTTCGTAGGTCTGGCGGATAAACGAGACGTTGTCTACCTCTACGTGTGGTACGGTGAGGGTATCATTACCGACAATGACGCCCATACAGCGGTAGCCATACGAAACGGTTGCTTTCTGTCCATTTGAAAACTCATAAATCGCAATCACGTCTTCGCCGAAATCTGTTTTGTTTTTATACGGCGTGCGGGATTGGATGTATTGTTTTGTGAGGGTAGCAGGTAGCTCATCTTTGGTCAACACATCAATTCGCGATTTTGTAAGGCGAATGTTGAGGTAGGCTGTTGGGTTGAAAGTCAAGTTAATCTCTTCTTTCTGATTGTACAGCCTTGAGGTCTGCTTGAAAGTTACCTCGCTTTTAACGAGAGTATCTTTCACCGTGACGGTAGCAATCCCCGTACGTTCCGAGGTCCAGTACAAATCTTTAATGATTGTAATGGTGTCGGTGATTGGGGTCGATACGTTTGAGAGCTGCTCAGAGCAGCTTGTTCCCAGCATTGTTCCGATGAGGAGCATCAGAACAAACAACACAGAGCTTGCACGATAGAGTGCACTTCTGATTTTTTTTGTCTTTGTTTCCATTTCTGAAAAAATATTAAATTTAACAATTTTATATATATGGACAAATGCAGTGACGGCGGAAAATTCCGACGAAAGGCATTTGAGAGAGAAAAAATTGAAGTGTACCCATATTTATAATAAGACATAAAAAATAGTCATAAGGGCACAATAATTTATTTTGCGGACTTAACAATAGCATAAGTTTTATACAAAATCAAGATGTTTTTTGTATATTTTTTATAGGAAAAATGTTGAAGTAACTTGTTTTGTGGATTGTTTTGTACTCGTAAATAGATGTCTACTTGCAATGATGAGGGATGAATAAAAAAAAGACCGGCGTACGAGTGCCGGTCTAAGTTACAGTTTTTCAGGTAAGATATTAGGTAATAAAAAGATTACCGTTTCTTAGAGGTCTTCTTCGACCTCTACGGCAGCAGGCTTCTTAGCCTGTCGGAGCCGTACACTCTCCTCTAGGGAGTGTTTCTTTTTGCTCACCGCTACGCTCTTGTCGGCGTCAGCGAAGAATTTTCTTTCTTTGTCTGCCCAGTTGATAACCCATCCAGAAGTGCCATCAGCTTTGATAGCTTTAACGGCGCCACGGATGCTTTTGCTGTTACCTTTGCGTACCTCGTAGAAACCGTAGGTTTCGGGGAGAAGGGTTATCCCTCTGGGGGTTGCGTAGTTCTGGAATTTTTTGATGCAGACGCTCATTGAGCTGTTTGCGGTGATAGCAATGTTTTTTGCCATAATTTTATTTTTTTATTTAGTTTAACAATAATCATTGAAATAAGCGATGCGTTTATCTGTAAGATAATGTGCGGGGCTATTCAAGGATCTAATAATTTTTTTTCTGAAATGGACAATAGCATAATTTTGCCAGTGTGTCAATAATAAAATGTACAAAATTGCCAAAAATATTTATTTTTTTGCCTATTGTCTTAATTTTGCATATTTTTTTCTTTGTATTTGACAGCTGAGGGATTATGTCATAAGGTTATAAACCATTAGGAGAGAAGGTTATGCGTTGTTTATGGATATTTTTAAACTTGATATTGTGGTGTGCTGCTCTGCCGGTGCAGGCTGTCAGTTTAATTTCGGATGAGGAAACTGAGGCATATTTGTATGATGTGTTGCAGCCGATATTTGGGGCGGCGAACCTGCCGCTTAATCGTGATTATGTACATATTGTTAAAGATGATAGTTTGAATGCATTTGTGGGAGATCAAAATCATTTATTTGTGCATACTGGTACGCTGTTAAAAGCTTCAAATAGTAATGAGATTGAGGGTGTGTTGGCGCACGAAACTGGTCATATTTTAGGTGGTCATATTTTGCGGTTAAAAATTAAATTACAAGATATGCAAAAAGCGACCCTTGCCTCATTGATTGCTGCGGCGGGAGCTGCGGCAGTAAGTGGGCGTGGTGATGCGGCGATTGCGGTGGTGTTAGGTACGCAGAGTTCGGCGATTAACGCTATAACTGCGTATCAGGTGAGTGAGGAACGTGCAGCAGATGAAACAGCAGTATTGTTGCTTGGAAAAAACAAGAAATCAGTTAAGGGTTTGAAAAACTTTATGCAAAAAATTCAGAGTGCGAATCGCTTGCAAGGAATCGAAGAGAGCCCATATTTTCGAACGCACCCAGTCACAACCGAGCGCGTGGCGTTTTTTAATGATAAGTTAGCAAAAGAAAAAGGAACGGCGGGAAATGCGATGCTTGATACACGCTTGAAACGACTACAGGCGAAACTCTATGCTTACTTGGCGCCGCTTTCGGCGGTGTTGAAACGTTATCCGCTTAGTGATACATCTGTTGCGGGGAATATTGCCCACGCGGTGTATTATATGAGGGTGAAAAATTTTAAGGAATCGTTGAAGTATGTAGATGTTTTACTTGCGATGGAACCGAATAATCCGTATTTTTGGGAGATTAAAGCGCAAACATTGTTTGAAAATGGTAAGCTTAATGATGCTTTGGTGGCATATAAGCAGGCGTTGAAACTCAATCCTACGTCGGATTTGTTTAAATTGAGCTATGCGGAGGCGGTATTGGCGACCAATCCAACTCGTGCGCAAGTGGAGGAGCTTATTCCACTTTTAGAACACGTTAATCGTCATCAAACATATCCGGCTGCCTATCTTTATCTTGGGCGGATTTATGCAGAGATGGGTATGACTGCTGAGGCAGATTATTTTGCGGCTGAATATAATAATGCAATCGGTGAAGAGGGAATTGCGCGGCGACAATTAGCTAAGGCGTTGAAGCGTCCGCTTAGGGCAGATATTAAACTGCGGGCGGAAGATCTTAAAGTTAAATTGGCTCAGGATGAAAAAAAGGACTCGCTGTTTTAAGGCAAAAGGACGGATGATGAAAAGAGTTGCGATTTTATTTGGTTTGGTGCTTTTTAATGTGGCGATGGTACAAGCGGCAGATGTGGTGGTTAAGTCTACGACTAATCGCGGAGAAATAAATATTGGAGATTATTGGATTGCTGAAGATTTTGCTGATGGATTTCGTAAGCTGGGGCAACAAACTGAAGTAGATTATCGCGGGGAGTATCATCGCGTTCATACACCGGAACCAGCACTTAATCTTTATATGCGTGGTTATACTAAGTTTGTATCACCTTTTCCGCAAGGAAAAAATGTGCTGTATGTCTATTATCCGATGTGGTACAGCAAAGCGTCAGCACATAGAGTGAGCAAAGCACGACTCAATGCTCGGGAAAAAATGCCAGAGGGGACAAATTTGGATGATGACTGGCAAAATTATGATATAATTGCTGTGGCTTCTTTGTCATACGCTGAGGAATTAAAGCAAAATGGGATTAACGCGGTGTATGTTCCTCAGTTTACGAATCCAGAAAAGTTTTATCCAGCATTTACGGAGGCGCTTAAAACCGATATTCTTTTTGTGGGGTCAAATTGGCACGATCGTACCAGTTTGCGCTATGCGATTGAAAGCGGGTTTGATGTGGCGGTATATGGATATAATTGGACAGGTGTTGTTCCGGTGGAGATGTATAAGGCGCCATATATTGCGAATGAAGAGCTGAATCGTTATTATAGTTCAGCTAAGATTGTGCTTAATGATCATCGGCCAGATATGAAAGAATTTGGTTTTGTAAATAATAGAATTTATGATGCTACAGCGGCAGGGGCTTTGGTTATCTCGGACTATATGCCAGAGATTAAAGCGATGTATGGTGAGGCGGTGCCAATGTATCAAAGTCGAGAGGAGCTTGCGGAACTTTTAAGTTATTATCTAGCAAATGATAAAGAACGGCAGGAAAAAGCGGCTCAAGCTCGTGCTATTACGTTAGAGAAATTTACTAATGTTGCGGTGGCGAAAAAGATATTGGAATTGAATGAAGAAAAATGATTGACTTTTGGGAAGTTGTGGCATAAAGTTGGCTAAATTTTCATTATTAAATCTATAAATATGGATGTCAATATTATGGTTGTATGTGCTGCAAGGGTATGTGTTGCAGCGGTGGGTGGTAGTGTAGCTGTCCAGATGGTTGATAACTATGTGCCAGAACCCGAGGTTCCGCAAGAGGCTGTTAAAAATCCAAAGGGAGAGGCTGTTTTGCCGCGTAGACCGAAGGAGCAGCGTCGTTATCCGCGGCAAGAGCCACGGCAAAACAAGGACGGGCGGCAGATGATTGTACCCAGTCAGCAGGCGCTTAAAAAACGTAATCAAAAGCGTAAGAAATTCTAAATTAAAATCCGTTGGTGTTAACCGGCGGATTTTTTTGTTGTAAATGAAATTTTTTAATATATAGATTAGATGTCAGAAGAAAGGAAAATTATGTTTACAGATAGTCATTGCCATATTGAGGATGAGGATGTTTTAGAGCGGGCATTTGCAGCAGGAGTGACCACGCTTTTAAATGCGGGTAAAGATTTGGACGAAGCGGCAGCGCAGCTTGAGATGTGTGAGAAATATCCGAATGTTTGGACATCTGCCGGTGTGCATCCGGATAGTGCTCCTGAAAAACTTGCGACAATAGGAGTGGATGAGATTATACAGATGACTGTACATCCAAAAGTGATT
Organism: Acetobacter sp.; assembly: GCA_023665325.1. Next base: position 70,325 of record JAMPED010000011.1, read on the forward strand.
GCTATTGGTGAATGCGGACTTGATTATCACTATGGAGCGGCGGTTAAAGAAGAACAGAAAGAGATGTTTTTACGCCATATTGAAGCTGCGGGGCAAACAGGATTGCCGCTTATGATTCATCAGCGTGAGGCGGAAGAGGATATGCTGGCGCTTTTACAAGGTGGGGTGGCAAAATTTGGCAAACTTTCAGGAGTTATCCATTGCTTTACCTCTACTTTGGAATTTGCTAAGGCGGTTAATGAGCTAGGATTTTATATTTCTGCTTCGGGGATAGTAACCTTTAAAAGCGGGGCAGATGTGGTAGAAGTTTTTAAGCAATATCCGATAGATAAGATATTGATTGAAACAGATAGTCCATATTTGGCTCCAGTGCCTTTTCGGGGTAAAACAAACGAGCCAGCGTATGTTTTGAAGACAGCCGAGAAAATTGCTGAAATTAAGGGCTTGACGATTGAAGAAATCGCCCGTATAACTACAGATAACTTTTATAATTTGTATCAAAAAGCACAGAGATTGTAACGAAAGGTAGTGTTGTGTCTAAGGTCATTATTTTAGGGGCGGGAGCTGCACCTGGTGTGCCGTCACTTGCGCACGGATTTGGTAATTGTGATGCGAAGAATCCGAAAAATATTCGTCTTCGCAGTGGAACGTATATGGAGCTTAGCGGGGTTAAGTTTTTGATTGATACGTCGCCAGATTTACGTATGCAGCTTATTCTTTCGGATATTCGCCATATTGATGCTGTTTTTTATACGCATACGCACGCTGATCATCTACACGGAATTGATGACCTCCGTGAGATTAACCGAATTTCAGGCAAAGCGGTGGAATTGTTTGCATCTAAAGATAATTTGGCAGTTATTCGCTCCCGTTTTCCTTATCTGATTGCGGATGATGCAACTAAAATTGATCCTGTATATCGGGCAGCATTACATCCGAATATTTTTGAATATGAGCAGAGTTTTTATTTTAAAGATTTGAAAGTTACGCCTATTCGTTTACAGGGACATAATGTAGAATGTTCAGGCTATATCTTTAACGATGGAGAGGTTGTGCATATCTCTGATTTTCGAGAGATTCCGGAAAGTGCCTTAAAGCTTATTAAACGTAAGCCAGAGCTTTTGATTATGCCGTTAACAACACCGTCTGGGACACGTTTTCACGCGGGGCTAGAAGATCTTTTGGACTATGCGGAAAAGATAGATCCGACACGTGTGATTATCAATCATATGGCGGTAGAGAGTGATTATGCAGAGGTGTACTCTCATTGTCCGAGTAATATGCAGCCGGCGTATGACGGTTTGACGATTGAGTGGGCGTGCTAAAACGCTCTCATTTCACGCCGGCACCTCCTTATGTACCGGTTTTGTACACCGCGTCGGTGGCGGCGTTTCAAGTAGGGCATTTTATCTCATCCATTGAAACGCTATGCTTATTATTTATTAAATTTATAAAAAAAAAACGAAAGGATAAAAAAGAATGTTATGTATTTACCACATTGCGGATCACGATGGAAAAGGGTCGGCGGCGATTGTTAAGTATGCACACAAAGAGTGTGAACTTTTGGGGTATAATTATGACCAAGAGATACCGTATGAAGAAATTGACAAGCACGATAAGGTTGTGATTTGTGATATATCCTTTCCGATGGAATATATGTTTAAATTGCACGCAGAGAAGGATGTAACTTGGATTGACCATCACGCCTCGGCAATTGCTCAATATGACGCCTATCTTGAGAAAGTAGGGGGGCTTGGAATTAAAGGTTTTCGGGAGATTGGTACGGCTGCAATTGAACTGACTTGGAAGTATTTCTTTCCTGAGCAGCCCGTTCCTGAGGGGGTTCGATTATTGGCGTTGAATGATTTGTTTGATTTGCGAGATAAGCGGGTGCGTCCGTTTGAGTTTGCATTTCAATCTCAAGGGGTGAACCGTCCGTATGATAAGGTTTGGAAAGATCTGTTTGAGGGGAAAACGGATATTGACTTGATGGTTGAGAAAGGTAATGCTATTCTTTCTTATATCAAACATCGTGATTATCGTCTTGTGCGTAATATGGCGTTTGAGGGGACATATAACGGATTACGCTGTATTGCCGCAAATATGCCGCAGGCAGGGTCTGATTTTTTTGAGTCTTTGGATAATATTAAAAAGTATGATTTTATGGTTAGCTTTTCTTTAAACAAACGCAATCGGTGGAATCTTTCTTTTCGTTCTACAACGGATGATGTTGATGTGTCAAAAATTGCGGCGGCATTTGGTGGCGGTGGACATAGACGAGCTGCTGGGGCTTCTGGTTTGGTGCAGCTGCCGGAGTTTTTGCGAGAGAATATTAGGGAATGGACCAAATTCAATTAAAGGGAGGGACGTGCTAAAGCACGGTCAAATCGCCAAATTCCCTCCTTTATGTACCAGTTTTGTACACTGCAGTTGGAAATTTGACGATAGCACCGCACTTTATCCCATCCTTAGCTACGGCTGCGCCTTATTATTTTTTTAGGGGAATTTTGATGCAAACTGACGAATACTATATGACACTTGCCTTTAAGGAGGCGAAGTTAGCGGCGGCGGAAGATGAGGTTCCGGTGGGAGCGGTGTTGGTTTCGGCGGATGGTGAGGTTATTGCAGCGACACATAATACTTCTGAACACGGATTGCACGCAATGGCACACGCTGAGACGGTGGCGATGAGTATTGGGGCGATTACGCTGGAGCAAAAACGTTTGTGGGATTGTACGCTTTATGTTACTTTAGAGCCTTGTACGATGTGTGCGGCGGCGCTTTCATTGATGCGGATTAAACGGTTGGTGTATGGTGCGGCAAATCCGAAAGGCGGTGCGGTAGAGAATGGTGTTAAGTTTTTTGAAAACTCTTCTTGTAATCATAAGCCGGAGATTACCTCTGGGGTGATGGCGGAAGAGTGTGGAGCATTGCTTACGGCTTTTTTTAAGGGAAAGAGATAGAGGCTACGATTAAGGCTGTGTTTGGGAGGAGGAGATCCCTTGACGGCTGTTTCACAGCCGAGGGATGACAGGTAAGGTGTGCTTCGCACTGGTTTGTGGATTGCGCCGCTACGGAAAA
>JAMPED010000012.1 GCA_023665325.1 Acetobacter sp.
ACTTCTCTTTTGCTTGCCAAGTGTAGAGCACGCACAATGCCGCAGTTAGCGCGACATTTATCGCCTGCAAGAGCATAAATTTTCCTCCTTTAGTTGAAAGTTACGAACTGCTTCTCGCGCACTTTCTTAGAAATAATATCTGCCAACTGGGACGGACGCTTGCTGTGACGGTCATCGCCATCGCGGAACTCGTTCCAGCTCAACAGTACCATCTTGAAGTGCTCGGGGATATCGTCGGGCAGAGTATCCGTAGATACAATATGCCAGCCGACACCAACAGCGTAGCGAGCGATAGAACGCTTGCACCACTCCTCGTCCTCCTGAGTCCGCACATTGCGGAAGACCAAGATGGGACCGTTGTCAAAGCCGCGAGCATGCTTCAGACCCTCGTGACCCTCCTCGCTCCAGTAGAACTCCCATGCAGCGTCGATGCCGTCGCCAGGCTCCTTCGCGGCAGTCTCAATCTTCTTGCCGTAAGCCTTGGCGAACTCGCTCTCGCTGTACCAGCGTACGTCACGCACATTGCCGGTCTTGGGGTTCTTCACCTTGATGTAATTCTTGGCTCCTTTGATGAAAACCTCACCGATAATCTCAAAAGACTGAAAGCTAGGTGCTACCATTGGACAAATCCCCTTTCCTTATTTTCTATAATTATTATACGATATTTTTTGAATTTTTGCAAGTAAGACCGCTAGCCACTATTAAGAGAGGAAATCGAAGATGACAGGGCTCCCATCTGCGCGGAAACCGAGGTTAAAAGCGTGCAAGTCATCGACACGCATTTTGTTGCAGAAAGTCGCCAAGTCAAGCATAAACTTCAATCCATAGCAGTCAATGGCGGCTTGAATCCACTCTTGATAGCAAAAGATTTGAACCAAATCTGCTACCACTGTATAAGTAAGATTTTCACCTTCGTCGCCAGTTAGAGGATATTTATTATAAGACTTTTGGTGGTCATACCACAGGATAGCATGGATATTTTCGTTGTTGCCGAGAATATCTGCAATCTTTTCTTGAAAGACAACGCAGTCGAAATCATCTTCATCATCGTCCTCTTCCCCAACAAAGCAAGCAGGAAGATGCTGTTCCAAAGGAAGAAAGATGGTATGAGCAAAGATGGCGTCCAGCCCTTCATCAAGAGCCGCATCATAGACTCGCTTCTCGCGTAAGATGGTCTCGTTGCACTCCAGCGCAAACTTTACAGCTACATCGCCGATAAAGTAGCACTCCTTATAGGAACCCGTGCCCATGCACTCCCAATACTCACTGGGAGTCTCTCCCTCATCAATCATCTTGGCGAAATCGCTCGCCGCGGAAGCAAGGGTATCAGAGTCAACATTAAATTGCGCCAAAGCAGAACGGAAATCCATATCTTGCCCTCCTTAACCGAAGTAGATGTTCATAGACATAGGAAGTTGATGCAAAGTATGCCGCGCTTTGAAGTTCGGCAAGCCATCGCACTGACCATCACTGAACCACTGCCGCAAATAGCTAACATACTCTTGATAGCGACGAGGCTTATCGTTCTCATGCTCTTTAATGAAATTGCGGAACCACTCTATACGCGCATCATAGGTTGCCGGTGACATTTCTCTCTCAATCTGACCAAGGAAGGGGTCATAGATGATTTCGATAGGATAACGCATATTTTTCAACTTCCTTTCCTTATTTTCTATATATATTATAACATATAAAAATAAAAAATTCAAGGGAGACCGATGGCCTCCCTTGAGCATGACTTAATTCTCTTCAGCGATGACGATACCGCCATGTATGATAACTCGCTTGCCGTTGAGGTCAAAGAAGACCTCATTCTCCGACTCGCTCATATCGAGTTTGCCGCTCCAAGACTGGATAGGATTTCCGTTGTAGTCATAGACGGTGACAGTGCGGTCAAGTCCGCCGCCAAAATCACTGGTGACAGACTTCCAACCTCGACTCCACGAGGCGCAACCAGTGAGCATAGTGATAAGTAGGACAGCCAGAAGAGTCAGAGCAACAATTTTCTTTTTCATTTTTTATATTCTCCTTTTAATTATTGTTCTCATTGAAGCGCCGATTCAATTCAGCGACAAGGATTTCAGTGGGGATTTTATCAAGGTCTACAGGACTAAACTTGCTGATATATCCCAACTTGCTTTTATCCAGGACGAAAGCAGGGGCCAGCCCAATGCTGTAGCCGTAGGCGTTGTAGTTCGCGCCCCCGTTGTTGCCGACACCGCACACGCGGTTCGCAGTGCCGTAATAGCGCGACCTCGTAGTCCAACCAGTTACCAACCAAAACCAATTCTCGATGTGTGGCACAATGATGTCAGAATAGTCTTGATACTCCCGCAAAGTAAGCGGGGCTGCCGCAACCATCTTCTTACCATAGTCCTTACAACCATCAAGAGTCATAAGGTCAAGCTCGCGCTCGATAGTGGGAAGACCGCTCTGCTCCAGCCAATCGTTGGTGACAGCCTCAAGGGTACTGCCGTCATAGTTGTTGGAGTCGTCATCGAACTCAGTCTCAATGCCCGTATTCAGAGCAATCACAAAGGGATTGCCATCACGTTCATCGAGTACCAGCAGGTCGATACCCTTGACTTTAATAATGTCTCCTACCATTAGTAGTTCCTCCCTTTCTTTACAGCGTCATAAATGCGCCGAGTGTCATAATCTGTAAACTGATAGCCGTGGTATGAAACCGTGTATCCATTTAGCAGAGCCGCGATGAAGTTATGCACTTTCATATCATTTTGCCGCAGTTCCTTGATGCACTCCTGCACCATCAGCTCGTTGCACGCCAAGCAATCAACATAAGGCTCCATACCACAACCTCCTTAGACATTTTCGTCGTACTCTTCTTTTGTTACCTCTATAATAGAGAAGTCACAACCTTCAATGTAAGCTTCATATTCCTCGGAATCCTCAGGTGGAACCTGGCCCCATCCAAACGCGCAGTGGGCATAGCTTTCGCCATTTTCTACTGCGATATCCCACGCGATTTCCTCGATGTCAACATCAATTTCATCATCGTGTTCAATATATTCGGTTCTGGTGCAGCCAGCATAACCATTGGAAGCTACAATCTTGTAATATCTAATCACCAGATGACCTCCTCCGCAATCTTATCTACAAGGTCTTTATTAAGGATAAGGATGTCATCTTCTGGCGGCGCCAGCGACTCGGTCTTCACATAGATGACATCATAATCGGGCTGACGCGTGAATCCATTGGCAACCTTATCGGCAGCATCACCAAGAGAAGTGGCAATGACAATACCGTAAGTCACATTTGGTTTCTCCTCTCCTTCCTCTTGAATGGAGATTTCATAGCGATAAAACTTATTCATGCGGCACCTCCTTTTCTTGACCTCGCCGTCCGCAGTCTTTGCAGATGAGGATAAAGTTATCAGAATCTCCCAACTGCATTTCTACGCCAGACTCTCGCGGCAGAATGGAATAGCCGCAGATTGGACATAAAACAATATGCTCGGACATTGACTTTTCTCCTTTCCTTACTTTCTAAATATATTATAATATATTTTTTAAGAAAATTCAATCCCGAGCATATATTTTCACTTATTATTGCTTAACTCTTCTAAAGCCGCGGCGGTTACTGGTTCAGATTCTACAAGGTCTAATAGAGAGTAATCTCCAATGCGAAGAATGGCACCATTCGGCACTTCAATTACCTCAAAATCGTCAGAGAAAAGCAGGGTTTCATCAGTTTTCTTGTTTCGTAGAAATAACATAAGGTAAAAGTTCCTCCTTAACTTCCCAGTTGGGACAAATATGATTGCGTTGACAGTTATGCGGAGTGCCGCAAGGGCAAGTTGGACATACCTGTTCAATGACTTCAACGTTAACTTGCGGCGCTTCTTGCCGCATTACCATTGGGCCTATTCTTTGCTCTTGATACATTATTTTTACTATATCAAGAGGGCCTTGATATTTTTCATATAGACATTGCGGCGCTGGAGCTTGCTGGTGGCGACAAGTCAAGCACGAATGCCCGTAAGTGATACCGCAACTATTGCACATTAGAACATATGTTCCATCTTCTATTGATACATATGTGCCGCTATTAGGCGGAATAGGGTGACCGCAAATCGGACAGTTCATTTGGTAGCTCCTTTCTTTTGATTTTCATAATTATATTATAACAAAAAATTGCGCTAATTTCAATAAAGGTGCTTTAAACAAGTTTGGCCTTGGCGGCCGCAATAGACATAAGTGAAATTATATGGTATAATTTATATAGAAAAATAGTAAAGGAGGAAATTTACGAGTGAGCGAAGTGAGAATGACAAATCATAGTATCAAGAGGACGAAAGAGCGTTTGGGCTTGAGCAAGAAAATAGCTGATAAGAACGCAATGAAAGCTCTTGAGTTTGGCATTACTCATGCTGAAGCAAGAGGCAATTTGAAAAAGTTTATGGATAAATTGTATTTATCTTGCGGCAAGGCCAATAATATGCGGGTTTATCATCACCACGTCTATTGTTTTCAAGGGACGTGCTTGATAACTGTGATAAATTTGCCGAATAATCTGTGCAAATTGGCGGATAGAATTCAAGGAGAGAAGGAGAATAAGAGTGAATGCGAACTGGATAGTTGAACATTATCCTATTGATGATGAAGATGTTTTGATTGCGGCGCAGTTTTGTGAGACTACAGGCTTGCATCACGAGGAATTGCGGCAAGCTTTGATAGAGTATTTGAAGATGAAAAGAGGGTATGGATTTTGATTATTATTGTTGCGACTTAGGTGATTTTGCTCTTGTTTTGCGTAGGAATGTGGTATGCACAATGTTAGAATGTGTATTAGAACAAGCCTATCTTTTGGAGTAACTGTTTGATTGAGGCGGTAAGAGCTTGGTTGATGGACCCAGGTGGTGTGAAGATTTTGTATTGTCCAGCCAGTTGGAATGAAGTATTCTGCCCGCATTGGATGTGGAAGGATAGAGATGGGTTGGAGTATGATTTTTAGGCTGAGAAGCGTGGGGAGTTGCGGCTTTGGGAAATTTTCTGGCATAAGGGCGGAATCCGAGTTCGTAAGCGTGGTACGTATGGAAGATTTATAGACTCGATGATTGCCGCTAAGTATTATGGTGGAAGATTGCCGCAGGTAGAGGATAGTGATGATATGATTACTTGTTGACGGGAATTTTCCGGGTTGGCATTTTTCCAGAAGGGCATTTTTGAGAGGCAATTTTACTAAGTTAGTGATGGGGTAATTGGTGTATAAAATTTTAACACGTTTTATTAACATTTGATTAAAAGTCTTGCGGCAAGTCTTTTATCTAAAATTTTAGGACATTTTAGGACAAAGTATTACCTGTATTTTTCATATAGAGTAAGCGAGGTGAAATATATGAAGAACACAACCGTTTCTGTAAAGTTATCTGAGCAAGAAAGAGAATTGCTTGAGTAGAAGGCTAAAGAATTAGAAGTCTCTATGTCTTGGGTGATTAGATAGGCTTTACAAGCATATCTATGTTGTGATGATACAAATAGCTAAGATAAAAGTCTTTTGACAATACTTTTAATCAAAGGAGTTATGCCAATTATGCCGAATGACGAAAAGATAATTTTTTCTCGCAAGATTGCGGTTTAGTTGCGAGAACAAGGATTTTAGATTCTGCGAACAGAAGTAAACAAATTACATCCTTAGTTTGATTGTTGGGTATTTGAGAATACCGAGGACTTACGAAGGGCATTTGATAAACTCCTCAATAGTAGATAGTAAGAGAGGAGATTTTGATTATGCCAAATGTAAATCGTGCTGCAAATTAGAAACTAATTACGGTTACAAAGAGTATATGTGATAAAAATCATCTCTATACCCTATTCAACTTGAAAAATTTTAGGATAGCCAGAAAAGTATTAAGTAGTAATGCTTTTTGCCTATGGACTTATATAGCTGAGAATCAAAGCGGATACAGTTTTGCTTTAAGTAAAGAAGCATTTGAAGAGTCTACGGGTTTGAAGAAAGCAGCTTATAATAATGCAGTTGGGGAGTTGATTAAATATGGATATTTGAAGTTAGAAGCTGGGACGAAGACTAATTTTATTTTCCAAGAAGAATTAGACCCAGAAGATGAAGAGTTAAGGAGCGCGTTGTCGAATTTTTGTTAAGATAAAAGTCTTGCGAAAAGACTTTTATATAGTATTCAAAAGTCTTGCGAAAGGACTTTTATCTTATTTAAAAGTCTTTTCGCAATACCAGAAATATTATATAGTATAGTACAATATTTATAATACAGTGCGGGCTTCGCCCTTCCGCTTCGCGGCAGGGCAGAATCCCTTATCACGCCGCACGTAGCATTTTAATTGAAAGAGGTAAAAATTAGCGAAATTGCCTCTTTGGAAGTTTGAACCGTCGATACGAAAAATACGAGGGAGTAGTCGAAGAGACGGGTAAGGAACCAATCAAAATATTGATTTGAAAATAGAGGTAAAGGAGATTACGAAAAAATGAGTTTGAAGTATACTGAAGGTAAAGCTGGTAACATTAAGTACAATGGTCAGCAAGTAACTGTATGGAAGTACAAAGACGCTTATGAACTCAAGAAAGAGTTTGACCAGTTGGGTCGTTATCTTGACAAGGATAGCATTGCTTGGGTATGGCCAGAATTCTTGGTAAGCAGAGACAAGATTATTGCTAAGACTACGCCGAATGGAAACATCACTTGGTTGGATAAGGTTGTAGAGCTACCTGAACAGTTTAAGTTGGCAAAGCCGCAGACTCTTAAAGGAAAGCGCAGAGAGGTAGTAGCAGTTGAAGAGGCCGCAGACGTTGATGTTAAGAAACTTTGGGGCAGCGCTGTTAGAACCGATTGGGAAGCTATTATGGTGAAGACTAGTTGGTAACGAGAGTTCGCTGCGCCCACTCCTAAAGGAATTATCTTTTACTCTTGTTAAGAGGGCGAGTTGGAAGATTGATAGGGAAAGTTAAGATAGGGAGATTTTATTAGAATCATGCGAAATGATATATTTTGGAATAAGTGTGGTGCGCCGATCGGGTCCAACTATACCGATCTTACTTGACTTTCCTAAAACTATTTTTAAGGCTCGCCCTCATTCCCTCAAAACCATAACAAAAAGCCCCGTGGAACCTAATCCACGGGGCTTTTCTTTCTTCCTATTGTTACGGTTAATTGAGACCCATCTTACGCATAAACTCCTGAACTTTCTCTGCATCACTCTTGCTGAGGGTCACAGGAGCAAAAGATGTGGGGTGAGCAGTTTGCTTTTGTTCCTTATCGTTAAAGGGTGCGTCCCCAAAGATAGACTCGGTGATTACATTAGCAAGAGACTCTGTCAATGCATTGAGCGGGCCATACTCTCCATCATCCTTATGCGCCACCATGCTCTCAGCCATTTTAGCCTGCTGCTCAACAATAGACCTGTAGGCATCAGCAAGGTCAAGTTCATTCTGTGCCGCAAACTCGGCATAGCCAGGCACATTCTGGCACACATAATGCGCGAGGACGAGCGCCACATCCTCAGCATAAAGCTGCTTGCGGGCGAAGAGGTTGGAGGTAAGCACGCTCTCGGGGTAGACCTCGCCGAGTGGCTTGGTGTACTTGAGATACTTGTGCTCTCGCTCTGCCGCCGCCGCCTTTTGCTCACGCTCAATCTCATTAGCAATGTCAGAAATCTCTTTCATTGCGTCCTCAAGGGACTTGCCCTGCTTCATCATGCCGAGCAGCATATCTTTAAGTTCCATCATACAGACAGCTCCTTTTCTTATTTTCTATATACATTATACAATATTTTTTATGATATTGCAATGCTAATGCTATGGGCTGGCCCCGCTCGGCATATGTCTCTTTTTTTAATATCATACCATATAATTTTTGTTTTGTCAATATAGCTATCTCTTATTGTAGCTAAGACGACCGTGTAAAAGTGAAGAAGAAATCGCAAAGCTAATCAAATCGGACGAGAATGTCAAATTTCGGGACATATGAGGTTAAAGTAAAAAATCGCTAGATCGAGCAAAAATTTGCCATATGCTGGGGCCGATCGGGAGTTCGGGCCGACACGCCCGCGCGCGGCCCGGCGTAATCACGCTTTAAAGTGGTAAAGCGGCAAGTGCAAAAGAAGAGGGGCTTAGCCCCTCCCCATCTTTGCCAAAATTTTCTTCCTGCCCCACCGCTTGAAAGGTGGACAAAGCGCACACAGGATTCTAGTAATAATGTACGCCGTCCAGTAGGAAACCCGCTCAACAATCTTCATCTTCTCCATCCTCCTCCCCGAACCCCTCGAACTCCTCACACTCAACAAGAGGGTCAAAGCCGTATTCAGTCATGCCGCAGATGTTATCCTCTCTCCAATAGGGGCAGTCACAGCTAAAACCAGGGCAGTAAACCATTCATTACACATCCTTTCCTTTGATACCTCTATTATACTACGGGAAAGGGGTTTTTGTCAACCCCTTTCCCTTATTTTTTACCACTCCTTCCCGCTCTCCCATGCGCCGTTCTGCCAGATGTCAACAACCTCGCCCGTCTTGGCGTCTACCATGCTCATAGCCACGGGACTGTTGGGCCGATACCCTTCGACAAAAACAACCGTAGTCGCAAGGTAGGTAAATCCCGCAATCATGTCGCCACCGTCATACACCAAGTAGATAATATCTTCCATTCTTAGCACTTCCTTTCCTTTGATGTACTTATTATAGCAGAGATACGGGAATTTGTCAACTCGGTAATCTGCACAAAGATTGCCGCAGAAATTTGTACAACCTATATCTTGACAAAAAACTCGGCCCGCGGCGTTAGTTTGCGGGCCGCCGAAAATAAAAGAGAGGGCCGAAGCCCTCTCTTAGGCATACCGCCCGAAGAACAGCGCCAACTCCTTGCAGGCATCCGCCAAGTACTCCAGGGAGTAGTTGCCGTCCTCCTCGAAAATGCGGCGCGCCTGCTCCGCGGTGGCGCTGATGTAGTACTCCACCAGCTCGTCATGGTTCTCGGTAACAGGGAGAATCCCGAAAATCATGGTGGCGAGCACCTGCTCGAAAGCCAAGATAGCGATAGTGTTCTTCATTTTATTTACCCCTTTCCTTTACTGTATCTAAAGTATACCATACAAAGGACTATTTGTCAAGCATTATTTTTCGATTATTTTTGAAGAAAAAGGGCGATTTCTCGCCCTTTTTCTCAACTTTTCGGCTTCCTTTTCTGCACAAGCGTCAATTCAAAGGTTTCGCCTGCACTTTGGAACTTGATTTGCCGCTCTTTGTTCGTGATTTCGATGTTTTCAGCAGCAAACTCGCCCGTTTCAGCGAGGAAAGTTGCCAACGCCGCAATAATCAAACCTTTTGTTGCGTTCGGCTTGCGCTCACGCTTTGTCAAGTTGTAAACCGTAGGCTTTCTGTCGGCTCTTGTCATTTTGCTCACCACCTTTTGCTGTTCTGCCGACAGGTCATAGGGAGTTTTTTCGCCGCTATCAATCGCTCTGTCATACTCAAACAGCTTTTCAGCGTCCTCCCTGCTGATTTTCAGCTTTTCCATGAACAAGACTACCTGCTGTTCCTTATTCACTTTAGCCATCTAACCACCTCCTTTCTATGGTCTTATTATAGCACAGGTCAGGCTATTTGTCAAACACTTTTTTCGATTTTTTTTCTTGACTGTACCCGCAAAATGCAAGTAATAGCGGGAACATTCACGCGCTTAGAAGTCCTGGTTAAATGCCGCATAGCCGTTTTCCAGCTTTGATAGATTGCCACATCTTCCCAATCGCCTTCAGGGTAATAGTGACCCCACAGCTCTTTCATCGGTCTGCGCTGGAGAGCATACTCATACTTGTTATTCATTTTTCTTACCTCCTTGATTGTATCCTTATTATACACCCACCAAGAGAAAATGTCAAGTAGTCAAAATGCACAAATCGGGAGAAATAACTTTGTGCAGCTTGCCCACTTGACACGCGGAAAAATTTGTGGTATAATATAATATTACGCAAATTCGGCTCGGTGCGACAGTCAGCGAGCCGCCCAGGTTTTACCCTGAGCGGCTCTTTGCTGATGCCCCAGAGGGGAGGGGCTTACGCCCCCTCGCCCTCGTCAGCGGCGGCGCTAAAAAGCGCCTTGCCCTTCTCGACCGCCTTGGTGACAGTGCCAGCCTCCACCATAGCCCGCAGGAGAGCGGCGGCCTTCTGGTTGGAGGACAGCCCCACGCCGTTCATAACCTGCGTAGCGGTCACACCCTCGGTCTGGGTGAGCAGGAACTCCAGAATCTGGGCCTTGTAGCCCTCGTTCTCCTGCTGGGCCTTCGTGGGCTTCTTGCTATCGCCGCTGTTCTTCTTGGCGAGCAACTCGTTCTCGTGCCGCAGGTGAGCGATGACCTCCTCCACAGTGGAGCCGTTGGGAGCCGCCTTGCCCTCCAGCAGAGCGATGGCGTCCAGATTGCGCATGGTCTTGGTAATCTTCTTAGTCATAGTCAAATCCTTTCTGGTTTTTGGGACTGTCCTTGTCCTTTTGTGTTTTTATTATATCATAGGTTGAGCGGTTTGTCAAGAGGTTTTTTCAACTTGCAAGCTACTTTTTTCGCTCGCTCTCTTGCGTTCCTCTCTCCCTTTGATACCTTAATTATATCACACTCTGTGCCGCTTGTCAAGAGTTTTTTCAGCTTTTCGGAAGTTTTTTCGCTGTCGCTTTTCGCCGTTCGTTTCTTCCTTTACTATACTCTTATTATAGCACATCGGGAGCGGATTGTCAAGGGTTTTTTGAGATTTTTTTTTCGAGCCGTCAGGTCGTTTCCTCTCTCCCTTGACTGTATACACATTATACCACAGCCAACCGCAGAAAGCAATAGGCAGAATGCACAAATTTCGGGAGCGCCGCAGACCTCATCTTTGTGCAATTTTCCATCTTGACTTTTGCTGACCGCGGGTGTATAATGGAATTTCGGGCCGCGTCGATAGAAAGCGGCCCGCCGAGGCTTTGACACCAGCGGCGGGCCTGGGGCTTACATGAAATACTCGAAGATGAACTCAACCAGCGGCCAATCCTCGTTAGGAACGGTGATTGTGAAGGCGTCGCTGTCCTCCTCGGGCATCCAGCCCATACGGGAAGCAATCTTTACAGCGTACTCAGGATTGACGAAAGCCCTCTTCTCGAAAGTGTAATTTTTCATGTTGTTGTTCTCCTTTCCTTTGATGATACTATTATAACATGGGGAAGGGCTTTTGTCAAGCCCCTCCCCGCATTTTTTTTAGAACTTGGGGAAAAGTGTGTAACGGTCGGCAAAGTCGAAAGTATGGCAATTTTTGGTAAACTTCTTGTGAGCCGCCATGCACTTGACAAAAATCTCCATTTCAATTTTGGCGTCCTCAAGTGCTGTGTGTTCCTCGTCATAGCTGGGATTATTTGTCAAGTAGGCGTAAACCGTTTGGGCGGAAGTGGAGCAAGATTTTTTTGTGCTGGAGGTCAAGCCGTTCTCTTGGCAAAACTTGACATACTTTTTGCGGATAACAAGAGTTTGCAGAGCCGCAAGCCAAATGTCAATAAATTCCCGTCCGTCAAGCAGGGAGCGGCAAGCAGTCTTGCCAAAGTCAAAGCCGCTGTTGAAAGCCATCACATACCGCACACCGTAAAAATCGCACAAGCTGGAAACCATTTCCACAGCGTGTTCCTCGGTGTCAATCACTGTGGCGATACCATTCTTTACCATTTCGGCATAGCGCCCCATGTTTTTCTTGGCATAGCTGTCAAGCTCGATTTCGCCGTAGTGTTCAGCGATAACATAGTTGAAACACGCCATCACATTTCCCACGCGGTCATGGATAATGCCGCCCAGGTGGTAGATACCCTTGGGCTTGGAAGCCCCGCCGAAGGTTTCAGTGTCCAGAGTGCAGTAGATGTTTTTCATAGTGATTACTTCCTTTCTTTTGTTGATTGAGGTTTACCATCGTTCCCTCAACCTGTGCTTTTATTATAGCATACTCGCCGCTACTTGTCAAGAGGTTTTTCAAGTTTTTTTATTTTTTCTTGGCCGCTGTTCGACTTTCCCTCTTGACATTATTTATTATAGCACGACAGGCCGCAGATGTCAATGGGTAATAATACACAAATTCGGGAAAGTTTGCGGCCGCAGGTTTGTGCAAATTGTCTATTGACAAATTGCTGGTCGTGTGTTATAATTAAAAATTCGGCGCGCGATGACCGTGAGCGCGCCGGCGGCTTTCGCGCATTAAAGCGTGAAAGCGAGCGATGAATAAAAATACACCGCCCCGAATAATCGGAGCGGTGGAAAATTTTAACTCTTGGGCTTGCGCTTCTGTACCAGGGTCAGCTCGAAAGTTTCACCAGCACTGGAAAATTTTACTTGCCGTTCCTTGTTGGTGATTTCCAGCCCGTCAACCTCAAAAGTTGCCCCCTCGGTCAACCACGCCGCCAGCGCCGCAATTATAGCGCCCTTGGTGGCGTTGGGCTTGCGTTCCCTCTTGGTGAGATTGTAAACTGTGGGCTTGCGGTCAGCCCTCGCATACTTGCGGCTTGCCTTTTCCTGTTCGGCGGTCAGGTCAAACTCGGTCTTTTCCCCTCGGTCAATAGCCTTGTCATAGGCGTAAACTTCGCGGGCTTCTTCCTCGGTACACTTTAGCCCCGCCTGTATTCTCTTGATGGCTTCCGCTTCGCTTTCTCTTGCCATTAAATCCCTCCTTTAATTGGGGATTGTGGGCGGGGATTTCTCCCCGCCCTCCCCTTGGGTTTAGCCCTCGGTGGAAAGGGCAAACAGAGCCTTGCCCTTTTCAACAGTCTTGGACACTTCGCCAGCTTCAACCAGCGCACGGAGCAGAGCCGCCGCTTTCTGATTGCTGGACAGGTTGCAGGCGTTCATAACCTCGGTAGCAGTCACGCCCTTGTCAACCGTGGTGAGGAAAGCAACGATTTCCTCTTTCAGCTTGGCGTTCTCCGCCTGAACCTTGGTCGGCTTCTTGGCGTCACCGCTATTTTTCTTCGCCAACAGTTCGTTCTCGTGGGTGAGGTGGGCAACGGCATCCTCAACGGTAGTGCCGTGCTTGACCTCGCCGCCCGTCAGCATGGCGATGATGTCGGTGTTGCGCATAGCCTTGGTGATTTTCTTGTTAGTGTTAGTCATAGTCGATACTCCCTTTCTGGTTTTTAGGTGTTTTCCCTCACCTGATGTAATTATTATATCATAGGTTTGGCTGTTTGTCAAGAGGTTTTTTCAAGTTTTTTTAATTTTCTTGACCGCCGCTTGACTACTTGACCTCTCCTTTGATACCTCTATTATAGCAGGTTTCGCTCGGTTTGTCAAGCCCTTTTTTAGAAGTTTTTGAAAAGTTTTCGCTGACCCTCTCGGCGTTCGTGCCTCTCTCTTAACTTCTGTAGTTATTATACCACGCGCCACGCCAGATTGCAAGATGGTATTTTGCACAAATTCGGGAGCAAATATTTGTGCAAAATGCGCGCACTTTTCTCTTGACAAATTGGTGCCCCGTGTGGTATAATGGAAATTCGGCCCGCGTCGATAGTGCGCGGGCCGGCCAGGGCATTTCTGCCCCAGCCAGCCGCACTTGTTACCCCTCCAGCAGTCCCCGCAGAGCGTCCAGCAGATTACAGGCAGTCGGGTCAATGGTTTCGCCCAAGTGCCAGCCCTTGCGGACTTTGGCGTTGTCGTCAACCAAAATCGCCGTTCCGTCACCAAGAGCACGCCGCACACTATCGGCTTTTGTAGCTCCGTACTGGACACCGTGGAAGTGGTCAGCCATAAAGCCCCATTTGTCCAGCCAAGCCTTTTTAGCCGCCCTTACAGCGTCCTTGTACTCGGCGGTGCTGTTCATTGACAGCCAAGTGATAACTCGGATTTCCCAACCCGCCTGCCGCAGGAGGTTCAGCACTTCCGCCAGCTCGTCCATATCCCACATGGGAGCGGCGTCCTCGTAGGGACTGGCGTCCTCCGCCCGCAGTTTGCCAAGCCAGTTGTCAACCTTGTAGAGGTCAGCAATCGTACCGTCCATGTCAAAGCACACCATCTTGTTCATCATCTTAATACTTCCTTTCCTTTTGTTGTATTCATTATAGCACATCAGCGGCTACTTGTCAAGAGGTTTTTATTATTTTTTTAATTCGTACTCTTGTACCCAATAACGACAGAAGTAATTATCTTTATTGAGTTTGTGCGCCCACTCTTCTGCCTTTTGCTGATTCTCCATGATACCATAGACAAATTGTCCATCTTCAGACTCTTCATAGATAACATACACCTACTTCATGGTATTCGCTCCTTCCTTTAGCTTGATTAAAGTATACCACAAACAAGAGAAGAAGTCAAGTAGGCAAAGTGACCAAATTTCGGGACTGCGGCGAGCCAGATTTTGTGCATCTTTTCTACTTGACTTTTGTTGCTTCATGTGTTATAATTGTGAATTCGGCGCGTCAGGACCGAGGACGCGCCGCCGAGGCTTTTTCATTCCCTCGGCGGCGTTCATCCTTAAAGTTTTTCGGCTGTAACTGCGGCAATCTGTGAGACATCAATGAAAAGTGGATACAACCCAGCAGGATTCTTGTACTTGATGCCAGCTGCAGTGCCATCAATGTTGGAGTAGGTAACTGAAAACGATTCAGCGATGAAGGTGAATTTATCGCCTGTTTTCAAATAGATTGTAAATTCCGACATACATTTACTGCCTTTCCTCTTTTGATAGTCTTATTATACCACGCGGGAGGGGAGTTGTCAACCCCTCCCGCAGATTTTTTTTAGAAACTTTTTGTTTCAGTGATGAAATACTTTGCGTTGTAATTCTTGCAAATCTCGTGGACAAATTGCGTTTCTTTCTGATTGGAGCAGTACACATTGAAAGTTACCCATTTGTTATCGCTTGTGGCAATGTAGTTGTAGGACACTCCAAAATGATTAAGGTCTTGAACCACATTTTCAGTGTAGCGATTTCTTACAGAAACTTCCACTTTCCAGATTTTGTCTTTGCGCCCGATTTCCTCAACCCATTTGACAATGAACACGCCGACAAGGTTACAAGCGCCAACAATCACGACTTTCAGCCACAGGTCAAGCTCACACACCATGTAGACAACTACAATGGTATAGAAGCCATAGGCAAGGGCATTTGCCACAGCCGCGCCCACCTTGCCGCATTTCACAGTTGCAAGGCTCTTGATGGTCTGAATGACCACGTTGATGATGTTCAGAATGATGAAGATGATAAGCAGATTGTTCATAGTTTCAAATCCTTTCCTTTACTTGATGATGTTATTATACCACGTTTACTCTTGCTTGTCAAGCGTTTCTTGCAAGATTTCTGAAAAAGTTTTCTTGTCCTCTTGCTTTGCCTTGCGGCGTGCCGCCCTCTTAAACTTGCGGCGCAGGTCATTATCAGGCTGGACAATACGCGGACAATTCAAATCCCACGCAGTATAATTCTTGCAGGTAGCACGTTTCAAGTAGTCCATGCTGTGTTCCTCCTTTACTGTAATTACATTATAGCAGAAAAATCGCCACTTGTCAACATGGCATTGTGTACAAATCGGGATAGAAATATCTGTGCAAATTACCTATTGACAAGCAGCGAAAATTGTGATACAATATAATGTTGCGCAAAAACGCGCCGCATTGGTCGTGGGCGGCGCGGCCGCCCTTAACCATTGGTCTCCTCAATCAGAAATCCATTTTTCTTTAGAACCTCAAGAGCGTTTGTAACTTCATCTTGAACTTCGGGACACTCAACACAAAGAAAGATTTTCCCATTCTCTTCGTGGGTGAAGAACTGATAGACCTGTCCCTCGTTCATGTGCAAACGTTCTCGAAGTTTTACAGGGACAACCAATCGACCATACGAGTCTAATTTTCTACCGAAACCAGTTTCCACCATAACTCGAGAATTTTTTCACCATACACCTAGCCTGCCGGAAATTCGACCCTGTTACGGGCCGGCTTCGAGACTCACCATTCAGAGCAAATCTTTCCGCACTTCTCTTTTAGTAGGCAAGCGTTGCAGTTGTCTTGTCGCAAGCAATAGCGACGGATGAACGCCACAGCCCATTGCAGTAAGCGCATGGTTTATACTCCTTTCTTTATTTTCTATAATTATTATACAATAATTTTTTTAAAATGTCAAAAACTGCGGCAATTCTAATCTTGCCGCAGTTTTCTTTATTTCTTTGATATCAAGGCTACCAAGAAAACAATGCCCGCAGGTACTTGTGCAATCAACGCCACCCAAGGTGTAATGTTATAACCAGCCCACAGCGCAAACATTTCAATACCATAGAACACTAACATAGCAATAGCAGTCATTGTGTCTTGCTCCCTTCCTTTACTGTAGTTATAGTATACCACAGCTTGCCGCTTGTGTCAAGTAGTCAGATTGCACGAATTATAGGACAAGCCTTTGTGCACTTTGCACCTCGTCGTGCCGCAAACTTTTGTGCGTAGCCCCTCTCCCTGCCTCAACTAGGGCTTCAGCGGCTACTTACTAGATACAACGAAGACGCCGCAACTTCTACAGTCGCGGCGTCCTCTGCTATCTATTCAGCGTACCACTCACACCACACCTTGACTATCTCGTCATCCTCTGCTATTGTTGGCGTGTGGTTATCTACCAGCCACAGCAAGAGGAAGCTGTTAGCATCTACCTGCCCCTCTACATCCCACAGATACCCTTGCTCGTCCTCCAGTGTAGTAGTACCATCGCTGTTGTTGGAGTATACCCAAGCGCCTACCATTCTAATAGTCCCCAGGTCTTCACCCTTGCACCACGTCTCAAGAGTCTGCGTATCGAACATCTGTTCGAGTACCTCGTCCTTGTTATCAATGATAGCTTGCCTTGTGGCTTGCGCTTCGTGCGTCACTGTTGCACACACCACAAGCGCACAGACTGCGACAAGCACGCACACCGCAAGCCCCACAGCCCTCAGCGCCTGCATGGCGCGGCGTCCCTCTGCCCTTACTACCTTGTTAGTATCCATCATTTTTCCTCCCTTAAATCTCTTTCGTTTCGCAGTACTCAACCTTGACGCAGAACCCGCTGGGGAACTTGTAGCATTTGCGGAGGCCGCTGGGGAAGTGCCTGTAAACCTCGGTCACAACCGCCCAATCCTCGCCCTTATAGCCATTCAGATAGCTCTTCTCATTAGTCCTCGCCATCATCATCTTCGTGTTCTCCTTTCCTTTACTGTACCTAAAGTATACCACAGAATCGGGACGGTGTCAACTGTCAGATTGCACAAAGATTGCGCGATAAAATAGTGCATCATGCACAATGCTTGGGCAATTCGGCGCGCCTCGACCGTCAGCGCGCCAGCGACTGTTGTCTGTTGCACGGCGCACCGAGCATGTGTGTTCTTTACATCTACCGAGCCGCGCTTTACTTATTGCTCTTGCTGGCTGATGAGGGGCTTGATAGGGGTGGCCCCTCAACAGGCTGAGAGAACAGCAAAGAAGGTTTGGCGTACCCCGGCCATACTTTCGGGAAAGATTTTTTTTGACTTTTGAAAAATGGTTTGGTCTGGGCAACATTCTCACTAAATCATTTTTTCATTTTCAGATGACGGGTCAACGCGAAGCTTCCTTAAACATATCATAATTATATCCGCGAGGTATCGCCCACACTACTCTCGGCGTAAGCATAGAATCAATCATCGCGTTCGCCATCATCTTGGGATCTTGTCCAAACACCCCACAACCCCAAGCGCCGCAAATAAAAGTAGTAACATCATTATCAGCTAAAATAGAACTCATAAAAGCCAATCTATCAAATACTACTTCTCTATTATCTTCTTCAGAAACATTACCATAAATCTTTGCATTATCCCAGTTAGGAGCGGCGCAAGTTAAAACATCTGCTCTCTTTTGTTTACCATCCCGCTCGAATATCACGTCTGGAGAATACAAAGCCCTGTCGAGATAAAGAGAATGATTATTATGTTGTCTGTTCCAAGCATAATAACTGCCCTTGAAAGCTAAGAGTATGAGATAAAGATTACTCTCGTGGCACAAAGCTTCTTCTTGTGTCGTCATACCTTTTAAGAATCCACCGCCAGGATTATTGTAGCTGGCAAAGTTAAGAATACAAACTTTGCCAGGCCAGTCTTCTTCAAATAGCGCGCTCACCGTATCCATAGGAAGTAAAGTAGTTTGAGTCAAGCTGCAAGTACTACTAGGTACTAATGAATCGTAGATTTTAGTTCCTAAAATAGAATTTTTGGTATCTTCACTCATTCTGTTCTTAACTTCTTCTATCCAAGCTCTCGCGTGCTTCGCACTATAATCTCTCATTTGTTAAATTTCTCCCAAGTCGCAATTTGTGTAACAATAGTATCGTAATCTTCAAGTGTACCATTATACTCAAAGTACTTCACGTTATGATTATCTAAAAACTGATGCAGCTGACTGCTAAGTTCATCGCTCTCTTCTTCCGTCTGGAATCTACCTGCTGGATTATAAGGCTTCACTCTGTTGATAAACAAATTCAAAGAATTATAAGATTCAGATACTTTAGTAACAAAAGCATCAAATTCTTCGCCTAAGATAGGGTCAGTATTATAGAACGCGCTCAGTAGAATAGGTGAGTCGGTAATAACCACATCTACCTTGCCGTCCACCCTACTAATGCGGAAATACTGTTTGCCAAAGATATAAGCTTGATTCTGGAATACTGCCTTACTCTCTTCCCATACCTTATCCTTGGCAAATTCGGTAACAAGTTCTGCATTAACACCAAGCATCTTTAATTTTGAGAAAATATATGCGGCTCCAGTGCTCTTACCGGCTCCCGGTGCGCCATACAAATTAACTACCAACATTGAATAGATATCTCCCTTCTACATAAATACCATTATATCCCTCTTTCTCAAGGGATTCTATATTTTCGTAAAGTTCTTTTACTGCTTCAAAGCGCCGCTCTAATTCTTCGTGCGACAATTCTTGTAACTGCTGCGGCAGATGACTTTCACACCCGAAGTAATCTGCCGCGATAGCTCTCCCATAAACGAACAACGCATTATTTAGTCCATCTGCTAATACCTTAATATCCATTTAATCACTCCAAATCTATCTCATAAGTATTGATTACACTACCTTCAGGTACATAAAATACATAATAAGCAGATTCGCTAGGAAATCTCCACGAGTCATCTTCGCCATCCCAATATTCTACATAAGGCTGGTCGTCTGTATATTTTACATATACGTCATATCTATCTTTTTCAATAGTCTTAGTAACAATACCCTTATCAGTCTCTACTGCATAGACATATGTCATTTCAGAGTCAATATTGCCGCAACCCAAAAAGAAAGAACCAGAGATAGATGTATTGTCTCTTAAAGCGACCATATTTTCAGTATATTTACATTCCATAGGAGCGCCACCCAAAATCGAGAAAGATAGAAATGCGCCTATAAGAAAGGCTGGTAAAAGTCCAAGGAAACTGACGCCTAATGCACCGACAATTCCATCACCTATCCCATCTTCTTGGAAGCCGATAATAAATCCAAATATCGCAAATATCAAAAGAATGATTAAGCAAACAAACATTACTCTTCCTCCAAATCTTTCTTTACAAATTCAAATATATCAGCAAACTCACTGGGATAAGTTCTTTCATCTTGACTACAATCTTCATAGTAAAGTTTGCAATCAATAGAACATTGCCCATCTGGGCCTTCACAAGGTCTAAACCAATCTTTTAGAATTTTATATTGAGTGCGGCAGAGTGTATCGTAACCCTCAATGGAGAAGATATAAGCTGCCATAAACTTATCATGGAGGTCATTATATCTTTCTAACTCGCCAGGTTCTAAGTGCACAATATCTGGTCTATCAGTATGAATTTGTGTACACTCAACACCCCTAATAATAACCTTTTCACATTTGGCACCGAAGTTTTTCATCTTAACATCCCAGAATGGGTCGCGTATTCCTTTTTCTGCGCGGAATCGCGACCAAGCCTCTTCTGCACATATGATTGCGGCGCCGACAGGACCAACTACCATGCGGCTCAGCCCCCTTCAACTAATGCGGCACAATTTTTCAAAAGTGCGAGTCTGGTTAACAAACCTACTCCACCCGGGACTGGGGTAGACCAAACTGTATCTGAACAAAAACGTGGAACTTCCTCGAAGTCTCCAATTAGCTTCCCATCTTGGCGTGTAATGCCAACATCAATAACAACAGCGCCAAAACATTGATTGCGGACTATTAGATGCGGCTGCCCAGTTGCGCTTACCACCAAATCTGCTTCTTGTAAGTATCCACTAACAATAGATGGGTCACTCTTACTATGACAGATACTTACAGTCATATCTTTTTCTAAGAGCATTCTCGCCATTGGTTTTCCGACAATATCGCTGCGGCCGAGAACTACTGCGGTTTTTCCAGAAAATGGAAATTCGCACGCTTCCAAATAATCAATAATTCCTTGCGGCGTAGCTGGATTAACAAGAGAATCAGGTCTCAGACCATCACAATCTAGACCACGAGGAATCATCATCGAGTCAAATTTAACCCCATCC
Source organism: Acetobacter sp. (assembly GCA_023665325.1). The sequence goes on from JAMPED010000012.1 coordinate 20,489, forward strand.
CTCACGGGAAGTTGAACAATTACTGCTGTACAGTGATGGGTCATCGCGCGAATAATAGCATCATGACAAGATGTTTCGTCTCGCCGCACTTTATATACCGATGCTTTCCAACCAACTTCTTTAAAATCATCTAGCTTTCGTGCTATATAAATTGCATTTGCATCATCTTGGTCTCTTGTTGCGTCAATAATGCCTAACTTAATTTTATCTGCGGCTTTAATATTCTTTAATTTTTCTTTTTCAGCCGCCACATATTCTTTTATATCTACTTGTCTCATTCTAACCTCCATAAATCATCAAGCTGAATATCTCCATCTTCGTCGTCTCCATCAAACATATCATAGAAACTAATACCTAGGGATGGACTAATTTCAACCGCCATATTCGCATACAGCTCAATCATATAATTTTCATCTTCATCGAAGAAATCGTCCTCTTCTGCGTATACATGAACAATATAAGGTCTTGGGTCTGTGATATGCTCGATATACCATATATCAGTATAGAACTCTTCTTTATCATCCTGAAGACTTTCTCTTACTGCGATATTTATAACGAGGATATTAAAATAGTATTCAGCATCTTTGGGCATCGAAGTCGGGTCTAAATTAAAGATATTCATATACGCCAAACTCCTTTTTATTTTTCTATATACATTATATCAAAAAATCCCAAAAAGGTCAACTAAAAATTTGACAAAGTTCGATAAATGTTGTATTATATTAGTAGTAAAGGAGATGATAAGATGACCAAATTGGATTATACCTTAGAGTCTCCAGAAGAACGCAAGGCTCTCGTAGAATAGATTCTTGCTGAATAGCAAGATAGTATTACGCCTGCTTATTTAGAGAAGCTTGCTGATTATCTCATATTATGTATGGAGAAGCAAGAGCGAAAAGAAAAAAAGATTCTCACCGACAATAGAATGGCGACAGTTAATAAAAGAGAATGCTCTTTTGAAGGACTTGCCGCATCTTTTGAAAATGGTGAGGATGGCGTATACAATCTAATGTCTGATAATAATAAGAACTGTTTATTTAAACCAAAAATTTCTATTACATAGGAAGATATTGAAAATGTACCTGGATTAAAACAATTAAGAGAAGCGATTAAACAATGGGAAGAAGCCTTAAAGCGTTCCTCTGGACGCGACGCATTTATAATTAAAAAGGCTTTAATTGAAATGCGGAAAGAGTAGTATGTCTTAAAACAATCATACTACCAACCCATTATTTTTAAGAAAGTTATTCGTAACGCGTTTTCTACTGGATTAAAACTGAATGATAACAGTGAAGTTTATTGGAACTATGATAATCCAGAAGATGAAAGAAATGGAGAATTAAAAATTGCTGGCATTTCTTTAATGGATTAGCGTGTTACATCAGCTATCTTATGTAATTATTCAAGATTAAAAGAAGATAGTTACGGTAAGTTTGAAGGAGATACTTGGTATCTTATGGAGTCTTTTGATAAGATTGCAACAAAAGCACTTGCAAATGACCCCTATTATGAAAGACTTGTTGAGTATAAAATTGATGGATTATAGAATAATTAGATTCAAGAAGCATTGGAACAAGAATTTGGAATTCGACATAGCCCAGAATATATTTCAAGTCTATGGCGCAATAAGATTCCTAAGATGATTGCGGCTGCAGCTACTGAGGACTATTTAACATGGTTTTATCGGACTAATGGCTTGCCGATGAAAAAATGTTCTAAATGTGGGCAATTTAAACCAGCCCATAACGTTTTCTTCTCAAAGAATAAGACAAGTAAAGATAGACTTTATAGTATATGTAAATGTTGTCGAAATAAGAAAAAAGGAGGCTAAACGTTATGGCCGAAAAAGGCGCACAATGTTATTGCGAATCATGTCGCCGCACTATGGACGCGGGCCAATTCTATACATCCAATAATATAGAAAAATATCCACCTGATGGAAAATTAAATTTATGTAAGAAATGTCTTACTTTGTGTGTAGATAACTGGGACCCAAGCACTTTTAAACCTATTCTTCAAGAGATAGATGTCCCTTATGTAAAGGAAGAATGGGATAAACTGCTAAAGAGATACAGTCAAAAGAAGTCTCCAGAGGAAATGACTGGTATGACTATCCTTGGCCGCTATCTTGCTAAGATGAAACTTAAACAATGGAAGGATTATCGTTGGGCAGATAGCGAAAGTATCCAAGCCGAAATTGATGCTCGTAAAGCTCAGGCTATGAGAGCAACAGGAGCAGATGAAGAGGCTATTGCGGAACGTATTAGAGAAGATGCAGAATTCTAGGTTGCAATGCCTGATGGCATCAGATTGGTACCTCAAGACTAGCAACCGCAACCTTAGATGGTTCAACCGCAATCTAAGAAAACAAAACAGTTATCTCAACCAGCCATTGAACTATATGATGATGAAGACTTTGAGAGTACTCTTGATTTAACTGATGAAGATAAAACTTACTTGCGGTTGAAGTGGGGACGTAATTACACTCCAGAAGAATGGGTTAATATGGAGTAGCTATATAATGATATGTGTGAATCATATGATATCCAAACTGCTGGACATAAGGATACATTAAAACTTATTTGCAAAACTTCATTGAAAGCCAATCAATGTATTGACCAAGGCGACCTTGATGGTTATAAGAAACTGTCATCTACCTATGATACTTTAATGAAGTCTGGTAAATTTACTGCCGCTTAGAATAAAAATGAAGCTGGCGAATTTGTTGACTCTATTGGTGAACTTGTTGCTATTTGCGAAAAATAGGGCTTTATTCCTCGCTTTTATATAGATGGGCCACAAGATAAAGTTGATAGAACCTTACAAGATTTATAGGGTTACACTAAGACTTTAATTGAAGATGAACTTGGTCTTGGAGATAAAATTGAGAGCGCCGCGAAGCAACTTATGGAAGCAAGAGTCAATGAATATCATATCGACGAAGATAATGATATTGACCCCGATGCAACTTTTGAAGAGACTTTGTTCTCTGATGATGCCGAGAAAGTTATCGCTGACGAAGACTTCCAGCGTCTGCGCGAACAAGAGGATGAGGACGAGGCAGCAGATGCCGCGTATATAAGTTCATTATTAGCACAAGCCGCGGAAGAGGAGGAGTAAATATGGCATTAAAAGATTTACTCCAACTCTCGGGGCAATCTAAAAAGATTGGTTTGTCAGAAGAACGTATTATGGCTATTGTTCCAATAGCAACTCAATATGTTGCTTATTGGCGTGAATATCCAGATATGTTTATTGACTTTCTTTGTAATGGTTATGATGAATCAAGAACGATAGAAGATTCAAGCAAGTTTAAATTTTTCTTTTATCAAAGAGTATTTTTGCGTGCGGCGATGCGATATAAATATACTTACATGGTATTCCCGCGTGCTTATTCTAAATCTTTCTTATCAGTAATGGTGCTGATGATTCGTTGTGTGCTATATCCTGGTGCACACCTATTCGTTACTTCTGGTGGTAAGGAACAGGCTGCTGGTATTATTAAAGAAAAAGTACAAGAAATTTGTACCTTAATTCCAGCTTTTAAAAGAGAAATTGACTGGGGTCGTGGGCGTACAATGGAAGGAAAAGACTATTGTAAATATGTATTTACAAATGGGTCTTACTTTGATAACGTTCCAGCAAGAGAAAGCTCTCGTGGTAAGCGTAGACATGGTGGACTTGTAGAAGAATGTGTCGGTGTTGATGGAGACATTCTATCTCAGGTTATTATTCCTTTAATGAACGTATCTCGTAGATGTATGGATGGAACTGTCCACCCAGAAGAAACTTTGAATAAGTCACAAATCTTTGTTACTACCGCGGGTTGGAAAGGAACTTTTGCCTACGATAAACTAATTTAGTTCCTCATCTGGATGGTACTTCAACCAGAAAAGAGTATTATCATGGGCGGTACTTGGCGCATTCCTGTTCTAATGAAACTATTAGATAGCAACTTTATTACAGACCTCAAATAGGACGGCACCTTTAATGAAGCTTCTTTTGACCGTGAATATGAATCTAGGTGGTCTGGAACAGTTGAAGATGCTTTCTTCAATGGTGAAATTTTTGACCGCCACCGCAAGCTTCAAAAGCCTGAATATGAGTATTCAAATAAGTCTGGTAAGAACGCGTATTATATCTTATCTATGGACGTAGGTCGTAAGGGTTGTGATTCTGTTGTCTCTGTATTTAAGGTAAACCCACAAGCACAGGGCGCTGCTATTAAATCTCTTGTTAATATTTATACTTTGACTGATGACCATTTTGAACACCAAGCTTTGTTTGTAAAAAAATTATTTTACAAATATAAAGCAAGAGCGATAGTAATTGATGGTAACGGTCTAGGTATCGGTCTAATGGACTTTATGGTAAAGCCACAAACTGATTATGACACTGGTGATGTATATCCAGATTTTGGTGTTATTAACGATGAAGAAAATTTCTATCGTAAATTTAGAACTGATAATACTGTATTAGATGCTATTTATATTATAAAGGCATCTGCGCCGATTAACACTGAAGCTCACGCTAACGCTCAAACCCAGATGTCTTCTGGTAAAGTGCAATTCTTAATTGATGAACGCGTTGCCAAAGCAAAATTGATGGAAATGTCTAAGGGTAAAGCAATGAAACCAGAAGAAAGGGCAGAATACTTAAAACCATTTACCCTAACTTCCATATTAAAAGAGGAAATGATGAATTTGCGGGAAGACCATGAAGGAGTAAATATTATTCTTAAATAGGCGAACCGCACAATCCGCAAGGATAAATTCTCAAGTTTTGAATATGGACTTTATTATATCAAACAATTAGAAGATAGTAAACGTAAACGGAAGAAGTTTAAACTTTCTGATATGATACTTTTTACTTAAGGGGTGAGCAATATGCGAGCTAGTCGTGGAGAAATTAAAATCGAGATGATTCTTACTAACAATGGAGTTGATTTCCAAGAAGAATATGAATTTTCTGGATTGAATAGCCCCAACGGACGACCTTTGCGTTTTGATTTTGCTGTCTTTGACGATGATGGTAATATTGATTTCTTAATTGAATATTAGGGTAAACAGCATTATCAGCCTGTAAGCAAATTTGGCGGAGCGCGTGGATTTTATCAACAATAGTTTAATGATAGAATGAAGCGTAACTTCTGCGCTGACCACGGTCTCACCTTAATTGAAATACCATATACGGAAGAAAATCTTATTACCTATGATTATATCATGGAAAAGGCAGGATATTAAATTTAAGGAGGTGAGCCCTTGAGAAGCAGAAGACAAGAATAGATTCATGCTAAAGGCTTTGATATGACTGGTCATCAGTCACTAATGGATTTGCCAAAGTCAGAATTTGAAAATCATTTTGATTCTCCTGAACAGGCAGAGAAAGAGTATGCTCGTATGCGTTTAGGATTGAAGATGATAGATGATGCTATTCTTGATTTAGGAACTCTGAAAAAGACTGGGCGTGTAGTTGATAAGAATTATATTCTTAGCGCGCTCGGCCGCAGAGACTTATCAACTTTGCGCCAAATATCCAATTAGTTCTATGAAATTAGCGGAATCTATAGAAGAGCTTGTGAATATCAAGCTTAGATATATCGTTATGACTGGTATATTACTCCATATCTTGATAAGGATAAAAAGTAGGAAAGTAAATTACTCAATGACTTTTCTAAAGTCTTACAATATATGGATAATTCAGAAATTAAGCGTTTACTTAATTTTATCGCTTTGGAAGTTATGAAGAATGGTGCTTATTATGGAATTATTGTAGATTTAGGAACTAAATTTACTATTCAATAGCTTCCTTGCGATTATTGCCGCAGTAGATTCAATAGTGGCTTAGACCCTGTTATAGAATTAAATATGCGGTTTTTTGACTCTTGTTTCTCAAATCCTCAATATAGATTACGTATTTTACAGACGTTTCCTAAAGATGTTCAAAAAGCGTATATTCTATTTAAAGAAGGTAAATTACAAGGAGACTTCCCTGGAGATGGGAATGGCTGGTGGGTAATTGACCCATCTATTGGCGTAAAAATTACTTTAAATAATAGTGATTTCCCGCCTCTTGTTCAAGCTATCCCTTCTATTATTGACCTTGATGAAGCGCAAGGATTAGACAAGAAGAAAATGATGCAACAATTATTGAAGATTATTATTCAAAAGCTACCTTTAGATAAGAATGATGAACTTATCTTCGACCTTGATGAAGCAAAAGATATCCATAATAATACAGTAGCTATGTTAAAGCGTGCTATTGGCGTCGATGTTATGACTACTTTTGCCGATGTATCTGTTGCTGACATGGCAGATAAAAATACAGCTACTACTAAGGATGATTTGGAGAGAGTAGAAAGAACAGTATTTAATAACTTCGCTACTTCTCAAAACTTGTTTAATACCGAGGGTAATGTTGCATTAGAGAAATCTGTCTTAAATGATGAAGCTTCTGTTAAAGATTTTGTATATCAATTTGAAGCACTATTAAATAAGATAGTAGATAAATTTAGTCGCGCTGGTCATTATACCTTTAGAGCTTCTATGTTAGAGACAACTATTTATAATTATAAAGATTTGTCTAAACTATATAAAGAAATGGTATAGATTGGTTATTCTAAGATGTTGCCATAGTTGGCTCTTGGTCACTCTCAATCTAGCATTATTGCTTCTGTTACTTTTGAGAACAATATCTTGCATCTTGCTGATATTATGATTCCTCCAACCATGAGTAGCACTATGAGTCCTAAGAACAATGGGGGTTCTAATAATAATAATAATAATAATTAGAATAAACAGCAGCAATCTCAATAGAATAATAATGAGGGTGCGGGGCGCCCAGAGAAACAGAATGACCAAAAGAGCGAAAAAACAATAGCCAATAGGTCAGCTATGGGTAAGGAGGGTTGATTATGCACGTAAGCGTTCCAATCGAGGGCACTGTTTAGGTTATTCAATCTACTCAAATCAGCCCTCTCGTAAGCAGTTGCCAGATTAAGGTTCTTTATGTTGACCATAAACCTAATCGCAATGGTACTGTAATTACAAAAAAGGTTGCCGAAAAGATAGGTAAGAATTTACCTGGTAGCCCAATCGTAGGATATTATAATGCTAGTCAAAAGGATTTTGAACAACATAACAAGGAATTTGGTTATGATGAGCAAGCTAAAAAGTATGGTTTTGTAGATACTACTAAAGCATATGGATTTGTTCCTACGGATGCAAAAGTGTGGTTTCAAGAATTCCAGGATGATGATGGTATAAAGCGTCTTTATTTATGTACCGAGGGTATTATTTGGACCGACGCATATCCAGAATCTCAACGTATCATTTCTACTGGTAACAATCATTCAATGGAATTAAATGAACAAACTTTACAAGGAAATTGGGCGGAAGATTCAAATTCTGGTCGTAGATTTTTCATTATAAATGAAGCAATAGTAGAGAAACTTTGTATTCTTGGAGAGAACTATGAGCCTTGCTTCGAAGGCGGTCAAATCCGTAAGGAATTCTCTCTACACGATGAATTTGAAACACTGAAGCGTAGTGTCTATATGATGCAAAACGCATTAAAAGAAGGAGGCTTAAAACCTATGGAAGAGAACAAGGTTTTGGAACAGGAAACTCCAGTGGTCGAAGAGCAGCAAACTCCTACCACAGAGTTTAAAAAGGAAGAGGAAAAGAAGCCAGAGGAATCTAAAAATTCTGAGGGCAATTCTAGTAAAGAGAATACCTCTGAAACTGATAATAAATTAGAGGGCGAAAAGCCCGCAAGTGGTGATGAGAAGAAAGAAGAGGAAGAGAAGAAGGGTAAGAAGCAGTATAATCTGACTGAAATCCCCGAGTATGTTGAGCTTCTTGCAAAATATACTAATCTCCAGAATGACTTCTCTGCTTTACAGCAAGAGAAAGAAGCTCTTACCACCGAGATTGAGCCTTTGCGTACTTTTAAGCTTGAAAAAGAGCGTGAAGATAAGCAGGCTATGATTCAAAGTTTCTATATGCTTTCTGACGAAGATAAGAAAGACGTAGTTGCTAATATTGATACTTATTCTCTCGCTGATATTGAGAGCAAGCTCTCTGTAATTTGCGTCCGCAATAAGGTCAGTTTTGCAAGTGCTGAGCAACCTCAGCAGGAAACTTCTACACTTACTTTCAATTTGAATACTGCTGTTGACCAAGATTTGGGTGCTGTTCCAGAGTGGTTAAAAGTTGCTAAACAAATTGAAAAAGAAATGAACTAATCTAAGGAGGATATACAGAATGGCTACTAAGCGTCTAAGCGAAAAGGCTACATTCGTACAGCGCGGCTACGGCCAGGTTGAACCTAACCATTTGGCTGCTCGTCGTACTGGACAAATCTATGCTCAGTTACCTGCCGACCCAAGCATTAGCGTGCTTGAGAATGGTCAGTTTGCAATTTATGACTATGCCCACAAGGTTGTTACTACTGGTAAGGCCACTGTTAATTTGGCCGACGGCGATGATGGCACCAGCAAGGGCGAGTACATGCTCGTTTTGAACGAGGTTAAGCTTTACAAGGACCGTGAGCAGTATGAAGATTTTGCTCTAAAGAAGGAAGACTATTACCACAGTCTCTACTCTCCAATCGGTCAGCATGATTCCACTTTGCAGACTATCCTTAGCTTTGCTGGTCAGGCAAACGTTGAGGGTGACCGCAATACTCCTTTTGCAATTCAGGTTCCAGGTTTTGACCAGAGTCCTGTAATGCCAGAGGGCACCACAATGGTTCCTCGTCTTTTGAGAACTTATGTTGGTGATATTATGACTACAAATACTATCGTTGCCGAGCCAGGCTCCCTTAAGGTTGGCGATATTCTTACTGTTGGCACCGATGGTTATTTAACTAAGGGTACTCCAGCTGATGGCGATATCGCATGGCAAGTTGCTTTGGTTTATACTCTTGCCGATAATCAGCCCGCAGTTAAGATTGTACGTATCGCTTGATAGGAAGGAGAGATAAATAATGTTGCCTATTGAACAAGTAAAGGCCCTTATGAAGGTTGTTGCTAAGGCAAGCACTGATACTTCTGCACCTATCGCATACAGCCAGGATGGCCAGAACACTGTTAACTTAACTTATGCCGCTGCTCAGGAAACTCTGCGTAAAGAGTTGATGGAGTTGGGCGGAACTAACGCTCTATATCGTGAGAACAAAAATACTATCTTCTCTCTTGTTGAAGATACTGTATCTGAGGTTCTTCCTATTCGTGTCATGGACCGCTATAAGCAGTTTGCTGAGACCCGTACCTTTAAGCAGGGCGAGCAGATTGTGTTTACCCGCCGCATGGGTGCTACCCGTGGTAAGCAGTTCGTAACCCGTGCTGCATTGGCTGGTATCTATGAAGTATTCAAGCTTGGCGGACAGAGCTTTGAGATTCGTACCGCTGCTATCGGCGCAGCTTGCCAGATTCAATTCGAGGAGTTCCTTGATGGTCGCGCAGACTTCGCTGAGGTTTTGAATATTATCATGGAAGGTATGGACGAGTGGATTTATCGTGAGATTGCTCGTTCTCTGATGTCTTCTATTGACTAGCTTCCTGTTGCTAACAAGGTTGTTACTAACGGTTTCAAGGTAGAGGCTATGGACCACTTGCTCCAGACTGCTGCAGCTTATGGTCGTCCTACTATTTATTGTACCTACGAGTTCGCAGTAAAGATTATGCCTAATGCAGATATGATTTCTGATTCTATGCGTGATAAGCTGTGGACCGAGGGTTATCTTGGTTCTTTCCATGGTGCTCCTATCATTGTTCTACCTCAATCCTTTACTGATGGTAGCAATAGCACCAAGGTTATTGACCCAGGTTTCTGTTGGGTAATTCCTTCTGGCGCTGACGGCAAGCCCGTTAAGATTGCCTTCGAGGGTACTGCTCAGTCTCGTGACCGCGAGAATGAAGACTGGTCTCGTGACTTCCAGATTTACCAGAAGGTCGGTGTTGGTGTAATGCTCACTAACAACATTTGCTCTTATGTAGATACCTCTCTGGTTGGTCAGCTTAATAACAACATTACTGACCAGTGGAAGGACTAATTAAATAAATAAGCACACCTAAAGGGGAGAGGGGTTTTCCCCTACTCCCCTTTTATTTATTATTGAGATAAAGGAGTTAATAAAATGGACGCAAATACTAAGGTGAAAGTTATCAATCGTAGTACTGGAAAAGTCTACTATACAGTTCCAGAAATGAATATTAACCGTGAATTTAATCCTAATGAACCTAAGATGGTTCCTGTGGAGGAGATTGCGGCTGTATGTCAGCAGACCGGTGGACGCGCTTTATTCTATCATTATCTTTAGATTGAGAGCGACGAAGTTTTCCACGAGGCCGTAAATATGGAAGAGCAACCAGAATATTGGTTGACGGCAGATATGATTCCTTCTTGGTTATTGACCAGTACAATGGATGAATTTACTGATGCTCTAAAGTATGCTCCAGAGGGAGTAAAAGATTTGATTAAAGAGCAGGCTGTAAAGACTAAGTTGTCTGACATGAACAAGAGAGAAGCTATTAAGGAAATCCTTAATTTTGACGTTACTTTTGGTATCTCTGCTATGGAGCCAGAAACTCCTGAAGAGAAAGCCGCTGCCGCAAACTCTACTTCTATTAACACTGGACGTAAGACTGCACCTAACTATAAGATTACTGCACCTAAGAAAACAACTGAATAAAGGAGGTTAAACTGTGGGAACCCCCTTTAGTGTAATATATGACCGCTTCCTCGGCAAGATTACAGATGATATGTATTTTGAATGGACAAGAGAGGATACTGAAGCTGACTTACAGAATATTCTGATGGATGCTATACCACTATTTGAGTTTCCTCTTTTTGACCTGTTTGATTACGGAGAAGTGGAAATTGATGCTCCTCAGAGAGATTGTTGTTGTTCTATAACAGATTTAGATAATCCTCCAGAGAAGCAGACTCAAATGCAATATAATTGCGAACTCACACCAGAGGAAATTAACCTTCTCGCTGTGTTGATGTATAATACGTGGCTATAGCGCCAAATAGCTTCGATTGAGAATACTCGTATGAAGTATTCTGGTAGTGACTTTAAGATGACTTCTCAAGCTAACCATTTAGATAAGTTAATGAAGTTAAAGCAAGAAGCTGAGCGACAAGCTCATCACTTGCAGCGACTTTACAAGCGCCGCAGAATTAACGGAGATAAGTCCAAGGGACAATATAAGTCTAATTGGTCTTCCGTTATGGAAAAGAGTGTTTTTGGTGATAACCCAGTTCCCTGGAATTGAAATCCCCGAATCCTCTGTACAAAATGAACAAAAGCGCTTAACTAATCAAATTTGGAAACTCATTCCTATGAAAGAGAATGAGGAAGATTGGAAGAATCATCTAGACACTATTATTGAAGAGGTAGCAGGATTAGGAAAGGTATTAGTAGTTGTGGAAGATTCTAACTTTCTTATTCTACTTTCCAAACTCGCAGGATTAACCGACGAGGTTTGTGAGAATTTCATGCTTTATCGCAAAACCGTGTTTCGCTGCATTGACTTACTAAACAAGGTTCTAAATCATGAATAATTTAGATTTAATGCGGAAACGCTTAGAGTTTCAAGGCGGAATAAAGCAAGAGGAAAGAATGATTCAAGACAAGTATAAAACCTTCCTTAAAACACTACAATACTCCTATTAGGGTTGTGACGTACATCTTGTTCAACCATATGAAAGATGTTATGCAATAGACCCATTTGAGGATTTAAAGGTAATGGACCAAGGTCCACAATGGCGTGCCTTAATCAATCCTGATAAAGTTAAACAAGACCATGATGATAAAATCCTTTCTATTGATTACGCCGCTGGGTTTAGGCCTGGCGACGTTTTCACTTGGGAGGGAACTAATACATAGTGGTTAATATATCTCCAAGCCTTAACTGAAGATGCTTATTTTAGGGGCGAAATTCGTCTCTGTAAGTATTTGATAAAATTTAAGGATGAACAAGGAGTGCCGCGTTATACCTGGGCCGCAATTCGAGGTCCTGTAGAAACGCAGATTGAGTCTATTCAAAAGAATTAGATTAGAATAGACAGACCTAATCTAAGTCTTAATATTCTTATGCCGAAGAATGAATATACACTTTAGGCTTTTGATAGATATAAAAGATTTTTGTTTGCGGGACGAGCTTGGCAAGTACAAGTACCTGATTCGATTAGTATAACTAATATAATTGAAGTATCTGCAGAAGAATATTATATAGACAAAGATAAAGACAATGTAACTGAAGAAATTGCCAATGGACTTGAGATTCAAAAACAAGACCCAAATAAGCATATTTGCGGGCCAGTAATCAAGGGTGAAACTTTCATTAAACCTAAGATTGAAGAGCTCTATACTGCTCCATTACCCGGCGGTAAATGGTGTATTAAAGAGGAAAATGTCCCAGTGTGCTTAAAATCTATATCTGCGACAGAAGCAAGAGTCAAGTGGCAGAAAACTACTCACGGACAATTTACGCTCACTTGGACTAATGGTGAGCAGACTCTTGAAAAGATAATCGTAGTAGAGTCATTGTTCTGATATAGATAGGAGATAAAGGATTATGAAGCATCAATCTTACGAATTCCCCAAATCAAGTTTTTTAGGGATAGCTAAAGACACATCCTTAATAGTAGAAAGAATACTTAGTAATAAAAAAGTATTAAGATTACTCTATTATACCTCCCCCGATTGTTTACAATGGGGACCAGATAAAGACCTAACCCCTTTACAAGTTAAGAATCTCTTTACTACTAATTAGATATCGAATATACCTCGTTTAAAAGTTGACCCAGATTTCAAAAATTATTTGAGAATAAATTTTGATGATTTTACTCCTAACGCATCGAATACTTTTTATAGAGACCATATTGTAGAAATAAAGATTATTTGCCATTTTGATAATTGGAATTTACACGATTTTGAAACAAGACCCTATAGAATAGCTGGAGAGATTGATTCTATGTTAGACGGGTAGCATCTTACTGGAATTGGGTTACTTTAGTTTTTAGGGGCAAATTAGAATATTTATGATAATGAATTTGGTGGAATTACTTTAAGATATTTGGCTATTCGTGGTAATGAAGATAAGGTTAATCCTCTTGAATAATGGATATCCGTTTAGCTTTGATGGCTGGAACAGATATTCCCATTCCAGAAATTTAGTTAACGATGCATCAACCACGAATAAAAGAAATCGCGCTTATGGGCGAGACAGACTTCTTTTCTGCGGCGCAATATATATGCCTTTAGAAAGAATACCTTATTCAGGACGAAAGTCTTTTGGCGACTATGAACAATTTTCAAGTTTTAATGAAAGTGATAGAGCAACAATAGACTTCTGAAAAGAAGGCTGCTCTAATGACTTTACTTGCACTTTTGTTTCCAGATTACTCTACCTTTATGACACCTAACAGTATACTTTTGAGGAATACTGAATCAAAAGAAACTGTAATGATTGACGCAAACAACTTTGAAATCTTGTAGAATACAATTCGAGAAGTCTTATGTATCAGCTCTATGTTCCAAGGTGATAATGTTGTATATAATCCAGCTAATGCCGCAGCTAAGCGAATTGCTGATAAAATTATGGAGGGTCGTCGTAAAGTAGCAGAAATCAATAGTAAGAAACAAGGTGGAAGTATTCTATCGCGGTATATTTCTATCTTAACTGTGGGTATAGGCTCGATGTCATTAGAAGATAATCTTTCTCTTACGTTATATCAACTCTTTGATTTGGTACAGCGTTATACTGCATGGTTAGATTGGGATATAGATATGCGGCGACGCCTCGCTGGTGATAAACCTAAGAGCGAGGTAGATAACTGGATGCGAGATTTGTATTCTAAAGATGACAATGCCGCATTTACTACAAAGAACACATCCGACTTAGTGAAAATTTATAATAAATAAGGAGGAAACAACTTATGAGATTTGGCGTACGCGAAATTTGCGATGTTGTGCTTCGTGCTAAGGCAAAGCAGACACTCGGTTCTCGCACTTTCTATAAGAACGAGCCAGTTCTTTATTTCAATACTCTAAAGACTTCCAGTCTCGAAGGCGCTTCTACCACTGTATATGCTCAGGGTGGTCGCGGTAACCCCCGCCTAATCGCTTGGGAGGGTGAGCGTACTCTTACCTTCACTATGGAAGATGCTCTGTTGAGCGCTGAGAGCTTCGCCATCCTGTCTGGCGCTGGCTTGGTCGCTGCAACTGAAGATGCTCCAATTTACGTTCACACTACCGACCAAGTCCAAGCTACTGCTCCTAATGTATTTACAGTTGAGGGCAAAGCTTGCTGGAATCGTGGTCGCAATGGCACTGGCGAGTTTGCAGATAATGATTACTACCACGCTGAAGCAGATATCTTCTGCATGAAGCTTGATGATAACGGCGAAATCGCTTCTGAACCTTGCGTTCCTGCTACTGTTTCTCACGACGAGAATGGTAATACTGTTATCGTATGTAAAGCTGGTGGCGGCGTAGAGACTGGCGATATCGTATTTGTAGACTACTATGTAAAGCGCACTGGTAAGGCTCAGACCATTGAGATTACTGCTGATAAGTTTGGTGGTAACTACTACCTCGAGGCTTCTACTCTATTCCGTCGTGAGGCTGACGGTGTTGATATGCCTGCTGAATTTGTAATTCCTAACTGCAAGATTCAGTCTAACTTCACCTTTACTATGGCTTCTAGCGGTGATCCATCTACCTTTACTTTCACTATTGATGCTTTCCCCGATTACACCAAGTTTGACAGAACTCACAAGGTTCTTGCCGCTATCCAGGTGATTGAGGACGCCGACGAGAATAGTGATGAGATTTATCGTGATATGTGCGGCGATACCGAGCATGACGATATTCCAGAGCCTAATAAGGTTGAGGGTGTAACTAAGCATGCCGATGCTAAGAACGTATCTGTAGCAAGAGTTGGTAACACTATTAGTGTAAGCGGCTTTGCTAAGGGCGACGAGTACGATAAGAACTTGTTCGATGATGACGGTTCCAGAAAGGTCAAGGGTGTCCAAGTTGAGATTGCTATCCCAGATGGATTCACTAATGATGTAACCATTACTACTACCAACCCAGGTCTTGCTTATTATGAGGGTGACGATAATATCACTCACTTAGGCAGCACTTGGACTAAGGAAGCTAAGTACGCTACACTTCCTGCTGGAGAGACTCTTGCGGTTATTGTTACCGATAAGAAGGGCACTATCTCTACTGAGTTTAAGAGCGGAGACAAGACTGAGAAGTACACTATCCTCAATAGTGTCAACTTCATTTCTGAGTAATTATAAAAGGGAGAACTTCGGTTCTCCCTTTTTCTTGTTATAAAGGAGATAATATTTATGGAATTTGTTTTTGAAGGGTATCCAAATATACATGGAAAATAGGAACATTATGAGGGGGGGGTATTAACATAGTAGATGAAGGGAGACGATTTTTAGAATATAAAAAGTAGGTATTTATCTACTATTAAAACTTAGCTAATGTCTCAATAGGGAGGAGATTAGCAAACATTCTTAAAAGGATTATAGGATGCTCAATTTGAAAATATAGAACAAGAAATAGAAAACCAAATTGCTTCTATTTATAATAATTTTGCTGGTAATATCGGTGTTCAATATAAGAATATTTCTATAGCTTTAGCAAGCGGTATTAAAAATCATGACTAGACTAAAGTTTTAACAGCTCTAAATAAGCTAATTGATTTATTTAAAGCTGGGGATAATACTATGGGCTTGATAAAAGAGATAAATGGATTATAGCCAATTTCAGTAGAATTATATGAATTACTCGGGATAGAAAATTTAATTACTGCTGTTAATCGTCTGGAATCGGGAGAACTGAAATATAGCGCCAACTGGATAAATGGATTATTAACTCCCTCTTCTGAAGTTTTAGCATCATATATTGATATAATGGCTAATAATGTCGCAGATGATTAGGTCATAGCGTTTCTGCAAAAATCTCAATTAGGCACTCAATCTTCTAAAGTTACTGTAAATTTTGGTAAAGGTAGATAGAAGGCTGTTGAAACTAAATCTGCAGATATTAGTTTATCAAATATCAAATTTTCTACAACTGTGAACCTTAATCCTGATAATGTTACTACAAATATTACGTTTAATGTAGATTCGTATGCAACAGTCAAAGCTTATAGAACTAAATCTGCTACCGCAAAAATGATTAGTTATGCTGGATAGAATGCGATAGCCATGAATATCCTTTAGAAAATATATGGTTCATCTGAATTAACTAATTATCAACTTTATAATACTTTAGCGTTCCACAATAATATAGGAGATTTAGGTAAGAATTACAGAATTATACGTTCTGATATGGTCGCAGAAATGGCAGAAAAATACATAATAGGTTACTCAGTTGAATAGGCTCAAAGAATCATAATTCATAATTATAAAGCCTATCCTGTTTTGTCTGTATTGGCTTCTATAGCAAAGTAGGCTAGTGAAAGAACGGCTTCTGGAGATACTTAGTATATTGGAAATGCTATATTTAATATTAGTTTTGATAATATTTATAAAATATTCAACACATGGAAAAGTGGAGATGGCTCTCCGAATGAACTTAAATTATCTCGTATTAAAGAAACAAAAGCAGCAATAGATAATGCATCTACTAGAGGCTTTCTTAATTTTAATTAGCTTAATAAATATCTCACAACGCAAAATGAAGAAGGAATTTCTTTAGATAAGATAGTACCAAAAATTTCTTGACACACATAAAAATTTTTGCTACAATTATAGTAGAAATTAAGGAGAATAATATTATTTATATCCTTTATTATAAGGAGTGAAAATCGACACTATGGCGCTAAAAGCTTACTTGCGTATTTGTACAGGACTTGAGGCTAATTTGCCGCAAGAGTTACGTCCTGGTAATATATATTTTACGACAGATACACATAAAATGTTTGTTGACCTATATGAAGAAAGAGTATTGATGGCTTCTGGTGAACCAGTACCAGTACCACTACTTCTTCTTCCACCTATTGAAGATGAAGAAAATTCTGACGAGATTCTTCCAGGATTAGAAGAGATAAAGGAGTATTAAAATGGCTAAAGTTGCATTCAGTAAGTTAAAGATGAAAGTAAAGAATCCTCCTGTAAAGGTAGAGATTCCAGATACAGAGATTACATTAGATGTTTTGACCTACTTGCCGCAAGCAGAAAAGGCAAATCTTATTGCTTTTGTTATTCAGCAAGCTATGGATGATAGAGGATGTTTCAGTCCTATTAGATTAGAGACTTTTTTCTCTATTGCTATTGCTAAGTGGTATGGTCAAATCAATTTCACAGATAAGCAGATTCAAGATGCCGCAAAGACGTATGATATTCTTCAAAGCAATGATATATTTAACTTGATTGTTAATACTATTCCAGAAGATGAATATCGTTTTATTGAGGACGCGGTAAATGATACCGCAAAGGATGTCGCAAGATTTAATAATTCTGCGGCAGGTCTACTTGCGGCGATGAACACTGATGCTCTATCTCTTGATGGTGAGCTATCCTCTATTCTTGAGAAAATTAAAAATAAAGAGGGTCTTGAAGAGCTTGCTGCTATTAGAGATATAGTGGGTAAGGCTGATTAAACTATCTAACGGAAAATTGAAAGTTAGTAGAGAATATTAGAGGGCTTTCGAGAAACTTATTCTCGAAAGCCCTTTTCTTTATATAATGTGAGAAAGGAGTTACCGTTGTGGCTAAGAGATTAAATTATGAAGTTGGCTTTACCGCAGAAACTTCTGAGCTAAATGCTGCTTTGCAGAAAGTTCAGAATGACTTATCCAAGATTTCTCTTGGTAAGACAGGTAGCACTTCAGTAACAAGCGAGATAAATGAAGCTGCCGATGCAGCTGGTCGTCTTGGCTTAGCTTTAAAGAATGCTATTAGTGTAGATACTGGTCGTTTAGACTTATCTAAATTTGCACAATAGTTACGAACTTCTGGTTTAACGTTAGATCAATACAGATAGAAATTAAATCTAATTGGGTCTACTGGAACAGAAGCGTTTATGAATGTTGCTAAAGTTATTACACAGGCGGAATTGCCGATGGCTCGTAGCAACAAACTTCTTGATTCTCTATGGACAACCATGAAGAATACTGCTCGTTGGCAGTTGACTTCTAGTGCTCTACATGGATTCATGGGAGGATTGCAAACCTGTTATGGGTATGCTCAGGATTTGAATAGCTCCCTTAATAATATTCGCGTTGTCACTGGACAATCCAGTGAGCAAATGGCCGATTTTGCGCGTAATGCTAATGAAGCCGCAAAAGCATTAAGTTCTACTACTACTAACTATACTGATGCTGCGTTGATTTACTATCAGCAAGGTTTACGCTCTCAAGAAGATATTCAAGGTAGAACTGATACTACTATTAAGATGGCTAATGTTACAGGTACTGCCGCGAAAGAAGTATCTGACCAAATGACAGCTATTTGGAATAACTTCTATGATGGTTCTAAATCACTTGAATACTATGCTGACGTTATCACTGCTCTTGGTGCAGAAACTGCATCTAGTTCTGCAGAGATTTCTGATGGTTTGGAGAAATTTGCAGCTATCGCTAATAGCGTGGGACTTAGCTATGAATATGCTACTTCTGCTCTAGCCACAGTAACAGCAACTACTCGTCAGAGTGCCGATGTAGTAGGTAACGCATTTAAGACCTTATTTGCTCGTATTCAAGGTTTAAATCTTGGCGAAACTCTTGATGATGGAACTACTCTAAACAAGTATTCTGAAGCTTTAATGAAAGTTGGTATTAGTATCAAAGACCAGAATGGTGAATTAAAGCAGATGGATACTATTTTAGAGGAAATGGCAAGCAAATGGCAAACTCTTAATAAAGACCAACAATTAGGTTTAGCTCAAACCGTAGCTGGTGTACGTCAATATACTCAACTTGTTGCCCTTATGGACAACTGGGATTTTATGCAAGAGAATCTTCAAACTGCTGGCGGAGCCAGCGGAACACTTCAAGAACAAGCTGATATTTACGCTGAATCTTGGGAAGCTGCTCGCGATAGAGTACGCGCCGCCGCCGAAGATGTATATGCAAGCATTATCAATGAAGATTTCTTTATTGGATTAGATAATTCTATTGTTGGAGTTCTTGAAAGAGTAGATGATGTAATTGATAGCATGGGCGGATTTAGTGGAGTTCTTATTACAGTAGGAACTCTTATGACATCTGTCTATGGTGATAGAATGGCTCAAGGTATTCGTAATATGGCTTACAATGTAAGTTATTTAATGGGTATCGAGCAAGCGAGAGCCGTTGAATTAAAGAAAGCTGCTACTGCTCAATTACAACAGATGGCTGATGATTTAGCTTCTCCAGAGTTAATGAGTGTAGCTAACGCTTACCGTGAACAGGCACAAGCACAAATTGAATTAAATGATGCTTCTCAACAACTTACTACATTCCAACAAGAGTAGCTACAACAGGAAGTCCAACTCTTAAATCTTGCTACATAGAGAACTGCTGAGTATGGCAAGAGTGCCATGGAAGCAAGAGAAAGGTTGGAAATTCTGAGAGAAACTGTTGCATAGGAAACACAATTTTCTCAGTAGAACTTAAATAGAAATATGGCGAGATACGATAATCGTCATGGACAAGATGCTGCTGCTAATGTATTGCAAAAAGCGATGCAAGCCACTCAAGTCGTTGAATTTGATGAATCTGCTGTTAATAAGATGATAAGCAAATATGCAGAATTAAGAACGAGAGTAGCCCAAGTTAGCACAGTAAATCGTGAATTAACAGCAGCTACCAAACAGTTGCAATCTGCTCAAAATGAAAACGCTAGTAATGTAAATGAGTTACAAATTAGAGTAGATACTTTAAGAAATAGATTGATTGAACTTGGGTCTTCTGAAGATACCGCAACTCAAGATACAACAGAAATGAATGCTCAATTTAGAGCTATCGCAACAGTTCTCACTCAATTAGTGGGTCTGTCTCGTGACGGTTCTATGGCTTTTAATGAGATGGGCCAAGCAGCTCAATCTGCTGGTGTAAATGGCGAAAGATTAACTGCGGCGGAAATCGCGCAAGCACAAGCGGCTGAACAGTTAAAAGCGAAAATTCAAGAATTAAAAGGCGCAACTGGAGATTGGGCAAGCAACATTGTTTCCCTTGGTACTACCGTTGGACAATTTGCTATGGCTTGGAATGCTTTGCAAAGTCTTAATCGAGTATTTACAGATTAGGATATGTCCGCGGCAGAGAGATTTACAACTATTCTCACAAGTATGTCAATGCTTATTCCTCTGGTAGCGACTGCATATAAATTCTTAACAAATGCGGAGAGAGAACACTCTATTGCTTAGACTATTGTTGCGGCATCTACTGCCGGAGAAAGCGTATCTTTAGGTTCTGGTATTGTTGCTAAAGCCGCAACTACAGTAGCTAATAAGATACTTGCGGTTTCTGAAGGTGAAGTAGCTACTGCCGCACAGATGGCAGGCGCTTCTATCGCGGCGCAAATTATTATGATAGCACCTTACATTGCTTTAGTAGCGGCTTTGGCAGTTGGTATTTATGCTTTAGTAAAAGCCTATAATGCTGATGCTGATGCAGCAAAAAAGGCTGAGGAAGTATCTAATGATTTAGCTGATGCAGCACAAGAAGCAGCGGATAAGTTAAACAATATTAAGAGTGCTATTGATGGCTACGACTCTGCTATTGATAAATTAAATCAATGTACTAAAGGAACAGAAGAGTGGAACGAGGCTCTTGCCGCGGTACATGAACAAATAGATAGTATAATTACTAAGTTCCCAGAATTATTAAAAGAAGCAGATTTGTTTAATGATGATGGAACTTTAAATGGGGATGTTTTAGACAGAGCTATTGCTAAAGCAGAAGAGTCTAAACAAGCCGCAGATGCTGCTGCTCTTTATGGGCAAGTAGATGCGGCGGAAGCAAGATTAAAGTCTGATACTACTAACACCGCGCGTCGATATGAATAGTCAGACGCTAATTCTGGTATGCTTTATAATACTGGCTATAAAGATTTATCTTATCATAGTGTACAAGCAGACCTTAATAAATTACTTGAACAGTATGATAATGTTGGTAGTAAATCTTTAGAGTTAACTGACGTTTATGATATTCTTGGTAACGTAACCGATGACTATGCTGAGCATATGTATGAACTTGCCAAGAGTGGAGTAGACGCAGCAACTATGCTCAGCAATGCTAATCAGATGATTATCAATAACTGGGCAGAAGAGAATGGTGAAGACCTTGTTACTGGTCAAGCGCAAATCATGGCATCTAAATAGCAAGAGTATTATAATACTTTTGCAGATGCTTTTGAAGAAGCTAGCGACTAGAATATGAAGATTCATAATGTTGACCATTCTAAACTAGGGTCTGCATTTGATGGCACTTCTTTCCAAGGGATGTCTGTTACAGAGGCATTTAATGCCGCAAGAGGTACAAATTATCAACTTGCTGGTAATGGAGTGCGTGGTACAGCTAATAATAGAAGCTATGTTTATCTCGAAAATGGCGAAGAAAAAGAATATAAGATGGAAGAAATGTAGGCTACTGTCGCCGCAGCCGCAGCCCTTGAAAAGATGGGACAAAGTGCCGACGAAGCTGCAAATATTCTTACTAATCTAAAAGATAATGTAGGTTCTGAAATTGCTACGGGTATTCAAAATTATCTTGCATCTGGTAATTTTGAGTCTATGTCGCAAGCAGATTTTGATACAATGCAACAAGGTATTGAAGACGCTGGCGGCGCGGAAGCCTATCTTGAAAATGCGCTCGGTATGACTGGCGAAGAGATTGCCGCAATTCTAGGCGAAGATTATCTTGATGATTTCACCACCGCGGCAGAGGGCTATGCAACTGCTTTTGATACCTTTAAAGATGGGCTATTAAAGAGTGTTCAAAACGCTTATGATGACCTAGATGACGATAAACTTGCTTTAAGTGTCAACGGTCAAAAGGCTATAGCACAAGCAATGGAAGATGCTATGGTCTATGCTGGAAAAGAAGGATTGGATACCGTCCAATCTACTATTGATGCTCTTGATGAAGATAATATCGAAGGTTTCGCCAACGTGCTCGACTCTATGGATTGGGATGCTCAAGGGCCAGAAGACTTTGTAAATGCTCTTGATGAAGCTGGAGTTGAAACTGGTCTTACTACTGAGCAACTATTAGAGTTTGGCGAAGCGATGTCTCGCGTAAGTAACGCGAAAGACTTTGATACTCTTGCTGAAAAGTATGCTGAAATCCATAAGATTATTGATGGGTTAGAGACTGGCGATACTATCTCTGCAGAAGACTATGAAGCATTGGGTGAAGCAGGCCAAGGTTATTTTACCAGAATGCTTGATGGCACTTATAAACTTACTGAAGATGCTGCTAAATTCTACGAAACAATTTAGCAACAACAAATTGAAGATTGGAACGACTATAAGAGCAGTTTACAAGCAGATAGAGATAGTCTACAATCTGTATCTGGATATGATATGGATAAGATTTCATCTACTTCTATTTATACAAACAATGAAGGTAATGAGGTTTATTCTACTTCTACTTTAAAAGAGCAATTAGCCTTCTTAGAAGCTATGAATTATAATATGGAAGAACTTGCTAAATGGAAAGATGACTTGTACAATGATGGAGATTCAGCTATGAATACTCAATCTTTACAAGATATCGCAGACGCAGTTGCTAATTGTAATGAATAGCTTGGAGAAAATGGACTTACTACTCGTATGCAAGAATTAGAAGGTAGTATTTTACAAGTAGATATCGCTATTGCTTCTTCCTATGATTCTTACGATAAGATGGCCGAAGCCTTTGAGCGAGGAGAATTTAGTGCCGCAGCGTATAATCAAGCTCTTATAAATTTAGATAAAGAATTGGATACGGCTAATCTTGACTCTGAAGAATTAGAAGATTATGCTGACCATCTACAAGATGTTGCAAAAAACGTTAGCGGATTAAGCGACGAATTAGCAGATAATGATGATGCAGCTAAGATTGTGGCAAAATCTATTATGAAGATGAATGCTGGCATTGATGACCTAGCTGATAATTATGAAGATTGGGCCGATATCTTAGAAAATAGCACTGAGGGCAGTGCAGAATTTGCAGATGCTATAGATGGAATGAGAAAAGCCGTTGCTAGTTTGTTGGATGTATCCGATGAATTTGTTACTAATAATTTCCTCAAGGATAATTTAGAAGATATTGAAAGAGCGGCAACTGGTGACGAAGAAGCTATCGATAGATTAAAAGCAGCCTTATTAGAAGATATAGTTGCAAAGATTGTTGTTGATAATCAATTAGATGATTTTGATTTATTAGGAGAAGTAACTAATCTACAAACCCTCTTAGATGAAATGGGTCCGCTTGAGGTTGGAGCTACTGTTAATGATAGTGGATTCGTTGATGCTTGTAATCAGTTAATTGCAAATGCTGGATTAACAGCTTCTCAAGTCAATGCTTTGTTTGACGCAATGGGATTTGAGACAAAGTTTGCTGAATCAGACCAACCCATTAAAAATGTTCATCCTGTAACGCAAACCAAGACCGATGTAGTTGGATATACTAGTGGTACAGCAACAGGCCCTGATGGGAAACCTAGAAATTGGGAATATCCTATTCTAAACACTACAACAGATACCATATATGAAGAGGTGGCAGAAGGAACTATCGGTTCTTTTGCTATGACTACTGATGGGTCTACTCCAGTTATTGAAAGCATTACAAAGAAAGCAACTGGTTCTTATAATAACTATTCTTCTTCCAACCGCGGTGGCGGCTCTCCAGGCAAGAAAAGCGGAGGTGGAGGAGGGGGCAGCGGGAAAGAAGATAAACCCAAGAAGAAAGATGAAACTCCTCTTGAGGAAGTTCTCGACCGTTACCACGAAATCAACGACCAGCTCGATGATATAACTCGTGCCACCAAGAAACTTAATACCGAAACTGATAGACTCTATGGCGCTAAGAAATTCGCGAATATGGACAAAGAAATTGGTAAGCTAAAAGAGCAAACTAGTTTAATTGAAAAGAAAACCAAAGAAGCGAAGAACTATCTCGGTACTATTGATAGCGGAGATATGGGCGCCTTAGTAGATGCAGCCGCAGGTGTAGGTTTCACTCTCGATGCAAGCAATTTTGATGCAGCAGGTAACTTACTCAATGTAGAAAGTATTCAGCGTGCTATGTGGGATAAACTCCATGAAATGGAAGTTACTTACAATAGCCTGGCTACTGGGACAGAGCAAGACACCTATGAAGAAGAGGTTATCAAGCCTTGGCAAGATAAGATAGATGAATTCGAGAGAGCGCTTAAACTCTATGAGGATACGCGCGAGTTAATCCAAGACCTCGAAGAAGAGCGTGAAGAAATCTTGCGTGAGATTGAAGATATCCGCTTTAACAAGATAGTTCAAGAGATTGAGATTAAGCTTGATTATAAAGACGCCAAGAAAGATATCAACGACCTTGCTAAGATGATTCGTGAAGCTGTAGGTACTGCTTACGACTGGGGCGCAGATTCTGCTAAAATCGACTTTGAGAATATGCAACTCGAAAAGAGTAAGATGGCAGAGTATCAAGATGAATATCAAAAGCTCTTAGACCTATATGAGGAATCTAAGACTAATCCTTATATTAGCACCGATGATATAGCTAATCAGCTTGAAGAACTGCGCGGACAGATTATTGGTAGCGCAGAAGCTTTGGTTGAATGGGCCGAGAGTCTTGAAGAAATTCTTCCTGATGCTATTGATGCGGCAAGAGAACATTTTGACCAATTCATCGACCAGCTTGAACATAACACAACTGTTATTGATACCATAAAAGAGATTATGGTCTTGCAAGGTTTAACCTATAAGACTGCTCAGGGATTCAATGACATTCAAGATATACACAAGAAGCGCATGGATGCCACTCTCGGTCAAGCTAAGCTGAACCGTGCATGGTATGAACGTGCGGCGACCCAACTGCAACAAGCCCAAGCTGCTCTGGATGCGGCAAGTCCAGGCACTCAAGAATATGATATCTTGAAGGCTAATAGAGACGCTTTGCTTCAGGAGTATAACGATGCTCAAGAGGCAATGCTTGAATCTGCTAAAGAGACTATGGAAGAGGCTCGTGATATGTATGTAGACGCTGTAGAGCGCACCGCATATGAGCTTGAGCAAACTCTTACCAAAGGCCAAGGCTTTGACTTATTGCAGGATAAGTACGACCATTATCTGGATACAGAGGAAAGATATCTCGATACTGTAAACAGAATATATGAGACTACTACTCTAAATAACAAACTCCAGAAAGAACTGGATAAGACTACCAACGCGGCGGGCGCGCAGAAACTAAAGGATTTGCAAGAAGAGTTTAAGTTGCGTTAGGCGAATAACAAACTATCTCAATATGATATAGATGTTATGAACGCCAAATTAGAACTTACTTTAAAGCAAATGGCTTTAGAGGAAGCGCAAAACTCTAAGACAGAACTGCGCTTGGTGCGTAATGCTCAAGGTAATTGGAACTATCAGTATACCGCAAATCAAGATGATATAGACTCCGCAAATCAAGATTATCTTGACGCGATGAATGAGTATTACAATCTTGCTAAGGATAAGGTAAAAGAGACCACTGGCGCAATTATCGACACTTGGCAAGAAATGACAGAGAAGATTAAAGAACTCTATGAGGACGAAACTCTTACTGTCGAAGAGCGTGAAGCGCGCATCGCGGAGATTAGAGAGTATTATACTCAAAAGGTGAAAGACCTTGAGGAAGAGAAACAAAAGGCAATCGTTGACATGACTGAAGCAGGTCAGATGGCTATCGACGACTTTAAAGATAGAAACCATGATGTGCTTGAAGATATGGGCGACGATATGCACAACCTCAAGGATATTTATAGTGATGACCTTGCGGCAATCCTAACTGGTGCTGACGAGTTTAATAACCAATTTGCTATTGATATGGATGATATGTCTTCTGAAGTTACTGACTTTGGCGGACTGTTTGACCAAACAATAGCAGATATGGATGTAGCAGCACAAGAATATCAAGATACAATTACTACTGTTAATGAGGAAGTCGGTACATCTTATGACGAACTCAAGGGTATGCTTGATGAAGTATCTGAATCTACCGAGACTGTGACCGAGAGAGGTCTCGATGAAGTAGATATGATGTGGGATAAACTCGCGGTTATTCAAGACCTCACTGAAGAGTATGCTTCAATGGCGGATGCTATACTTGCGGCGGCAGATGCTATGAGAGAGCTTGCGGCAGCTACTGCGGAACTGCAATATGAGACGATTGGCGAGCAGAGAGATTTCGATAAGAATACTGACTATTCTGCATTGATGTCAAGCTATCTCCAGAATGGCGGTTCTACTTCTGATGCTACATATCTTGAATTGCTTCGTCAGCGTAACGCAAAGATTGACTGGCTGTAGACCGACGAGGGCGGTAATAAGACTTCTGCTTATTGGGGTACTTATGGTTCTGATACCACCAAGATGTTTAATGAACTCGTAGGTGGCGGCGGTAATCAAGGCTGGTATGACTCCGCGGCAAGTATGTATGCAGAGACTTGGAGAGATATCTTGAAGAGACTCACTGGCTTTGCTACAGGTGGTTATACTGGTGAGTTTGAGAATGGTAAGTTAGCTGTTCTACATGAGAAAGAACTTGTCTTAAATGCCAATGATACTGCAAATATCCTTGCGGCAGTTAACACTGTAAGAGACCTTAATACCAATATCTGGGAGGGTGTTGAAAAGCGTCTCGACAGTATTATTGCACAGAGTTTGGGTATGATGATGGAGAAGTTATCTTCTACTATTGTTCCCGATACTGATAAACAAGTTCTTGAGCAAAAGATTACCATTGAGCGCATAGAATTCCCAGAAGCGCAAGATAAGAACGAAATTCTTGAGGCTCTACATAGTTTGCCTGATATGGCATCACAGTGGGCTAGAATCAAGAAAGACTAATGAAGAAGAGGGGAGATATCCTCTCCCCTCTATCTTTAAATGAGAGAAAGGAGTAAACATGGATATTTCTGGACAAATCTTGCAAGCAGTTGATATCTTAACCGATGTTAAATTATCCAAATTGCAATATGATAAGACCGTTCAAGGTTCAATCTATGAAGTTGTAGATTTGAATAAAGGTATCTATAGAGTAAGATACCAAGGAAATATTTTTACTGCTTATGCAAGAGACGTAGATAAGTCTTATGACTATAATGAGCAGGTATTCGTGAAGATACCTGAAGGCGATTTTTCTAATCAGAAAATTATTACTGGACGAGTAACCGAGCAATCTTTATCTGCGGCGTAGCTAAATAATCTAGCTAACACGGTTATTGCATCTAGTCCAGACATTTCAACTTTTCTCCCCGCGGGCGCGTATAAAAGTGCGCCTTGGAAAGTAACTGCTGGTGCCGCAGTTGGAGATGCTAACTATGTAGATAATACATATGGAGATTTTAATACTCTATATGTTTTCAATAATCTTTTGTCACAATATGCTTCGCAATATGAGCATTTATAGATTTCTGCTAAATTTAGAACAGCTTTCAATTCTACTCATACCAAGGGTAACTATGGAATTGAAGTTTGTTTCTTTACGGGCGCTGAACCTGGACAAGAGATTACATATAAACTAGATTTAGGTTCCTTTAACGGCGACCCCTATGCGCTAAGAACCTACTCGCCGCAATCAGCAATCTTTGCGGTTGAAAAGGGCGCATTAAAGGGTATTAAATATATCAGGTTGTTTCAAGGTCAATTTTCTTGGGATTATTATGCCGATGGAACAACAGCAAAGAGAATTACTGAACCTAATATCTTTGCCAAGGATTTAGAGATTAAATTCGTAGAGGTAAAAGATTTATCCAATGAACTTTACTATTGTTATATTGCAACCCCTTATGGTACAACACTGAATACTGATATTTAGAATATCGAATTGCAAGCTAAGTTGTTATCAAGAGGCAAGTAGATTAAAGAAGATAAATGTACCTTTAAATGGTTTGAGCGGGATTTAAGTGTTTTCCCAGGTAGCGATAAATATGATATTGCGGCTGGGTATGGTTGGACGCCATTCGAAGGCATGACTACTAGCACTATGAAGCTTGCTTATTCGCAAATTTCTCAGTATCATAAACGCAGCTTTAAAGCAGTTGTTTCCTATGATGATATCACTATGTCTGGTGAGAAAGATGTCTTAAATGGTAATAGCCAATATGATTATGCTATTCGGCAAGTAACTTAGGGCGATATAATTAAGCTGTAGCTCGAAAATAATAGGAACAATGCAGTTCTTAAAGGGGATTGGTATTTATCTTATCCAGACGGGACATTTGCTGAAGTTACGAATGGAAAGATGTAGAACTCCATTGAAGTTGGGGACGCATTAAAATTTGGAGCAGTCGTGTTCTATTGCGCTGTCTATGATTATAATTATAATTTCATAGTTGGTACATTATCTTATGATATGGTTAAAAGTTCTTCAGAGAGCGATATCATTGTTACTTATTCAGGTCAAGATACTTTTAACTATGATGCTAATGGCGACCCTTCCGCAGATAGCTATGATGAAGGACATCAACTTTCCGTACAAGTAAGTTGGAAAGAGGGGAAAGGCGCTAGTAACTATCACGTTAAGTGGATTAGTCCCGACGGCAATTAGATTACTGGAGACTTGACTGCTGTTGTTAGCGACTCCATGCTTAGAAATCTTTGGGTTGACACTGAGCAAAAATTACATTATAATATAAGTAACAAGTTTGATTATAGGGCGAATAATAACACATTAAGTGTAGTAATTGAACTTGATACTGGTGAAAGATTTACTTTCGCCAAAGAGATTCTGTTCTTAAAAGATGGCGACCAAGGAACTAATGGTACTTCATATGTAGCTCTTGTTAGACCTTGTAACAGTCAAGGATAGAAAGAGAATAGATATCGTGCTTTAAGATATCGCAATGGTGTATGGGATAATCACGAATTATTAGAATTAAAGTGCTTCGTCTATAAAGATGGTGAATTGCTTAATGGTAGTAAGGAGTACAATCCTACTTTTGATTGGAGCCAATCAGTAGGTGTGAATTGTATTAGTTCAACGGCAGACACCACCATAGTACAAGGTGTTGGAGTTATTACCAATAATTCTAACTCTAAAGCATTAGAGCGCTATGTAAGAGTTGAGGTTACTGTAAAAGACCTTAATGAGAATCGTAATCTCAAGATTTATGTATTCTATCCTGTTGATGTTATTGTTGGTGATTTAGATGAAGATTTAGTAGATTTATCTTATCTACCTAATAGCATTAAGTATAGTTCTGCCGGTGAACGCCCTGAGTTCATCAATCAAGCGAGAATTCAAGTTACTTATAATGACCATGATTATAGTAATAGAATTGAGTCTATTACTCCAGAATTAGTCAATCCAACTTATGATGAATATAAGCAAATTTATAAGTTAAATGCGGTTGAATATTATAATTCTGAGAGCAAGAGAGACGAAAGTTCTATTGGTATCTTGAAATGCAATATTGAAGATGACTATATTCTTCACCCGATTGTTATGTATCTTGATACTTTTGGTAATGCAGAGATAAATGGCTGGGACGGCAAATATCTTGAAATTGGAGAAGAGAATGGTAAGAAAACTTATATTCTTGCTCCACAAGTAGGTGCTGGTAAGAAAGACCCAGCTACTAATACATTTACTGGCGTTATCATGGGTAAGAAGAATATGGAGAACGCTGATAGTGGCGAAGATTATGCCTTTGCCGCGCGCACTGGTTTGTTTGGTTATAAAGATGGACGAGAGACTTTTGGTTTCTTAGATACAGGTCTTGCGTTTATTGGTTAGGCTGGCTCGGGTCGTATCTGGTTCGATGGCGACCACGGAGAAATCTATTCTGGTAACTATGTAAAGAACAAGAGCGGAATGATGATAGACTTAGATGATGGTAAGATTGACGCATTCAATTTTAAGCTATCTTCTGGAAATATGACACTTGAATCTAGTGGTGACGATGATTGCGGCAAGTTTGAATTTAAGTTAGGTACTGCATCGAGTTATTTTAGAGTAAAAGATATGAATGGAACTAACTTAATTGATATTTCTCAAAGCTCTAACGGTTCATTGACATATAGATTACAGTCTTCTCAGTTTAGTACCACTAATGAGACTGGTACTAGAATAGATTTAGAAAAAGGTACTATTACAAGCTATGACTTTACGCTAAGAACGCCCGCGCTTACTATTACGTCGAGTCCAACTGACGCTAGCTTTTCTTTTGATGTAAGTAAAGTGAATAGCGATACCAGTGGAAGATTTTAGATAAAATATGGAAATAAGAATCTATTTTATTTAACTAAGAGTTCTTATTATCTACAATCTTATAATTATGCTAATACTAATAAAGATGAAAATGCAGATGATGGAGATTTAGATAAAATCACTGGTATGAAGATAAATCTTCAAACTGGTAAAATTTGGGCAAAGAATGTCGAGCTATCTGGTCGTATTTCTGCGGCAAGCGGTAAGATTGGTAACTGGATTATTTCTGATGGCACGCTAAGAAATAGTGATAATACCGTGAGATTAGGTACAAATGGTCTTAAGTTTGGTGATTATTTTAGCGTTACTTCATCTGGTATTTCTATTAAATATGATAAAAAGAATGACCTAAATGATGTAGTAAGTCAGATTAGAGTTAATGCATCCAATATTAAGTTGTCTGTATCTGGTACCACCATTAAGCTTACTGATTATAATGGAAATTCAGTGGGTGGGGACGTTAATTGTTATTAGAAAAGTGAAGTTTATACTAAAACTGAAACAGAGTCTAAAATAGATGTTGGAATCAATGGTATTAGTATTAGTTTTTCTGGCAATCAACTTACTTATACTAAGAATGGTAGTACATACACCGTGTCAAGAAGTATAGCTACTACTTCTGATATTGATGTTGGAATCAATGGTATTAGTTTATCTACGACTACTAATGATAATGGAAGTTCTAAAACGGCGACCATTAGACTATATAATGGAAGAACTTAGATTAGCAGTGATACTATTACATTTAGCGGATTAGTTACTTTTGAAGGATTGCGTAATGGTACGACTACAATAGATGGATCTTGTATTAAGACTGGTACTATTGATGCTAACCGCTTAAATATCTCTGATATTCGTTCTCTTGGTGGTTCACATGATATTTCTATTTACGCATACGGAAATACTTTAGCTATGAATGGATAGTATGTAACTATTAACTGTAGTAGTATTACAATAGATGCAGTTGCTGGTTCTAATAATATAAATCTTAATGGTAATGTGAGGATAAATGGCACTTCTTTAGATAATTATATTAAGTCATTTATTCCATCTGCATAATTGAGTTAAAGGAGAAATTAAAATGAGAAATTCTGAAATTTTAGACCTTTTTATTGGTTTGAGAAATCTTGCGGGGGATGCGTCT
>JAMPED010000013.1:0-44551 GCA_023665325.1 Acetobacter sp.
TTATTCATAATTTATAATCCTTTTATTCTTTTTCTAGAAAAACGGTGATTTTTGTATATGGCGGACTTATGATTCTAGGGTACTTGGACAAGAACGAAAAGAATATTAATGTTGAGAACCAACGTCAATATATTCAACAATATGCTATAAAAAATAACCTAACGATTGAGAGGTTTGTTCAAGAAACAAACATCAAAACTTTAATATCAAACTTAGAAACCACCGATTACACATTGATAATTGCCAATATAGTATCATTAGGCACCTCTCTTCAGCAAATCAAAGAAAATATCTCTCAGTTGGGAGATCTGAATTTGACGCTCGTTTCCGTTAAAGAAAGCTATATTTGGAAACCTAATGATTTACATTTTATGCCTAAATTCCTAGACTTAATAATCAGTATAAGGAGTTCTCTCACCTCAATCGTTACCTGTAAAGCTTTATCTGAACGTAAATCTCAAGGAATTCGTCTAGGTCGGAAAACGCCAAACAAACAACGCGTATTTGACGGAAAAGAAGATGAAATAAAGCAAAAGCTTGTCGCTGGAATAACGAAGAAGCAGATTGCTAAGGATTTGGGCGTTTCGCAAGGACATTTATATGTGTTTTTGCGGATGCATCCTGAAATAAAACCAGATTTTAAGGGAGATTTGTAGATGAATAATGTCAACACTCTAATTTTGGCGGCTGGAAAATTTGATGCTAAGAATATTTCTGCTGGTTTAATCACTGAAGTTGGATTGTTGCCTATTCGTGGTAAACCAGCAATTGCTTGGGTTATTGACTCGGCAAAAAAAAATAATGCTGATAAGGTTAAAATCATTATTCGTAAAAACAACACACGTTTAAGTCGCTTCTTGGAATATCGTTATCCTGAAATAGCGCAAGTTTTTCTTAATGATAATGATGATATGTCTGTTTCACTTTTAACCTTACTTAATGAGTGTGATGACAATAAGCCTACGCAAATTATATTAGGTGATACGCTTATTAACGAGGATTTTCCTATGGAAAAAGATGTTTTTTTATCTTCGTCTAACATTAAAGCATCTAAAAATTGGTGTTTAGTTTCTAAAGATGATAATGGACATATCCAACATATTTACAACAAAGAGCGTGATATTTCATTAGTCGGAAAAGAGGCATTAGTTGGGTATTATAAATTTTCAGATACAAAATTATTAAAACAGATTGCAATGACAGAGGTATTGCAAGGTAATTATAATTTTATGCAAATCTTAGCCAAATACAATGAAGTAAACCCTGTTTTAATTAAATCAACGAATAACTGGTTTGATTTTGGACATATTAGTGGGGCTGTAAAGGCAAGATTAGAGTTGTTTTCCGCTCGTGAATTTAACAGTTTGCAAGTTGACGCTGTGCGTGGAACCATTACTAAAATATCTACTAAAAAACAAAAGCTATTAGATGAAGCTAATTGGTATCAAAAATTACCATTAGAAATTTCTTGCTATGCTCCCCGTGTTTTTAAGGTTGAAGAAAATGATAAAGTTGCTAAAGTTGAGATGGAAATGTATGGCTATGCGAACCTTGCTGAAACGCTGATTTATGGTTCAAACAACCTTGAAGATTGGTATAATATTATAGAATCACTGTTAAAAGTTCATAAAACCTTTGAGAAATATACAGAACCAGTAGATAAAAGCGAATATTTGGAAATCTACGTTACTAAAACAGAGCAACGTCTAAGTGATATGCACATAAAAGCACCGCAAGTATTAGAAATGATGCAAAGCGATTATCTTGTTATTAACAATTTGCATTATAAGAACTATCCTTTGCTCAAAAACAAACTTCATTCAGCGCTTGAGAAATTGGTATGTTATGCTCAACGAACAATCGTTCATGGGGATTATTGTTTTTCTAATATTTTGTTTGATCCGATGCACTATATCTTTAAGTTTGTAGATCCGCGCGGACGTTTCAAAACACAGACAATCTATGGCGATCCGCGTTATGATATAGCTAAATTGCGCCATAGTATTGTTGGGCTTTATGATTTTATTGTAGCGGGATTGTATAAGTTTACTAATTTGGGAAATAATAGTTACGAATTTCACATCTCCACCCCAATTTTAGCTGATAAGCTTGAAACTTTTTTTGATGAGCTTGTTATTGCTTATGGTTATAACAACAAAGACATTAAACTCATAGAAGCTGTTTTATTTTTAACAATGATTCCCTTACACGGAGAAGACAGCTTACGCCAACAAGCTTTTTATTTAACAGCAATAAAGAAATTAAACGAGGTATTAGACGATGAGCAATAAGAAACTGCGTATTTGTATAGATTTAGATGGAACAATTTGTGACATTCGCCAAGAAGGACAAACCTATGCTGATGTGAAGGTTAAGGATGGTGCAGCTGAAAAAATACGTCAACTACGCGCAAAAGGACATACAATCATCCTTCATACAGCACGCAATATGGGATCAACTGGTCATAATGTCGGTAAAGCCCTTAAAAATGTGGGAAAGATGACATTTGAGTGGCTGGAGAAAAATGGTATTGAATACGACGAGATTTTTTTTGGCAAGCCGAATGCTGATATTACGATTGACGACAGGGTTATTCGGTTTCAAGATAATTGGGCAGAGATGACTGAGGAAAAACTGGAACTTATTGCAAAGGCTAAATAGATGATAAATATTGTAATTCCAATGGCAGGAGCTGGTTCGCGTTTTAAAGCAGAGGGATATGAGTTGCCAAAACCGTTTATTGATGTGAATGGGCGAATGATGATAGAACGTGTTCTTGATGGCGTGAATTATCCTAATGCGCATTATACGCTTATTATACAGAAAGCGTTTGAAGAGGAAAATAGAGAGCAGTTAGAAAAACTTATTAATCGTTATCATATAGCTTTTATTAGTGTAGAGAAATTAACACAAGGAGCTAGTTGTACGGCTTTAGCTGCTCACGAAATAATTAACAACAATCTCCCTGTCGTGTTTGCTGATTCGGATAACATTTTTGATAATCTCGTATTTAAATCTTTTGTTGATGATTGTTTAAACCGTCAGCTTGACGGCAGTTTACTGACATTTAATACGAATAAGGATTGCTTTTCTTTTGCTAAGACAGATACTAACGGTATTGTTTGCGAAACGAGAGAGAAAGAAGCAATATCCAATCACGCTATCACTGGTGTTTATATGTTTACGCGTGGGGCAGACTTTGTTAAATGCGCGATTGAGATGATGATTTATGGCGACAAAACGAAAAACGAATTTTATATGAGCAATGTATATAATTGGACAGCAAAAAAAGGACTGAAGATCGGTGTTTATGACATAAATCCCAGCGATTGGAACTGCGTTGGTACGCCAGAGCAGCTGAGAGAATATTTGAGAAAGGAGTAAAGATATGTACTATAGAATTACAAAGAGTTACAATAACGCATCAGGAACAGAAGTTTTTCAAATTTCTTTTGCTACAAAAGAAGACGAGGTTGATTAACAAAGTTTAGGACTAAATAATATGAAAAAAAAATTAGTTAAGTTGGTAAGCTGTTTTATATTCAACAAAGGTAAAAGACGTGCATTCAGGGATAAATATTTCCAAAAAACTAATTCCAAGGTAACAAAATCTTATCCAATTGAAGAACTCAACTCAAGGCTTGATAGGATAGAAAAAGGGCTTTTATATTCTATGCCTCAGGCCAAAGGAAAACTTAGGGATATTCAATTGAATGCTTGTGAATTATTAGTATTTTTAAAAGAAATTTGTTATAAAAATGGTCTTACGTTTTGGATACAAGGAGGAACTCTTCTAGGAGCGACAAGACATCAAGGTTTTATTCCCTGGGATGATGATATCGATTGTGGAATGCTTAGAAGCGATTTAGATAAACTTAAAAATCTTTTAAAAGATAATGATACGATAGAATATGTAGAATGTTACAATATTATATCTTGTGAATCTTTTGCGTGCAGAATGCCGAAAATACGTCAAAAAAATAACCATAATGTCTTTGTTGATGTCTTTCCTTATGATTTTATAAATATTACTAATGAAAAAAACGAATGGGAACATTTTTTGGTATGTAGAAAAGAACTTACAAAAGATATTTTAGACTTCGGTATAGATATTCCAGACGAGCCGATTGAAGATGAAACTTTAAGGAAAAAATTCGAAGAGCTTATAGGGAAGTATATTCCTTCAGAAATTAAAAAAGAAGATGCAACGCATATAATATGGGGAATTGAAAATTTACCTACAAAATTTTGCCGTTTGTATAAAATGGAAGAGATTTTCCCCACTAAGTTAGGCTTATTTGAAAATGCATTATACCCGATGCCGAATGAAAGTAACTCATATTTAAAAAGACAGTATGATAATATATGGAGATTGCCTCAAGATATTGGGTTCCTTCATCATCTTACATTTCTCATAAATAGACACCCTCAACAACAAAAATTTTCAGATAGCGAAAAAATAGTGGGATATACAGCAGGCGTTTTTGATTTATTTCATATAGGTCACCTCAATCTGCTTAAGAATGCAAAAAGTAAGTGTGATTACCTAATTGTTGGAGTAACTTCTGATGAACTTGTTGAAAAGACAAAAGGTAAACGTCCTTTTATTCCGCTATCAGAACGTATGGATATATTGAAAGGCTGCAAATATGTTGATGAGATTGTTGTACAAGATGATTTAGATAAATTTGAAGCGTGGAAAAATTATAAGTACCATATTCTTTTTTCTGGAAATGATTGGGAAACATCACCTCGTTGGCAAGAATACGAGCGAAAACTAAAGGAAGTAGGGGCTACGCTGTGTTATTTTCCTTATACGAAATCTACGTCATTCAGTAGAATACAAAAAATTATCACTGAATATGAGGACTACTAATGAAAATAGCAATACTTTTGTTTGGACACCTAAGAACTTTTGAGTATTCAGGCAAATATTTGATGGAAAATTTAGCAAATAAATACGATTGTGATATTTTTATTCATACTTGGGATGAGATAGATAGTAATACTAAGTGCTGGGAAAATAGAAAAAGGCATAATCTACAACTTAATGACGTTGTAGTTAATAAAATAAAGGAAATATATAAGCCTAAAAAGTTAGAAATAGGACATCAGGATATTCAAAAAGACTGTCTTGTTGTTTCGTCTGATGGAAGAAAAGAGGTTTCCCTAACAGGGATGAAATATATGTTTGAAAGTATGAAAAGTGCTAACAATTTAAGAAAAGAGTACGAACAAGCCACAGAAACAACATATGATTATGTATTAGTAACAAGACCAGATGTAGCAATATATAATTATTTAGATATAGCCGAAACAATAAATGAAGCAAAAAGTTTAAATATTGATATAAAAAACGCACGGTTCTTTTGTGGTCTATATGGTAGTAGTAAAACAAATGTCCGTCTCTTAATAAATAGGGTATGTGATATCCTTTTTTTTGCTGTATCGGAAGTTATTGATAGATATATTTCGGCTAATAGCAATCTTATTTTTGATGATATAAATAAAAATTTCAAAAATGTAGTTTCTATTTATGTAGGCAATGAAATAAAAGCAGGAATTATTCCTTATGAGTGTTGTTTTGAAATAGATAGAGATTGGAAAAACCATACTCCAGAAAGCTTAAAAATACTTTTCAAGACAAAAAAATCAAAATTCTATAAATTTTTCCATTTTTATTGGCTGAGAGGAAAGAAATGATGCAAAATATCATTATTACACCAACATATGTCGGTCATTTTCAATTTATACCAGCATATTTAAAAAGTTTCAAAAAGTATGCAAGAGGTAATAATTATTTGATTAGTTTTTTAATATCTAAATCCGAAGAAAAAAAATTTCTTAAAATATTAGAAAGATTTCCTTCTCTTCCTATAGATGTTTTGTACTTTGAAGACATTTTACAAGAATTTGCCATTAGTGAAGCTCCAGAAATGTTACTCAGAAAATATGGCAAATTTTCCTATCAGACTTTGAAGAAATTTTACGCTATGTTACACTATGGCAAAAATGCTAGATTTTTAGTATTAGATTCAGAATCAATGCTAATTCGCCAGACTAATATCAATCAATTATTTGATAATTTTTTTACTACTCCGTTTATTTCTTATACACATCTTAACAAACGACTTTCTGTTTCCACTTTTGTACAGCGAGTAGTTGATAATAATACATTTTTAGGTTTAGATAATGGTATTTGGTGTTTGGAAAACTTTGTGTGGTATTACGACTATAAGATTTTATCTGATATGTTTAAACACTTAGGAACGCCATTCGAAATTATCGAGAAAGTACATATGCATAATGTGAGTAATTCACTTCTTGCAGGTGTTTTTGAAATAGAACTGTATCAAAATTGGATATATCAAAATGCTAAGAAATATGGTTATATGTGTATTGATGTTGATAATGAAATAGAGCAAAATATTCCACAACACGAACTAGACAACTATAAAACATTATTTTTTAATACATACAATGGTAATTGTGGTATGCTTGAAAGGAGTATGATTTTTTTGCATTCAGAGAATGTTAATTATTTTGCAAGTTTATTCAAAAAAAATAATTTTAACATTATTCGTTGTAATGATAGCAATATTAAGAATTATGCTTTTCAGAAGCAATTTATAGATATTGTTCAACCTAATATTTTAGCTGCCTCTCAAAACCATTGCTTTGGTATAAATAATACATTCAAAAAACGATGCACGGTATTGCTTGGAAATAACAAATATATGATTAAACTTAGAAAACACTGGGGTTATTTTATAGATCCGATAAAAAAATATATACTCAATCCTGTATGCAATTTTGTAACTTGGTTGACACAGCCATTTGCGCTTGTGATATATATCATAAAGCTATTTATCGAGTTATTAAAAAATCTACATCTGATATTATTGGGATAAGAGAGTGTTTACGGTTTCCGACATAAGCATTATTATTCAAGGCTCATATTATCCGATGGTAACGGAAAAGGTTATCACTAGTGTACGAGAGCATCTTCCGCAAGCAAAAGTGATTGTGTCAACTTGTGATAAAAACTTTCCTGAACAGATGGAAGGTTGTGATGAATTTATTATTTCTCCTGACCCTGGAGGCTATACCTATGCTGATCGCCCAGGGGAAAAGGAAAATAATATCAATCGGCAGATTGTTAATACCTTAACCGGTTTGAAATATGTTAAAACAAAATATACGCTCAAACTCCGCTCGGATTTCTTATTGACAGGAAATAGCTTCTTAAATTTCTTTGATAAATTTCCACTTGCAGAACCAAATTATCAAGTTTTCGGACATAAAATCCTTGCCTGTTGTTATTTTGCACGCAATCCGAATTCGGATATGCCTTTTCCTTTTCATCCATCAGATTTGGCTTTTTTCGGACAAACTGAGGATTTACTTAAATTATTTGATATTCCGCTGATGACCAAAAATCAGGCCTATTGGAATTTGAAGGACAGACACCAATATCAATATATTCCTGAGCAATATTTGTTTATTAACTGTTTGCGTCAAAAAGGATTTCAAGTGGATTGCAACTTCTATAATGATTGTAGATCTGAGGGAATTGAACAGACGGAGCGTTTCTTTGCTTCAAATTTTATTTTCTTGACGTTTGAACAATTTAATCTACAGCCAACAAAACAAACGTTTAATATGAAAGTTCACCCTAACGCTTTCAAAAGTTGTTACACACATATTGAATGGCAGGCTATCTATAAAAAATATATCGATGAGAACTATGATGTTCCACTTATTGATGAAGAACGGTTTAAAATTGAAAAATATTACAAAAATTATAAAAAATACCGATTTTTAAGTAATTTGTGTGCTCTTCCTTTTCGCAATAAAGCAAAACGCAGACAAATTCGTAATGCTGTTTTGGAATATTTTCTTAACAAATAGATATTATCATAGTTGATTTGATGTATTTCCATTAAGTGATATTGGTTTTATTTATGTTGAATAATTTTGAAAATTGACTTTTGGAAAATAAATATTCTGAGTTAACTTCTGCTGATTTCGAAAATTAGGCAGAATAAATCTTTTTGTGCTAATATACTTATTTTGCTTGAAAAAAATATTGTTTTCAAATATATTGAGGTTAATTATAATTTATCTGGAACTTAAAATGACTGGTACCACAATTCAAATACATTTACCTGATGACGATCCTAAAAGTATAAAAAAAGCAAAAATGACAACTAAAATGATTGAAATTATACAAATTCCAAGATCTAAACTTTCTGGAAATTATAACCTTTTAGCGTTTAATGGGATTTATATTTTAGTTGATAGCCTTAGACGAGAAAAACCTGAAATTTATATTGGTAAAGGAGATGTTCAGGATAGAGCGCGTAAAAACGATAGAAAAAAAGATTTTTGGACAATGATGTTCGCTATCCAGTTAAAGAATGAGAGTGGATTTAATGATGCGCATAATAGCTATCTTGAACATTATTTTGTTAAAAAAGGAAAAAAATTGAATTTAGCTATTATGAACGAAAACAAACAAACTCCTAAATGTCCAATTCTTACTGAAGAAATGTTATCTGAACTCGAAAGTTATATTGATACTATTGAAATCCTTCTTTCAACATTAGGATTAAAATGTTTTCAGCCACTTGAAGATATTTCTTCTCCTCAAAAAGATATATTCACTTGTTCTGATAAATATGGGAACTTTGGTAAGGGAGAATATACGGAAGATGGTTTTCTTTTATATAAAGGTTCTATTTGCAAATTGGAATTACATAAAGGAACAAAAAATCTTCCGCAACGTGATGAAATGATTTGTTCTGGTCAACTTAAATCTATAGATAATCATTATGTTTTGCAGGAAGATAAGCTATTTTCTTCTGTTTCATCTGCGGCATCAATTGTTCTGGGGCGTATGGCTAATGGTTGGCTGAAATGGAAGAATCAAGCAAATATAACATTAGATGAATTAGTTAGAAGTTAGATAAAAATGAGTATATTTTATAAAAGGTATGTACAGTAATGCAATATACGAGTAAGTATCTTTCTCCTTTAGGAGAGATATTATTAGCTGCAGATGATGTTGGACTGACTGGTTTATGGTTTGAAGGACAAAAATACTTTACATTATCTTTAGATAAAGAACACAAAGAAAAAGATCTGGCTATTTTTAGTGTTGCAAAGCGTTGGCTTGATATATATTTTTCTGGAAAAGAACCAGATTTTAAACTTCCGCTCCATTTTACAGGAAGTCTTTTTCAAAATGAAGTTTGGGAGATTTTGTCTTCTATTCCCTATGGAAAAACGATGACATATGGTCAAATTGCACAAATTCTTGCTCAAAAAAGAAAAATAGAACGAATGTCTGCTCAAGCTGTTGGTGGTGCTGTAGGGCATAATAAAATATCTATCATTGTTCCTTGTCATAGAGTTATCGGAACTTCTGGTAGCCTTACTGGTTATGCTGGTGGAATTAGTAAAAAAATAGAATTACTCAAACTTGAAGGTGCTTTACAAGACGGATTTTTTGTTCCGAAAAAAAGTACCGCTCCTTAATTTTTCATTTCAACTTCGCTTTATCTATTTGTCTACAGCTATTTTATTTGTAATATATATAAATTTTAAGTGATTTGTTTTTTTTATTTTTTTCCGTCAGAGTATTTACATAAAAGTTAAAAAACTGGAGGGATTTTTATGAAACACGGAAAAAATTTTACACTGGGAGAATATGTAATTATAAAAAAACCGGATTTAATTTCTACTGGTGATAATGTACGTATTTCTGATTTTTGCCGGATTTCTTCGGCTTGTGAAATTGGTTCAGACTGTGAAATTGCTAGCGGGACATATATTTCGGGTGGTGATGGAAAATTTAAATTTAAGATGGGTGATTGTTCAAGCCTTGCTGCTGGTGTTAAGATTTGGCTCAGTTCAAACGACTATGTTAATGAATTGGTGACACATTCTGTACCCAAAGTTAAGGAAATTCAAGGTAATGTGACGATGGAAAAATACACAGGTATCGGCACAAACTCAGTAGTGATGCCGAATAACCATATCCCAGAAGGTGTTTGTATTGGAGCATTGAGTTTTGTACCATCTAACTATCCGTTTGAGCCGTGGACTGTTTATGCTGGACGCCCGATTAAACCGATAAAAAAACGGAACAAACAAAATATTATCAACGTGTTAAAAGATTTAGGCAAACTTTAAGCGGAGGAAACTGAGATGTGTGGAATTGTGGGATATATTGGAAATAATGCTGTAACGGAAAACCTTATTGGCGGGCTTAAAAATTTAGAATATCGCGGATATGATTCAGCAGGGATTGCTCTTAATGATAATCAAAATATCAATATTTTCAAAGCAGCAGGAAAGCTTGGCAATTTATGTGATATTTTAACAAAACAGACAAATGTTCATTCTGCTCCGTCAATGGGAATTGGACACATTCGCTGGGCTACGCACGGTGATACAACTACAACGAATGCACACCCACATCAATCTAACGATGGTAAGCTGGTGCTGGTGCATAATGGTATTATTGAGAATTATAAAGAATTAAAAAATGAACTCATTGCTATGGGCTTTCATTTTTCATCACAGACAGATACAGAAGTTGCCACTCATCTCATTAGTTTTTATTATAACTGTACACATAACCTTGAAATGGCAGTTCTTAAAGCCGTTAAACGACTTAAAGGTGCTTTTGCATTTTGTATTATGCATAAAGATGAGCCGGATAAAATTATTGCTGTTCGGCAAAATGCACCGTTAATAATTGGACTCGGTGATAACGAGAACTTTATTGCTAGCGATGTGCCAGCTATTATTGGAAAAGTTAGTAAAATCATTTATTTGGATGATTGCGAGATGGCAATTGTAACTCGAAACAATGTTATTGTTAAAAATTTTGATGGAGTTGATTTACACAAAGCACCTGAGGCTATTACGTTTACACCTGATGCAATTGACAA
The DNA here is from genome assembly GCA_023665325.1 of Acetobacter sp. The sequence continues at coordinate 10,962 of JAMPED010000013.1, forward strand.
GCGTGGCTACAAACATTTTATGCTTAAAGAAATTAACGAGCAATCAGATATTATCCGTAATCTACTCGCAGAAAGAATGCCGGATATACATATACCGTTACAGATGGAAGATTTGCATTGGACAACTATTTTAAACAAGAAGCATATTGAAATTGTTGCTTGCGGAACTTCTTTGCACGCTGCAAATGTAGCAAAATATATTTTTGAAAAGCTTCTTCGTGTTCCGGTGACAGTGGTAGCGGCAAGTGAATATATTTATCAAGAAAATTTAACAAATAATAACACTCTTACCATTGGAATTTCACAATCTGGTGAAACTGCTGATACGATTACAGCATTGAAATTAGCGAAAAAAAATAAAGCTCATATTGTTGTTTTGACCAACCGTCCAGACTCTAGCATTGTACGATATGCGGATGATGTTTTGGAGCTTAAAGCTGGTATTGAAGTGAGTGTTGCGGCGACAAAGTCTTATACAGCACAGCTTATTTCCCTCTATATGTTTGCTATCAGCTGGACTGAGCATCTTAATCCTTCTTCTGAAACTTTGACTATTAAACAAGAGTTATTGATGCTCCCGACAAAGATTGATGAGATATTGAGTAATCCGCAGCATATTAAGCACTGTGCAGAGAAATTTTGCCACTACAAAAACTTTATTTATATTTCTCGAGGTGTCAATATTGCTACAGCATTAGAAGGAGCGTTGAAACTAAAGGAAATCAGCTACATTAACGCATCTGGATATGCGGCAGGAGAGTTAAAACACGGTCCTATTGCTCTTTTGGATAAGTCGATGCCTGTATTGGCTATTCTTATTGCTAAAAGTAGCACATATCATAAGGTACTCTCTAACTGTGAAGAAGCTAAGGCTCGCCAAGCACCATTGATTGCCATCAGTTCAGGAGATGATGAACATCTTAGCGATGTATTTGATGAAGTTATCTATATTCCTGATATTTCTGAAGAGTTATCTCCTATTTTGGCAAATATTCCTTTACAGTTACTAGCGTATTATGTAGCAGATAATCTGGGTAGAGAAATTGATCAACCGCGCAATCTTGCTAAATCGGTAACGGTAGAATAAGTTTTCTAGAAGCGACCACCTGCACCGCCTCCACCAAAGCTACCACCGCCACCTCGGAAACCGCTGAATCCTCCGCCAAAACCACCACGCGGTAGAAAGAAGCCACCTCCTCCACCACGTCCTTTGCCGGAAAGTAACAGAAATAAAAATAATAAAAACAATACTGTGGATATGGCATCACCAGACATTTCGTCTTCAGCGTATGCGTTTGGATTAGTAATGACTGACATCACAGCGGCGGTTCCGTTTAATACTGCTTGATTATAATCATTATCTTTTTGTATTGGTGGAAAAATAATCTCTCTTAATATACGTCCGGCGAGACTATCTGGTAATATTCCCTCCAGCCCATAGCCAACCTCTATCCCAGCATAGCGATCTTGGGGAGAGATGAAAATCAGTACGCCATTGTCTTTCCCCTTTTGTCCTAATTGCCAACGTCGGGCTAGTTCTATGCCATATTCCCTGCCATTTTGTCCACGTAAATCTTTTAAGACTGCAATGGCTATTTGGTTATCTTTATCTAAAGAGAGCATTTTTAGTAATTCGGCTTTGGTTTGCGGCGTCAAAATCCCTACCTCATCTACCACCTGCCCACTTAGCACTGGATAGTCTACTTCCGCAGCAAAAACTGAAGAACAGAAAAACAGAACTGATAGTAGAAGTGCTAAAAACTTTTTCATTCATTGCCTGCTTAAAATGCTACTACAGGTGCAGTTTGAGCTGCTGGTGCGGCATCAAACACCGGTTTTGCTCTTAGACCTGAAAGCATTGCCCAGATAATTCCAGGAAATGTACGGGCAGTTTTATTAAAGCTTTTTACGATAGCGATATAATCTTTACGGGCAACGGCAATACGATTTTCCGTTCCTTCAAGTTGATCTTGCAGAGCCATAAAATTTTGATTTGCCTTTAAATCCGGATATTGTTCTGCAACTGCCATCAACCGAGAAAGAGCAGAGCTAATGCCACTTTGTGCGTTCATATACTCTTGTACTTGCTTAGCATCATCCAGATTAACGGTTACCTTTGTTGCATCAGCACGAGCTTGTATCACCGCTTGTAAGGTTTCTTTTTCGTGAGTAGCATAGCCTTTAACCGTTGAAACTAAATTCGGAATTAAATCCATTCGGCGCTGATATTGATTTTGTACCTGTGCCCAGGCGGCTTTGACGTCTTCATCTTGTTTTACAAGACTATTAACCCCGCCAACGCCCCAAAAGAGTAATAATCCGATAATTGCAATTGCTATAATCGCTTTCACTTTACTTTCCTTTCAAAACATCAAACAATTACAGACAATATATGTTTGCAGTGGATGGATTAAAAGGGGCGCAATTTAGTTATCTGCATAAATCTGCGGATAAATACTCTCCCAACCTTTTATGTGGGTAGCATTTGGGATGATGATTAAATTTTCTGGTGTATTGATAAATTGTTGAGAAAGTGATGGCGGGATTATATCATCTTTCTCTCCTACATAATGGATTTGCGGAATTTTAGCAAATTGACTTTGATAGTCCGCTAAATTCATTGATTCATTAAGTGGTGGAAGATTATGATATTGCGTCCACACAAGGTGGTCTAAATTTCCGGCGATAGTGATGATTTTTTTGATATTTAACCCTGTTTTTGCAGCTGCTAATAATCCTACAATTTGCGCTCCACCGGAATAACCTATCAATATAACAGGATTTGTACCTGCGATTTTTTTTATGACCTCATATTCGGCGTTAATAATCTCTGGAGCAAAGCGAGCACTTGTCCAATGTCGTTGTTGACAAATTCCTCGTTTTATATATTGGCAAGGGCGAGCGAGATATATCACATTTGGTTTTGTATCTGCAAAAGCCAGATTTCGCATAAATATTCCTTTAGGCGTTGGATCTGTGGTGGGTTTACCGTATGCATTAAAAGCATTACCATCTCCCTCAATATATATCCGATATGTTGCGGTAGGATTGGTGATTTTTTGCCAAGAAGCAATCTCAAAATTGGTGGTTTTGATTTGCTTATAGGTAAAACTCTCCGGAATTACTAAAGTAGTACAACCGGCTAATAAGACTATTAAGCTTAGGACTTTTTGCATTTTGACTTTAGGCATAATATATATGTTTAAGTTCTTTCATCTTCATTTTTAACTTCTTGCTCTTTTCTTTATATTTGCGGCGTTTTTTACCAAAACAAATCTTAGATAAAAATCTATACCATTTATATTGACGTTTGGATTTCTGATAATTTATACGAGCAATATCTCCTTTCAACTCTGAAATTTCAGAATATAATTGCTCAATAATCGTATAATTTTCACTTTGTGTATACTCTGATTTTTCTGCATTTATAGCATCTGATAACCATTTTTTAGAGCGTTCTACTTCTTTTTCTTTAATTGTATTTATCTTTTGATAATCAATCTTTTGTGATACAATATCCTCAATATTTTCATTATTGTCAACAACACTTCTCTGTTCAATCCCAAATAGTTTGAATAGCGATTTAAATCTGCTATAGCCTCTTGATTTATTCGCAATACAAATAAATGGTTTATTAAATATAATAGCAAAACAAGCTCCGTGAAAACTATCTGTAATAAAAAATTGGCAATTTTTTATTGTATAAATCCAATTTTCAATGGATATATTTTCTCCTTTCATACCATCTGTCATATCTATGCTATCTATTCCTGAAAAGCATTTTTTTACTTGATTTAATATATTATTTGATTTTTCATTTCTATCTAAAACATACGAGGCGATGAAAGTTCCTTTAGTTAAAGAAATTCCGTTTACCATATCATCCCATAATTTTGTATCTGCTAAAAATACCGGATCTAACACATATGTTGCTTTTACCCCAAAAGTTTTTGAGCAAATATCTACACCATCATCTTCTCGAACGGAAATATTATCAAACTGCTGCATATAATATTTGGTTTTCATTATGTCCGAATAATTTCCCTCGAAAGAATCTGTTCCGAAACTAGCGGCATAAGCAATTTTTTTCTTATCGTTGTTTACAAAATTCAATTGGAATATATTATCTCCATTAGGCCAAAAATATATATACCTCCAAATTTGGTCTGATCCGACGATGAATGTATCAGTTTGTTCATTTAAGATTTGTAATTCTTTTTTATTAGTGCAGCACGTTGTCAACGATAGATATTTCGCTGAAAACTTATCAGCTATGCTGTTTTTGAAGCGTTTTATCTGAAAAGGAGGAATGTAATTTATCACTTTGGGATTTTTACCGAATGATTTTATTGTTTCTTGTAGGGCATAACAAGTTAACATTGCGCCGTAATTGCTACAATACCAAAAATTTAATATCCCGCAATCATACTTTTTGCCTAATGTTATATTAACATTGTCTGCTAAAGAAGTATTATTTAATCTTGCGAAAAAGTTTGTTCTCTCGCTATGCGGAATGGATGGTTTGATTAAACAAGGATTTCCTTTTATTGCATATTTTAAGGGAACTTTAGCAAATATTTTAGCTTTTTTCTTAAGAGCATTGATATATTTTTTTCCCTTTGATGTGTTAATTAAAACGGCTGATGTTCCTTTTTTGTCATTTAATTTTTTAGAATATTTATCAATTCCCCAGAAATCCCCAAGTGTTATATCTCCCTGACGTGGTAATTTGGCAAAAGGACATTGAGCGCAAGATTTATTCAGACATAAATTTTTAAGAAATGCCTGCATAAAAATATCTTTCTCGGAAGAATCTGTATAGGTAGTAGTTGCTGTAGTTGTTGTAATGGTAAGATGAGGTTTCCAGCCATTTACTTTGTCTCTAAAATTTGTTTCAAGAACTTTTTCTTCTGCGTTTTGAACTAACTCGGAAAGGTATTTTTTATAGACCTTTGGAGATGGAGTTCCGTGACAAATAATATCAACAGTCAGAAGTTTCTCGTATGTTTTTCCAAGATACGCATTTAACCCGGCTACTTGACAAGGTGTACCGGTAAACATAACGATTTTATCTTTTTTAAGTAATGATTTTATTTTTGTATAACACTCATTTGTGTTACTCTGTAAATATTTTGAGCCTTTTAATTTATTTAAATCAGCTTTATCTGAGATGATGATATGCTCAACAAGATTCTGCTCATTCCACGAGGCGCCGCACACATATCCGCCATTATCCAATACTAATTCTGCCAAAAGAGGGAAAACAGCACCGGAAGAACTTTGCTTACGTAAGTCATCTTCTGCGGCAAGTGCCAGACACATAGGCTTTTCATTGTTTATATAAATCGGATGTTCCGCCGGACATTTGTTATAGCATAAGCCACAATCAACACACTTTGTTTCATCAATTTCAGGAGATAAAAAGCCTTCTCTGTTCATCTGCATAGAAATTGCTTTATGCGGGCATATATTGTAGCAAGCACCACATCCCGTACACTTTCCTTGTTCTAGTTCTTTTATATTCATAGTCCACCATCTGTTAGCATAAATCGTTCGTTTTTTTATAATGCTTTTACTGCCAGTGTTTCAATAATAAACTATTATTTCTGCACAATTTTATAGTTTCAACTCTATTAGCATCTAACGAACGTTAAATGCTAATGGTTATGATAGAAATTTTATTTGACAACTTTACCTGTCCCTTATACATTGTATAATTATAAGTATATAGGAGAAATTATGAATTATAAAGATTTACGGGCGTTTGCATTAGCCACCCCTAATATGGGAGAACTTAATCAAATTTTGGGTGCGCTAAAAGCTATTTCTGATTTGACAGACGGCATCAATAATTTTGAAGAGTCTTTTTTATTGCCTTATGAAGCAAAAGTACTTTCTGAAGTGAAAGATCCTTTATATTTCTCGACGTTTACTAGTTTTGAAGCATATTATACTGAAGTCGAAAAGCTTTTAGATACTTATATGGCTAAGGTTAATATTGTTCCACAAATTTTTATTACCGCATATACTCAGGGATTAAATGAAAAAGCGGCTGAGAATGTGGATATGCTCTGTAAAGCGGTTAAACTTTATTATAAACAACATAAACTCGGAGTAGTGATTACCTCTGTCTTAACAAGTCGGGTACATAAATATAAATATATTGATCTAATTAACGTTCCGAAACATTTAATGACTTTTAAATCGCGTATTCGACTGTTGCAAGACAAAGAATTGCGAAAGAAAACTTTGGTTACAATTGGAACAATTCATAACTTTAGCCGTAAAAAAGTTAATGAAAAGCACAAATTTTTCCTAAAACAGCTCAATCAGTTTAAGGAAAATGGTGAATTGCAAACGTGGAGAAAAAAGTTTGATAATTATCTCTCAACACCTAAAAAGGTCGTTATGTGTTTGGGAGGACGCGTGGATGGTGCTGAGATTGTATTTGATATTAACTATGCTAAAAAACTATTGGCTGATGCTGAACGATTAGTTCAAGCTGGCTATGGAGTGATTATTGTTAATGGTTCGCGTACTCCAAATGATGTGACGGATTTTTTATATGAACAAACATTTACATCTTCAAATATTATTTTTCAAAATTGCAAAAAAATTGCAGTTGATGAAAGTGACAGAACTGCTGCTCGTTGGCGAATTTATTCGGGCAAAAATGAAGAAAGCTTCCGTGAGCTAGAAAGAATCGGCAATATCTATCCGGCAATTTTAGGTTTTGACAATACTTTAGTTATGCATACAACTGATAGCTATGGCTGTTGTGAAACGGCTTGTGCTGCTATTCCAACTGCAATCAGCAGCAAAGGACTTTATATTGATACATTACTAAGATATGATTGTCTAAATTTACAGCAGCTGCTTTGCCCCAAATATGCTATTGACTGGGATGAATTTGTAAATCTCGCCTGCAATATGCGCATTGAGCCCAAAGATTTAAATCCACAAATTCTTTCTAATCCACTTAGAGTGTTTGCTGAAACAATAATCAACCGACTTAACCTATTGATTAAAAGTTAATTTATCCACGTACAAACATAAGCCACAACATTTTCGATGGCGGTATCAATATTTGGTATCGTTTTTTCATCGACTTTGGATATCTCTGCTTTGAAATGTATTGGTTGTTGTGTTAAAGCAATGCTTTTTAAGATGGCGACAACAGTCAACGCTTCTTCTTTGGTCTGCGCCGTTAAAATATGAGCTTCTTCTGCTGAGGGAAGTTCCATATAGAGTTTATTTTCAAGGTAATCCTCTTTAATATCTAGCCCTAGATAAGATAAGCCTGCAATTTCTTTATATATATTATCTAGCTCTTCCTGATATAGGCGAATGATATATTTGATACCGATAGTCAGTGCTATAAATGGTTTATATGCTTGCAGTGCCTTTTCGCGATTTTCTACCTTAAATACGACACATTCTAACTTATTTTTGATAAAGCACGATTCTACAAATAATGCTACTGCGAACCAATTATTGGAAAAATTTGGATTGTTATTACGGATTATAATAATTGGCATATCACCGTACATTGTTATTACTTTGCGGGCGAGCTCGCGATATTCTTTCCACGTTTTTTCGAACGTATCATTGATGATGTATGTGGGACGTTCTGCATTCAGAAATGTATTTTCAATATTTTCATCTAGAGCTATTTCTATCATTTTTTATTCCTTACACTTTATTTTGTATGATTTTAATGTATTTTTTTTAATTTTCGGTTAAACCTGTGGTTTATTTGAACTGCTAAAGTTTTATTGGAATATAGCTCTTTACTGATTATTTTTACATCGTCAAAACGCTTGAGGAGATTGCTTATGAGCAAAAAACTAACATATTTTTCTGCAGCAGCGGTTTGTTCCGCCTGCCTTTTTGCAGCTGGTAATGCAGATGCATATAACGCAGATTTCTCACACAATGCAGAAACTATACAACACTTTCATCAAGGTAAATTCAGTTCAGAAAAAGGAGAATTTAAAATGTCACAGAATAATGTTAATGACGAAACTCTTTGGGAAAAGACCAAAGAAATGGGAGCCAAAGCTTGGGAAGCTACGAAAGAAGGTACAGCTAAGGCTTGGGACAAAACTAAAGAACTTAGTAGCGACGCTTGGGATAAAACTAAAGAATTAAGTGGAAATGCTGGTGAGACTGTTGCTGATAAATCTGAAGATGCGTGGGAAGCAACAAAGGATGGTACAGCTAAAGCTTGGGACAAAACCAAAGAAGTGAGTGGTGATGCTTGGGAGGCTACGAAAGAAGGTACCGCCAAAGCTGGTGAAGCTATTTCTGATACAACTTCTGATGCGTGGGAAGCAACAAAGGATGGTACAGCTAAGGCTTGGGACAAAACTAAAGAAGTGAGTGAAGATGCTTGGGAAGCTACGAAAGAGGCTGCTGATGATGCTGGCGATGCCTTAAGCGGAGATCGATATGATAATCCAATGTATAATCCCCAAAATGGTAATACTGATACCCATTACAAACATCATTCTGACAACTAATTTTTTTATCAGAATAACTCCAGCCCCCCGTGGTTATCCATACGGGGGATTTTTTGTTTTGACAAAGAGGTTGTTTTTAAGCAAATTAGTATTAAATTATCGTTTGTTTTTTTAAGGATATTGTGATGTATATTGCTAAAATTTTGTTATTTGTTTTAACGCTTTTGTCTGTACCGGTGGCTGCTGCACCAGTTTCTTTATCTGTAGAAACTAATGAAGAGCTTGCATTTGATGCTGTGGCTATAAACAAAACGCTAGATAACCTGACAGAAAAACTAAATACGAATAAAGTCAGCCGTGATGAGACTGACGATTATATGGATACGTTAACAGAGCTTCAAACTCAAACACAAAATGCACAAAAACAAATAGCTGCTGAGCTTAGCAATATTTCTAAAAAAATTAGTGCCTTAAATAGTAGTTCAGTGGAAGGTGAAGAGGATTTACCTGAGATTATTAAAGAGCGAGCAAAATATGAGGCTAAAGCGGGGAAGTATAAATCTCAGCAGGCACAATCTGCTTTGATTTTAACTAAGATTGACGAAATTAACAATCTAATCTTAAAAAAACGCAATCAAGACCTGATTAACGATATTTTAGCAAAACAAAGTTCTATTTTTCAACCAGAAGAATTTTGGCAATCTTTGCTTAGCTTTGGTGGCTTTTTGAAGGGAATTTTAGTTTCACCCTTAAACTGGTATCAACAGTTAAAACCCGAACAGCAAGATAATGCGCGACGTAGTTTGGGGATTCTTTCTATTATGATTGGTGCGGCGTTTGTTGTTGCAGTTCTTATTCGTCAATATCTTCGCAAAAATTTTGGTTATAATCTTGATATCAACGCCCCAACATACGGACAGAAATTTCGAGCTGCAGTTTGGATTTTTATTGCTAACGGAGCTATTCCTGCAGCCATCATCACTGCATTTTGGACGTGGATTAACAATTATGAACTAATGGCGGGAAGCGATTTTGCCATATTACTCAAAAATTTTGCAATTTATTTGTTGTATTTTCTTATCTTTCGTGCTGGTGTATTGGCAGCGTTTGCCCCTCGTAATCCGGATTGGCGGATTTTTAACATTGACGCTAAAAAGGTACGCAGAGCTTCCAATGCCCTCATTACTGCGGCGGCAATGATTACGGCGGTATCTTTTTTTCAGAGGCTTGCTACGGAGATGTCGCATCAACCAGAAATTATTTATTCTATGCAGATTTTTGCCAATGCTATTAAAGCTTTTGCGGTTATTTGGGTTGCATTTCGAGTATTATATGATGTTAAAGATTTATCTGAAGAAGAAGTTGAAAGCGAAAATATCCAAAAACTTTCAGTTTCCTCACAGGCAGCACTTGCAATTATCTTATTTATGACAATCGCCTTTGGTTTTTCTCTCTTTGGATACATCAGTTTCTCTGCATATTTAATCAATCGTTTTATTGTTTCTGTAGCAGTTATTAGCGCTTTATATATTGCTTATAATCTTTTACTGATGCTTTATCATAATATTATCCGCTGGCGTTTTTGGATTACGGCATTTCGAATTAACCGGCGGACGCTGATTAAAAGCGAGGTTTGGTTTGGAATTATTTTAACACCGATTGTATATATTTTTGGCGCTTTGGTATTGTTGGCGGTTTGGGGAGTTTCGGTTGATATTTTGATAGCCAAGACAAAAGGTGTTCTTACCGGCTTTAATATTGGTGAAGTTCACGTTTCGATTACATCTTTATTACTTGGAATTATTGCATTTTGGGTAGCTATGCTATTAGTGAAGATGCTTAAAAGCAGTATTCAGCAAGGTGCTTTAAGCAAGCTTGACTTTGATGATGGAATGAAAAATTCGATTATTTCTGGTGTGGGGTTCTTTGGCTTTATTTTCTCGGTAATTTTAGGTATTGCTGTGGCTGGAGGAAGCTTTAAGAGCTTGGCTATTATGGCGGGGGCTTTGTCATTTGGTGCCGGTCTCGGTTTGCAGAACATTGTCAGCAATTTGGTTGCCGGTATCACGATTTTGTTTGAACGCCCAATTAAGTTGGGGGATGTGGTGATTATTAACGGCTATGAGGGAACGGTTAAGCAAATTAGTATGCGCTCGACTATTTTGGAAATGGGAAACAAATCAAATGTGATTATTCCAAATTCGGCGATTATCTCTGGCAGTGTGGTTAACAAAACGCACGACAATCGGATGTCTCGCATTGAGATTAAAGTCGGGGTAGACTATGACAGTGATATTGCTAAAGTACGTGATATTTTGCTTTCAATTGCACAAAATGACAGCGGTGTACTTAAAACCCCTGCTCCAGTGTTAACCTTTACAGACTTTGGGGATAGTAGTTTGGATTTTCAACTTAACTGCTATATTTCTAATGTTTCAAAAACTGCTGAGGTTACATTCAGATTAAGGGAAAATATTATCAATGCCTTCAGAGAAGCGGGAATTGATATTCCGTTTCCGCAGAGAGTTGTGCGTCCACTGGTTGATGGTGTAACTGAAGGTAATCTTGGAGAAACACTTACGGACTGAATTATATAATAAAGTTGAGGATAACTAATCTTTTATTTTGCAAATACGGAAAAAGGCGAAAAGAGTGATTATATATTCAGAGCAAATTTTGTTTAATTTATAGGAGAAATATGATGAAAAAATTTTTAGCTGTATTAGCGCTTTCATTAACTTTTGCTGCTGCTGGAAATGCTGTAGCAAAAAAAGCAAAAGGTGGTTTTCAAGGACCAAGCACTGCTAGCACATCTGTTGCTGAGGCTTTGAAAATGAGTGATGACACACCGGTTGTATTACGTGGTAAGATTGAAAAAAGTTTAGGTGATGAAAAATATCAATTTAACGATGGAACTGGTATTATCGTTGTTGAAATTGATGACGATGAGTGGAATGGCGTTGTTGTTAAACCGGAAAACACAGTTGAACTTCGCGGTGAAATTGACAAAGATATGATGCAAGCTCCGGAAGTTGATGTTGATGTGGTTATTTTGGTTGAGTAATTCAGCTCTTAATTAAAAAAAAGGCTTCTTTTGAAGCCTTTTTTTATATTTCTATATGCATTCCATCATAGGCTAATATACAGTTTTCTGGAAGTTTCTGACTTAAGGTCTCATAATCTACCCTGATGGATAAATGAGTTAGAACAGTTTGGCGAGGGTTTATTTCTGCCAAAACTTCTTTGACCTTAAACAAATCACTATGCCCATTGTCAGCTGGCTCCGTGCCGTTATTACATTCTAGAATTAGTAAATCTAAATTTCGCAGTTGATCTTTAACTGTTTCAGGCATTTGCTGCCAATCAGTCACATAAGCAACGTTTTGATAACGAAAAGCAGAAGAATGCATAAAATGATGAGGCAGTTGAAAAGTTTTAAATTCCAACCCTTCGGCGGTAAACTTACCCTCATTTGGTAATAGTTTCCAATTTAGGCTTTTACTATCTGGTTCAGCTGCTGTTACTGCTTTAAACAGGTAGCCATAGCTATTTTTTAGCTCTGTCATTGTCTCTGAAGCTGCGTAAACATTTATTGAATGCCCTAAAAGTTTAGTTGCGCGAGGGAGTTCTGGCACGCCTCCGATATGATCGTAATGTCCGTGTGTAATAAATACCGAATCGATATTTTTGATATTATTTTTATTTATTTGCTCACGAAAATCTGGTCCTGCATCAATTAGGATATTTTTTCCTTTTATTTCAAGAAGAATTGAGGCACGGGTGCGGTTGTTTTTAGGGTTAGTTTTTTCTGCGTTTCCCCAAGTATTAAATATCATCGGCACGCCATAAGCTGCTCCCGAACCTAAAATAGTGATTTTCATTTTATCTTCCTTTAACGTTGATTTGATAAAATATGTACAAACAAAGGAGTTAAAATTTCTTTACTTAAACGCTCTTTAGAGGTTTTTTCTTGCTCTATATTTTCAATAAACATTTTTACGCCTTTGTCTTGTCTGGCGGGTTCACGTTTAGCTAAAATGCGCAAACAATCTATTGTGTTATCTCTATCAGTTGAGGACGTATGCGCTATTACCAGTTCTAAAAGTTCTTTTTGGGTTGTACTTTGTGCTAAAGTTGGTGAGGCTTGAAAAATCGGACGATTAAAGATTTTGTGCATTTCTGGAAAAACTCTGAAGAGTAAGCCCTGTTCTCCTAGATTTTTAACATATTCCGAATGATTTTTACTACGTTTTAAGCTTGAAAACAAACAAGACAAGCAACGAACTTTATCTTGCGGGATGAAGTGTCTACCTTTTTTAAACTATCCTTTTATCTCGTCTATGACGGTTTGATTTGCACCATTTTTCGAGATATCTAAGCCATATTTACCAGTAACAGCTAAGAAACGGCGGAAAATGTTATTTGTTTAATAATTTTTAGATTTTTGCGTTACCAACATCATTTGCGCCAATTCTTCACGGTTATGCTGTTGAACTTTATCTGCAATAAACGAGTGAATATCTATAATAGCACATATTGTAGTCCTTTCCAAATTCATCTCTTCCTTATTTTTTGTTGGTGAAAATTCTAAAAGTAGAGGAGTACCATTTTCATTAAAACCTGATATCATTCTGGCGTGTCTATATTCTCTTTTTTCCTTACTCTGATTTTGAAAAATTATTATATTTCCAAGTTTTAAATCTTCGGGTTTAAGTTCATTTATTGGCGTTTCTTTTACATATTGCGCCCCTAGACTATGTATTAAATCTTTGGGGTGAGCTAAATTTTCTTTATTTAGATTGTCTGGAAACAATGAAACACCAAATTCCTTTTCTGCGTGCAGAAGTGATACGGTAATACCTTTGGTGCAATTTCCTTTATCTTTTGTGCTATCAACTTCATTGAAAAAACTATCGTTTATGGTTCTGCGATGAAATATTTCCGTTGACTTCTCAATAAGTTTATCTAGTACGACTTTGTCTTCTAACTTCTTACTGGCGATTTCATTCCCGAATGTTACATATAAACCGTCTATTATTTCTTTTAGAGCTTTATCATCACCATTTTCTCGAGCGGCTATCAAATCTTCTTTTACAGCCAATGTTTCTGGATGATTGGCAAAGTTATCAATAATGACATTAACCCTGATATTCTTTTGAAACATCTCAAAATCATTATTATCAGTCTTTGGCGTTGTCTTTTGTTCTTTCTTGGGTTCTTCCTTGGTATGCGGCATATGGTATTCATTGTCTTCTTTATACCTTTTTTCAAGAATTGGTAAGAGTTCTTCTGCAGTTCGAGCACTAAATAATTGGCGACATTCTTCTTGAAAAGTTATTAAAGTATCATTGCGCTTGATGACATCTTGCACATACCAATCATACATTTCTTCAGCGTTAACTTGGCTCATTTATTTTCTCCTTTAAATAAATTGTAACACAAGTTTACTTGATTGACAATTCTTTTATGCTTGACATTTGGGGGAGAGCGGATATTATAAAATTGTTCTTGATGCTTGCAGGGCTTATAAGCATAGAACAGATACTAACCAGAGCCGAGGTTAATGAGATTTTAGACTGTATTGGTTTATTTAAATTTCGTTTAGCGGCTCCTAAGATAGGAGTTTTTTTAATGTCTAATTACAAATATAAACACGGGCTTTCCATTATGCGGGCGCAACCGTTTCATATCGGTCACCAGAAGCTCGTTAATAAGATGCTTTCCGAATGTGAGCGAGTAACGATTGTACTTGGTTCTATCCAAGAACAAGGGACAGCACGCAATCCACTCAACTACACTACCCGCAAAAAAATGATTCAAAACATCTACCGTTCAAAACCAGAATATGAACGCTTAAAGATTATCGGCTTGTTTGATATTAACAATCCGGCTGAATGGGGTGAGTATGTTCTTGACTTCATCAAAGAGAGCTTTCCGGATATGCCGACGCCTGATGTTTATTATGCCGGGTCTTCTTATGATGCGCATTGGTTTAGAGAATGTTTTAACAATATTGAGCTAGAAGACAGAACAGACCCGAATTTTCCGTTTGTTACTGGGACGATGGTTCGAGATATGATAAAATTCGGTGATAATCGTTGGAAGAATTTTATTGCGCCGGAAAACCATCACATCGTTGAGGAATATTTTAACAAGAAGAAAGGTATAATCTAGGTAGCTGCGCCACCTGCAACAACATAATGCAGTAATTTTAAGTTTTATTTTCACTTTTTACCGTCTGCGTCTTCTGCAGGGCTTATGGAAGACAGACGGCGACATAACCCTAATAAGCCTGAAAGGGATTTTAAGATGAATAACCGTATTTTAATGCGGATTGATTTTCAAAATGATTTTGTACATCCGCACGGTGCACTTTCCATTGAAGCACCGGAATTGATTAAAAAACAGCAGAAATTTGCTGACAACCTATTCAAAGGCAGTTTTGACAAGATTATAGATACTTACGATACACATTTTCAAGAAACATACGGCCAAACTGCCGAGGCTATGGATTATCCACTACACTGTGTTTTTGGCAGTTGGGGCTGGCAACAAGCGACGCCGTTTAAACCAGAACTTAATGTGACAAAGATGTATAAATCTACAACCAATATTTGGAATGAGGTACGGCAATATCGTGATTTAGCAGCAGATTGGAGCGGAAAAGAAGTTTACCTTTGCGGTGTATTGAGTGATGTTTGTGTTCAGCAGGCGATGAATGGATTTTTGAAAAAAGGCGCTAAGGTGGTGATTTTGGAGGATTTATGCCAAGGATTAAATCGACAAATTAGCGATATTTTACAAGATGATATCTACAGTTCATTTATTGAAAATGGTAAACTTAGAAGTATTAACAGCGCACAGTTTTTTCGCAAAAATCTTTTAGACAAGAAAATTGAGCATAATTTAGTTAACAGAACTATGGGAGAATAGAGATGAGAGAGAACAATACAAGACCGAATATTTTAGCTAACGGCACACCGCTTTTTTGTGATTTGTATCATTTAACAATGGCGCAGGCGTGGTTTATGGATGGTAAGGCAGAAGAAACCAAGACCTCTGAGGCTTTTTTCCGCAAATGTCCGTTTGGTGGGAGTTATCTTATTGCCACTGGTCAGGCAGAATTTGCCCAATGGCTCAAAAATTGGCGTTTTGAAAAAGAAGATATTGATTATCTTAGAACAGTGATGAATCCAAACGGTAAACCCAAATTTAATGATGATTTTCTTCAATTTTTAGAGGGGCAGAAACCACATATAAATATTCGTACGGTACGTGAGGGAGAAATTGTCTTTCCGAATGAACCAGTATATTCGGTATCTGGACCTTGCTGGCAGGTTGATTTGGTGGAAGCGGCTTTATTAAATATCTTTAACTCCCAAAGCCTTATTGCAACAAAAGCATCTCGTATGGCGTATGCGGCAAGTTTAGACGGAAAGAAACGTCCATTGCTAGAATTTGGCTTACGTCGAGCGCAAGAGTTGGGGTGTTTCTCACAAACACGCGCTGCTTTCATCGGTGGATCTGCTGGCACATCTAATACAGCGGCGGCTAAGCATTATAAAATTCCTGCAAGCGGTACTATGGCTCATTCGTTTATTATGAGTTATGAAAATGAACTTGATGCTTTCAAGGCTTATATGAGAGCCTCAGAGGGCAACACAATTTTATTAGTTGATACGTACGATACCAGAGAGGGGGTAAAAAATGCTATTCGTGCATCTAGGGAAACAGGTGTTGATCTGATGGGGATACGTATTGATTCTGGTGATTTAGCCTATTGGGGAAAAGAGGCTAGACGAATTTTAGATGAAGCGGATATGCCGTATGTTAAGTTGGTAGCGTCTAACGACCTTGACGAACACTTGATTGAAAATCTGGTTATGGTTCAAAAAGCACCTTATGACATCTTCGCTGCTGGAACAAAGCTAGTAACAGCATACGACACCCCTGCTCTGGGTGGTGTTTTTAAAACTAAGTCCTATATGGGCGAACCTAAAATCAAAATTGCCGAAGGGAAAACGACGATTCCAGGGGCTACAGATATTTTACGTATTGTCCGTGAAGGCAAATTTGAAGGAGATATTATTGTTCGGGCGGATGTGCAAGATATTCTTGACGGGACGCAGCTGGCGCGTGATGTTACTTCTTATACGCTTGGTAGCCCAAACGGGGCAAAAGTTATATTCCCCAAAGGAACAACGGCAACCCCTCTCTTGCAAACAATTATGCAAAATGGTAAGTTTACTTATCAACCTGAGACAAATCTTCAATTTTTGCAATACGAAGCAGAGCGTAATCTTTTAATGCTTGATAACTCATATAAAAGACTTTCTAACCCACATATTTATGGTGTAGGTTTGGAAAGCAGCTTATATGGAATACAACAAAATTTAATTAAAGCGCACCAAGGGAGATAAGGTTATGGAGAAAATTTGGAACAAACTCAAAAATGGTTTACGGCAATATTGCGATGAGAATGGCTTTAACAGTGTTATTCTCGGACTTTCGGGGGGAATGGATTCTGCGTTGGTTGCCGTGCTTGCTGCAGATGCACTTGGAGGAAAGAATGTACAGGCAATTATGATGAAGACGAAATACACTTCTGATTTGAGTCTTAAAATAGCCCGCCAGATTGCTGAACTTAGCGGGCTTAATTATCAAGAATTGGACATTCAGCCACTTGTAGATTCAGAAACTTCTTTTTTAAAACAATCATTTGACAATGATATTAAAGGTATCGTATTAGAAAATCTACAAGCACGTATTCGTGGGCAGCTGTTAATGGCTTACTCTAACCAATTTGGTGGATTAGTTTTGGCTTGTGGCAATAAATCAGAAACGTTAACAGGATACTGCACGCTTTATGGTGACACTTGCGGAGGGCTTGCACCGATTGGTAATATTTATAAAACCACAGTATTTGAACTTGGTAAATGGCGAAACACCATAAGTAAAGCTCTTCCTGAGGAAGTTATTTCTCGTGCGCCGTCTGCTGAGCTTGCGGAAGGACAAAAAGATGAAAACTCTCTTCCTCCCTACTCTGTTTTAGATGCTATTTTAAGGCAGTTGGTTGATGAAGGCAAAAGTGTTGCGGAAATTTCTTATGTAGATAAAGTGACGGTTAAACGTGTAGCTCAACTTGTCAAACGTTCAGCTTTTAAACGAAAGCAAATGGCAGAAGCTTTAACTATTTAATTATAATCCCCGCTTTATGCGGGGATTATTTATCTTCCTTGTTTTTTAGAGGCTTTTATTATTTTTTTGACTTTAATAACTTTTTTCTGTGGTTTGTTGTCATAAAGCAAATTTCCCGGTTTGTTTCTGATTTTGGTTATAGCCTCTTTAACTTCTGGTTGATTATCTATATCGTTATATTTTGTTCCATAAGGAAAATCATTTATTCCCAATTCCATTTCTATGTGTTGTTTAAAATACCGATTCAAATTGATAAGTTTTCCATCTTTTACGAACGTATAACATATATTTAATGCTCTTTCATAATTTTCTGGATTTCGTGGATAATTTATTGCCCATTTATTATTAGTCAGATATGTTTCTATCCTCTGGTTACTAATATGAACATTCTTGGTATATTCGTTTTTCATCCACCAGTTAAAAACTGTTTTGCTTATCAAATAATTATCTTCTTGTTCATTATTCAACAATACATTATCAAGATGTACTTTTTGCTGTTCAACTGCATCCCAATATTCACTGAAACGCTTACTTATCATATTTCTCCAAACTGATGCTGGTAATTTTATGATTACCTGCTTGACAATCT
This sequence comes from Acetobacter sp., assembly GCA_023665325.1. The sequence continues at coordinate 29,211 of JAMPED010000013.1, forward strand.
CGCGTTCATATAAGAGTGTATTTGTATATGCGGCTATTTCATTGTGTGCACAAAGTCTGGCATAATCTTCTGCAGAATTAGGCAGACTAAAAACTCCTTTTTTGTGAATATAACGATGATGGGATTCGTGTGCTTTATCGGTCATTTTCAGCACCCTGTTATTCCATTTACGCACTGAAGCAATAATCATCTTTTCTTGCTCGGGTGTACAATCTGTTAAATCAGGTACAAAACATTTCAGATAAACTTTATCTTTTCCTGGTTGATATAAACCAGCACATAAACGTCCTTTATAATTATCTTTATTGACAATTACCGTATCTGTTATATGCGGGGATTTATTAACAAAATCATCCAAACTTTTAATTTCACCAGCATTAAATGCATCTATAATTGTGGCTTCGTCCCAGTCAAATTTTCTGCTTGCTGTGCGGGAGGAATACTCTTGTTTGGGATTATCGTCCCTTTCTTGATTATTAACGCACGAGGTTGCAGCCAAACAGAAAACCATTAAATTTATTATAGTATGGTTAGATGTTTTTTGTTTCATTTCTGCCTCCTTTTTTATGATAGCATATCACTTTTTTTATTTTCTTGCAAATATATTTTATTAAAATTTTAAATTTAGATTACTTTTATTTTTTTATAAATTTTTCTCAAGCACACTGAAAAATCGTTATTTTTTTTGCTCATCATTAAAAGAGATGTTGACATTTCTGAAATATATATTATAGACTGTTTGATATGTTTAATATGATGAGGTAAAAAATAAAAGAACAGATATGAGTCCGGCGTATAGTTATGTTATCAATTTAGTATTGGTTTTAGTTTTAGTTTTTTGTAATGCTTTCTTCGTCGTTTCTGAATTCGCTATTGTAAAAATCCGCCGTACACGGCTGGAAGAGCTTGCTCATACAGGCAGCAAGCGTGCGAAAATTGCGCTTAAAATTAGCGAACATTTAAATACATATTTAAGTGCAACACAGCTCGGTATTACACTTGCATCCCTCGGACTTGGTTGGCTTGGTGAACCAGCTGTTTCGCGCTTGCTAGAAAATATGTTTGCTGATTATTTTGCTGATAATCCAGTTTTATTGCATTCGCTTGCTTTTGGTGTGGCTTTTACTTTTATTACATTATTGCACGTTGTACTAGGGGAATTAGTTCCAAAGTCTATGGCTATTCAAGATACAGAGCGTTATACACTTTTAATTGCTGTTCCACTTTATACTTTTAACAAGATTTGCACACCAATTATTTGGTGTTTTGATCACGTATCGCTATGGATTTTGAAACTGATGGGCGTGCAAGCTGCTGATGAAAGCGATGAAGCACACTCTGAAGAAGAAATTAAGCTCATTATTGATGCATCACAAAAAGGTGGAGTGATTGATGATACTGAGAGTGAGATTATTCAGAATGCTATTTCGTTCTCTGAAATTTTTGCTCACGAGATTATGATTCCGCGTCAAGAAATGAAATGTATTTATCAAAACAGCAGTTTTAATGAAGTGATGGAATTTGTTAAGCAAAATAAACATACACGTTTTCCTCTTTGTGCTGGTGATAAAGATCAAATTTTGGGAATGATACATATTCGTGATTTACTAGAGTGTAAAAATGCTCAGCATAAAGATATTTTAAGTAAAATTGTTCGTAAAATTTTATTTGTACCGGAAAACAAATCTATTTCTGAAATTTTGCACGAAATGATGAAAAAACGTATTCATCTGGCGATTGTAGTGGATGAATATGGTGGAACCGCAGGTTTGCTCTCTATGGAAGATATTTTAGAAGAGCTTGTTGGTGAAATTCGTGATGAGCACGATGAAGTAACTGAGGAACCAGTTAAGATGATTAACGAGAGAGTTTGTGAATTTGATGGTTTATATTTGGTTGAAGATGCATACGATTGCCTAGATTTGCCTTATTGCGAGCACGAAGAAAGCACAATGGGCGGGTATGTATTTAACTTACTCGGTCGTGAACCTCAGGTAGGAGATAAAGCGGAAGATGAGTATTGCTATTATGAAGTTATGAAAGTAGATAATATGCGCATTGCTCGAGTTAAAACTACCGTCAAAGAACGCCCTGTTGAAGATGATGAGGAGTAGTAATAGAGTTATACCTTATTTTTTGAATGCTGTTAATATATTGACAGCATTCTTTTTTGTACAAAATAAAAATTTATTTTTTCAGTTCTTTTTTAACCTTTTGTTAAAACCACAGGACTAGTATTGCGCGCGAATATTTTTTATGGAGAGATAAGATGGAGCAATATTGGTTTATTGTAGCAATTTTTTGTAGTTTACTAACGGGAATTTTTCTTTATACCAATCAAGTCTTTAAGCTTTCAGGACCATTGTTTATGGTGTTTCGTGGCGTAGGACAATTTTTAGCATTATTGCCATTTGTAATGCTCTTTCAACCGGTTCATAATATTGCATTTTATATATTATGTGCTACACAGGGATGTTTGATTGCTTTCAATGACTATCGTTTGTTTAGATCATCTAAAGCTTTTGGTGCTGAGGTAACAAGTTCGTTACAACCACTTGCTATTGGACTAATTTTTATTTTGTGGCTAGTGGTTAATCCGGCTGATCTGAAAGCGATGTTAAATGCACCAATACATTTGGTTTTAGTTATTCTTTGTCTTTTAGGAATTACTGTTTCTATTTTGAAAATGAAAAGTGCCAAAACATCTTCTCGTGCGATGAAGTATCTACTACCGTGTTTATGTTTACTTTCTATCAATGACGTTATCAATAAAGAGGCAATGATGTCTGGTGCGGAAAATCTTGTATCTGCAATTTATTTTTATTGCTTGATAACAGCTTTTGTATCTGGGGGCGTGAATTTGTATGTTTACTTAAAAAAACATCAATTTGTAGAATTGCTAAAACCGCAATACCGTATAAAGGCAGTTGTTATAGTTTTTTTGGTAACAATGTCAATGATTTGCAAAAACTATGCGATGTTTTTAGCACCTAATCCAGCGTATGTTTCAGCAATTATCTTTCTTTATCCGCTCTGGATTGTGTTAGGCAATATGCTTTACCGACATTTTGGTGGTCATATTGCTTGTGCGAGTGTACGTCTGTCTACCGTTTCAGTATTACTCACTTCTGTTATCGGATTGATTTTACTTAAATAATTATTTTCGATTTGAATATCGGCAGCTTCGGCTGCCTTTTTTATTGCTTTAAAAATAGGTACGTTTAAAAGTTGCAGTTTTGCTTTGTGGTAAATGATTGTTTTTAAAGGAATTAAATGTTGTTGACAATTGCTACAAAAAAACGTACAATATTTTATAGCAATTGTGCCAAATTTAATTATGAGAGAAAGATAATGACTAATGAAGAACAGAATGCATTAAATGAGAGTTTATTTGATGTGCTAGGTGAAGGAAAGCCTATTGAGGAGATAAAGTCACTTATTGAAAAAGGGGCTGATGTTAATGCTCGGGAGGAAGAGTGTGGATATACACCGTTAATGATGACGCGCGACCTTAAAGAAATAAAAGTCTTAATTAATGCAGGGGCTGATGTTAATGCTAAAGATTTTGACGGAAAAACAGCTTTAATTAAGGTTGGGGGGCAATTTTGGACTCCAGATGGTCCCTTTTTCTATGACGAAAGTAAAAAATATTTGCTTAAAATAGCTAAACATACGAAACTTTTGATTAAAGCTGGAGCAGATGTCAATGCTGTCGATAATTACGGAAGAACCGCTATAATGAATGCCGTTACTGTTAAGCAAGCTAAACTTTTGTATAAAGCAGGAGCGGATGTTAACCGTTCTGTTTTAGAAAGATTGATGATGGGAATTGATATTAGAATTAAGAAAACCATTCAAAGATATGTAGAAAATAAAGAACACGAGGCTTTAAATGAAAGTTTATTTATAGCTATAAAAGAAAATAAGCCTATTGAGGATATAAAAGCACTTATTAAAAAAGGTGCTGATGTTAATGCGTGTGATGAGGATGATGGGACGGTATTGATGTGTGCTAAAACCGCTGAACAAACAAAACTTTTACTTGAGGCTGGGGCTGATGTTAATGCGAAAAATGTTTTTAATGAAACAGCATTGATGTGCGCCCAAACGGCTGAGCAAACAAGATTGCTGCTTGAAGCTGGAGCTGATGTTGATGTTTATGACATTAAAGGACGGACAGCATTATCAATAGCAAAAACGGCTGAGCAAAAATCTCTTATAAATGCTGTAATTTATGAGGCATCAAAAGAAGAAGAGCGCCTTGGGGTTAAAGAGCATATTTTAGCACATAAAGAACAAGTTTTGAAATGTCGTAAAGCTAAACGTTATTCTCGAGCCAAAACAGCCGATGATTTTTCATTTGATTTTTCAGCAGAAATTAAACGACGAAAAGCTTTTGAAAAGTAAGTGTTTGTTTTAGTTAGGGGCGGAAATATCCGCCCTTTTATAGATTGCGTCGCTACGTCGCAATGATATTTGTATACTTACACCAATCTGCTTTGTTTGATAGAGGCCTTAACGAATTCTACAAACAATGGATGTGGCGCAAATGGTTTGGATTTTAATTCCGGATGGAACTGAACTCCAATAAACCACGGATGATCTGGACGTTCAACAATCTCTGGTAATTTACCATCGGGCGAAGTTCCAGAAATCATCATTCCTCCTTGGGCTAATTGGCTTTTATACTTAATATTTACTTCATAACGATGACGGTGACGTTCAGAAATATGCGTAGAGCCATAAACTTCTGCTGCTTTGGATGTTGGCGACAACACCGACTCGTATGCTCCCAAGCGCATTGTTCCGCCTAAATCACCATCTTTATGACGGATTTGCTTTGCTCCATCTTTATCCCACTCCGTCATCAATCCAACAACGGCTTCACAATCTTCGGCTAACTCGGTAGTATTAGCATTTTTAATTCCCAATACATTACGCATTGTTTCTATTACAGCCATTTGCATACCAAAACATATCCCTAAAAATGGAATATTATGTTCGCGAGCATATTTGACCGCAGCAATCTTTCCTGCTGTACCACGCAGTCCGAAACCTCCTGGAACAAGGATGCCGCTAACATCATTTAACCACTCATCTACAGAACTCTTTTCTAATTCTTCAGCATCAATCCATTTGATTTTTACTTTATATTTATTGGCAATGCCTCCGTGATTTAGAGCCTCACCTAAAGATTTGTATGCTTCCAACAATTGAACATATTTGCCAACCACAGCTATACGAACCTCACCTTCTGGGGCTTTTAAGGTTTCGACAATCTTTTCCCAACGACTTAAGTCAGCCTCTGGACAGGGCAATCCAAAATAACGACATACGGCTTTATCCATACCCTCTTTAGAATATGCTAGAGGTACTTGGTATATATTGCTGACATCTAACGCTGCAATCACGTTTTCTTCCTTTATATTGCAGAATAACGCCAATTTCTTTCTCTCGTTTTCGGGAATCGGCATTTGAGAACGGCAGAGCAACATATCTGGTTGGATACCATATTCTTGCAATTTCTTTACAGAATGCTGCGTTGGTTTGGTTTTTAATTCTCCTGCTGTTGGGATATATGGTAACAAAGTTAGATGTAAAAACATTGTACGTTCTCTTCCCAAGTCATACGCCAACTGACGAATCGCCTCAAGATATGGTTGTCCCTCAATATCTCCAACAGTTCCACCAATTTCACATAATACGAAATCTTCATCTTCTAAATCACTAATTATAAAATCTTTTATTTCATTAGTCACGTGGGGAATAACCTGTATTGTTGCCCCTAAATAATCTCCGTGGCGCTCTTTATCAATCACACGTTGATAGATTTTTCCAGTGGTAATGCTGTCTGTTCTCTTTGCTGCCACACCAGAAAAACGTTCATAGTGACCTAAATCCAAATCAGCTTCTGTGCCATCATCTGTTACAAACACTTCACCGTGTTGAAACGGACTCATTGTTCCTGGGTCAACGTTTAAATATGGGTCAAGTTTTCTCAAACGAACTTTAAATCCGCGGCATTGTAACACGGACGCCAAAGATGCAGAAGCTAGCCCCTTCCCTAATGAAGAAACGACACCACCTGTAATAAAAATAAATTTAGTTTTTGGATTTAGTTCAGACATTTATCTATCCTTTATCATTTATAATTGTAGTGAAAAAGGCACCTCCTTGAAAAGGTGCCTTATTTTGAGTTCTTATTCTCATCCGATTTATTCCGCTGCCGGAACATCTGGTGTTGTTACCGGTTCACTTGGTACTGCTGGTGTTTCAGCAGCAGCGTCTGGAACTGCTGGCACAGATGGTACGGTTTGGGTTAATGGTGCAACATCCGTAATTGACTCGTTGGTTCTAGTTTCACCTTTATAATACAATGAGAGTAAAATAGAAGTGCAGAAGAAAATCGTTGCTAATATTGCTGTTGTACGGGTTAGGAGGTTACCTTTACCACGGGCTGATAAAAAACTATCCGCGCCATTTCCCCCACCTAAACCGCTTAAAGCATTACCCGAATTGCGTTGCATCAAAATCAGCACAACTAAAAGAATTGCAACCATTAAATGAATTACTAACAATACTGATCCCATTTTTCTTTCCTTTTTTTAATTATTGTTTACAAGCTTCGCCGATTGCCATAAAATCTGCAACTTTAAGGCTGGCTCCTCCAATTAAACCACCATCTACATCTGGCAAAGCCAAAAGCTCTTTAGCGTTGGACGGTTTCATACTACCACCATACAAAATACGCATTTTGTTAGCATTTGCACGACCAAGTTTTTGAGCTACAACTTTGCGAATAGCCGCGTGAACCTCTTCAACTTCTGCAGCTGTTGGTGTTCTTCCCGTTCCGATTGCCCAAACCGGTTCATAAGCTATAACGGTATTCTGAGCTGTTGCTATCTCTGGAACTGACCCCATAATCTGCTCTGCACAAACATCTATCGTTTTACCAGCATCTTTCTCTGCTTCAGTTTCACCTATGCATATAATCACTTTTAGACCAGCGTTAATAGCTGCTGCGGCTTTTTTAGCAATCAACTCATTTGACTCGTGATGATCTGTACGGCGCTCAGAGTGCCCCACAATAACGTATTGGCACCCTAAATCTTTAAGCATTAGCGGGCTGATATCCCCTGTATGTGCACCTTTTTCATCAAAATGGCAATCTTGCGCACCAAGCATCACACGAGAGCCTTTAATCGCCTTTTTAGCAGAAGTCAAAAGTGTGAAAGGCGGACAAATTAAAAATTCACAATCTTTGCGCGCAGCCTTTTTAGCCTCAACCGCAACACCTTTTGCTAAAGCAACGCCGTCTTCCAGCAGACCATTCATCTTCCAGTTACCGGCAATTAAAGTTTTTCTTACCATTGTATAATCCTCTTTAAATTACAAAACTTTTTCTTTTTTAACACAAGCATTTTTATTTTCCAGCCAAAAAGTGAAGTTGTTTACAGGAAAGTGTGGATTTTCATTTTCTAATATGTGGCATTTTGAAGGACATAAGACTTTGTTTCTAAATAAATTAAAAATATTTGACAAATTATCCTAGATAATGTACAATTTAATTATGATTTATTTGAATTTATGGAGGATAAAATGATAACTAATGAAGATCAAAAAAAACTTAATGAAGATTTATTTAAGGCTATAGCGCGTGTACGTCCTCTTGAAGAAATAGAAAAACTTATTGAAAAAGGTGCTGATGTAAATGCAATAAACGAAAAAGATGAAATGAAGACAACACCTTTAGTATGGTGTAGAACAGCTGAACAGGTTGAAGTATTGGTTGGTGCTGGCGCTGATGTGGATTATCAATCAAGTTATAATGGAATGACTGCTTTGATGTGGGCTAGTCAAAAGGGAAATACAGAGACTGTAGAGGCTTTAATTGATGAAGGCGCAGATTATGAAGCAAGCGATATTTCAGGAAGGACCGCAATTTCTTATGCTGGTAATCTTGACACTCTAAAGGTTTTCATTGATAAAGGGGCTGATCCTTTTAAACAAGATGTATATGGAACGGATGTTTCAGAATATATTTCAACAAATGATATTATCGATCCAGAAATGAAACAACAAATGCTTATTTCTTTAGATAATTATAAAAATACCTTCACAGATGAAGAAGATACGATGGAGCTTTCGACAGGTCTTAGCGATGAGCAAGATTTTATGAGAAGCTATTATAATAGAACAAGAAATTCAAGATAGATATATTGAGCGGAAGTTTTTCCGCTTTTTTTTGATTTAAATATAGTAATAATTTACATTCTATTTATGAGTTACAATAATGTAATCCCAATAATGATGGCAACTGATAAAAAAGTATTGAACAGATTTATAATTGAGATTGCATATTTTTTTTTGGCTTTTATAATGGGTGCAATTAAGTTATTTTGGGATGAAAAAAATGATTAGTAAATTAGCTAAAGCAAAAGATAATTGGTTTTTCAAAATTATTTCAATCGCCGTTGCCGTCAGCTTTGTTTCGCTGTTTGGGGTGACTGGATATATCAGCACAGCAAGCCAAAACCAGACTGTTGTCAATGTCAATGGAGAAAAGACATCGCAGAGTGAGTTTTCATATCGTTTACAAAAAGAACTCAGTGCCATAAAAGGTATTGCTGGTGAAGATTTTGAAATCACCGATGAGATGCGTAACACTTTGGCTGAGGGTGTTTTGCGCCAGATTGTTAATGAAAGTGTGATTGATCAGGCTATGGTGAAATATGGCATTCATTTTCCGAAAGCTTTTGTTCAACAAGTTATTTTTAATCGCCCTGAATTTATGAATCCGGCAAATGGACAATTTCATCCAGAATTATTCAAACGTTATCTCTCTTCGGTTGGGATGAGCGAAAATGAATATGTGGCGTCTATTAAACGAATGATGGCGCAGAAATTACTTGTTGCGGATATGGTCGCTGATTTTGGTGTGCCACAGGTTTTGAGTAACGCTATTCATAAAATGGATAACCAAAGAAAATCCTTTAAATATGTCACGATTTCTCCGGCAGATATCAAAATTGAACGAGCAATTACGGAAGATGAAATCAGACAATATTATGACGATTTTTCTGAAAATTTCACCATCCCTGAAACAAGAGAGGCTGAAGTTTTATTTATACCAAATGAGATTATTTTGAAGAAATTTGCTGCTAGTGATGAAATGGTTGAAGATTATTTTAAACAGCACAAAAAAGAGCTTGATCAACCTGAAAAACGTGAAGTTTTACAGATGGTATTTACAGATAAGGCTATCGCCGAAAAAGCTTTTGAACAAGTTAAAAATGGTAAGATTTTTGCTGATGTTGCTAAAGAACTTAAGGCTGAAAATGCAGCTGAACCTACATTAGGGCTAGTTTCTCAAGATGAATTGGCTGACGATTTAGCGAACAATGTTTTTGATTTGGAACTTCACACACCTACATTATTAGAAGTTGCGGATAGCTGGCAAGTTATTAGTGTAAAAAATGTGATTCCGGCAAAAGAAGCTGTTTTTGCAGAAGTTAAACAAGAAATTATTGAGCTTTTGCAAAATGAGAATCTATATGATGCTTTACGCGAGGCAAAAGCTGAGATTGATGATGCTAGCAATGCGGGAAAATCATTAACCGAAATTGGAGCAATGTATGCCGTTCAACCGATAGTAATTAAAGATATTCGTGAAGAGACTCCAGTAACTGAGACTCCTGAAAGTTTACAAACGCTCGATTTTAATGAAATTGTTTTCTCATACGGTCAAGATGAAGTAAGCTCTGCTGAAGAGTTTGATGATGGTGTAGCCTTGGTTAAAGTGATTAAAATTATTGATGCACATTTACCAGAAATGGATACAATTAAAGAACAAATTATTGCCCTATGGTCTGTGCAAGAAAAAAATGCTCTTGCTAAAGAAATGGCTGAAAATATTATCAATGATACCGAAGATGGTAGTGAGTTAGCTGATGCTGCAAAAGCACGAAACTTAGAGATTTTCCGCTCTGAGCCTCTAAGCCGTAATGAAACCTTTGCAGGCTTATCTAAAAGTGAAATCAATGATTTATTCCTCACAGAAGAAGGTAGAGTTATGCTTTTTGAACGTGCTGGAAATGCGTATATATTAGCAACTCCATTTGAAACTGTTAACTTTAAAGATGAACTCACTGAAGATAAATTAGCAGATATTCAAGAACGGGCTAAAGCTTCGATTGCAGCAGATATGGGTAAAGCGGCTATGGACAGCTATACATCTGATTATAAAGTCAAAATTGATTATGATTTAGCAGGATTTTCTGAGTAATGCGCATTGTTTTTATGGGAACACCGGATTTTTCTGTTCCGGTACTAGAAAAGTTGATTGCGGAACATACTGTTGTAGCAGTTTACACACGAGCACCTAAAGTGAGTGGCAGGGGTAATAAGGTTAATAAAACACCTGTTCACTTGGTTGCAGAAAAATATGGAATCGAAGTGAGAACGCCTCGGACCCTTAGAAACGACGAAGAGCAAGCTGTTTTAAGAGAATATAATGCTGATTTGGCTGTGGTTGCTGCATACGGTTTACTTTTGCCTCAAATCGTATTAGATATGTTTCCGAAAGGGTGCATCAACGTTCACGCATCTTTATTACCCAGATGGCGAGGTGCTGCTCCTATTCAAAGAGCTATTGAAGCTAGAGATACTCAAAGCGGGATTTCAATTATGCAAATGGCTTTGGCCCTTGATGCTGGGGATGTACTTAGTCAAGAATCGGTTGCTATTACCGAAGAGATGACTGGAGGAGATTTGCACGATGCTCTTTCCGCTGTTGGTGCATCTTTATTGATTGATACTTTGGCTGATTTGGATAACATTTCTCCTCAAAAACAGGATGAAGCATTGGTAACATATGCTGAAAAGTTGGATAAGGCAGAATGTAAACTTGATTTTAATGCTCCAGCAAAAGACTTAGCAGCTAAAATCAGAGCATTTTCCCCCTACCCTGCTGTCTACTTTATATATAAAGGTGAACGCTTTAAAATTTTGAAAGCCGAAATTATTGCTCAATCAGGCGTTTCTGGAGAAATTTTAGAGAGCGAAAATAAGCTTGTTATTGCAACTGCTGACAACGCTTTAAATATCATCAGAATCCAGCGTGAAGGGAAACAACCGATGGCAATTTCTGATTTATTACGTGGTTTTAAATTTGAAAAAGGAGTGTTACTTTAAAATTTAAGCAAAAACTATTCACTCTGCTGATTTTTTGCTTGATTCTATAAAAATGTTGTATATACTCGGAGCAAATTTATTGTTGCAATCCGCGGGCGTGGTGAAATTGGTAGACACGCTAGACTTAGGATCTAGTGGCTTTGCTGTGAGAGTTCGAGTCTCTCCGCCCGCACCATCTTTTTTAAGATGGCTTTTTTTAGAGAAGAGTATACCTAATGAATATTAAAGAAGTTAAATCTGAAGGCTTGAGCCGTGAATATGAAGTTACTGTCAGTGCCGCTGATTTTGATGCTGAAGTTCAGAAAAAATTAAAAGAAATCTCCAAAAACGTTAGTATGGCTGGATTTAGAGCTGGCAAAGTTCCGTTTGCGATGATTAAACAAAAATATTTAGGCAATGCGATGAGTGATGCTGTTGATAATTTGTTACGCGATGGTGTTAACGAAGTTTTGAAAGAGAAAAAAGTTCGTCCGGTATTTACTCCTGATGTTGAATTGAAAAAATTTGAAGAAGGTAAAGATATTGAATTTACTGTTTCTATGGATATTATGCCCGAGATTGAAGTAAAAGATTTCTCTTCTATCAAAATTGAAAAACCGGTTGCAGAAGTTCCAGCTGAAGAAGTTGAGAAAGCTCTTAACTATATGGCTGAAAGTCGTCGTGATACTATTAAAGTTGAAGAAGACCGTGCAACAGCTAAAGGTGACGTTGTTGTTATTGATTTTGTTGGGTCTATTGATGGTGTTGAATTTGCAGGTGGTAAAGGTGAGGCTTATCCTTTGGAACTTGGTTCTAACTCTTTCATCCCTGGTTATGAAGATCAACTTATCGGCAAGAAAGTTGGCGATGTTGTTGATGTTAAGGCTACATTCCCTGAGACTTATCACGCAAAAGATTTAGCAGGTAAAGAAGCTTTGTTTGTTACCACTATCAAAGAAATTCGTGAGATTAAAAAAGCAGAAATCAATGATGAATTTGCAAAATCTATGGGCGAAGAAAGCTTAGAAAAATTGAAAGAAACTGTTAAAAACAGAATCGCTCAAGACTATGAAAATGCTTCTAAGATGAAGACAAAACGTGCATTACTTGATGCTTTGGATAAGGCTTATAAATTTGATGTTCCTGCAAAATTAGTTGATATGGAATATGATGCGATTGTTAAGCAATATGAAAATGCTAAAAAGAATAATCAACTTGATGAAGATGAAAAGAACAAAAAAGAAGAAGATTTGCTTAAAGAATATAAAGAAATAGCTGTTCGTCGTGTTAAACTTGGTTTATTATTGGCAGAAGTTGGCAATCAGGCTAAAGTTGAAGTTAATCAAGAAGATATTAACAAAGCTATTATGGGTGAAGCTCAACGTTATCCGATGCAGGCAAAAGCTATTTTTGACTTTTATCTGAAGAATAAAGAAGCTATTGAGCGCTTGCGTACTCAAGTTTATGAAGAGAAAGTTATGGATTATGTTCTCTCTCAAGTAGAAACAAAGGAAAAGACTGTTTCTGTTGAAGATTTATATAACTTTGATGAGAAAAAAGCTTAATTAGCTGAAACACTCTTTATTTAGCTTAGCCCTCGGAAACGAGGGCTTTTTAATTGACAATATTGAAAAAATAAGATATTTTTTGCGTGATTATAAATTCTTTAAATATTATTTTATATGAAAAAAATTATTTTTTGTGCATTTATCACAATGCTTATATTCTGTATCAGTTGTGCAGATTTGGAGAAAACAATCACTAATGATGAGATTGAAGTAATAGACGAATCTTGTTATATGGATGCCAGAGTCGTTAATGTCTTACTTACTACTGGAATAATAGGTTATGGGTCATCATCTGTTGTGTATTTATTACTTGATAATGGCGATGTGATTATCTATGGAAATCGTAACACTAAAATACCCTTAACAAAAGATGAGGCTCGCGATATTATGAGGTTTCAGCTTGGTGATACTGTTGTTGTAAAAGTGCCTCAACAGCAAGTTCGTTAACTTCCTCGCTGTATAATAAGTTTTTTCTATTTTATGGCTTGTGTCCTTTTATGATTTCTCCGTTTTTTATTTTTAGTAAATTAAAAACCCCCGTTTTAATAGCGAGGGTTTTTATTTTACCTATGAGCAAAGCCTTATGCGTTGTTCTTTGCTTTTGCCTGAGCGGACAAATCGTCTGCAATACGAGCAGAACGACCACGCAAAGCACGCAAGAAGTACAATTTAGCTCTTCTTACTTTACCAATACGGGTTACTTCAATTTTCGCAACGTTTGGAGAATACAGAGGGAATACACGCTCTACACCTTCACCAAAAGAAATTTTGCGAACGGTGAATGAAGAATTCAAACCATCATTTTTGCGGGCAATGCAGATACCTTCATAAATTTGGATACGCTCACGATCACCTTCTTTTACTTTGGTGTGAACTTTAAGGGTGTCACCAGCTTTGAAATCAGGAATATTCTTTCCTTCTGTCAATTTGGCAACTTGCTCTTTTTCAATGTTTTCTAAAATGTTCATCAGTTTTACCTTTTATATAATTTTTTTAACTTTATACACCTAACTATTTTTAGAATCAAGATATTTCTTGAATAAGTCAGGGCGTTTGGCTTTGGTTGCAATTTCGGACTGTGCTTTTCGCCAATCGGCTATTTTTTGATGATGCCCTGAGAGTAATATTTCTGGAACACTTCTCCCCTCCCACTCTATTGGGCGAGTATATTGAGGATATTCCAAAAGGCAATTCTCAAAACTTTCATCTTCCAGCGATGCTTCATTTCCTAATACGCCGGGGAGCAACCTAATAACGGTGTCCAGTAAAATCTGGGCTGCTTGCTCACCACCGGTTAAGATGTAGTCACCGATACTTATCTCTTCGATATCAAAGGCCTCGATAACACGTTCATCTATTCCTTCAAATCGTCCACAGATAACTGTCAACTCTGTTTCTCTGGCGAGCTCGTGTGCTTTTTTTTGAGTAAGTGGCGCACCTTTGGGGGACATATAAATTATCCGCCCGCCAGTATGATTTTCCGCTATAGCACGTCCTAAGACGTCTGGGCGCATTATCATTCCTGCACCGCCACCACAAGGCGTATCATCTACAGATTTGTGCTTATCAAATGCATAATCTCTGATATTGATTGCCTGAAGCTGCCATTTATTCTCTTCCATTGCCTTTCCTGTTAATGAGTATCCTAAAAAACCAGGAAACATCTCAGGAAAGATGGTTAAGATCTTAACTTTCAGCATCTTTTAAGTCCTCATCGTCCTCAAAAAATACCATTCCGGTTGACGCAACAATAATATAACCATCTTCAAGATTTATCTCTGGTACATAGCTCTTATTAAACGGCAGCATTTCAGCCTTGCCAGTTTTGAGTTTGATTTCCAAAATATCGCCAGCGCCAAAGTTATAAAAACCAACTACTTTCGCTACTTCGTTTTTTTGTTCATCAAATACCTTTAAGCCAACCAAATCCGCTTCGTAATATACCTCATCGCTTTTGAGCTCAGGTAATACGCCGCGAGGAGCATAAAGCTCCTTACCAATCAGGGATTCAGCTGTTGTTCTATCATCAATTCCCTTGATTTTGATACGGAGTAAATCTTTTGAGTGTCCTGTAACCTTAAGAGCAAATTTACATTCGCCGGTTTTGTCTTCAAGCTCACCATAAGCGGCAATATCACGGTCTATAGCTGTGTAGCTTTTAACCTTAAATTCACCTTTTATGCCGTGAACACCGACAATTTTACCTAAACAAACTCTTTTTTCACTCATAGTGTTACCTATTGCAACATAAATTTAATTTATAATTGGAAAAAGATTATGCTTCTGCAGATTCTGCTGCTGCAGCAGCGGCAGCCTCTGCGGCAGCTTTTGCTTTTTCTTCTTTTTCTTTAATTCTTTCCAAAGCTTTAGCTTTTGGAGCAGATTTTTTCGGCTGATTGCGAGTTGCCGGAGCTTCGCAGATACCTAAGTTTGCAAATAATTTTTGCAATCTGTCAGTTGGTTGAGCGCCTTTAGCAATCCAAGCTTTTACTTTTTCAACATCAAGAACTAATCTTTCTTGATGATCTTGCGGCAATAATGGATTGTAAGAACCCAATTTTTCAATAAATCTACCGTCACGAGGAGCTCTCTGATCAGCAG
>JAMPED010000013.1:44651-50176 GCA_023665325.1 Acetobacter sp.
ACCGCGAGAAAGTCTAATACGAACTGTCATTTTTTTCCTTTCCAGTTTATTTGTTAGTTTCGTTTCTTCCGCTTAAAACGGAAATTTATTGTTAAACCCGCCAAAAGGATTTCCCCCTAGCGGATTTTTTTTCATAAAACGGGTTGCAAGAGAACCTAAGCCCCCCATTTTCCCCATTTGCTTCATCATAGTTGACATTTGCTCATAGGACTTAAGCAACTTGTTAACTTCGTGAACTTCTACACCGGCACCAGCTGCAATTCTTTTTTTGCGTGATGCCTTAATTATATCAGGATGACGACGCTCACCTTTGGTCATTGAAAGGATTATAGCCTCTTGTTTTTTCATTATAGCGTCGGCATTAACTGCTTCAATCTGCTCTTTATATTTGGCAAGACCTGGAAGCATTCCCATTATACTCGACATTGAGCCAAGTTTTTGCATCTGGCGCATTTGATTTAGCATATCATTAAGATCAAATTTGCCTTTAAGCATTTTTTTTGCGGCTGCTTCTGCTTCTTCCTGATTGATATTTTCAACTGCTTTTTCGACCAAACTTACGACATCACCTTTATCCAAGATGCGTCCAGCAAGGCGGTCTGCGTGAAATTCCTCAATATTTTCCAGTTTTTCACCTGTTCCCAAAAATTTGAGTGGTGCACCAGAAATCATTTTCATTGATAATGCAGCACCGGCACGAGATGAACCATCAATTCTGGTCAAAACTAAACCGCTTATACCAATTTTTTCATTAAATTCTTTAGCAACATTGCAGGCCTCTTGTCCAATTAACGCATCAGCAACAAGCAATGTTTCAGTCGGGTTTGCCAGTTTTTTAACTGCCGCAACTTCATCCATAAGATGTTCATCTATTTGTAAGCGCCCTGCAGTATCCAAAATCAAAACATCATATAGCCCTTTCCGTCCTTGTTCTAATGCACGTTTGGTGATTGCAAGAGGTTTTTCACCCGCAACAATCGGTAACACATCTACGTTTATTTGACTACCAAGTTGAGCTAATTGCTCTTGAGCTGCTGGGCGATAAACATCTAGCGAAGCTAATAGCACACATTTATTTTTCTTTAATTTCAATGCGATTTTCGCGGAAGTTGTGGTTTTACCTGAACCTTGCAACCCTACCATTAAAATAACAGCTGGTGGAACAGCCTTAAAATTCAACCCTGTATCTTCATCTGAACCAAGCAGATTCACTAACTCATCATAAACAATTTTAACAATCTGCTGATCAGGACGAATAGACTTAATAACCTTTTCGCCTAAAGCTTTTTCTTTGACTTTAGCCATAAATTCTTTAACAACAGGAAGCGAAACGTCTGCCTCCAAAAGTGCAAGGCGAATCTCGCGTAATCCCTCTTCAATATCTTTTTCATTTAAGACACCACGAGAGCTTAACTTGGCAAAAACACCACTCAGCTTATTGGTTAATGTATCAAACATTTGTTTTCCTTTGTTATTTACCCATTATTGATAAAAAAAATTGCGCCAGTGGGCGAACCTTCGCTAACTGACGGCACTCCGTGGAGTGTTTATTTTGTTATCAAAATATGGCATTATAATAAGAATAAAAATGCAGGAGTCAAGCATTTTTTCAGTTTTTCTGCATTATTCTTCCAGATAGCCATGAGTTGGCGGTCGGGGATTTGCAAAGTTACCCGTAGCGGACCTGTTAGCCTTTAGACAATACCTTTTGATATTATCCTGAACATACACTAACACTCCCCGACCATTGTTATGGACGGAGATATAGCCATTAAAACCTCGATTATAACGGTTTATAGCTATCGGTATATATCTCAATACCGTACGAGTAGGGTTTGCAAGCCCTCACATCATCTCTGATGCTAAACTTTTTGCTTCTACAAAAAATCTATTACTATAATATATGACGTATCATAAAATTGCAACATCTTTTTTCATATATTGTCAATATTTTCTTTTTTTTAGCTAAATTGGTTGATTTATAAATGTAAAGTATTATGCTTTCAATATTTATAAGGAGACTTTTATGTGTAATCATTTAATCAACATCTTCCGCAAAGAACTCTGTAATAAAATTTATCTTAAATTTTTATTATGGTTTGCAATTTTAATTTTTGCGGTATTATCCTCTTTGCGTTTCTTTTACAATTTAGGTCTTTTTATGGATACTATTGAGCATATTCACGCTTCTTACCTTATCAGTACTGGTTTAGTTCCGTATCGAGATTTCTTTGAACATCATCATCCGTTTTTATGGTACCTTATCTTACCAATAGTTACTCTTTTTGATAGAGATATTAACATTGTTTATATTGCACGCGGTATTGCTATTTCAGGATATTTTTTATTTTTATATTTTTTCTATAAAATAGCTAAGCAACTTACACATAATAGAAACGGAGGTAGAATTGCTGTTTTGGCTTTTTTATCCATTTCTAAAATTTGGTATGATATACAAACACTTCGTCCTGATATTTTTATGTACATCTCAATTTTAATTGCTTTGATTTATTTCTTTGATTATCTCGACTCACTGAAAAGAAGATACTTGTGTTATTCTTATTTTTGGTGGCTTATTGCCTTTCTATTTTTACAAAAAGCAGCTATTGGTGGTATTGGTTTTGTATTTGCCAATATATGGCTTTATTATAATAAAAGAATTAAAATGGCAGATATTTTAATTGCATCTATCTTCCCCCTGCTTAGTATTATTGGCTTATTATTTACCTTATATTTAACAGACTCGCTTTCTAGCTGGTGGCTCTATAATTTCACTTTTAACACATATGTTCAGGCGTATTATGGAAATTATTCCTCAGGTTTATCCTATCTACCTATTTTAAGTTTTGTTTTCGCTATATTTACTATTCGACAATATAGAGCTACTGAAAAAAGTATTATTATTTTATTCATTTGGGTTTGTTTGGCTTTACAATTATTATACTTTGCACCTCATCCGCAATATTATTTCTTGTATTTAACATTTTCAATTTTATTGCTCGCACCATATTTATTACAGCTTTTCTGCAACTATTTTTTACCTTTTATGATAACGTTGGTCTTTTGTCTTGGGACATCTTTTTCTCTTAATTACGACTCCTATGATTCTAAAGGAAAGGTTGAAGATATGTTGCAGATGATGGAATATATTACGCAGCATACACCTTCTGAGGACAAACTACAAACTTATCCTTATTCATATAATTTATTCAATCAAGATATTGATTATTATTGGTTTGGTTTTAACAACGTTGTTATTATTGCGGACTTATATCTTAGCAAAGGATTTGACTATAACGAAGTTATTAAAAAGCACCAACCTAAATTTATTACTTATTCTGATATGGCAATGGATATGCTTATGTATCAATCATCTCAGCCACTTCTTTTTCGAAATAGATTACTTTTGCAAAAGGCCGCAAAAGGAGATGTTAATTCTCTTAACAAATTATCTAATATTAACCTTGATTATTGGAATGTTGATATGGATTACATAAAGCAACACTACAAACTTTTGCGGAGCTATGATAGCATACAGCTTTGGGAGAGAATCGATGATTAAAATTTAACTTGCATATTGTGATTTATTTGTTAGTATGCGAATGAAATTTTAACCTTAATCATCTTACAGGGTTTGACAATGCCAGAGAATACAATAAACAAAAGAAAGACATTTGCGATTATTTCGCACCCAGATGCCGGTAAAACAACCTTAACCGAAAAATTGTTACTTTTTGGAGGTGCAATTCAGCAAGCTGGTGCTGTTAAAGCGCGTGGCGAAAACAGGCGAGCACACTCTGACTGGATGAAAGTAGAGCAAGAACGTGGTATTTCGGTTGCTTCTTCGGTGATGACTTTTGAATATAAAAATATTACATTTAATCTTTTAGATACACCAGGACACGAAGACTTTTCTGAAGATACTTATCGGGTATTAACGGCGGTTGACTCGGCGGTGATGGTCATCGACTCGGCTAAAGGTATTGAAACACAAACTAAGAAATTATTTGAAGTTTGCCGTTTGCGCAATATTCCTATTCTTACATTTATTAACAAAATGGATCGTGAGGGACAAGATCCTTTTTTGCTGTTAGATGATATTGAAAAAACGTTAGCTTTGGATGTTTGTCCAGCAAGTTGGCCGATTGGTAGCGGTAAAGATTTTTTAGGGTGTTATGATCTTTTAAATGACCAATTGATTTTGATGAATAAATCTGGTAACAAAGGACAACTTAATAGCATAATTGAAACCTGTAAGGGATTGGACGACCCTAAACTAGATGAACTTTTACCCGAGCACGCTGTTAATAAATTGCGCGAAGATGTAATGATGGTTAAAGAACTTTGCCCTGCTTTTGATTTAGAGCTTTATCTTGCTGGTGCTTTAACTCCTGTTTTCTTTGGTAGTGCCATCAATAATTTTGGTGTGCAAGAAGTATTAGAAGGATTGCACGCGCTAGCCCCCTCTCCTCGTCCACAACCAGCAGCTGAACGAGAAGTAACTGCTGAAGAGAAAAAAGTAACTGGTTTTATTTTCAAAATTCAGGCAAATATGGACCCGAAACACCGTGATCGTATTGCTTTTATGCGGATATGCTCTGGGCACTTTAAGCGTGGTATGTCACTTAATCAAATTCGCACTGGAAAACCAATTAAAGTACCAGCACCGGTAATGTTTTTAGCTCAAGAACGAGAACTGGCTGAAGATGCATATGCTGGCGATATTATAGGTATTCCAAATCACGGACAGCTTCGTATCGGCGATACCTTAACTGAGGGAGAAAAATTGCACTTTACAGGTATCCCGAGTTTTGCACCTGAACTTCTAAAGTCGGTTCGAGCACTTGATCCGCTTAAGTCAAAACATTTAGGAAATGCGCTACAGCAGATTGCCGAAGAAGGTGGTGCAAGTGTTTTCAAACCTGTTATCGGTTCGGAATGGATTGTTGGGGTTGTTGGTGTTTTGCAATTTGAAGTAATGGCTGATCGAATTCGTACAGAGTTTAATATTCCTGTTATTTTTGAACCGACTCAATACTATACTGCACGTTGGATTGCATCTGAAGATAAAGTTGTTTTAAACAAATTTATTGATGCTAACCAAGCAAATATTGCGCAAGATCACGATGGAGAAACAGTTTTTCTGGCACGTAACGCTTGGCACCTAAACAAAGCTAAAGAAGATTTTCCGAAAGTTGAACTAAGAACGACTCGAGAGCAGGTATTTTAACATATTCCTAATCTCCCCAACCAATAAAAAATCCACCCTCAAGGAGTGGTTATAAAATTGCAAACGGGTGGATTGGTGCCAGCGGCACTTGCTTAATTTGGGATTATTGTCGTAAGTTTCTTATTTTTATTAACCGGTGTTCTCACGCCCGCCTTGCGCTGGTAGTCGAACCACTGCGCAGTGATTCAAATCACTCTCCCAACCAATAAAAAATCCACCCTCAAGGAGTGGATTTTTTATTGGTCGGAACGGGTGGATTCGAACCACTGACCTCTGCGACCCGAACGCAGCGTTC
>JAMPED010000014.1:0-4737 GCA_023665325.1 Acetobacter sp.
GGTGGGGTGTGTATACTGAGGGCAATATTTTAGAGTATATAACGAAAGGTTTTATAAAGATGTCTGAAGAAAATATGACAGAAGATGAAAATGTGGTTGCAACGGCAGCGCCGGCGGTGGATTTGCCAAAGGAAAATATTGCCCCGACGATGATTGTGGAAGAAATGCGCCGCTCTTACCTTGACTATGCGATGAGCGTGATTGTTTCTCGTGCGTTGCCTGATGTGCGTGATGGTTTGAAGCCGGTACATCGCCGTATTATTTATGCTGCATACGAAAACGGGTATGACTATAACAAAGCGTTTAAGAAATCTGCTCGTATTGTTGGTGAAGTGATGGGTAAATATCACCCACACGGCGACTCTTCTGTTTATGAAGCGATGGTGCGTATGGCACAACCTTTCTCTATGCGTTTGCCGCTGATTGATGGGCAAGGTAACTTTGGGTCTATGGATGGTGACTCTGCGGCGGCAATGCGTTATACTGAGGCTCGTTTGGCGAAAGTGGCGCATAGCTTGATTGAAGATATTGAGTGCGACACTGTAGATTTTATGCCGAACTATGATGAGTCTTTACGGGAGCCGTCAGTTTTGCCGGCGAGATATCCGAACCTTTTAGTAAACGGAACAAACGGTATTGCTGTGGGTATGGCGACCAACATTGCGCCGCACAACTTGGGCGAAGTGTTAGACGCTTGCACGGCGTATGTGGACAACCCAAACATCAGCATTGAAGACCTTATCCGCATTGTTCCGGGGCCAGACTTCCCAACGGGTGGCTTGATTTTGGGCTATGGCGGGGCGAAAAACGCTTATTTGACTGGGCGTGGCTCGGTGATTATGCGGGCAAAATGCTCGATTGAGGAAATCAGAAAAGACCGTGAGGCGATTGTGGTGCACGAAATTCCTTACCAAGTCAACAAGGCGATGCTGGTGCAGAAGATTGCTGAATTGGTGAAAGAAAAGAGAGTTGAGGGAATTTCTGATATTCGTGATGAGTCTGACCGTCAAGGTGTGCGCGTGGTGGTTGAGGTTAAGAAAGAATTTCAGGCTGATGTGGTGTTGAACCAATTGTATAAATATACCCAATTACAGACAAGCTTTGGTATGAATATGTTGGCGATTAACAACGGGCGCCCGATGATGATGAACCTCAAAGACATTATTTCGGCGTTTGTGAACTTCCGTGAAGAGGTTATTCGTCGGCGGACGGTCTTTAAGCTGAATAAAGCCCGTGATAGAGCGCATATTTTGGTTGGTTTGGCGATTGCTGTTGAAAATCTTGACCCTGTGATTGAGCTTATTCGCACAGCGGAAAATCCGGTTGTGGCGAAAGAGGCATTGCTTGCGAAAGCTTGGCCGGCGGGTGATGTTGAGCCGCTGGTTAAGTTGATTGCTGAACCGGGGCGTGATGTTGTGGATGGTACATATTACTTGAGCGAAGCGCAGGCTAAGGCTATTCTTGATTTGAGATTACAACGCTTGACAGGTTTGGAACGAGATAAAATCCACGAAGAATTACGGGCGATTGGGTATGAGATTGAAGAATATCTTTCTATTTTGGCAAGTCGTGAAAAGCTAATGGGCATTATGAAAGATGAATTTGCCGCAATTAAGGCGGAATATGCGAACCCACGCCGTACAGAGATTATGGATATTGAGATTGACACCGATATCGAATCACTTATTCAACGTGAGGAGATGGTGGTTACGGTTACCGAGGCTGGCTATATCAAACGTGTGCCGCTGAATGCTTATAAAGCACAGAAGAGGGGTGGTAAAGGTAAATCTGGTATGACGACCAAGGAAGAAGATTTTGTTACCCGTGTGTTCGTTTCTAGCACGCACACGCCGGTGTTGTTCTTCTCTTCTAAAGGGATTGTGTATAAGATGAAAGTTTACAAGTTGCCGCAAGGATCTCCAACCTCTAAGGGTAAGCCGTTTGTGAACTTGTTGCCATTGACTGAGGGTGAAAACATTACGGCGATTATGAAATTGCCAGAGAATGAGGAAGAGTGCAAGAATCTCTCCATTATGTTTGCGACCTCGCAAGGAAATATTCGTCGTAACTCGCTGATGGATTTTGTGAACGTTCAATCTAATGGTAAGATTGCGATGAAACTAGACGAGGGCGACAAGCTCGTGAACGTGGCGTTGTGTGATGATGACTGCGATGTGATGTTAGCGGCTAAGTCTGGTAAATGCAATCGTTTTGCGGTGGCGGACTGCCGTGTGTTTGTTGGGCGTAACTCTAGCGGTGTTCGTGGTATCAAGTTGGCTGATGGCGATGAGGTTATCTCGATGTCTATCTTGAAGCACACTAAAGCGACCACTGAAGAGCGTGATGAATATTTGCGTTTATCTTCGGGCTTAAAGCGTACGGAATATGCTGAGGGTGAAGAAGAGGCTGCATTTAATGCGCTTCAACCGACAATTAGCTATGAGCTGTTTAAAGAAATGCGTGAGAATGAAGAGTTTATTTTGACGGTAACGACAACCGGCTATGGTAAGCGGACTTCGGCTTATGAATATCGCATTACCGCACGTGGCGGGCAGGGTGTTGCCAATATGGAAATGTCTGAACGCAACAAAGAGGTTATCAGCTCCTTCCCGATTAAAGATGATCATCAGATTATGATGGTAACTGATGGTGGTAAGCTCATTCGTATGCCGGTTGAAGATATTCGTATTGCTGGTCGTAAGACACAAGGGGTTATCTTGTTCCGTACGGCTGAGGGTGAAAACGTGGTTTCCGTTACTTGGCTTGACGCTGATGATGATGGCGACGACGAAGCCGAGGAAGATGTTGTGCAAGAGTTTGACGGCGTTACCTCGGACGAGTAGCAGCGCTACCTGCAACGAGTTTGACTGTGGGTGCGAGGCGCACGGCCAACGAGTTTGGCTGCGGTCGGGTGAGAGTGCCTTTTTTAACGAGCGGGCTACGGAGACGTGGCTCGCTTTTTTTGCGTCATTGCGAGGAGTGCGGTGGCGCCAGCCAACGTGCGACGTGGCAATCCAGCGGGGGAGGGTTTGCTCTTGTAGCGGGAGATCCCTTGACGGGGCTTTGCCCCGAGGGATGACACAAAGAAGAGGGAGATCCCTTGACTCAGGGTGCCAGAGCAGGGCACCCTGAGAGGGATGACGGGTGAGGAGAGTATGATTTTGTTTCTTTTAATATGTCATCGCTCTGAACGAAGTGGTGGCAGCGCCACGTGCAACGATAGGGCTGCGGTGTGGGGCGGGGGATCCCTTGACGGCTGTTTCACAGCCGAGGGATGACTCAAAAAAGAGGGAGGGATGACGGGGAAACGGGGGATGTAGAGATAGTTGACACAATGGGAATTTTATTATATAATGTATAAAATGCCTTAATATGGGAGATTTATTATGAAGATTTTGACTGGTGAAGGAGTGGAACTCTCTGAAGAGCAGAGAGGAAAAGTGACAGAGGGGGTGGACTGGCTTAAAAGTTGGCTGACTAACCGCTATGAAAATGGGCATTTTATTGATAGAATTGATAGTGATAGAAGCGATGCAGAGCTGGAGGTTGATAGTGCTGCAGGAGCATTGAAATATAAAGAAACGATGGCGACGCTTGACGAAGTTAGTGTTTGTGTGTGCAAGGATGAGCAGGCCGTTGAAGACTATATCAAAAAAGGTATTAGAGAGGGGAAGCTGCATTTGGTAAACGGATTGGATGAATATGGTGGAGATGCGAATCGTGCGGCGGAAGAATATAAGCTTGAAGTAAACACTGGTGGTGGATTTATGGGCGTAAGATGTTATAGTTTGGTTGAACCGATTGTATTTGTGACCGAAAAGGCGGTTGATCAGGGGTTTACAGCTTCGGTGACGGCACACGAAACGACGCACCTTATTGAACTTAAGGACAGTGAGGCAAAGGCTGCACCTGGGGTATTTACGGAAGGACCAGGGTTGTTTTATGAAACAGCTTCGGGGGCTGTTTTGATGAATCCGGATATGGAGGCGGACACATATTGGGATTCTGGTCTGGAGATTTATGCGCGGTTGATGCAGATGCGGAAAGATTTGGGGTTAAAACCAGACGAAGTCTATACGCCTGAGGATGTTGCTAAGTTACGTGAAGATTGTGCTAAAAGGACAGCGGATTATAAGCTAAAACTGGGATTGGATGTTGATAAGCTCTATTCTGGTGAGGAAATTCAAGCGGCACAGAAATTACATCCTGAGGCAGGTGAAAAACCGACGGAAATTGACTACAATATGTTTTCTCGCTATACGGATGAGCAGATTTCGTTTTTACTGAATGAAACGGCAGATATTGGCAAGCCACGTGAGAATGAAACACCAGAGCGGATGGATGTGCGTGTGGCAATGCAAGAAAGTGCTTTGATGGCAAATGTGAATTTTGAGGTTTTTCAAGAGGCGGAAAACCAAAGGTTGGCAAATAAGCAACGTGAAGTGGTGCAAGAAAATGAAGCACCGACAAAGAAAACGGAATTGACACCAGCAATGATAATGAGATTGCGTTCCGGTAATCAATATACATAAAGATATTTTCTCTCTAAAGAGGTGCGATGGTGGCAGCTGTGTGGGCATAACATTGGCTGCGGTGCGGGGCGGGAGATCCCTTGACGGGGCTTTGCCCCGAGGGATGACAGAGGAAAGCAAGTTTTTTTAATATGTCATCGCTCTGAACGAAGTGAAGTCAAGCGATCTCGTGAGAGTATAGAGTGGTGTTTATTTATGGATTGCC
>JAMPED010000014.1:4837-19011 GCA_023665325.1 Acetobacter sp.
CCATCTCTTTTAGTTCTTGAGTTAAGCTTTCTTCAGATAATTGTTTGTTTTTTTCCGGCTCCATAAAATAGGCGATAAAGTGTGGCTCTTTGAGTGTAATGTCTGTTCCTGTGTTATCATCAAAGGCCGCAATATGGATAGTATCAGCACGTCCACCAGCACCGATAATCAGTTTGTCGATTATTTTTTTTCTGGTCCATTCGTTTGTTTCAGAATCAAGGTTGTCTTCGATAACTGTTACATAATATGAGGCATCGTTGATTGTATGTGTTGATTCATTACGTTCGACGGTAATATCAAATTTTTGATTAGGGGATAATTCGCAGTGGTATTGGTAGGGTTTATGTAATGTGTAACCGTTTAATATCATAATTTTGGTGTTGCTTTTGCCGTTTTGATTTATGTCGTATTCGTAAGTTAAAAAATCTTGATAAAAAAAGTCTCCTATTTTGGCGCCTGAGATTGATTCTTTTTTAATATCTAATAATCCAAAATCTTGATTACATTCTATACGAATAAATATTCCTTCACGGTCGGCTTTTGCGGGAAGGGCGGATAGTAAACAAAATAAAAAAGCAAGGCATAATTTCAACATCAGGTTTCTCCTTAATAAACTATGCCTTGCAGTATAATAGGCTTGATTATTTTTTCAAGCGGTTTTTAGTCCAATTTTCCGGTGTTTTACGGATAAGGTCTTGCGTTTCTTTGTTGCGATTAGCAAAACCTTTATCATTTTCATTTCTGAGGCATTCTTTTACCATACCATCAATATTACGGTTTGCAAGGTGTTTCCAAAAAGTTGGATAACCATCTTTTTTTGTAGGATTTTCTGCATTAGGAGTTTGTTTCCAGTTGAATTTTTTCGCTCCTAAATTATAAACCATATCAATCAAGACGATTTGCAGATTTTCGGGGAGGCGTTCGAATCGATCAATGTAGCCTTCTGTTTTTCCCAAATTATCATTAAAATCATCGATGATGTTGTTAATATTTTTGATAAACTTTTCTACATTACGCCGGTATAATGCATCTGCATTTTTTTCTGTTATGCGCAGATTTGTTTTATCTTTGAAGAAATCAGCACTTCTTTTGTTGCCATTTTTATATGGTTCCAGTTTCGCTAATTCCTCCTCTATAATAGCTTTGTCCTTTTCTTTGGTGGGGTCTAAAGGTGTAAGCTTATTGGTTTTTGGGTCTAATAGATTATATTCAACACCTGTATCATCAGAATCGATATTTGTCCCCGGTCCTATGGTGGATTTGTCTGCGGTATCAACGTATGGGTGTAAAACTATCCCCTCATTTTTTTTGATAATTGGTTTCATTATTTTCATAAATGCATCTTGGTTAAATTGTTTGATTGGAGTCATTATGCCATCGGGGCGTTTTCTCTTGCATTCATCTCCAAAATCTCTTTTGCATTCATCTCCAAAATCTCGCTCGCATATTTCATTTGCTAAATCATCACGATTGTCCGGCATATCCTCTTTATTTGAGGCTGTATAATCGGGATTTTCTGTAGCAGCTTCTGGTGTAGGTGTTTGTGGGTTTGCAGCATTCAGACGTTCTTGTGCATTTTCCAGTTGTACTTGTTCTAATACTTCTTTACCCCCCGCAAGCATAAATTCCCAATAGACGCTTTCGGGCGCGTTGTTTTCAATGTCAGATAGTGTTTCTCCATAATCCGCCATAATCTCACGTACTTTTTTCTTTTGTTCAGTACGGTTACGAGCGTTTTCAAACATTTGTTCGACATCTTTTACAAAATCATACATTTTAGTATCCTTTCAAATTTAAGTTTAAAAATAAAAACGCACAACCTTATAAGGTGTGTGTGTTATGAAATTCCCCGATGGGGAAGTATAAACGGTAAAAGGTGTTTACCATTTACCAGTTTTGATGGTTCTGGCGATTTTTTTGGCGCGTTTTGGGGTTTGAAGAGCATAGTGTGAGGCTAAGCATTCGTTTGCAGCGGATGTGAAATCTTGCTTTTCAATAGCCCACAACATTTTCCGAAATCTTTTTAAACCTTTAATCCCAAGTTGGAAACACATATCCAGCAGGGCGTATTGCCTATCTGGAGATAATTCTTCAAAGTTTTTGATTGTGCGTTTTAATGTTTCATAACAACGCGTAATATCGTTACGTAAAAGCATTTTGGCTGCATTTTCGGTGATGCCGTGCATATAGTCACCAACTGCGCGTTTTTCTGCATAAGTTAAGGGGTTATCTTCTAAGTTTCGTCCAACCCCAATCGTTAGTTTTCCTGCTGTGCAACGATAAGGCATTAAGCTCAGACCTTCGTGAGCGATTAAGCGGTTGGACCATTCATTCATATTAAACATAATCTTTCTCCTGTTGAGGAAAAATGTGTTCTATAGTTATCAGGTTTACAGAGTACACTCTGGTTTGTGGCAGAATATCTGCAACTATCTGATTCATATGATGCATTTTTCCTAGTGCCGAGTAGCAAACTTGATATATTGTTATCGGTTTTGAATACAAAAAAAGGCGCTCATTATGAACGCCGGTTTATTAAATAAAAAAAGGACGCAAAAATGCGCCCACTTTTCCAATCTTGCTTCAGTTTATAATAAGCTATGTCATAATGTCAATAGTTTTGGCAGTGGCAATATAAAAAAATATCGCTAAAACAAAAAATACGCTTGCTATTTCATAAAAAAAGAATTATAAAACTCGCGATATCTGTTTGAAGAAATGATTTGGTATATAGCATCGGCAGTTTTAGATATTGATTTTTACGTTTTGCTGTCTTGTCTTTACCGTAGAGATTTGCCTTTGGGCGTTTTAAACAGATATTCGATGAGGATATCGGAATAGGTATTTAATGAATAACAATAAACCCCTGCCGGACTTGTCGTTTGAAAGAATATAAACCGTATCGCCTGAACATAGCGGGGCGATAATTATTAGTTAGGAAATAACAGTTATGAAAAGAATGTTGATTGATGATACTCAACCTGAAGAAACTCGTGTGGTTATTGTTGACGGGAATAAGATTGAGGATGTAGAATTTGAATCTTCTGCAAAAAAACAAATTAAAGGAAATATTTTTACAGCAAAAGTTGTGCGGATTGAGCCTTCTTTACAGGCTGCTTTTGTAGATTATGGTGGAAATCGCCACGGCTTTTTGGCTTTTGGGGAAATTCATCCAGATTATTATACTGTTTCTGATGAAGTGCGTGAGGCTGTCAGCAAAGAAGTTGATGAGATTATTGAGCGCAAAAGACAATATCAAGCAGAGCGCAAGGCTGAACAGGAACGTCGTCGCTTAGAACGTGAGCAAAAACGGGCTGAGTATGAGGCAAGAAAAGCCGCTGAAGAAGCAGCACTGGCTGCTGGTGAAGTTGCTGTTGAAACTGATGTAGAGGTGGAAAACTCTGAAGAAATGGCTGAAACGATTGAAGTTGCAGCTGTGGCAGCAGAGGTAACTAAGGAAACTGTTACAGAGGTTGTTGCAGACGAAGAGGCGCCTGAAGTAGAGGTTGTTGCAGCGGCGGAAACGGTTGTTGAAGCAGAAAAGGTGGCTTTGGATGGTTGTGGTTGTTCAGAGCATTGTGCTTGTCGGGCAACAGATGGGCATTGTCATTGCGCTGAAAATGGTGTTTGCACTTGCTCTGAAGAATGTCATTGTGAAGAAGAACACTCTTGCGCTTGCTGTGTAGAGGTGGAAAATGAAGCAAAGGTAGAGCCTGAAACTGAAGTTTTGGAGGTTGAAATATCTGCTGAAGAAGCGTCAGATGCATCTGCTGAAGCTGAAAATGATAATGGTGAAGAAGAAAAAACACCACGTCGCAGAACTCGTCGTGGGGCAAGATTTTTAGGTCGTCGGGCACCCAAAGGGAAATATAAAGTTTCTGCTGATGCGAGTGGTTTACGTGATGAAGTGGTTGCGGAAGAAGTGGATGAAAGTGAAGTTTCGTCGATGGATGATGATGACTACGATGCTGAAACAACCAAAGATTTTGATAATGACGATGATGAGGCAGATTTTGAGCGTTATCTTGAAATTCAGCGTAAATTGATTTTTGCCCGTAAGCTTTATCATCGCTCGACTATTCAAGAAGTTATTAAAGAAGGGCAGGTTCTGCTTATTCAAATTGTGAAAGAAGAACGCGGTAATAAAGGTGCTGCGTGTACGACATATTTATCTCTTGCTGGGCGTTATTGCGTTTTGATGCCAAATCGGATTAAATCTGGAGGTGTTTCTCGTAAGATTACTTCTGCTGCTGATCGTAAACGCTTGAAAGAAATTATCCGTGAATTGCCGCTTAATGATGATATGTCTTTGATTGTACGTACCGCAGGGGAAGATAAACAACGCGAAGATATTGTTCGGGACTATAATTATCTTATTCGCTCGTGGAACCATATTCGTCATTGTTCACTCAGTGTGGCAGCTCCAGCACTAATTTATGAAGAAGGCAATCTTATTAAACGTGCTCTTCGAGATATGTATACTAAAGATATTTCAGAAGTGATTATTGATGGGGATGCGGCTTATAAAACGGCTAAA
Organism: Acetobacter sp.; assembly: GCA_023665325.1. The sequence goes on from JAMPED010000014.1 coordinate 9,375, forward strand.
GATTTTAGTAAAATTCTTTCACCAAATATGGGACGTAAAATCAAATGTCGTAAAGAGGGCGAAATTCCAGTATTTCAGCATTATCAGGTTGAAAAAGAACTTGATAAATTGCATAATCCGGTGGTGCAATTGCAGTCTGGTGGCTACTTGGTGATTAACCCAACGGAGGCGCTGGTTTCGATTGATGTGAACTCTGGACGGGCAACCCACGAGATGGATATTGAGGAAACTGCTCTTAAAACTAATCTTGAGGCAGCAGATGAAATTGCTAAGCAATTACGTATGCGTAATCTTGCAGGGCTTGTGGTTGTTGACTTTATTGATATGGATGAACCGGCAAATAACCACGCTGTTGAAAAACGGATGAAAGAGGCGATGAAACCCGATAGAGCCCGTGTGCAGATTGCAAAAATGAGTATCTTCGGTTTGTTAGAAATTTCTCGTCAACGGATGCATTCTTCTTTCGTTGAGAGTAATTATGTGACTTGCCCGTATTGTCGTGGTCAAGGTGTTCAACGTACTATCGAATCGGGCGCAATGCTTGTTTTGCGTGCGATTGAAGAGGAAGGTATTAAAGGAGCATATAATCGCGTTGAGGTTAAATTGCCTCAGGATACAGCTATCTATATTCTTAATCATAAACGTCGTATTTTGGCTGATTTAGAAGAAAAATATGAGCTTGAGATTGTTATTACAGCTGATGGCGCAATTAAAAATATATGTGATTATAAAATTGAGCGCAGTCGTATTGCTAAAGCAAAGCCAGTTGCCGTTCCGGCTGCGGCGTACGTTCCACAAGAGGAATATGAAGAAGAGGAAGTTATCTCAGCGGATAATGAAAATAATGAAGCTGTAGAACGTGAAGAAGGTGAACTTAACGGTAGACGTTCTCGTCGTAATCGTTTTGATCGTCGTCGTAATCGCTCTCGTCGTCGTGATCGCTATAGTCGTGATAATGATGCTGAACCGCAAACCGAAGCTCCTGCTCCTGTTGATAAAAAAGAGGAAGAGGGAAGCGGGGATAAGAAAAAGGCTTGGTGGAAAAAGCTTCTTGGTTAAAAAAAACGTGTAATTTTGTGAACTAATTCGCAGATGGAAGCCTATCGTCGGTCGGGTTATGTACTTCAGTGTACGCTTCCCTCCCCCGTAGGACATCTGCGATTATTTCGCAAAATTGTGGCAGCGCCACGGGCATAACTTTAGTTGTGGCGGTTGGAGCGGGAGATCCCTTGACTCAGGGTGCCATAGTTGGGCACCCTGAGAGGGATGACAAGAGAAAAAGTGGGAGTGCCTTTGACGGCTTGCGGGAAAGTCGAGGGATGACGATGGCAGTGCCACGGGCATAAATTATAAGGTTTTCATTTTTGAGAAACGGAAGTATTGCGCAATAATTTTTTGTTTATAACCCTTTTATTTTGCGTGCAATGTTACGTGAGTATGGTAAATTATCTTAAAATTGTAATTGACTTGAGCGGTTTGAAATGCTGAAACTTAAAAGATTTTTGGGGCTGTTTGTGTTGTTGTTACTTGCAGCGTGTACACGTGAATATGTGTATGCCGTGCCGCCAGCAGGAATGAAATGTAAAGAAAGTCCAAAAGAAGAAGAGATTTGGGCGGTGACAGCAGTTGCCCGTTCAGGGTTAAATTATTGTCCGAATAATCGCAATTGTACAAGTGAGGCTTTGTTGCCTCCACAGCCTTGTGAGCAGCCGATGCCGACGTATTATGATGATATTTCGGAGTTGACAGTTGCAGAAGGTGTGTTGCTTATTCATCCTTATACACGGACAAAAGTTTTGTGCTATGATCAACAAGGTTTGACGGCAGTGGATTGTGCGGAGCAGTTTCGTGCAGCAGGGTATATTCTAATTACAGATATTCCGCAGTTTGCAGGACGATATGACTTTTTGCGTGATGGTTCATATCCAGCAAGGCGGTGGCGTAATGGTGAGAAAATTCCTCGGTGGTAATTGTGAATCCTCCATAATGGGGGATTTTTTATGTGTAATGGATAAAAATATACTTGACATTGTTTTTATTTTGTTCTATTTGTGGCTTAGTACTAAATAAATAAGGAATAAAAAGATGGTATGCTGTGTGAAAACAGCGGCGCTTTCAGGAATTACGGCGCAAATTGTTGAGGTTCAGGTGAGTATTGGCTCTGGAATGCCTGCGTTTGTAATTGTGGGATTACCGGATAAAGCTGTTAATGAGAGTAGAGAGCGTGTACGCGCGGTTTTTGCAGCACTTGGGGTTGAATTTCCACACGGACGGATTATTGTCAATCTTACACCAGCGGATTTGTTGAAAGAAGGAACGCATTATGATTTACCGATTGCACTTGGGGTATTGGGGGCAATGGGGAGTATCGAGGCTGAAAAATTAAAACCGTTTTTATTTATGGGCGCATTGGGGCTTTCTGGTAAAGTGGAAGCAGTGGCAGGTGTCTTGCCGGCAGCAATGCGGGCAACGGGAGAAAATTTGGGAATTGTCTGTCCATACGATAATGGTGGTGAAGCGGCGTGGAGCGGTAATGCTCATATTTTGCCCGTGGAGCATATTTTAGAGTTGTTAAATTATTTTAAAGGGACGGCGATGATTGCGCCACCACAAAAACCGGAAATTCAAAAACGCGGATATGCACTTGATATGGCGGATGTGAAAGGGCAGGAAAGTGCTAAGCGGGCGATGTTGATTGCTGCAGCTGGTGGACATAATTTATTGATGGTTGGTCCTCCGGGGAGTGGTAAGACAATGTTGGCGGAACGATTGAATACGATTTTGCCTGAGATGACTGCTGAAGAGGCTTTAGAAACGGCAATGATACATTCAGTAGCAGGAATGTTGCAGAATTCAATAGATTTTTGTCGTCCGTTTCGGGCACCGCACCATAGTGCTTCAACACCGGCTTTAGTTGGTGGTGGGCGCAAAGGGGTTCCTGGGGAAATATCTTTGGCGCATAATGGGGTTTTGTTTTTAGATGAGTTGCCAGAGTTTGCAAGAACAACATTGGATGCGCTTCGTCAGCCTTTAGAAAGTAAAAAAGCGGTAATTGCACGGGTGATGGCTCATACGGAATATCCAGCAGCGTTTCAATTGGTGGCGGCGATGAATCCTTGCCGTTGTGGTTATCTGGGGACTAAAGAAAGGATGTGTCCACGGGCGCCGAACTGTGCTGCAGAATATTTAGGTAAATTATCTGGTCCGTTTTTGGATAGGTTTGATATGCAAATTGAAGTGCCAGCTGTTAATCCGTACGATTTGACGTCTAATGAAAAGGGAACAAGTTCGGCAGAAATGTTGCGGCGGGTGAAAGCTGTTCGGCAAATTTGTGCGGAACGACTCGATAAATTGGGGGAGAAAACAATGCTTACAAATGCAGAATTAAAAGGAGAAGTTTTAGAAAAAATTTTGGATTTGGATGCGGGATTACGTCAATTTGCTGCTGAATCGGCTGAAAAGTGCGGGTTGACAGCAAGAAGTTTAATGCGCATTTTGCGGTTAGCAAGAACAATTGCGGACTTGCAAAATGAAAAAAAGGTGTCTAAAATGCATTTGATTGAAGCTTTGTCTTATAGACATCGGCTTTTCAAAAAACCATATTAGGAGAACAAATAATATGTCAGCGACAAATGTTTTGAAAAAAATATTCTGCGGTATATTTGCACTCGGGCTCGTTTTTGGGGCTTTGAATGTTATTGCCGCAACGCCTGACTGTCCGGACTGTCCGGCTGATAAAGACGGCAGTATTTTCCCCGGAGGGTCGTGCGAAAATTGTGGTAGCGCTACTGTTGAAGTAGAAGATAAAGATGGTAGTATTTTCCCTGGCGGAAGTTGTGACCGTTGTAGTGCTAGCCGCAAATCAGATAAAAAAGTACGTATTGTGGATGGACCTCGTCAGCGTGTTTGTGAAAGTTGTCCACAGCCAGAGTTTCGTACAAGAAATTATGTTTTTGCTCAGCCAAGATATAAAAGCGATGCTGCGAATCGTAATTGTTGCGATTTAGCTCCTTTTGCGCTGACGTATGTAGACTTTAAACTTAATAACCAAGAAGGATATAATCCATATTCTGGACACGTTGGAAATTATCGTTTTCGTATTTTTGGCTGCCGTCGGGCATCTAAAAAGGCTTTCTTAAATCACGGTCGTGTTATTCAGAAGGATATGGCTTTCAATCAGGTTTTCAGTAAAGCTGCTGATAAATGTTACAAAGTAATGGAAATTCCGACAGATGTATGCTTGGCTGATACCAATGTTAAATTGCCAGAATATGCATTAACGGCAGAGGTTACAAACTTCTTTATGAATGTTTGTGATGAATATGATTGGGATAAGGCTAAAAAGGCGAATAAACGCAATGGTACAGCAGAGATGACAATTACTTGGCGTTTGATGAATTTGAGCCAAAGTAAGGTTTATTGGAAAGGTGTTACTACTGGATATGCTGAAGTTGAAAACGGAGTATATGAAGGTGAAGTGAAACTTGCTGAAGAAGCATTTGCAGATGCGGCTGCAAGACTTTCTTCTTTGCCAGGGTTTGAGGAGCAGTTGAAAATGCGTATTTCAGCTGAGGAAATTGCTCAGGAACGTGCAGCTTTGGTGGCGTTTGATGAAAAGTTTAATCCGGGTAAATGTAACTTTGCAAAAGAAGTTGAATATACACACTCTTGTGATTATGCACCACAGCCACAGTGTCCAGCGGTTCCTCGTCCGATGTGTCCGTGTGCGGTTCAGCAACCTTGTGTTTGTACACAACCTGTATGTTCTTGTCCGCCGGTTAATTGTCCGTGTGCTCCAGCAAAACCAAAAGTTGAAGAGTTTGTTGATGTGAAAACACAAACAACTACGGTTGAAAAGAAATTTATTACCACAACCAGAGTAGAAACTCCTGCACCAGTTTGTAGACAAGTTTGTGTTCCGGTTTGTCCGAAAAAGAAGACTGTGACAACAACAACGACGACTGTTACAACAGTTGAAGAAGAGGGGTGTCCTGTACAATGCTCTCAGAAATGTGAGCAGCCGAAGTGTAGAAAAGTTTGCACAGAGACTTGTGAAGAAGGTAGAAAAGAATGTTCGACCGAATGTGTTGAAGATTGCACCGAAAAGACAATTGTTGAAGAGCCGGTTAAGGTTGTAGAAACAGTTGTAAGTGTTCCTGTTATTGAAGAAAATGGTGGCGTTGAAGTTGAAAACAAATCCATTGCTTCTCAGATTGAGGAAGATGGCGGTGTTACGGATAGTTATCGTGTTTATGAGAACTGCATTGATGAAAAAGGTGATGTTATTTCTGATGGCAGCTGTACTGTGATTGACGATAACTGGGTTGATTTAGATGGTTATACGGTTGATTCTAAATTATGTATTGTAGATCGTCCGCCATATTCTGAATTGAGCCCTGAGAATATGCTTAAAATTCGTGGCGCAGTGGTTGATATTGTTAATGCAAAGGGGAGTGAAGGTAAAGGTTTGATTATTTCAGATTCCTTTATTCTTACTTCTGCAGGTTTAGTTAATAAACTGAATAATACATACGATGTTAAAACAATGAATGGTGAAACTTTGAAAGCTAAGGCTGTTAGAGTGAACCCGAGTAAAAACATTGCTTTGATGCATTTGGATAGACCGGTTGCATATACCCCATTATCATTGAACCTTGAGTTGCCTGCAATTGATCAAGAAGGTTTTATTGCTTTGGGTAATGAAGGTGAAGGTTCAAAGAACTATATGGATGATAATGGTAAAATTTATGGTTATCGTTATTCAGATTCATTAGGAACAGAGATTATTGTTGATACACTGGTACAAAAAGTTTCAACGGGCAGTGTGTTAATTGATAAGCTTGGAACGGTTAACGGTATTTCTAACTCCGGAAAGCAGACTGAAGATGGGATGGATTTGTTCATTCCGACAGAAACAGCTTTACGTAGTGTGGGCTTGACTATTTGTGAAAAACTTTATGAGAAGAAGAGCCCTTGGGAAAAGACTGTTTATAAGCCGGTAACGGAAAAAATTAAGCAGGAAACAAAAGCACCTGAGGCAATGGCTAAGGGTGACCGCAAGTAGTTCTTGATGGTTTTTGAAAAGGAAAGAGGTGGCGTTTGCCGCCTCTTTTTTTTGCGTCATTGCGAGGGCTTTAGCCTGTGGCAATCCAGAGGATGAGAGTTTGCGTTTGGAGCGAGGAGATCCCTTGACTCGGGCAGCAGAGCTGGCTGCCCGAGAGGGATGACGTGTAAGGTGTGTTTTTTATGGATTGCCGTGTCGCTTGTGCCTTACGGCGGCGCTCGCAATGACGGTGCTCTTGGAGCGAGGAGATCCCTTGACGAATGGCGTTGCCATTCGAGGGATGACAGTGGAGGAGAGTATGGTCTTGTTTCTTTTAATATGTCATCGCTCTGAACGAAGTGAAGTCAAGCGATCTCGTGAGAGTATAGTATGGTATTTATTTATGGATTGCGCCGCTACGGAAAACGGAGTTTTCCTACTTGCGCGAACAACTAAACGTTGCTGTGGTCGTTCCTCCCTAGCAACGTTAAGAGAAGTTTGCCACGCGCTTGTGCCTTACGGTTGCGCTCGCAATGACGGTGCGCTTGGGGCGGGAGATCCCTTGACGAATGGCGTTGCCATTCGAGGGATGACATAGAGAAGAGAGAGGGATGACATAGAGAAGAGAGAGGGATGACATAGAAAAGTGTGAACTTTTTTGATGGGGGGAGTTTGAAGTATAGTTGAAGGGGAACTGCTTAAAAAAAACGGTCGTTTTTTTTGAGCAGTTTTTTGTGTATAAATATTTGGTGATTATAGATAGTTAGAAATATCTAAAGTAGATACTTTTAAACGACCGTTTAAATTAAACAGATAGGAGTTTTATGGTGGTAAAATTTTCGGTGATTATTCCGGTTTATAACGTAGCGAAATATTTGCCAGAGTGCTTGGATAGTATTTTGGGGCAAAGTTTTGCAGATATTGAAGTTATTGCTGTTGATGATGGCAGTCGGGATGAAAGCGGACTAATTTTGGACGATTATGCAACAAGAGATAAGCGGCTTAAAGTTATACATCAGGAAAATGCTGGAGTTTCAGTGGCACGTAATGTTGGTCTTATGGCGGCTCGAGGGGAATATATCAGCTTTGTTGATGGAGATGATTATATCGCACCTGAGATGTATGAGGAATTAGCGCGAGAAGTGCAAAAAGCACCAGATGCTGATATTTTTGTTTTTGGGGTTTCTAATGTGTGTGGTGCAGATGTGCGCGTTAATAAAGGGTTGGTCGAGAAACTAGCTGAATATGCGCAAACAGTTTGTTCTAAAAAGACATTTGTAATGGAATTAGGTGGGAGTGTATGGACTAAAATTTTTAAACGTAGCTTTATTGAGGCGCATAATATTCGTTTTGCGGAAGGGGTTGCTGTGGCGGAAGATGGATTATTTTGTACGGAATGCGCTGTGTATCATCCTGTGGTGTCTGTGTTGGCTAAGAATTATTATTTTTATCGTATTTTTCGTGAAAATTCGACAATGGCTGCGCAATATGAATTGGATAAAGAATTGGCTTGTCGTGATTATATGATTAAGCAATCCTATTATCAGGATGCTGTGCGTGAAGATAAGCTGATGATGGATGTGAAAATTTGTGCTAATTTGCTATATCGTTATGAATTGCTTTCGTATGAAAAACGGTTGGCGAATTTACCTCATTTGGAAACGTATCAAAAATATCTTCAAGGGGAATATAGTGAGAATGAACTATTTGCAGAGCCTCAGTATAAGCGGTTAGAGCAATATATTAAGATGCGTGGAAAAGAATGGATAAGTTTTTGGCAACAAATTTTTTCGATTAAAAATACGCGCGATAAAAGGCATAAAGAAGTGCGTGTGTTGGGGATGTTGTTTGTTATTAAAAGAAAGAACGCATAACTTTAGCTGCGGGTGACAGTGGTGCGGGCAATAAGGATGTGGCTCGCTTTTTTATACGTTATTGCGAGGAGTGCGGTGGCGCACAGCCAACGTGCGACGTGGCACGGGCATAACATTGGCTGCGGTGTGGGGTGAGGAGATCCCTTGACGGCTTGCGTGGCAAGCCGAGGGATGACGGGGGAAAGAGAGTATGGTTTTATTTCTTTTAATATGTCATCGCTCTGAGCGTAGCGAAGTCAAGCGATCTCGTGAGAGTATGGGTGGCAGCGCCACGGGCAACGATTAGGGCTGCGGTGTGGGGCTGGAGATCCCTTGACTCGGACGACAAAACTGGTCGTCCGAGAGGGATGACGGGGGAAAGAGAGTATGGTTTTATTTCTTTTAATATGTCATCGCTCTGAGCGTAGCGAAGTCAAGCGATCTCGTGAGAGTATGGGTGGCAGCGCCACCTGCTTGATTTTGGCTGCGGTGTGAAGTGAGGAGATCCCTTGACTCGGGCAGCAAAGCTGGCTGCCCGAGAGGGATGACAGGGAAAGAGAGTATGGTTTTATTTCTTTTAATATGTCATCGCTCTGAGCGTAGCGAAGTCAAGCGATCTCGTGAGAGTATGGGTGGCAGCGCCACGGGCAACGATTAGGGCTGCAGAGGGTGGAGAGGGATGACAGAGGAGGAGGGAAGGCTTGCAATGATGGGGTGAATGGGCGATTCGTGTGGCCTTGCATTTAAAGTATTAACATTTCGTTAAAATTGAAAATAAAACTAAAAAATATGTTGAAAAGTATTTTTTTGTGCGGTATACTGCGCGCGACTTTAAAAATATAACATTTTGTAATTACAAAATTATTTTGAATTTAATGGATGATGTTTTCTAAGCCTTTGAAACTAAAATGTTTTAAGGCGGATAATTGACTCCGAAAATATGTTTTAAACTTAAGTTTTCGTATAAACCTTCTGCGGTCGGGGTTGAAGAGCTTTAAGAATCGGATATTCAACAGGTGTGTTGTTAAGTATTTAGAAATAAAGCTTTTTTCATAAGTATTGTCGCAGAAATCTAACCAGAAGGATTAAAAAAGATGAAAGAATCTTATACGAGCAAAAAACGTGTAAGAAAGAATTTTGGGCGAATCGACGCGGTTGCCGATATCCCAAATTTGATTGAAGTTCAAACCGGTTCGTTTAACAGCTTTATCAACAATGTTGATATGTATGGCAATCATTGCGAGTTTGGTTTGGAAGAAGTGTTTAAGTCTATTTTCCCTATCCGCGATTTTGCAGGGAATGGGGTTTTGGAATTTGTTAAATACGAATTGTCTCAACCAAAATATGATGTTCAAGAATGTATGAAACGTGACTTGACGTATGCTGCTCCAGTTAAAGCAACGTTGCGTTTGGTTGTGTTTGATGTGGATGAAACAACAGGTGCTAAATCTATTCACGACATTAAAGAACAAGATGTATTTATGGGTGATATTCCTTTGATGACAGATAAAGGAACATTTATCGTTAATGGTACAGAGCGCGTGGTTGTATCTCAGATGCACAGAAGTCCGGGTGTTTTCTTTGATCACGATAAAGGAAAGACAGTGGCTAACGGTAAATTCTTGTTTGCTGCACGTATTATTCCTTACCGTGGGTCTTGGTTGGATTTTGAATTTGATGCCAAAGATTTGGTTTATGCGCGTATTGACCGTCGCCGTAAATTGCCAGTAACAACAATTTT
>JAMPED010000014.1:19111-42689 GCA_023665325.1 Acetobacter sp.
ATTTGGTTTATGCGCGTATTGACCGTCGCCGTAAATTGCCAGTAACAACAATTTTATACTCTTTGTATTCTAAAGAAACAGAAGAAAAATTGGCTGCTGCTAAAAAAGCAGGAAAGAAACTTGAGCAGTCTGAAATTAAAGGAATGAGCAAAGAGGAAATCTTAGAGTATTTCTATGAAATCAGCCACGTTGAAAAGGCGAAAAAAGGTTGGAAAATTGACTTTGACGCAACAAAGATGAAAGGCGTGAAGTTTGATTTTGATTTGGTTGACGCAGATACCAATAAAGTTGTTTGGGAAAGAGATAAGAAATTAACTCCGAGAACAGCTGCTAAGTTAGTTGAAAAAGGCTTGAAGAGCTTTTTGGTTTCTGACCAATACTTGTATGGTAAATTCTTGGCTAAGGCTTTAGTTGTAGCAAAAACAGGTGAAGTTATTGCTGATGCTGGTGCTGAGCTTAATGAAGAATTGTTGGCAGCTATTGATGAGGCAAAAATCAAAGCGCTTGACTTGCTTTATATTGACAATGTTAATGTTGGTCCATATATCCGCAATACTTTGGAAGCAGATAAAAACCATAACCGTGAAGAGGCTTTGGGTGATATCTATAAAGTTATGCGTCCGGGTGAACCAGTAACTTTGGAAGCTTCAGAGGCTATTTTCAAGGGCTTATTCTTTGATGAAGAAAGATATGACCTTTCTTCCGTTGGTCGTGTGAAGATGAATTCTGCTTTGGATATTTCATTTGCAGATGCACCGGATACTTGCCATATTTTGCGTAAAGATGATATTTTGCGCGTGGTAAAACATATGGTTGAGTTGCGTGATGGTAAGGGTGAAGTTGATGATATTGACCACTTGGGTAACCGTCGTGTTCGTTCGGTTGGTGAGTTGATGGAAAACCAATACCGTATGGGCTTGCTCCGTATGGAAAGAGCTATTCGTGAAAAGATGAGCAGTGAGGTTTTGAACAACGTTAAACCGCAAGATTTAGTGAATGCAAAACCGATTGCTGCGGTTATTCGTGAGTTCTTTGGTTCTTCACAGCTTTCTCAATTTATGGACCAGAACAATCCGTTGTCTGAAGTTACACACAAACGTCGTTTGTCTGCGTTAGGTCCTGGTGGTTTGAGCCGTGATCGTGCTGGCTTTGAAGTGCGCGACGTGCATCCAACACACTATGGTCGTATCTGCCCGATTGAAACACCGGAAGGTCCGAACATTGGTTTGATTAACGCTTTGTCTACGTATGCTCGTATTAACAAATATGGCTTTATTGAATGTCCGTATCGCAAAGTTGTTGATGGTGTGGTTACAAATGACGTTGTTTACCTTTCTGCTGATGAAGAAAGCCGTTATGTGATGGCTGAAGCGAATGCGAAAGTTAAGGAAGATGGACACTTTGAAAATGATTTGATTACTTGCCGTAAAGCCGGTGAGGTTATCTTTGCGAAACCAGAAGAAATTAACTTTATTGACGTATCACCAAAACAGCTTGTTTCTGTGGCTGCGGCGCTTATTCCGTTCCTTGAGAACGATGACGCGAACCGTGCGTTGATGGGTTCAAATATGCAGAAGCAAGGTGTGCCACTTTTACGTTCAGAAGCTCCGCTCGTTGGTACGGGTATTGAAGCGACTGTTGCGAAAGATTCTGGTGCGACTTTGGTTGCTAAATATGATGGTGAAGTTGTAGCGGTTGATGCTAACCGTATCGTTATTCGTAGTCATAATAATGACAACGTGGCTGATATGGGTGTGGAAATTTATCGTTTATCTAAGTTCCGCCGTTCTAACCAAGATACTTGTATTAACCAAGTTCCTTTGGTAAAAGTTGGGGATGAAATTCACGCTGGTGATATTATTGCTGATGGTCCTTGTACAGATATGGGCGAGCTTGCATTGGGTAAAAACGTTCTCGTTGCATTTATGCCTTGGAATGGTTTGAACTATGAGGATGCGATTTTGCTTTCTGAGCGTATTTCTCGTGATGACGTGTTGACTTCTCTTCATATTGAAGAATTTGAAGTGATGGCACGTGATACGAAACTTGGTCAAGAAGAAATTACACGTGATATTCCAAACGTTGGTGAAGATGCTCTTCGTAACCTTGATGAATCAGGTATTATCTACATCGGTGCTGAGGTTAAGGCTGGCGATATTCTTGTTGGTAAGGTAACTCCGAAAGGTGAAAGCGTTGTAACACCTGAAGAAAAATTGCTTCGTGCAATTTTCGGTGAAAAAGCAAGTGATGTTCGTGATACTTCTTTGCGTGCGCAACCGGGTATTGAAGGCGTTGTTGTTGATGTTCAAGTGTTTAACCGTCGTGGCGTCGAAAAAGATGAACGTGCATTGGCGATTGAACAAGCTGAAATCTCTAAGCTTGCGAAAGACCGTGATGATGAAATGAACATCGTACGTAAGAGTTATAATCAACGTTTGAAGGAAATGCTTTTAGGACAGACTGTTGTTGACGCTCCGAAGGGAATTGCTAAGAAACTTGTTTTGACCGATGAAGTGCTTAAAAATATTCCAGAATATCAGCTTGGAAAAATCGTTATTAAAGACGAAGAGTTGATGAGCCGTATTGAAGAATTTACTAATGCCTTTAATGATCGTTTAGACAGAGTTCAAAAGCACTTTGAATTAAAGGTTGAAGAAGTTCAACGTGGTGATGATTTATTGCCGGGTGTTTTGAAACAAGTTAAAGTGTTCATTGCAACAAAACGTAAAATGCAAACTGGTGATAAAATGGCTGGTCGTCACGGTAACAAAGGTACTGTTTCACGCGTGTTGCCATTAGAAGATATGCCTTATACAGAAGATGGTACACCGGTTGATATCGTGTTAAACCCGTTGGGTGTGCCTTCTCGTATGAATGTGGGACAAATTCTTGAAACACACTTAGGTTGGGCAGCAAAAGAGCTTGGTAAACAACTCAATGAACTTTGCGACCAGTATAAGCGTGGTGAAAAGACAATTGAAGAATTGAACCAGAAACTTATCGAAATCTATGGCGAAAAGCAATATAAACGTGAAATCGAAACATTGACTGAGCCTGAGAAACTGGAAATGATTGGTAACCTCAAAAAAGGTATTCCGATGGCTACGCCAGTATTTGATGGTGCGAATGGTGATGATATTAACAAAATGCTTACGATGGCTGGTTTGCCGACATCGGGTCAGATTGACTTGTATGATGGTCGTACCGGTGAGAAATTTGACCGTAAGGTTACCGTTGGTATTATTTATATGATTAAGTTGCACCACATCGTTGATGAGAAAATGCACGCTCGTTCGGTTGGTCCGTACAGCTTGGTTACTCAACAACCTTTGGGTGGTAAGGCACAATTCGGTGGTCAACGTTTTGGTGAGATGGAAGTGTGGGCATTGCAGGCATATGGTGCAGCTTACACCTTGCAAGAGATGTTGACGGTTAAGTCCGATGACGTGAACGGCAGAACGAAAGTTTATGAGTCTATTGTTCGCGGCGAAGACAGTTTTGAGTCGGGCGTTCCGGAGAGCTTTAACGTTTTGGTTAAGGAAATCAAGTCCTTATGCTTAAATGTTGAGATGTTAAACGAAGAAAAAGCCTAAAGATAAAGGAGTTTTAGAAATATGAACGATATTATGAATTTTTTTGGTCAGCAGGCTGTTTCTGAGTCTTTTGATGAAATCAAAATCTCGATTGCCTCTCCAGAGCAAATCCGTTCTTGGTCATACGGCGAAGTTAAAAAGCCTGAGACGATTAACTACCGTACATTTAAACCGGAAAGAGATGGTTTGTTTTGTGCAAGAATTTTTGGTCCGGTTAAAGACTATGAATGTTTGTGCGGTAAATATAAAAGAATGAAATATCGCGGTATTGTCTGCGAGAAGTGCGGTGTGGAAGTAACACTTTCTAAGGTACGTCGTGAACGTATGGGGCACATTGAATTGGCTGCGCCAGTTGCGCATATTTGGTTTTTGAAGTCCCTTCCTTCTCGTATTTCGATGATTACAGATATTCCGATGAAGCAATTGGAGCGTGTTTTATACTTTGAAAGCTACATTGTGATTGAGCCAGGGTTGTCTGATTTGAAACAGTATCAACTTTTGACTGAAGATGAATATCAAGACAAGCTTGATGAGTTTGGCGAAGATACTTTCAAGGCTGGTATTGGTGCGGAAGCTATTAAAGAGATTTTGGCTAATATTGATTTGGAAGCTGAAAGAAAGGCTTTGCGTGAAGAATTGACAGATTCTGCTTCAGAAGCTAAGCGCAAAAAGGTGGTTAAACGCTTGAAGATTATTGAGTCTTTCTTAGAGTCTAACACGAAACCTGAATGGATGATTTTGGATGTGTTGCCGGTTATTCCACCGGAGTTGCGCCCATTAGTTCCATTGGATGGTGGTCGTTTTGCAACATCTGATTTGAACGATTTGTATCGCCGTGTGATTAACCGTAACAACCGTTTGAAGAGATTGATTGAATTGCACGCTCCGGATATTATTATCCGTAATGAAAAGAGAATGTTGCAAGAGTCTGTTGATGCTTTGTTTGACAATGGTCGTCGCGCAAGAGCGATTACTGGTACGAATAAACGTCCATTGAAGTCTTTGTCTGATATGCTGAAAGGTAAACAAGGTCGTTTCCGTCAGAACTTGTTAGGTAAACGTGTAGACTATTCTGGTCGTTCAGTTATTACCGTTGGTCCGCAACTCAAATTACACCAATGCGGTTTGCCGAAGAAGATGGCACTCGAACTCTTTAAGCCGTTTGTTTATGCAAAACTTGAACTTTATGGTTTGGCGACAACAATTAAAGCCGCTAAGAGAATGGTTGAGAAAGAGCGTGTGGAAGTTTGGGATATCTTGGAAGAAGTTATCCGCGAGCATCCGGTTCTCTTAAACCGTGCGCCGACATTGCACCGTTTGGGTATTCAGGCATTTGAGCCAGTATTGGTTGAAGGTAAAGCTATTCACTTGCACCCGTTAGTATGTACTGCGTTTAACGCGGACTTCGACGGTGACCAAATGGCTGTTCACGTTCCGCTTTCTATTGAAGCTCAGCTTGAAGCACGTGTTTTGATGATGTCTACAAACAACATTTTGGCACCAGCTTCTGGTAAGCCGATTATCGTGCCATCTCAAGATATGGTGTTAGGTATTTACTACCTCTCTTATGTGGCTGATGGTGTGATTGGTGAAGGCAGTGTTTACTCTGACGTGAATGAGGTTATGTTAGCATTGAATGCTAAGGCTGTTGATTTGCACGCTAAAATCAAGTGCCGTATGCACTATGTAAACGATAATGGTGAGCGTGTTTACGGTTTGTTAGAAACAACTCCGGGTCGTATTATCATTTCAGACATTTTGCCAGATAATGAGAAAATCTCAATTTCTCTCGTAAACAGATTATTGCGTAAGAAAGAAATTGCTGAGATTATTGATACGGTATATCGTTATTGCGGACAAAAAGAAACCTGCATTATGGTTGATAAGATTATGGCGCTTGGTTTTGAAAATGCTTGTAAAGCAGGTATTTCGTTTGGTAAAGATGACTTGATTGTTCCGGATGCAAAGAAGAAGCTTATTGCCGAAACTTCTAAGCAAGTTAAGGAATTTGAACAGCAATATCAAAACGGTTTGATTACCCAAGGTGAGAAATACAACAAGGTTATTGATATTTGGGCGGCTTGTAACTATAAGCTGACTGAAGAGATGATGAAAGGTATTTCTAAGATTGACCACGGGTATATGAACTCTGTGTTTATGATGGCTGATTCTGGTGCGCGTGGTTCTAAAGACCAAATGAGACAGTTGGCAGGTATGCGTGGTTTGATGGCTAAGCCGAATGGTGCAATTATTGAACAACCGATTATCTCTAACTTTAAAGAAGGTTTGACGGTGTCGGAATACTTTAGTTCTACGCACGGTGCTCGTAAAGGTTTGTCTGATACGGCGTTAAAGACCGCTAACTCCGGTTACTTAACTCGTCGTTTGGTTGACGTTGCACAAGATGTGGTTATTACCGAAACTAACTGCGGTACAGAACGCGGCATTATCGTTCGTCCAGTGGTTGATGGTGGTAATGTGATTGCATCAATTGGTGAACGCATTTTGGGTCGTACAGCTCAAGAAGATATTTTGAACCCTGAAAATGGAGAAATCATCGTTCCGAAAGGCAAGTTGATTGATGAAAACGATGTAGAAAGAGTTGAAAAAGCTGGTGTTGAACAAGTTAAAATTCGCTCTGTTCTTACTTGTGAATCTGAACACGGTGTTTGTGCGGCTTGTTATGGTCGTGACTTGGCTCGTGGTACGGCGGTTAACGTTGGTGAAGCGGTTGGTGTTATTGCTGCTCAATCCATCGGTGAACCTGGTACACAGTTAACGATGAGAACCTTCCACATTGGTGGTGCGGCTTCTGCATCTGCTGAGCAGTCTAACATTGAAGTTCCATTCTCTGGTGTTTTAGCACTCGAAAATGATCACACTGTTGAAAACGCTGAGGGGAATTTGATTGTTCTTTCTCGTAACTGCGATGTGGTTATTACTGATAATCAGGGACGTGAAAAATCTCGTCATCGTATTCCATATGGTACGAAGATTTTGGCGAAAGTTGGTACAGAAGTTGAAAAAGGTCAGAAAGTTGCTGAGTGGGATCCATTTACGACCCCTGTTATCTCTGAAAAAGGTGGCTTTGTTGAATTAGTTGACTTAATTTCTGGTATTTCTATCCGTGAAACTCAAGATGAAACGACGGGTATTGTTTCTAAGGTTGTTACAGACTGGAGAGGCGGTTCAAATGCTCACGCAAACTTACGTCCGTCTATTGTTTTGAAAGATAAGAAAGGCAATCCGGTTACCTTTGATAATGGTAAAGAAGTTCGTTATTATCTCTCTGTTGATGCTGTATTGGCTGTTAATAGTGGTGATGAAATTAAACCGGGTGATATTATTGCAAGACTTCCGAAAGAGAGCTTGAAATCTAAAGATATTACCGGTGGTTTGCCGCGCGTTGCTGAGTTGTTTGAAGCTCGTAAACCGAAGGATCCGGCAATCATCTCTGATGTTGATGGTATTGTTGAATTTGGTAAAGACTACAAAGCTAAACAGCGTATTGTGGTTAGAACCGATGATGACAAAGAGTTTGAATACCTTATTCCGAAGGGCAGACGTTTGGTTGTTCAAGACGGCGATATGGTTAAGAAGGGTGATATGCTGGTTGAAGGTACACCGGCTCCACACGATATCTTACGCGTATTGGGTGTTGAAAAATTGGCTGAATATCTGGTTAAGGAAGTTCAAGACGTTTACCGTATGCAAGGTGTGAAGATTAACGATAAGCACATTGAAGTTATCGTTTCTCAGATGTTGCGTAAGGTTGAGGTTACGGCTCCTGGTGATACAACATTGCTTGTTGGTGAGCAGGTTGATGCTGATGAGTTTATGCTCATTAACGAAAAAGCTGAAAAAGAGGGCGGCAGACCGGCTGAGGCTACTCCGGTTCTCTTGGGTATTACCAAAGCTAGCTTGCAGACGAAATCCTTTATTTCGGCAGCATCCTTCCAAGAAACAACTCGTGTTCTTACGGAAGCTGCTGTTGAAGGTAAGGTTGATAGTTTGCACGGTCTTAAAGAAAACGTTATTGTTGGACGTTTGGTTCCAGCTGGTACGGGTAGTGTTTTACGTTCATTGCGTAAAGTGGCTGCACAAAATGACCGTGAGATTGAACTTATGCGTGCAGAAGAAACTGCTGCTAAGTTGGAAGCACCGGTTGAAGCTGGCAACGACTAAGCTGCGATTTGGCGTAAGTGCCTTTTCTAACGAGCGAGCTACCTTTTGGGTGGCTCGCTTTTTTCTAGATTGGTGGCAGCGCCACCAGCAACGGTTTGGGTTGCGGTGTGGAGAGCGTGTGATTTTTAACGAGCGAACTACCTTTGGGGTGGCTCGCTTTTTTTATGGATTGGTGGCAGCGCCACCTGCAACGGTTTGGGTTGCGGTGTGGAGAGCGTGTGATTTTTAACGAGCGGGCACCTTAAGGGGGCTCGCTTTTTTGTGTGCTATTGAGCAGAAATGGGCTTAGGCTGAATGGAAGCGTTTTAAAAGGAATGTGTGATTGTGTGGGGTAAGTTTTTTGTGAGGGTTGATTTATTTTTTTTGTGGGGTAGATTGGCAATGGATATTTGTTTTTTGATGGAGACGGATTTATGCGTGGGCTGATTAGAATTCTTCTTGTGGTGATGCTGCTAGGGATGGGGAGTATTGCTTGGGCACAGGCGCAAGAGGCGAAAGTGGTTGAGGTGGAAACGTCTGAAAATGGCGGCGAGCTTGACTATAAACAAGTTTCAGCTGAATTTTTGCAGATGGAAGAAGATATTAAAGCGAATAAATTTACTCGTCAGAGCCTTGAGGATGATCTTAATATCTTGAGTGAAAAAGAGATGGCGATTGATGCGCTTATTCGTAGTATTGAAAAACAATCTAAATATGCACAAGATGCTTTGGCAGCGATTGGTGAGGCACCAGCTGAAGGCGAAATTGAAGATGAATCGATTGCTGAGATGCGCGAAAAATATGCAACGGCAGTGGCTGGGTATAAGAGCAAAATCATTGAAGCAAATTTGTTAAAAACAGAGATTTCTCGCTTGAATGCGATGATTACGGAAGCGCGTAGTCAGGTTCTTTTGGGGAATTTGGTGGCGGAGAAAAACACCCTTATTTCTCCAAAGAACTTTTTTAAGGCGATTAACGATGCGATGGTGTTTTTGTGGCAAGTGACGCGTTCACCTGTGGATTGGTATTTGGGGTTGAGTGATGCTGGGCGCGCAGTGCTTTATCATAATGTATGGTATGTGCTACTGATTTTGGGAATGGCTTTATCTGTTGGGTTGTGGTTACGAAAATTTATTATCTGGCATTGGGGATATAAGCATACAGATGATCAGCCGCGATATGCACAAAAGATTGTGGTGGCGTGTGTAACAGCGCTGGCGTATGGGGTTATTCCTTCGATTTTGTTGGGGGGATGTTTGTTATGGCAGATTACTAATGAGGAATTGACGAGTAGTCGTTTTGGAGTTGTATTGGCGAATGTGTTATGGTATTCGTTGTTTATGACTTTGACACGGGCGGCAACTCGGGTAGTCTTGGCGCCGTGGAATGGGCGTTGGCGATTGTTTAACATTTCTGATGAACGGGCAGAGAGAGTTTTTTCTGGGGTTACACTGTCAATTATTTTGCTGGGGACGGTGGAATGTTTGCGTAATATTGCTCAATATTTTGAAGTTTCGGAGCAGTTGCAGTTATTGATTGAAGTGTCTGTGGATGCGGTGAAGGCTTTTGCGATTATTTTGATTACGGCGCGTGTATTTGAGGAAATTAAGCCGAAAGATAAAGATGATGATGAACGAGAGGGGGCAGATGTTGAAATAACGGCTCCGATAAGCGAAGAGGAAGAGGGATTGAGCTTTTCGTTTAAGGTTATTTTGTTTGTATCGTTATTTGCGATTGTGACGTTTGGGGTATCGCTCTTTGGGTATCCGGGGTTGGCAACGTTTATTTTTAATCGCTTTTTCTTTTCTATTTTGCTCGGTGGCGCGTTTGTGATGGTGCGGATGTTTATTTCCGACTTGTTGCGGCGGAGTATTGTGTTTTGGATTAAGACGTTTAAAATGCGGCGGCGGTTGCTTTCTAAGGTAGACTTTTTGATGTCGCTGATGATTACGCCGGTGTTGGTGATGTTTCTTATCTATTCGCTTTTAAGACTTTGGGGCGTTCCTAGTAATTTTATGCTTAATGGTATTAAAAAGTTGGTGTTTGGCTTTAAGGTGGGCGGGATACAAATCTCACTGGTGGCAATTTTTACGGGCTTTTTAATCTTTTTTATCTCGTTGACGCTAGTACGTGTCTTAAAACGGCGGATGGCATCTAATCTACTAACGCGTATCAATATGGACGAAGGGATTAAGCACTCGCTGGTTTCTGGTTTTGGGTTTACTGGCTTTATTATTTCGGCTATTCTTGGGATGGTGGCGATGGGCGTCGACCTCTCTAATCTTGCGTTTATTGCTGGTGCACTTTCGGTTGGTATCGGTTTTGGTTTGCAAGATGTGATTAAAAACTTTGTTTCGGGTATTATCATTTTATTTGAGCGTCCGTTTAAGGTGGGCGATTGGGTGATTTTGGGCGGAGAAGAAGGAAAGATTAAACAAATCAATATTCGCTCAACGGAACTTGAAACGTGGACGCGGCGTAGTGTTATCATTCCGAATGCGACGTTAATTTCGTCTTCACTTGTGAATTTGACACACGGTAATAATTGGCAACGGCAGACAATTATGGTCGGTGTTTCATACGACTCAGATGCTGATCAGGTGACACAGATGTTGCTGGAGTGTGCGAAAGCGTCGAAAAAGGTTGCTAAAGTGCCGATGCCCTATGTGATTTTTAAAGAATTTGGTTCATCTTCGCTTGATTTTGAACTTAGATTTTATGTTTCTAATATTTGGGATGGCTGGTCTGCTGGCAGTGATATTCGTTATGAGATTTTGCGGCGGTTTCGTGAAGCAGGAATTAACATTGCTTATCCGCAAATTGTCATTCACCAAGGCAGTGAGGATACGTCGGTTAAAGGTTGGCAAACAAACGTTTAGAAATCTATTCTATAATTGCCTAATTTGCAGATGGGGGCTCTATGGCGTTGCGCTGTGGGCAAAACTTATTGCCTTTCGTTGGTATACTCGTGTTCCTTGGAGGATATTTGTGATTATCCGACTCATATAATACGTTTTTATTCTAGGGGTAAATATTATGGGTATAAGGCTAAAATTGAGGTTGCTTATGTGAGGGGCGGAGTTATATTTAGGATGATTTTTTGGGACTTTTTATTCTTTTGAGGGTGTTAGATGTATAAACTCTTGTTAAACCTTATTAGCTTGGGGATGTTATTGCTCGTGGCGGCGCTAGCGGGTGTGTTTATTTGGTTTAAAAGCAATGGGTTTGATATTCCAGATTATACTCGACTCGAAACATATGAACCGCCGGTGACAACGCGTCTTTATGCGGGTGATGGACAGGTGTTGATGGAATATGCGGTTGAAAAGCGTATTTTTGTGCCCGAAGATAGAATTCCAGAAAGAGTGAAAAATGCGTTTATTGCAGCGGAAGATAAGCATTTTTATTCGCATCCGGGAATCGATTTTATGGGAATTACCCGTGCAGTGCTTACTAACTTTAAAAATGCGGCGCAAGGGCGGCGTTTAGTTGGTGCTTCGACCATTACACAGCAGGTGGCTAAGAACTTTTTACTTTCTTCTGAGCGTTCCTTAACGCGTAAAATTAAAGAGGCGGTATTGGCATATCGCATTAGTAAGGCATATTCTAAAGAGCACGTATTGGAACTTTATTTGAATGAAATTTATCTTGGTAACCGTGCGTATGGTGTGGCAGCAGCGGCATTGAATTATTTTGGTAAAGCACTTTCGGAACTAACACTTGAGGAGGCGGCTTATTTGGCGGCTTTACCAAAAGGACCGAACAACTATAATCCAGAGAAACGCTATGATGCGGCTGTGGCTCGACGCAATTGGGTGATTGAGCGGATGGCTGAAGATGGATATGTGACGGCAGAAGAAGCAGCAACAGCGAAACAACAGCCGTTGGTTACAATACAGAAAAAGTTTGGCTATTTGCAAGATGGGGAATATTTTAGTGATGAAGTGCGTCGGTTGCTAGCGAAGAGTTTGGGAGAGGATGCTGTTTTTGAAGGTGGATTGATGGTACGTACGACGATTGATCCTGAGCTGCAAAAGTTGGCAACAAAGGTTTTTCGTCAGGGATTGATTAACTATGACCGGCGGCACGGGTATCGGAAAACCGGACTTAAGATTGATTTAAATGGTGATTACAAAGAGGCGTTAGCCAAAGTACAATTGCCAAAAGGGGCTGAGAAAAGCTGGGTGAAAGCGGTCGTTTTGGCGGTGGCAGCTGATAAGGCGACGGTGGAAACTGTTGATGGACGGCAAGGAGATATCAGCTTAAAGAGTTTGGCTTGGGCAAGAAGAACGTTGAAAAATCAACGTGTGACTGAGGCGCCGAAAAAGGTGACGGATGTGCTCGGAAAGGGCGATGTTATCTATGTGGAAGAGGTTAAAGAAGGTGAATTCCAGTTGCGTCAAGTACCTGATGTTGAAGGTGCGATGGTGGTTATGAGCCCGCATACTGGTAAAATCTTGGCGATGGTTGGTGGATTTTCGTTTGAAAAATCGCAGTTTAATCGTGCGACGCAAGCATATCGACAAACGGGGTCTACGTTTAAGCCGTTTGTGTATGTGACAGCGCTTGAGATGGGCTATTCTCCGACAGATTTAATTTTGGATGCACCGTTTGTGCTTAATCAAGGTCCAGGGTTGCCGTTATGGAAACCTTCTAACTATTCGAAAGGTTTTTCAGGGTTGACGACACTCCGGCAGGGAATCGAGAAATCTAAAAACTTGATGACAGTACGTTTGGCGCAAGATATTGGAATGGATCGCGTGGCTGAGATGGCAAAACGTTTGGGAGTGATGGAGAATCTGCCGCATTTGCTTTCGATGTCTTTGGGAGCGGCGGATACAAGGTTGATTGATATGGTGACGGCGTATTCCGTATTTGTGAATGGCGGGAAGAAAGTTTCACCGTATTTGATTGAGCAGATTCAGGATCGCTATGGCAAAGGGCTATATAAGAATAATGATAGTCATTGCGAGGGCTGTGTGGCGGCACACTTTGACGAAAAAGCAGTTGTGCCGGTGGTGAAGGATGATCGTGAGCGGGTATTGGATGAGTTGACAGCATATCAGATGGTATCGATTTTGCAGGGTGTGGCGATACGTGGAACTGGTGCGAAATTAGCAGCGCTGCATAAGAATTTGGCTGGCAAGACAGGTACGACTAATGAAAATAAAGATGCGTGGTTTATGGGATTTTCGCCAGATATGGTGGTGGGGATTTATGTAGGATTTGACGAGCCACGGACACTGGGGCGCATTGAGACTGGTGCGGCAGCGGCATTGCCTATTTTTTATGACTTTATGAAAGAGGCTTTGGCTGATAAACCGAACTTGGAGTTTCGTGTGCCTAAGGGAATACGTTTTGTGCGGGTGAATCCGCAAACTGGTAAGCCGGCATCACTGGATGACAAAGTGGTGATTATGGAAGCATTGAAACCAGACTTTCGCTTTGGAGATAATCAGCGTGTGATTGGTGATGGTGGTGTTTCTATGCTTGATGAGGAAAGCGATACGCAGTTTGATTTGGGATCAGAATATTAGTGGACGATAAAGCAGGGATGTGCTTTGGGTGAGGAGATCCCTTGACGGGGCGTTGCCCCGAGGGATGACACAGAGAAGAGAGTATGGGCTTGTTTCTTTTAATATGTCATCGCTCTGAACGAAGTGAAGTCAAGCGATCTCGTGAGAGTATGGGGGTATTTATGGTTTGCCACGTCGCTAACGCTCCTCGCAATGACGGAGTGGGTTAATCTCTGCCTAGGGAGGATTGGTTGAGAATAAATGCGTTATTATTTGTGAGGGTAGGTTGGGTTTTAGTTTGGGCTTCTTTTTGTTGTGTTGCGGTTGTGGTGCGATTATCTACTCGTTGATCAAACTTTCTTGCTGTTAGTGTATTTGCAGAGTTTTTTTGTGGCTCGGCTTGTTGTGTCTTAATGTCTTCACTAAGGCTTTTTCTTCCGTATAAATCATCTGGAGCAGCATTTGTGACAGATGTGAATTCTTTAGGGGCGTTTTCTTCAGATTGCAGATTTTGGCAAAATCGGCAATTAAATGTGCCACCTATTTGTGGTGGAAGTCCATCAAGTGATTTTAAAGAACGGTTGTCTGAACAGTCTAGATTTCCGTTAATTATCTCTGGGGCGCCTTTGAGAGAGCTTAATCTTAAGTTGTTAGAACAGTTAAAGTCTCCATCAACCTCTTTGGGACCGCCATCAAGCGATGAAATTCTGGAGAAAGAACAGTTGAAATTTTTGCCAATAGTTTGAGGGGCACCTTGTAATGACGTTAAATGGCTGTCTGAACAATCAAAGTTTCCGCCAACTTCTTTGGGTCCGCCTTCGAGCGTTCTTAACCAGACGCTTTGGTGACAATCAAAATCTCCCTTAATTTGTTGAGGTGCACCGCTTAAAGAGCTCATATCGCTGTTGCTGGAGCAGTTAAAATTACCGCCAACTTGTTTGGGGGAGCCTTCAAGGTTTTTTATGGTGGTGCCTGAGCAATCAAAGTCTCCGCCGACCTCTTTGGGGGCGCCTTTGAGAGATTTTAATTGATTGCCTGAGCAGTTAAAGTTTCCTTCAACGGTTACTTTGGATAAATCAGGAAGTTTCGTTATTCCGACGTAACTTAAATCTAAATCACCTTTAATGACAAAACCGTCAGGGAGTTTTTTTAAATCATAACGCTGACCATCTTGTTCAATAAAAAGTTTATTGTTTTCTTTAATAACGTCAACCATAATAACCTCCGTTGTAAAAAACGCTTATATAAGAAAATTGTACTTCTTTTTTGTGAGGGTGTCAAGTTTTTTTAAGTCATATGATAATCGGGGAGGCGGAAATAAAGAATATAAAAAAAACTTGCAATTGTTAAAAAAACGGCGTAATTTGCTTGAAAGAACTGAAAATATTTATAAGAAGGCAATGATGCAAGAATTAGAAGAAAAATTGGGTTATACATTTCAAAATAAAGATTTATTAGAACGAGCATTGACGCACGCAAGTTTTACCTCTGATATTCATCGGAATTATGAACGGTTGGAATTTTTGGGTGACCGTATTTTGGGAGTGACGATTGCTGAGATGTTAAGTAATGCGTTTCCAGATGAACCGGAAGGAAATTTGGCGCAGCGCTTTGTGCGTTTGGTGTGTAAAAATGCTGTGGCAGATGTGATGCGTGAGCTTAATGTTTCTCGTTTTATCATTGCTGGGGCGCCAGATGTTCGTAAAGGCGCAGGAGTGCTTTGTGATGTGGGGGAGGCAATTATTGCGGCGATTTATTTGGATAGTGGATGTATGGAAACCGCTCAAGCGTTTGTTCGTCGTAATTGGGAAGGGTTAATTGACCAACGTTCACATCCACGAAAGGACTACAAAACCTATTTACAGGAAAAATCAGCGCACTTGAAATTGCCGATGCCGGTTTATAAATTGGTAAAACAGAGTGGTCCGGCACACGCTCCTGATTTTATTGTTAGTGTATCGCTAGGGGAGGAGCACTATGCGGAAGGAACCGGCTCAAACAAGAAAAAAGCTGAGCAAGAGGCAGCTGCAACTATGTTGATTCATTTGGGGGTTATTGATGTCTGAGTGTATGTCGGACGAAACAAGAGCAGGGTTTGTGGCACTTTTAGGAGCGCCAAATGCTGGAAAGTCTACGTTGACAAATAATTTTGCTGGCTCAAAGGTTAGTATTGTATCGCCTAAGGCGCAGACTACCCGTACTACGGTTAAGGGAATTGGGGTGTGGGGCAATGCTCAGATTATCTTTTTAGATACGCCTGGGGTGTTTAATCCAAAACGTCGGCTTGATAGGGCGATGGTGGCTTCTGCTTGGGGCGGTGTTCAAGATGCAGATATGGTGGCGTTGGTGGTAGATGCTAAGCGTGGGTTTGATGATGAAACACGGGCGATTATTGAAAAGCTTAAAGAAAATAAGCAAAAGGCTTGTTTGGTTTTGAATAAAACTGATTTGGTAAAAGGGGAAACGCTGTTAGAATTAGCAGCAATGCTTAACAAAGAATACCAGTTTGATGAAACGTTTATGGTTTCTGCGCTTGAGGGCAAAGGGGTAGATGATTTTTATGATTATTTGGCGAAGAATCTGCCGTGTAGTCCGTGGCTCTATCCAGAAGAGCAGATGTCTGATATGCCGCTTAAGCTTTTGGCGGCGGAGATTGTGCGGGAGAAAATGTTTTTATATCTACGCCAAGAGTTGCCATATGCGTTAACGGTTGAACCAGAGCTTTGGGAACGCCGTGAGGATGGTTCTGTGCGTGCAGAGATGACTATTTATGTTGAACGCGATGGGCAGAAGCAAATTGTACTCGGGCGTAATGGGGCAATGATTAAGAAAATCGGTCAATCGGCTCGTCGTGAACTTGAAGATTTATTGGAAGATAGGATACATCTGTTTTTATTTGTGAAAGTGCGTGAGAACTGGGGCGAGGATAGGGCACGTTATAGCACTTGGAACTTAGAATTTAATTCTTAATGGGGAAATTTGGGTGCGAACCGCACCTGCTTAACTTTGGCTGCGGTGTGGGGTTGGTGTGATTTTTAACGAGCGGGCTACGGGAGATGTGGCTCGCTTTTTTATACGTCATTGCGAGGAGTGCGGTGGCGCACAGCCAACGTGCGACGTGGCAATCCAGTGGAGGAGGGGGTGCGCTTGGAGTGGGAGATCCCTTGACGGCTTGCGGGCAAGCCGAGGGATGACACAGAAAAGCGAGTATGGTTTTGTTTCTTTTAATATGTCATCGTTCTGAACGAAGTGGTGGCAGCGCCACCTGCAACGATTAGGGCTACGGTGTGGAGTGGGAGATCCCTTGACGGCTTGCGGGCAAGCCGAGGGATGACAGAAAGAAGAGAGTATGGATTTGTTTCTTTTAATATGTCATCGCTCTGAGCGAAGTGGTGGCAGCGCCACCTGCAACGATTAGGGCTACGGTGTGGAGCGGGAGATCCCTTGACTCGGGCAGCGGAGCTGGCTGCCCGAGAGGGATGACACAGAGAAGAGAGAGGGAAGGTGGAAAAATTAACTTTACTTTTATGATTTCTGTTTTATAGTGTGTGGGTCGACAGAGATGTCGATAGGGCTTTAGCAGGCTCTCATAGTTTTATATCCTTGATTGAAGTCAGGGAGCTTATAGCTATATATTGAAGGCTATAAGAGTCATTAACTATGTGATTTGCTAACTCCCTGACACCTTAAACGGTGTCAGTTTTGTTTTAATGATTTAACAAGGAGTTTTAGATTATGGAAAATCAAGATAAAGAACATATTGGTAGATATATGTATCGGCAGATTACGAATATTATAGGTAGATTATTGATTGCGGAGCGGGAATCTTTAGGGCTAACGACAAGAGAAGTGGCTTTGCAAAATGGTATGAAGGAGCAATATGTAAAGAATACGGAGAGAGGGGCGAATAAAATGAATTGGCGGAATGCAGGAAAGCTTTTAATGTTTTATAAAAAGCGTGTGGTTATTTCGTTTGAGGATGATGACGGGACGATAAGTAAGGTTTTGACACGAGAGGAATGGCAGCGTCGTTTTGTGGGAGATGGTCGCTCATAATGATAGCGGGGGGCTTATTAAAGCAAAAAAAGCTCAACACCTTTTTTGGGGGTGTTGAGCTTTTGGGGTTGTTGGGACTATCACATAGGGTAGGCTCTGGCGAGTGTATTCCATATGAGATAAAGAATTGCACTGCCGCCGATGCCAATTACTATCCAAGTGGTAAGTTTACGCAAGCTTTGGATAATAAGACTCCACCACTGCTCTACTAATTTGCTAACTATTTGGAGTTTGGGGTTGGCAAATGTAATTTGAGGGGTGGTCAGTATGACATTTAATAAGACGTTCAGCCATTCAGCGGTGTAGGATAACACGATGAATGACAGGGCGCCGAGGAATGCCATAATAATCCCTTGGAGTTTAATGGGGAAAGCCCAGAAAATTGTGGGGATTGATTCCCACGGGATTAGTGTCGCAAGAGGCAACTCCTCGATGGCGACAACGAATTTTGTTGCGCTGTGGAGGATTTCTGGAATGTTTTCACAGAGTTCTGCTATCCAGACGAGGGATGCGAATAGACCTGCGAGGGCGATGAAAGCGATCCCGAGGGTTGCGAGTACGATGAGGGTGATGGCTGTGAGTTCTACTGCCTTTTGTGTTGTTGCAAGTAGATTTGAGAATGATTTTCTCATAATTAAAAATTTGATGTTAATAAATGTTGATTGTGTCAAGATAAGCAATTATGCATTAGTCTTTTTTATATCAAAACAGTTTATTGACCCAATTTGAAAACTTCAAATCGAAACAACAGTCCACCTTAATAATAACAAATACTAATGCACAAAAGCTTACTTTAACAAATGTAGTATATCATATTTTTGAGAGTGTTGCAAGTATAATTGGTTGGGATGAAGGGAGAGAGTAATCAAAAAATTTCACTTGCGTTTTTATGGGAGGGGATTATATTTGCGATATTGTTTTTTTATGGAGATTCGAGATGGCTAAAGTCGTGATTTTGATGATGGATTCATTTGGTGTGGGTGGAGCAAAAGATGCGGCAGCATTTGGTGATGAGGGCGCAAATACCTTTTTACACATTGCACAAAATTATGAGGGGCTTTGTTTGCCAAATCTTGAGGTTTTGGGGCTTAAAAAAGCCGGTGTGTTGGCTTGTGGGGAGGAAGCACCGTTGAAACCGGTTGAGGCTTGTTTGAAGCTTCGAGGCGGGTATGGTTGTATGGAGGAAATTAGTGCTGGAAAAGACACCATCTCGGGACATTGGGAGATGGCGGGGGTGCCAGTGCGGGAGGATTTTGGACATTTTCCGCTTGACTATCCGAGTTTTCCGGCTGATATGGTGGAGCGGATTTGTAAGCGTGCGGGAATTGATGGCATTTTGGGGAATAAAGCGGCTTCTGGTACAGTGATTATTCAGGAACTCGGTGAAGAGCATATTGCCACAGGTAAACCGATTTTTTATACCTCGGCAGATAGTAATTTGCAGATTGCAGCGCACGAGGAAAAATTTGGTTTAGAGCGTTTATATCAACTTTGTGAAATTGCATTTGAAGAGGTGAAACCGTATAATATTGGGCGGGTGATTGCGCGTCCGTTTGTCGGTGAAAAAGCTGGTGCGTTTGTGCGTACATCAAACCGGCACGATTATGCGGTTAGTCCGTTTGCGCCGACAGTGTTAGATAAAGCGAAAGCCGCGGGGCTTAAGGTGGTTGCGATTGGAAAAATCAGTGATATTTATGCAGGTTCTGGTGTTACCAAAAAGGTGAAAGCGAGCGGGCTTGAGGAACTTTGGGATGCAACATTAGCGGAGGTTAAGGCGCTACAGGGTGATGGGATTGTGTTTACAAACTTTGTTAACTTTGATATGGACTGGGGGCACAGGCGAGATGTGAAAGGATATGCTGAAGGGTTGATGTATTTTGACCAGAGGCTTCCGGAGATTGCTGATGTTTTAGGTGAAGATGATGTTGTGTTTATTACTGCTGATCACGGTTGTGACCCAACGTATAAAGGGACGGACCATACACGGGAGTGTGTGCCGGTGTTGATGTTTGGTAAAGGAATGAGCGAACATTCGCTTGGTCGACGCAAGACATACGCAGATATTGCAGAAACGATTGCTGTTAAGTTTGGGCTTGAGCCATTTGGTATTGGTGAGGTATTGTAATGCGGGATTTGTTGTTGCCTTATTATAACGAACGACGAAAAGATTATATTGATACGTTGGTGATTCACGCAGCAGCACAGCACACCGTGAGCGATTTGGTGGGGGTGCTTGCTAATCGTGAACTTTCGGCACACTATGTGATTGGTGTGGATGGGGATGTGGTACGATTGGTACCAGATGAATATCGGGCTTGGCACGCTGGTGCTGGTGAATGGAATGGTGAGAGGCAAGATATTAACAGTAATTCTATTGGTATTGAACTTTGCAACGGGCTTTTTGGCGAGATGGCATATGCGCCTAAACAGATAGAAGCGCTGACGGAGCTTTGTTTACATTTGATTGATAAATATGATTTTCAGTCCACACAAATTATTGGACATTCGGATATGGCACCGACGCGTAAGATTGACCCTGGGTCTAAACTTCCTTGGGCGCAATTAGCTAAGGACGGTGTTGGATTATGGTATGATATGGCGGATGCGAAAAAGGTGCGGACGACTGATGTGCGGAAATTACTTTCATCTATTGGTTATGGGGTTGAAAATCAGGAGGCTTCCGAGTGGGCGTTTTTGCGACGTTTTAATCCGGAGTTGTATTTTGCGTTGGGAGGTAAAAAAGGGGCGAACTCTGCTTCAATTAACGGTGCGGCATTAAAAGATAATATCGAATTTGTGCGTACACTTCAAGCGGTAAGTGCGGCGTTTGCTATTTCTCGCGGGGAGGGGAAAATGATGTTGCCTGTTAAAGAGATTGCAAATCTTGGGCGTTCGTTTTGAGGTTGACACTCCTAAAAAAAAGATGTATACTTTTTTTATATTTATCTTTTGGAGGATATGATTATGGCTGTTACTGTTGAGTTTGCATCGGATCACGAGTTTGTTTGTGAGATGTCGGATAAAGAAAAGGCGTTAGTGGATATGATTAAACAAGCTAATGCTGCTGGAAAAACTAGCTTTTCAAGTGATGAGCTTTCTAAAGAAGATGTGCTGATGCTCAGAGAATTGATGGTTAAGGATGTAAAAGCTTTTTCAGATGCCTCAAAAGAAAGTTTTAGCCAGTTTACACAAAATGCGCGTGCTGGTGTGGGTGCTGTTCGACGCGAAGGGATGACTAGTATAGAAGAAATGCGTCGTAAGGCGACTAAAACGCGCGAAGATGCAGAGGCTCGTATAAATGCGGCGCGTGCTGGCGGAAAGCAGGGAATTTCAGATTTTATCAATGCTGGTTTTAGCGATAAAAAAGAAACGAAGGCTGTGATGCATCAGCAACGTGTAGAACACGATACGACTTTGAAAGTTCAAATGGATACGCTTTCGATGAATTCTGAACCGGTGTATATGGCACAGCCAGCAGAAAAGAGCCCATTAGAGCAGGGAGAAGGTAAACCAAAAGTTCAGCCTAGTGTGGCAATGATGCAACAACGCAGTGGCGGACGCTAAATTGTTTGGTTTATGATGAAAAAAAAGAAACCGGCTCTTTCGAACCGGTTTTTTATTTATTTGCATTCAGCAATCAATTTATCTAGTGCTTGCTCAAAACCCGTGATAGGGAGCTCAGCGGCTAAATGTTGATAATCTGGATGGCGATATTTTACTTCAATGACGCCTTTTTCAAGGTTTTTCGGAGAAACTATCAGCCGTATTGGAGCACCTAATAGGTCAGCATCAGCAAATTTTTCTCCAGCACGTAAATCACGATTATCCAAGATAACATCAATCTTTTTATTATTTAGATAATCGTGAATGGTGGTTCCGAGTTTGTCACTCTCTCCGGTTTTATCAGCCATTGTGACGATGTGAACTTTGTATGGTGCAATTTCCATATTCCAAATTGGTCCGTTATCATCCGCACTTTCTTCAATAACCGATGCCATTGCGCGGCCAACACCTATACCATAGCATCCCATAATTGGATTTTTTTTGGAGCCATCAGCGGCGGTGTATTCTAAGTGCATAGATTTAGAATATTTATCACCAAGTTGGAAAATATTACCAATTTCAATACCACGGTGTTCTTCTAAGGGTTTGCCGCAGACTGGGCAAATTTTGCTATCTGCCATTGTTTCTTTATTGGCACGGAAACCGCAAGGGCAAATATATACCGTATCTTCACCAATTGGATTTAAGAGCATAAATTCGTGTGAGATGCTGCCGCCCATATCGCCATTGTCAGATTTAACGTCAACTACGTTTTTCATTCCGATACGTTTGAAAATTCGGTAATATGCTTGCAAGCATTCAGCATAAAACTTTTCTAAATCTTCTTGGGTGAGGTGGAAGGAATAAGCATCTTTCATCCGAAACTCACGCGTACGTACTAAACCTGCGCGGGAGCGTAATTCGTCACGGAATTTCGTTTGAATTTGGTAAACCATAAAAGGCATTTGCTTGTAGCTATCCATAACGCTTTTTACAAAATCAACCACAACTTCTTCGTGGGTTGGGTTTAAGACATAATCTGCCCCACTGCGCCCTTTGAACTTTGCGAGCACGTCTACTTTATCATAACGTCCGCTTTCTTTCCAGATATCAGCACCAGAAACCACCGGCATCAAAATTTCTTGTCCGCCTAAGGCATCCATTTCCTCGCGGATAATCTGTTCGATATTACGGCAGACTTTGTGCCCAGTGGGGGAAAGGGTGTAGCCCCCTTGAAAAGTCTGGTGAATATAACCGCCTTTAACGCAAAGTTTGTGACCTTTGGTGGAGGCATCGGCAACAGTGCCGAACTTTCTTTTTACACATAAGCTAGATATCAGCATAACGTTCTCCAATTTTAAAATACAATTTTCCCTATACGCTACACTATTTTATTTTAAAACACAAGGCTAAAAATATTATTAACTGTTTTTACGAGATGACGGTGGCAGCGGTGGTGGCAGCGCCACCTGCAACGGTGCCAGCGGCACGGGAAACGAAGGGGCTGTGGTGTGGAGTGGGAGATCCCTTGACGGCTGTTTCACAGCCGAGGGATGACACAGAGAAGAGAGTATGGATTTGTTTCTTTTAATATGTCATCGCTCTGAGCGTAGCGAAGTCAAGCGATCTGGTGAGAGTATGGGTGGCGGCGCCACCTGCAACGATTAGGGGAGCGGTGTGGGGCGAGGAGATCCCTTGACTCAGGGTGCCGGAGTAGGGCACCCTGAGAGGGATGACAGGGGAAAGAGAGTATGGATTTGTTTCTTTTAATATGTCATCGCTCTGAACGAAGTGAAGTCAAGCGATCTCGTGAGAGTATAGTAAGGTGTGCTTTGCACCGGTCTGTGGATTGCCACGCGCTTATGCCTTACGGCGGCGCTCGCTATGACGGTGCGCTTGGAGCGAGGAGATCCCTTGACTCAGGGTGCCGGAGCAGGGCACCCTGAGAGGGATGACAGGTAGGGGAGAGAGGGATGATGGAAAAATTAACTTTACTTTTATGAATTTTGTTTTATAGTATGCGGGTCGGCAGAGATGTCGATAGGGCTGTCACAAGCTCTCATAACTGTATTCCTTGCTTAGTCAGGGAGCTTATGGCTATATATTGAAGGCTATAAGAGTCATTAGTTATGTGATTTGTGAACTCCCTGGCGCTGGATTTTCTAGCGTCAGTTTTTTTAACATTAAACAGGAGTTTAAAATTATGACATTTACTTTTACATTAGAAGAAATTAACCATCGTCATCAACGTATGAAGACGATGCGCAAAAAGTTTAAGACTAAAATTGCGGCGGCGCTGCTGCAAGAACGTATCTCTCGTAAGCTAAAGCTAGAGGAAGTAAGTACGGCGATAAAGGTTCTTCCGGAACGAATTGAGTCACACGAGCTTGGTATAGGGAAGATGCGTTGGGAAGTTATCGGGATGCTGCTCAAGTATTACGGGAAGACGTTTGAGATTACGTTGAAGGATATGCCGCCACAGGAGAAGTGATGAGATCCCTTGACTCAGGGTGCCGGAGTAGGGCACCCTGAGAGGGATGACGGGTATGGAGTGACTGCGCCACGGGCAACGATGGGGCTGTGGTGTGAAGTGGGAGATCCCTTGACGGCTTGCAAGCAAGCCGAGGGATGACGGAGAAGAGCGAGTATGATTTTGTTTCTTTTAATATGTCATCGCTCTGAGCGTAGCGAAGTCAAGCGATCTCG
>JAMPED010000014.1:42789-47244 GCA_023665325.1 Acetobacter sp.
ACATTATTGGTGATAACTCTATTAACGCAGAGATGGAGCTGATTGCGGCAACCACAGCGGCGCTTGATAATATCGGATTTTCGGATTTTGTTATTCGCATTAACGACCGGCGGATTTTGACAGATATGATTTTGGGCGCTGGGTTTGGCTCTGAAGATGTGATGAGTGTTTGCATTATCTTTGATAAGCTTGATAAAATCGGGCTTGATGGGGTTAAAGCGGAACTGTTAGAAAAAGAATATGCGGCAGATGTGGTTGAGAAGTTTATGACCATTATTGCAGATGCGGAAGGGGATGCAATGGCTGCTGCAGAGAAGTATTGCCAAAACGGCGAAGTGGTTGAGAATTTGAAAAAAGTGCTGAACTTTGCTAATGCGATTGCGAATGGTAAGTTTACGGCCGTGTATGATAAATCTCTCGTGCGGGGAATGGGCTATTACACAGGTATGGTGTTTGAGATTGCAACACCGAAGTTTGGCTCTTCAGTTGGCGGCGGTGGTCGCTATGACGAGATGATTGGCAAGTTTTCAGGCGAATCTGTGCCTGCTGTTGGTTTTTCCATCGGGTTTGAACGTGTGTGCGCTATTTTGCTTGATGAGGGTTTTGTGCCACCATCACAAGATAAGGTTGTGTTAGCATATAATGCTGAAGATGATTTTGCAGCGGTTATGGCTAAGGTTTGCGCATTGCAGGCTGAAGGGAAGATTGTAACGGCGCTTAAACGTTCTAAGAAATTTGGCAAACAGGTTGATGCGCTGGTTGCTGCGGGCTATACTCAGATGGTCAACTTTGCGGATGGCAGTATAAAAAATATGCAATAGCACGGTCATAAAGGCAAAAGGAATCCTGTCCCCAAATGCTCACGGGCAACTTGTTGCCTTTTAATTGTACGCTCCGCTTTCTAAATTTACAGTCATTCGCGGGGGGATTATTGCGTTTAAACATCAAAAAAGCCACTCTTTGGTGAGTGGCTTTTTTAGTGTGGGTGCGTATCAACGTGTGATATATGCACTGAGAACTTGTTTCTTCACCTCGTTCAAGCGATCCTCGCTGCTTTTTTTCACCTTGTATATGGTGAGTAGTTCAGTGATGAGGTGCTTGGTGAAACTTGCCATATACAACGCACGGGGGGTGGCTGTGGCGAGCTCAAGCATTGTTATCATCGCCTTGTTCAGAGCACTGTCGCTCAGTTCATCAATGAGTTTGATGAACTCCTCGTCCTTTCGCTTTGGTGTTTCAGTGGCGAGCAGATCTAAGAGCTTTTGCGCAAAGAAAGCCTCAAAGATTTTTTCTGCTGCGGTATAAAGAGCAGCGGGAGCGCCTTTCGCATTCAGATACTCGGCGGTGAACTCTGCCTCCATAGGGCGGAAACTCTGAAAGCTGATGCTCTCAAGTGCTTTTTTGTAAGCAAAACCGTAGCTGCGGTTATATGAAGCAGCGTACGTCTTACGGTAAGCCTCTTCAAAGAGCTGTTCCATCGCGGTTTCGATGTGCGATAGGAAGAGATTAAGAGACTCTTTGGGGCGGAGCGTGGAAATCTCCTTAGCTTTTATGCTGGGGAGATACATTTTATTTATCTCTTCGGTGAGAATTTGCTCTGCGCTTGTTTTGAGGATTGCGCAGAAAACTGCTTTGAAGTTTTTGAAAGCAGTTTCTTTAGCAGCGCTTTCAAAAGCTTTTTTAATTTGTGTCATAACCAAATTTTAGGGTAAAACAAATGGGATTTCCAACCAAGTTCCATAAGAATTGCATCATAATATGGATAATAATTGGTTGATGGGGAAACGTATAGGGCGTTTTGTTAATTTTGTCAATATATTTTTTTAGGAATTAGGAAAATTGTTTTTTGTATGTCATTACGAGGAGGGCTGTGGCAATCCAGTGGGGGGTATATGCTTGGAGTGGGAGATCCCTTGACGGCTGTTTCACAGCCGAGGGATGACGGGGTAAGGTGTGCTTCGCACCAGTTTGTGGATTGGTGCCAGCGGCACGGGCAACGATGGGGCTGCGGCGGGTGAAGAGTATGATTTTTAACGAGCAGGCTACTTTTTTATACGTCATTGCGAGGAGTGCGGTGGCGCGCAGCCAACGTGCGACGTGGCAATCCAGCGGGGGGTATATGCTTGGAGTGGGAGATCCCTTGACGGCTGTTTCACAGCCGAGGGATGACACAGAAAAGAGAGTTTCTTTTAATATGTCATCGCTCTGAACGCAGTGAAGTCAAGCGATCTTGTGAGAGTATGGATTGCCACGGCGACGTTGTCGCCTCGCAATGACGGGGGGGAGAGTAAACAAAAAAAACGCTGTTTTCCCTAGGGGAGAAACAGCGTTGTAGGGGTGTGTTAATAGCCCAACATCTCGAGGATAGAGGCGATGGGTTCCTCGAGTTCGGGGCACTCTCGTACCTTTTCTTCGAGAAGAGCCTTCACGTTAGCGATCTTTTTCTCGCTAATCTCAGAAGGGTTATTAAATATCATCACCAACTGTGCGTCGATGTTGATGTTGGCGTTATTCACACTGGCAAGGGATGTCTGCTTTTCCATTTTTTTTTAAGTTTTTGGGTTAATATTAAGTAAGTCTTTTTTGCCTATTTTAAGATCAATAAAAACACATCACCCAGCCCTCAAAAAAATGAAAACCGAACAACACACTCTTACGAAAAATAATAGACAATTTATACTTACTAGGCTTTCAGCATAGCATATTTTTTGAGGGTTTGCAAGTGAAAATGTGAATAAATATTTAAAAAAATGCTTTACTTTTTGTTTTTTTGTGGTATGTAATGCAGGCTTTTAGAAGAGATGGAATCGCTTTTGCGGTGTAAATCTTTGATAAAACAAAATTTAATCCCGTGGGGGACTGTAGCCAATTGTCTTACCACGGACCTTTTGAGAATAACAATTTTAGAATTGAGGTATTAAAATGGCTAAGTCTAAAAAGAAGATTTTAGGTTTAATCAAGCTTCAAATTCCGGCTGGTAAGGCAAACCCTTCTCCTCCGGTTGGACCTGCTCTCGGTCAAAAAGGCTTGAACATTATGGAATTTTGTAAAGCGTTTAACGCAGCTACACAATCTTTGGAACCAGGTATTCCTACACCTGTTATCATTACAGCGTATGAAGACAAAAGCTTTACATTTATTACAAAGCTTCCTCCGGTTTCTTATTACATTAAGAAAGCTGCTGGTGTTAAATCTGCTTCTAAAAACCCAGGTAAAGAAGTTGCCGGCAAAATCACTATGGCTCAGGTAAAAGAAATTGCCGAAGCTAAATTGCCGGATTTGAACTGCGCAACAGTTGAATCAGCTATGAATATGGTTAAAGGTCAGGCTGTTTCTATGGGTATTCAGGTAACGGAGTAAGACGATGACCGGAAAAAGATTAGTAAATGCTTATAAGAATGTAGATAAAAATCAAAGCTACTCTTTAAAAGACGCTATCGCATTGGTTAAGGCTAATGCCGTTGCAAAATTTGATGAAACAATCGATTTGGCTATCAACCTTGGTGTTGACCCGAAATATGCTGACCAGATGGTTCGTGGCGTATGTGGTTTGCCTCACGGTAATGGTAAAAAAGTTCGCGTTGCTGTTATGGCACAGGGCGAAAAAGCTGATGAAGCTAAAGCTGCTGGTGCTGATATTGTTGGCGCAGAGAACTTGGTTGATTCTATCTTGGCTGGCAAAATCGAATTTGACCGTTGCATTGCAACCCCAGATATGATGGGATTGGCTGGTCGTGTTGCTCGTGTATTGGGTCCGAAAGGCTTGATGCCAAACCCAAAACTCGGCACAGTTACTATGGATGTTGCTAACGCGGTTAAAAAAGCTAAGGCTGGTGAAGTTCAATTCCGTGTTGAAAAGAACGGTATTGTTCACGCTGGTATTGCTAAAGCTTCTTTTGATGAAGATAAAATTTATGACAACGCTAAAACTTTCATTGAGACAATTTTGAAAGCTAAACCACAAACACTTAAAGGAACATATTTGAAGAAAATTTCAATTAGTTCGACGATGGGTGTAGGTGTGCGCGTTGATGCATCTTCTCTTTAAGGGAAAAATTTGAGCGCCTAGAGCGAATACTTCGAAACGGCAGAAATTTATGTACTTCTATGTACACTAAAATTTCTGCCGTTCTTGTATTCATCTCTATTCATCTCAAATTTTCCGCCTTAAAGTCATTTTACAAGCGAGTTATATTTGACTTGCTTTTTTGTTTTTTTAACCTCCAAGTACTTCAATGTACGCTACGGTTTGAGAGGGGACTTTTGCATTTAGCATTGCACTTTTCCGCATTTTTCCACTACTGTATAAGTGAGTGAATTTGTTTCTAGAGCGAATACTTCGAAACGGCAGAAATTCAGTGGCAGCGGTGTGGGCAACGGTTTTGGCTGCGGTGTGGAGTGGGAGATCCCTTGACGGCTGTTTCACAGCCGAGGGATGACAGGGAAGGAGAGTAT
>JAMPED010000015.1 GCA_023665325.1 Acetobacter sp.
AATCCCCCCTTCCCCCCGGTTTTTCGGTGGGGGCTTAATCCCGACTGCACCCCCCTTACGCAATATATAATAAAATACTGTGGCGCGCGATATACAGGCGCGTATGTATGCGCACGCACGCGCGATAAGTATAATACAAACGTATAGTAGATACGCAACAATTGGATGTGTACAAGCTAACTCAACTATGTAAACCAATGTAAACGTATAGAATAGGTGTATAAAGCTTGGTACAAGCAAGCGAATATAGATATGTAACAAATTGTAAATATATCAAACCAAAACACTTGAAACTGGAAACGATATCGTACATAATGAAAGAGTAAGGCGAACCGAGCCGCACACGGTATAAAGAAAAATAGTTCGGTAAACTAACAATACAATGTATACACATACAACCCAAAAGGAAAAACAGAATGATTAGGTGCAACAATTGTTACAAGACTTTTAAAGACGATGACGAACTTTTGTTATTGTGGGATGTTCGCAACGGATACTTTAAAGGATGTCCTAATTGTAAAACTGATAGCTATTTAATGGATATTGGTACAGAAGTACAAAACAAAAAACGTGCAGAAAGGAATGCAGACAAATGAAGTTAGAACAAACCGCGACAGATAAAGTAATTGAACTTATGAAAACAACATTGATACCAAGAGTGTATGCGCAGCGCGGCATAGTTGGCGCAGCATACTATCTGTGGAGCGAACGTAAGCTAACGTGGGATGAATTCCAAGACGTGCGAAAAGAATATTACAGAAAGGATGTATAAAATATGAACATAAGAAATGTGAAAAAAAAATTGAGCAAAAGAAGAAAATACTTAGGCGGGTTTGATATTATACGCGCTATTGACGCAAGCGAACTTAAGCACATAGGTATTGCGTACCGTTGTGATATCCACGACAGAGACACAGGAAACAAGTTCGCCGTATGGGAATTTTTTGATACAAACAATAACAAGGCAATAAAGGATAGGCAAGTACTAAACCATATAAGCAAGGCGGAAGCTAGAAAAGTATTAGGACAATGTCAAGATATATACAGAAAACTTAGAAAGTTATTCTCTGATGAGCAGATAAAGGAGCTTGAAAGGCAATTGAGCGAACTCGGGTATTAATTCAAACTTAAGTATGAAAGGATGATTGATGACTAACTACAGACATAGAAACAAATGGCGCTCTCCAAAACGTATGGTTGACTTATTGCATTACACTACACAAGACGGCAAGTTATACTTGAACGGGCAACCAGTTATTACTGGTGACATTGATGAGAAGATTAGCTTAGGCTATTCACAGCGTAGCAAGTACACAACCATAGACAAGGGAACAATGATACAACATATAATACTAGAAAAGGAGATAAGACTATGAGTAACAAAAAACATCTAATTGAAGTAGACGCAGATGACCTGCTCGATGTATTGGTTGAGCGCGTTGGCTGCTGGACAAGTGATGAGGATATCATTGAGTTGTATCGCCAGATGTACGCTTGTAGAATAGATAATGGCTGGTACGATGTCAGACCATTAAACATTATGGACATAGTTGATAATGATTATACTAATTATACAGATATAGTCTATCAACTAGATTTTCCTGATGATTTCAGTAAGCTCGTGAGCGCTTACAACGCTGGAAACTTCGATGTATCTTGCGAGGAATTCGAGTATATTAGCGCGGGGTATGTGGCTGCACTTGACGAAGAAAAGGGTATGGCTTTAGTTGAGATAGCATAAAAGATAATCCTTAAGAGTTATATAAAATAATCCTATAGAGTGATGTATATCATACAATAAGATGTTATCATAATAATATAGGCAAAATAAAAAGTATGAAAGGTAAGATATGAATATCAGAACAGTTAACAATCGCAGACAAAACATAAGTATATTCGAATTGAAAACTTTTATGCGCGACCATCGTGGCACATATATAACCGGTGAAGTTACAGAGCCAAACAAAAGTAATGGCACAGCCAAGAAGAAAGATAAATTATACTTAGAGGTGCAAGGCAACTATCGTGCGATAAAGGATTTGCGCACAACTATTCAAACCTACAGACCTAAGGTTGAAGTGCGCTGGTATATGCCAAGCAAGTTATTAATTAAAACTAAGGAGGTACTTTAATATGACACTTGAAGATATTATGCACAACTACAGATTTCTACCAAAGAGTAAGAAAGCGTTTAGGGATAACCCTAAGATGGTTGATGGCTTACCTGAAAGCGCCACAAAAGCAGGCGCACGTGCGTATGCCAGGTTGATTACTATGCTATATGATGTAGGAAAAGTGACAGGCTGTGCGCCTGAAGTCAATAATATTGTGGAAGCTCTAGATGATATAGTAAGCGGAGGTAACTATTAGTATGAACGGAATGGAACCTTTTTATTTTCTAGCAGGGTTTACCTTTATTTATCTAGCGGTAAAGATTGTCGAGGCAGTCTTGATGATAGGTAACTTAATG
Source organism: Acetobacter sp. (assembly GCA_023665325.1). The sequence goes on from JAMPED010000015.1 coordinate 2,471, forward strand.
GCAGGAGTTTAATAACAATGGCAAACACATTAGTTGGACGCGCTGGCGTTATATATAAAAACCATATACCTATAGCCTACTTCTATGATGACATAACTCAAGGCGTTGAGAAGTTAGTATTGAGTGAGAGTGAATTCATATCTTACTGGGACTTCTACGATATAGATGATATGTTTTCATTCCTATACACAATGCAAGTACAATTAGGTTTGGATGAGCTGGAGGTCTGAGTAATGGAAAGCTACAATTGCTTAAAAGATAAGCCTATATGGGACTATAGCGAGCGCGGACTGTTTATGTTTTACTGGTCTGAATGTGGGTGTTGTCCTACATTTCACAGGTGTAAGAAACGAAAGCTAATAATACAAGAAGCAAAGAGGAAACGCAATGAACGAGAACGAAACGGCAGGTGAACGCCTGCATAGGATAATTGAAGAGCGCAATGCTCGAATGCTGCACGACGAACTACGAACAGATGAATTGATTGAACAGCGAATACTAAAAGAATTGGAGGATAGACAGTAATGAAAATCAAAATCTTTGACTCATACAATTATGATAATTATGAGCTACTAGAAATAGCAGTGAACAACTTTATAAATTCCTGTTTCGCTGTTAGGAAGATTATGCCAGTAGGAACCGAAACCGGTTTGATAATTACAGTAATATACCACGACTAAGGAGGCTACATAATGGTTGCAACAATACTAGAAACATTCTCAAAGGATGTGCAAGTAATCAATGATAAGATTGGAGATAGACCTTGTAACGCTCTATCAATCGAAAAGCCAGACGCGTACAAGGAAATTGAAAACATTCTACTAGAGAACGGCGTACCTATTCTAACCAGAGAATGGATGAGCAAGTATAATAACTACGTCGTTTACGACTACGAACCGTTTTGTATAGAGGGGTTTAAACTGAGGTTAGCTATTGACACCTCAACACCTCAAGCTTTGTTTGCATTGGAACTAATCAATAAGTATTGCAGTGCTGTTGATGAATTGAATGCGAGGTTGACCGGTGTTGTTTAGCTTTGTATCATTCCTTATCTTTCTGCTCTTGTTAATTTATGTTACGATTATAACGGGTAACTGTTAGGAATAAAAAACTTTTGGGTATAATAATATTATGGTTGATTTACAAATATACAAACCATTAAAATTAAATAAGTCAAAGTTTAAGAAACGTGACCTTAACCTAATAGATTTCTATGTGCTACACCATAGCGCAGGTCGAGGAGATGTGTATAAGATACAAGCAGAGCATAAAGCTCGCGGGTTTAGCGATATTGGATATCATTTCTATATTACTCGCAAGGGTAATTGTTATGAAGGTAGACCTATAGAGTACGTTGGGGCACACTGTAAAGGAAATAATCTGAACACAATAGGGATATGTCTCGAGGGTGACTTTAGAAAAGAAAGCCCAACAGGGGAGCAGCTAATCGTATGTTGTGCACTAATCGAATACCTAGATGACCGTCTAGAATGTTGCTGTGAGATTGTCAACCATAGAGATTTCTGTGCAACGCTATGTCCAGTGGTTGACCTGGCAAACATAATTAGAGAAATGCTGGATGGAGGTGACTATGACGCAGAGGATTAGAGCTATTAATATTACGGATAGTGTAATGCCGATGTGTGTAGCAGAGTTTTGTGAGAGATATAAAGTCCCTCAGGTAAAATTAGTTTCGCCACTAGGAGAGACAGCGGTGTTATTGCATTCAGGAGGTACGTTTCTATTAAGAGGCGACCGCGTCAAATGGTATGCGCATTTCACAGGGAGTTCTATCGTTACCCCTGTGAGTGAAAGCGGACAGTTGACTTTTGAAGACGCGATACAAAGACTAGTAGATAACAACTGGCGAGTAGAAGTGGAGATTAGCGATGACGACAACGAGTAAAAGAGAACAGCGCAAGTCTGTGCCCGATGATTTAATCACTGATGAAATGATTACCGAGATAGTTAATATGGTTTTCAATAAGCTAGATGATGTGTACAACCCAAGCCAAAAAAGAATTGTTGAAATCCTAATGGGGACAAAACTATCTTACGCAACTATAGCAAGAGTGGTTAAGGAAATACTTCCGCAAGCCAACCCAACAAAGAATAGTATACGAAGTTTAATTAATCACATCAAGACACAAGATGAAGTAATGGACGGATTTCTTGAAGAACTGAGGAGGGATATCAATGGAACCGATTAGCCTAAAAGCATTAAGGAAAACAATTGCAACATCAGCATACAAAGACGGATTGTTGTTCTGTTTTGGTAGCTCATTCATTAGTAGATTAATTCAAGCAAAGACAAAACTATATCCCGAAGAGATTGTACCAAGCCACGTCGCAATGTTATTCAATGGACATATTTATGAGAGCACTAGCGGCTCAGAGAAAGTACGAGGTAAGACTATTCCCGCAGGGGTTAGGCGCTGGTTGTTGGATGACTTCTATAAGGTCGAACACAAGAAAGAAACTACTTATGTTTACGTGCCTTGCCCTCTCGACGAGGCAACACTAGACGCACATATACATAAGCCATACGGCAAGGACGCGATAGTAGATTATCTGTTGGCGGACAAGTCTAAAGGTAGCGCGAAAGGATTAATATGTAGCCAGTATGCTAACCTATGCGCCGGCTATATTGACAGTCCTTGCTGCACACCAGCAGAACTATACAGAACAGTATTGAATGAACTCGGGAGGAATAACAAACAATGATGTATTATAAATTAGATTTGCTACCAGACGGACGACTAGAAGTTGTAGATATGGTAGAGGAGAAAAAGAATAACGATGGTTTTCTGTATGCAACTCAAGAAGAGTATGACAGATTGGAACCTAGCAATATTATTAATCAACTAGACTTGAAAGGATTTCTAACCTGACTTGGACAGAGCGTTAATGTGAGTAGTTCGTCTGTTTTAGACGAGAGAAAGAAACGGACACTACTCTTTTCTTTGAAGTACCTAGAATTTTTACAAAACAAACTAAAACAGTTTAAGTTAATAAATCGGGGTTATCCCCCTAATCAAATGAAAGGAAGAATAAAAAATGCCAGACAAAATTAAAGTAACCTGTGATGAATGCGGCAAAGAGTTTGAAGCTGATGAAAAGCTTGTCAATTGGATGGACTCGAAAGTAGGTAAGCGCACTTGCCCTGATTGTTTCCAAAAGGGTAAGGCTGCTAAGAGTGGCGCAGCTAAAAGCGGTAGCGGTACAGCAAGTAAAGGAAAATTCGGAAGTCCAGCAACTGACAATAAAACAAGCGCAACGAGTGGTAAGAAACCTATCTCCGCTGATATGTTTAGAAAAGCATTTGACGAACTCCGTGCAGAATTCGTAGATGATTACGAAGAGGTTAAAACCTTTATTGGTGGTTGGGTATCAACCCTTGTAATTAATAGAAGCAAGTAGGATTGCAACTGATGAATAACATAGATAAGGATTTTCTACCTAACGTTATACAGTTAGATTATGAACTTAAGAGAACGAATGGAAAATTAGATGGCTCACGATATAGAATTACTAGAGGAAATGCAAAGATTGCAAGTCCTCGTAAGGACAAACAACCTCCTATTAAGTAGGTTTATATTAGAACTATCAAGGGTACAACAACAGTTAGACTTACCAAAACGTAAAATATTTTTTAAGTTTGAGATACTCAATGAAGAGTATGATGGATTAGTTGCGGAGTTTGGTAAGGATACAGTTGATAAAGCGTTGTATAAGTTGGACCGTTTGTTACTAACTAATAAGCAACACTGCCCGAACAATATAACTAAGTACGTTCGAAATCGCATCAAGGGAAATTTAAAACGAAATGAATAGGCGTAGCCATTATGCACAAGGATAATAAGCAGAACCGAAAATACTTAACTCGTTGTCACTACTACGGAAAGTTATTAAATTGGAATTATATTGCTGGCGCAATGATATTAGAATTGCGTACGTATACAGCGACAGAGTATTTCGGTGGGAGTTCTACGGTAAGATTGTATGTACCGACAGAATTGGAAAGCTCATTATCTCGAGCATTAATAGTGGGTAATAATTACTTCGTAGTTGCAGCCCCATATAAAATGCGTTATGCGGATACGTACCGATATAGAGTGGATTTACTTTTGAACATCTTTGAGGAGATTGTATGACAAGTGATATCGTAATTGTAATAGCCTTATTTTCTATTTACTTCTTGATGTGTGCAACGATGATTTAGCATAGAATAAAAGGTTAATGGTAATGACCAGAAAGAAACTACGAATGGGTAATGATACTTACGATTTGTTAATAGATTTAATAATGAACTTATCTCCCATCCAAGCTGAGGGATTGTATAAGGAGTTGCTACCGCGTTACACAACGAGAGGTAGAGTACGATTGTATAATGCTCAAGGTGAAGAAGATAAGAATGGTCGGATACGATTAGTGCCTTATCAATACAGGGCGATAAGAACCAAGTATGGTGACACTTATGTTCATAAAGCTTTCAAGGAACTCTCAGACTATATACAATTCTTAGAAGAGCACCAGAACAATGACAGTAAATATAAAGCCAAACTCAACCAGATTAATAAAGGGACGCACAATGCGTTAATTGGACATCCTAATGGATGGGTCTATAGAAAATGCAAAAGCTTTATATGTCACGACAGACCGAAGCAGGTGAATGTAAATCCATATTTGATTGACGATATTGCAACAGCAAGAGAATACTTATTAATGATACCTAGGGATACTTGGAATGACTCAATGGATGTGCAAAGCTTATTGATGAGATTTCCAACTTTAGCAACGGAGGAACTATGTTAGCAAAAATAGTAGAGTTTTACCTGCATATGGTAACTTTTGGGCATTATACCAATCTAGCAGTTAAATACGACGTCGAAAAAGCTTCGAATAAGTCCATAAATCAAAGCTACGTGGATGAGCAAAATATGCGAATGACAGTGGAGAGACATTTGCATCAGATTATGCAAGAAAATGAGGCGCTGCGCTACGATAAGAGTAACTTAACAGTAGAGACAGAAGCTCAAGCAAAACAAATTAACGAGTTGCTCCTGAATAATTCGGAACTTAGAGCAGAGATTGCTCAAATGAAAGTTAATAAGGAAAAGGCTGAGGCGTTCGATATTATAAGAAAGGAACTCAAAACAACTTGCGTTGGCGATACCGTAGAAAAGGTTCATATTTACAACGAAGAAATTAAGAGCCGTAAGAAATTAAATCTCAGCATTAATCTACTCAAAGCAATAGACAGTGTAAAGCTAGCCTACGAAGCATTAAACGGGTCACTATATGAAGAACGAAAAGGTATCTAATAAGAGAACATATAAAGCAGTACCGTTATTAAGTGGTATCGAAGAAATACGCAGTGACTTTGAAGAACGTATTGCACAGGGTGATTGTAAGTACGGAATAGAAATACTTGATGACTGTGTAGAAACCATACGCAAAGGTTCTGTAACCTTTATCATCGCTGCCCCAAACGTAGGAAAAAGTTTATGGGGGTTAAAGATAGCTGCCAACCTAGCCAAGCAGGGAAAGAAAGTTCTTATCTGCTCTTGTGAAATGGGCGCAGGGTTACTGATGGAAAGAGAGCTGCGCACCCATCTAGGTATAAGTATGTACGCATTAAGGGAAACCTATGCTAAGCGTAGAGATACTGCCAATAAACTTATGGACTCATTGATTGAAGACCCTAGGTATTCATATATGCAAAATATAATGATATGTGAAACGGGCGGAGCAACTGTTGAAGACATTCTGTCACTGATTAAGATTGAGGGTGTAGACTACATTATTGTAGACTACATCCAGCGGATTAAAGGTAGTGGAACTGAATACGAAAACATTACTTATGCTGCTAGGGAAATTCAAACCTACGCAAGAGATACGGGAGCGGTATTCATCGTATGTTCCCAAGCTTCTAGGCAGTCAAATATCGATGCAAAGTATGGCAAAGAAGTTGATGCGGGTAGGATACGAGGCAAGGGGTCCGGTTCGATAGAAGAGGACGCCGATGTAGGGCTTACGCTTATGGAGCTATCCGAAAATGGAGACAAGAAAATTCTTGCAACACTATTTAAAAACAGGTATGGAAATCTGAAAAATATATCATATAAATATCGACTGAGCGATAGGCTCCAATTAATACTGGAGGGTAAGGATGTATAACAATCTACCCAAAATGTTGAGACTAGCAATGCTATTAGTCAAAGCTATGGATATCAAGAATGCAATAGAAGTCATTAATAGTATGGTATATCTTTGGAGGGAGTTTGGTATTAAGATTAAAATAACTCCAATCATACAAAAATATAAAATTTCTTTCTATTATAAGGATGAGCGATTAGCCGGAACTGATACGACAGACTTGAAAGATATAAAAAAACTTATAAACGATATTAGTCAAATGAGGTGTGAATAATTTAATATGGGTGAATTAATGAAATACAATTTAACCGATGATGGAACTGGAAAGAAATACGATACTGGCAAACCTATGCCCGGAACACTTATACGAGTATTCCCTAACGCGTTAATGGAGGTGGGTAAGTGCATTGAGTTCGGTACGCATAAATATCCCGACCCAAGTAATTGGAAGAAAGTGGATGGTGCAAAAACAAGATATGTCGACTCATTAATGAGGCATCTACTTAAACATTTTATGGGTATTTATCAGGATGAGGAAACTGGATTGCCACACTTGGCGCACGCAGCGTGGAACGCCCTAGCTATATTAGAACTTCAATTTATGGAGCCGATAGAATATGATAACCGCAATAATTAAAGGTTTGCAAAAAGAGCCTCAATCGGAAGATAATCAGATACTTGCTAATCACTTGCAATGGGTGACAACCTGTATTGCGAATTGCGCCCCGATTTATGGCACTATACCAGAAGAGGATATACTGGGACAATTCTTTGTTGAATGGCAGCAACATAAACACAAGTTACGTAAGACGGGAAAAGTTAGTACGAAAAAATTCCTTAAATACTTACTGTATAAAGCAATAAAAGGCTGCAAGAAAACGATGGCTTCACCACTCACAATTCCAGTGAACGTGCCAGCTTTGGGGAGTAAAGCAAGGGGTACGTTAGAAGCGTATCAATTCATATCATTACAGGTCACTGATGGTAATCTAAACATAGATATTGGGGATGGTACAGAAGAAGACCGAGTTGATACGGATATAGATAATCGAATGTTTAATAGGAAGATACTAGCTGATATCTCATCTTCTCTTACAGTGCTACAAGCGGAGGAAATAGAACAGTTATACGGCTTAGAGCCTGGAACTTTAAACCCTCAAGATGAGACGATAACAATGTCTGATATATTAAGCCAGACCAAGACGATTAGGCTTAACGCTATGCGCAAGATGCGCAACAAGGCAAAGAAATATAACAGATGTGACGTAGAACACTTTATGATATAGCGAGAAAGGCAGATAAAAAAAATGAGCAAAGATAAATTAATCAAACCAAAAGAAAAGGTTACGATGACGGTACACTTAGACTTACCTATCACGTCGGACGAAGCGTATGAGTACTTAAAAAATCCGAGAGGGAAAACAGCAAAAGAATTAAGACGATACTTATCAGATGTGATGTCAACTCTCTGTGCAAAATGCCTGGAGAAACAGAAGGAAGTCGATAAAGGTAACTAAGATTGTAACAAAATATTTACATATTGTTAATAAAGAGACGGATTAGGGTATAATATTAATATAATATTCTTAACAAGCTAATGAGGAGGTTCATATAATGGGTGAAAGAATATATGAAATAAATATAAAAGGTGAAGATTATTTTCATTGTGATGAAGATGGATATATAATGGTATTCGACAGCCCTGAACAAATATTAGCTTGGGCTAGAGATAATAATATCGACCCTGATGACATTACTTACTTCGAAGATGAAGTATTGGACGAAGACCAATTAACATTTAACGATGAGGCTGAATAGAAATGGCTTACTACGCATTACTTGATTATGATGGATATGTATGTAAAGCCTACTTCGCAGCGAAGGCAAGGGGTGCGTTAGACACAGCTTGGCAAATATTGACCGACCTCACAATTGCTGCCAGGGATAAGGCAGAGGAATACTTTAACTCAAAAGTAGAGATGCGTTGGTTTATGTCTGGTCACACCTGGAAAAAGGATGCGTTTAATACATATAAAGCATCGAGAGTGAAAGACCCAGAATTGAAAGAGTTCAGAGATGAAGTGCTCGCCGAAGAGGGAATTATTAAAAGTAAGTATCTTGAAGCAGATGACCTTATTAATATGTGCGTGGACTATCTGGACGTAACGGATGACAGAGATAACTATATAGTGTTCTCGGATGACAAGGACTTACACGCAGTAGCTAAAAGATATTGTAAGATAAATCTCAAAGAAGAGGTGCAGCGCAACGAAGAGCCGCGCATTATGTTATTTGCTCAGATGTTAGCTGGAGACAAAGAGGATGATGTAACTGGCATACCTAAGGTCGGACTCAAAACGGCTTACAAATTATTGGGGGGTACCCCCTCTCTAGAGAAAGTCGTTGAGGTGTACAAGGAAAAAGGATTTGATAGAGATTACGCTAAAAAGAATATATTACTCATCAAACCTATGGGAATGCAGATGAATGAGTATCCATTGTCAATAATGTACTTAGCTGGAAATATTCTATTATTAGATGAGCTAGATGATGACGTAACTCCTGATGGCATTAAGGGAGAAGAGGTATACTTAAACAAAATATTAGATAAGATATACAACAAGGAGGAACAATAAAATATGGGACGACGCAAAGTGACAGACAATACTGTAGAAGCAGAGAAATTCATAGACGAGGCTAGATTGGACACGAACCAGAGAGCTAAGGATACGGTAGATTACGAACGTATGCTAATGGCATTCATTGAGAACGAATTCAAGGGAGAAAATTAATGGGTGTATTCTTAATAATGTTAATACTAATGGCACTTGCTATCTGCGGCACTCCTGTGGCGTACGGATTTGTAAGATTTTCTTTGGAGAATAAGTCATTGCCAGAAGAAATAACTATCGGATTTGGCTTCAAGGATAAGGAGGGAATAGAATGACCCCACTAGCGAATACAATTATTGCAGTGCTGGTATTTCTGGCTGTAAGCACTCCGCTCATTGCGGCGTTAATGATGGGCGTAGCTATTATGCTTATCGCAAAGCTTGAGGAGATGTTAAAGAAACTATGAACATAAACCAACTTTGTGATAGATTAAACGGGAACCGGACAGAGAAGCTCGAGTTCTTCAAGGCGCTGGTCAACGCAGGTAGTAATCCTTACTTCCTTATGCCTTTCTACGTCCACAACGTATTTACTTTTAATGGGTATGTTGCGGGTTATATGGCAAAATACTTGGCAGAGAATTACTCCTACGATACGAGAGGGACTATACACAATATACTAAAAAATAATCTCCATAATAGAATGGGGCAATTCTCAACTCATGAGCTAGAGCCGATATTAGAAAAATTAACAATAGAAGAAATAGAGGGGTTAGGCATACCAGACTATTACTTTGACTACGAGTACATTCCAACATTAATCGTACGGAAGTATAAAAAGAAACTGCCAGAATTAGTACAAAAAAGTCTACCCCGGTTCTCACAACTAGAACTAAGATGCGAGGAGTTCCTAAAAAATGAAAAGAGCTAAGAATATAATTGATATAGATTTAAGTGTCAAAGATGCAAAGATATTAGTTGCGAGTGATGTGCATATCCCCTTTCAGGATGATAAAGCGGTTGATGCGTTTCTGAACGCTTGTGATGATTTGAACCCAGACATCGTGGTCTTAAACGGTGATGTGATGGATATGTTTATGCTATCCAAATTTACAAAGGGTGAGGGACGAAATCCATTAGAAGAGGTTATGATGTGTCGCGAATTCTTGCAGCGCGTTCGCAACGCTGCCCCTAATGCGCAGATATTCTACGTCATCGGGAACCACGAGACGAGACTGGAACGTTACGTATTGACAAAAGCACCGGAGTTAGCTTCTCTGATTGAAGATGTATTCTCAATCCTTAAAGTTTCTGATTTTAACATTAGAGGTTGTGCATCAGTAACTATTAATGATACTTTAGTATTTAAGCACGGAACTTTGCTTGGGAATAAATCAGGCTTATCCGCTATCAAGGAAATGGAAAATGCTTATATGTCTGGCTGTACTGGTCATACTCATAGGCTATGTAAATATATTGCTCGTAAAGCTGGACGTAAGTTCTTTTGGATTGAAACAGGATGCCTGTGTGATATGAACCCAGAGTATATGGTGTTACCAAACTGGCAGCAGGGCTTTGCGGAACTATTTATTAAGAACGGAAAAGTTGTTCGCGCACAAGTAGCGGAAATAGAAAACGGAGAGATTGTTTAGTTATGGCTAGGTGTGATGATATTGAGATAACAAGAGAACTGATGGAGGCAGTAGCCATCGGGCAATTATATCGAGAAGAGATATCAACTGTTCTACGTAAGGCGCTGCCGGGAAAGTTAACCCAAGATGATATACAAACAATATATAAACGCGTATTGTCACACCCGGATTTTAAGACAATCAAGGATGAAGCTGTTAAATTAGAAGAGTTAACCCTGATTGATGATAACGTAGACACAATAGCTTTATACTATAATAAGTTGCTCAAAGAGGCACAGTTCGAAAAGAAGTATGAAGTTGTAATCCGAATACTCAAAGAGATACAAAACTTGAAAGCTATCGAAAACAGTGAAAGCAAATTCGAGGTAGTGATTAGGATAGAGAAAAATGATGAATAACCCAAGCATTATTACAATGGCGGTTGTAATGATGTACGACGTAAAGTAGGGAATAATCCGTTCTTCACCCCCAATATTAAACCTCCTTTCTTCGTAAATAAGAACGGACCCTACTCTTTCTTTTTACGTCCCTAATATTTTTCAAACCAGTTCAGTTTACAAAAGCTCCCCCAAAAAGAGGATACCCCCACTATGTACCTAGCACCGTATAAAATATTTGCATTGTCATCAAAGAAACGGCTATTAAACGTTGACGAACCAAACAGACCTGTAGGTATTTACGATGTCAAAAAAATGAAATACTTAGAAGCGTTAGGCTATACCGAAGACTTAGGTGGCGAAGGCTTGAGCGTTTCGATATTGCTTGGAACTGTTATCGGTAATACTAAATTGATATGTTTAGACCTGGATGATTGCTTTACGCCAGACGGGAAGCTTGAAAAGGATACGGCAGATTTCCTGAAAGAATTCAAGCCGGAAGAGTATGAAGTCTCATCGTCGGGTGAAGGTATTCACGTTTATATATTGACCAACTTGGACTTAAAAACGTTCATCGTGAAAGACCTTGAAGGCTGCAAGTCGTTCGAATGTTATACTAATAAAAGACATATCGTTACGACATATTTTGACTTTGAGAATACAAACTTAGTAGTAGGCAAGCACGACAAATTTATAACCGATTTATATAATAGAGTTAATAATAAGCGAGACGCGCTAATCCAAGATGTTAAAGCAGCTTTCTCTGGTGTGGAATGCAAGAATGATGCAGAGGTTAGGGGAGCTATATTCGGAAGAAAACCGGTTACGGATATGTTTACACTAAGAGGTTTAGGGTATAAGGATGGAAATCTTATCGAAATCATTGATACAAGTCCAGACAGCGTGGACCAATCTGCTCACGATGCTAAACTCATTCGAAAACTTATGTACTACTGCCTTGATTTCGATGCTGCCTGGGAAATGGCAAAGAAAACAAACTATTACAAGGGTAAGGATAAAAGACACAAACTTAAGTTCGATAACCCTACATACAAAGAACGGACTAGAACTTTTATTGCGAGAGGTGGATGAGATGGACTGTTCAACAGTGTCAACGTTAATGAGATGTTATTTCAGTGGGACTATAAGATTACAAGACAAAGACAATATTGTTTCACACCTAATAGTATGTAAGAAATGCAAGAAAGAGTATGCGGCTTACGCCAAGAAGATTGGTGTCAAATTTAATCTAATAAGAGAAGTTCAGAAGATATATAACGCGTGCGAGGTGAGCGAGATGGAAGCAGAGAATATTAATAGATTAGTACAAGAGGGAGTTATCTCTGATAAGATTGTAGAGGGCAAGCATAAGTGGACTCAAGCAGCAAGAGAGAAAGATGTTGCAACTCTTTCAAATGTAAAATGCGTTAATGACTTTTTCAAGGAAGAGATTTCGTACCAGAATACTACATCGGAAGAAAACATTGCAAGGTTTGGATGGTATAAAGTCGAAGAGATGTGCAAAACTGTAGATGCTCTCAATAACATATACAAGCTATCAGGCGGAAAGGAGATAGAAAGCGATGAGAAACTGGAATAAGCAATATAACATTATCTTTTGCGATATTGACTCAACCTTAGTTTACGGCTTTTGGACCCAATTAATGCATCATAGCTGGAACATTCTGCACAGTGATAAGTTTTCCGCAATACTTATGTACCTGCAAGAGAAGTTCAATCTATTCAAAGTTAATAAAACATTGCAGTACATTTTAATGAACTACTACGGAAAGATAGTATTCATCACCGTTAGAAAACATAGCCCATCAACTCGTAAGATGCTAGAAAAGATACTACCGGGAAAAGTTTTCGAGCTCAATGAATTAGCTACAGATGATGCTGCCAATCAAAAACTATTTGTGGCAATGGATAAAATGTTTGACGAAAGACTAGAGAACCACGAAGTTTGTATGATTGATGATAGCGACAGCGTGCGCGAAGCTTTCCGTTGTATGGAGATTGATGCATTCAACCCTACAGTAATGTACGAGGAGTTTATAGCATAGATGGTTAAGCGTACAGAATACTCTCTATTACCAGCACAGGGCAAATTCTTATTTGATACCATTGACGAACGCCTCAAGAACGAGGGTGAGGAGTTTTTAGATGTATCCTGCTATCAAGGCGGATTTGGTTCAGGTAAGACCTTCTGTGGTTCTTTGCGTGGATTGCTATACGCTCTAACTTGGGATGGTTGTAAGGGGCTTGTTGGTGCAATATCTCAAGACCTACTAGACGGTACGACCAAAGTCAAGTATATCGAACACCTGGAAAATATGGGGATGAAACAGGATGAGCATTGGTGGCTGATTGAAAAAGGTAATACCATAAAGCTCAAAAACGGGTCCACCATTAAGTTTAAAACTCTTTCAGATTGGCATCAATTCCGTTCGTATGAATTCACCTGGATAGAAATAGAAGAAGCTTCATTGGTTCAGGAAAGAGCTTTCTTAGAATTAATAGCCCGTGTTCGTGAACAGAAAAAGAGCCATTGGAAGAACTACTTCCGTAGCATATTCCTACATACAAACCCTGGCGGAGCTAGAGGTTGGATATATAAATACTTTACAAACAAAGATACCAAAATCGATGATTACAGAATTATAATTGCAGCTACGAGAGAAAATAAACACCTGGGTCAATCATACGAAGAAACGCTTCGTAAGTTGTACGGAGCTGATGACACTACTGAATTACTAATGGGTGTCGATGTCGACAACGATAATGCAGTAGCATTCCCATTGTTTACCGCAATGAATACAGTTGATGAGATTGCATTCAACCCAGATTATCCTCTAATCCTTTCTTGCGACTTTAACTACAACCCTATGTGTTGGTACATAATGCAAGAGGTTAACGGTGTATGGTATGTGCTAGAAGAACTCATTCATAGCAACGTTACGACAAGACAGATGTGTGATAAAATCCTTGCTAATATTGAACAGTACGGAGTGCGTAAGTTCCTGATTATGGGTGACGCTCACGGTAGGGATAAGAAAACTAACGGTTCGGATTACGGGATAATGTTACCATTCTTCTCTAGTAGAGGTTTTGATGTAACGTTAAGAGTTGGCAAGTACAACCCGTTAATCAAAGAGAGATTAGCTCTTCTCCGTGGAGCTATCTGTAACGGTCTTATGGAACGTAGGCTATTCGTGGCTAAGTCCTGTACGAGACTGTTATACAATTTTGACCAATGTCGCATCAACCTGGCTAACGGTGGTTTAAAAGCTCCTACAGACAAGGAAATACAGGATGATATAAATAAGCTATATTTAATCCACCCTATAGATGCGATATCATATCCAATATGGTTTACTCAAGCGATGAAAGACATTGAGTAAAGAATTGTAACAAAATGGATAGTTTACTGATACTTAACTAAAATAATAAGGTATAATATTGATATAGATATTTATACCTAATAAAGGAATAAAATAATAAAATGCAAGACGAAACAACTACACTGAAAATGGAATGGTATGACCTCAAAAAATATAAGGATGAGGTAGCTAGTTTTGTAAGAAGAAAAAGAGCAGACTTAAACGTAACCTCTAAAATGAGAGAAACTTATTTAAAGTTATACAAGTCTGTATATCCTGGTGCGGTTATGTCCGATAAGGAACGTTTTACACACGCTCAGGAAATGTTTAAAGTTTACAGAGCTGCATTGATTGAAAGTTCATTGTCCGGTTATTCTGCATTATTAGAAATGGATGGAGAAGACGGATACAGTACATTGAAAGTTCCAGCGCTTAAGAGAGTTATGACTAAACAATTCAAAGGTATGTCATTACTAGAAAGACTATCTGCTGAGACTTTAGACGACTGGATACTTAAGGGTGAAGCTGTAAGCTTTATCAAGCTAAAAGAAGAAAAAGAAGAGTATCGTATTAAACAAACCGTTGAAGATGCTGAGACGGGTGAACCTGTTATGCGCTTTACGATGAAAGAAGGGGTTACATATCGCAAGTTGGATATCCAACGCATAGACCCATTAGATTTCTATGTCGATGCTCTTGATTATCAAGCAGACCCAAGAGGATGCGCAAAGATTATTCGCTCGTGGATATCTGGCAAGGAATTATTAACTTCCAATGCATATCCAATGATGAGTGCTGAGGATAAGAAACTTATAGTAGAAAGTATTAGAAATGGTACTACCTATACACCATATTCTAATTACGGAACGAGAACTCTTGACTCCGATAGTTCAAGAACGGAAAACAAAAACCTTGAAGTATTAACATATTACGGGGATTATATCACCTCTGATGGCAAGGTTCTTTGTAATATCAAAGCTGTAGTTATCAATAATAAGATTGCAGACCTTAGATACAATTCAGTAAATACAAACAGAATTATCTATGCAGGATATAAGATTGACGACCAAACTCATAGAAGTATTGCTCCGTTAACTTCATCAGAAGTAATTAACACATTGGTCAATAGAGTTACTGATATGTTTATTCAAAACTTGGATGACGTATCAAATCCAATCTTGCTTGTGCAAAAGGGTACGATAACCCTACCTCAGGCGCAGACTGCTAGAGATAAAAGATTTATGGAATACAATCAGGTTGACACTCCACCTAACTACTTGCAAACACCAATGGCTGCGCAAACTGGTTTGCCATTAATTGAAATGGTATTACAGCAAAATAAGAATACCTTAGGTTTAAACCAATATATTGCAGGTGATACAGGTGGTGTTGTTAGAACAGCGAGAGAAAGCTCCATCTTATTCCAAAAGGCTAACGCAAGAATGCGGGTTGAAACAGATGTATTCTCGTATAACTTTATGCTTAGATTATTTGTAGCGTTCTATGCATTCAACAGGGAGTTGGCATTGGCTGCTGGAACACCGTTAGATGAAATATATTCAGACCCTAGGTTGAAAATATCTATTTCAACAAACGCTTCAAGAGCGGATAAAGAAGGTGAGTTGAACAAGCTCCTTGAAATCTTGAGTATGCCAATAGGTCAAATGATATTCTCTAACTTGACCCCAGAACAGATTATATTAGCCGTACGATATTTAATGGCTAAGGCAGAGCTATCCGACGCAGACAACTTATTAGGACTACAAGATAACGTAGATGAACGTATCCCAATAGATGGTTTTGGCGTCTTTGATGCAGCAAATCCACCACCGCAGGAACAACCTCCAACGCAAGAAGGTGTACCACCGGAAATTCCGCAGGACGTTCCAATTAACCAACAATTACCACAACAAATGTAATATATAAAATACTTTAAAATGGAGAATTTAAACAGATGGATGAATTAAACAAAGAGCAACTAGAAGAAAAAGTTGAAGAGGTTGTTGAAGTAGAAGAGAAAGTTGAGGATGCACCTCCTGCTGCTACAGAAGAAACAACCGAGCCACCCAGCGAGCCTGAGGTCGCAGCAACTGAGGAGCCTCCAGTGGAGGGCGAACCAGAGAAGACAGATGAAACACCTACAGAGGAAATTAAGGAAGGCACTGAGGGAGAAGAACCCGCAGAAGATATTGAGGTTACTGAACCTGAACAATCTGTAGATATTGAAAAGATTAAAGCAGAAATCGAAGAGGAAAAAGCAATCCTTGCCGAAGAGAAAGCTATCATTGAATTTGAACGTAAAGCGAAAGCAGATGAAATTCAGTTAGCTAATACAGAAGCGGCTATTGCAGACGCGCTCGCTCGTTCATTCAAAGACCTTGGTATTGACACTGAGAAAACATTGGATGAAATCCGTAAGGAAGACCCAGAGAAAGCATTCCGTGCGCAACAATTAATTATGGAAGCGCAGCGTACTCACGAGGCTGTTGTAAACGCACAGCATCAAGCTGCTAGAGCTAGATTGCAAGATTTAGTATTTACTAAGGCATCAAGACTTCTTGAAAAGTTCGGCTTGTCAAAAGAAGAAACGCCAGTAGTTGCTGAGACTTTTGTTAATATCATTAACGAAGTAGGTATCAAAAACTTGGATGATGACCTGGTTGCTAAAGTTGAATTGGCTGTAGGTAGAGCGAAGCTTATTGTGCCAAAGGTTGAGAAGGCTGTAGAACAAGTAAAAGAAATTGCCGAAGATGTAAAAGATACAGTGAATGAATTAATGACACCAGCTCCAGAGGAGGAGCCACCAGTTGTACACACAGAGGAGCCAAAGATTGAATTGGATGAATTCAAAGAAGGCGCTACAATCGGTCAAACCAAAGCAGAAAAAAGCTCCGATGGTATCTTAGCTGAATTGGCTAGTATTACAGACCCACGCAAGCGCGTAGCGTTCTACAAAGAAAACTTTGCATTAATCGAAAAGGCAATGCGTACTCACTCTCCTGCTGTGGATAGAGGTTCAATTAAATATGGCAAGTAAGAATAAATTTACAACATTCATTAAGAAACTTGGAAAGTCTATTGGCATTGCAATCAAGGATGAGATAGACGAAATAAAAGAACTCGTCCCTACGGAAGAGGACTATCAGCAAGGCGAGAAAATCGCAGTAGTAGCGGCAGCAGCTATGGCATCTATGGGGGTGCCAGTAGCAGCTCTCGGTACGAAGATTATGGCAAAAGCGTTTGCCTATGGTATAAGAGATATGAAAGATGGTATTGAAGATAACGACAAGTTAATCGTTGCCCGTATCATTAACGAACTAAAAAATCCCCAGTAGAAATGGGATTTAATATACGCGAACTATAAGATTACAATAGGGCTGATGTTTCAGTCACACAGTCGGATGGCTTTGAGCAGGTCTATTACTCAATATCTAATATCAGTTGGCAGAGTGGGAAGAAAAATATACTCCCGGTACTTTGGATTAGATGTAGGTCGAATTGAGCGGTCTTATAGGGGAACAAAGCAAGTGTGCAAACAGTGTTACAACAGATAAACAAAACAAAGGTAGGTATTAAATGGGTATTTCTCAAGATGGAACAAGAGACGATTACGGTATAGCTCTCGCATCCAAGATGCAACTAATCCTTCGTCAACCAACATCAGATATGACAACTTTCTTGACAAACGAAGATTATCAAGGTGACTTCTTCACAATTGGTGATACAGTTAAGATTGTTAAACCAGACCCTAACTCTGTAACTGTTGAAATCGGTGAGAAGAACTGCAAACGTCCTGAACTCAGAGAACTTGACTTCTCTTCTATGACAATGAAGATTGACAAATCAATGAAGTACGCCTTCAAGATTTGCGATATTCAAGAGGCAGAAGGTAGATGGAACTACGAGTCTGGCGCTCACGATTTGGCAGCACAGAATATGCGTATCAAACACAACTTGGCAACTGCTAACTTGGTAATCAACGATACGAAAATCCCGAGAATTGGTACACCTGCGGCGCCTATCACAGTCAATGGCGACACATTCTACTCTAAAGTATTGGTGGGTGCATATACTCACTTGAGAGCGAATGGTGCTATTTCTGCTGATGGTAGATATACGTTCGGTTCTAACCCAGAAGAACAACACAGAACTCGTGCAGCTATCTTCCTTCCACAAGAAGGTCTTGGCTTGCTCTTGACTTCTAAATGGGTAACCGACCGTCCAACCGCTGATGCGGATGACGTATTGAGAACTGCTGGATACAAAGAAGTTCTTGGTATGTCAATCGAATTTGAACCATCTCTGTCTACAGTGGCAGCAGACCACGTTCAAATCGATAATGCAGGCACCCTCGAGGATATGCCAGCAGGCGTGTTCGCAGTTGTAGTTGGTACTAACAACACCGTAACTAGAGCGGGCAAAGTCCTTAAACCAGACGTAATCCGTGATAGAGAGGAATATGCAGATGACTACTACGGTCTTGAAATCTTTGGTGAACAAGTCGTATCACCAAACTCTTGCGTAGTTGCATTCTGTAAATTGGAAGAGGACCAAGGTCCAGCATCTCCAGTTGTGCCAGCTAACGGCTAGTCGCAAACTGTAAAAGATATATTGAAGAGGGGTGAGGGTTATTTGGTGATTTCGTCCCGTCTACATCCCCTCTTTGTATATCTCGTATAAAACATATATGGCTTTAGAATATCTTAAATTTAACTCTGAAATCACCGCTTTTCTTTTGTTAATATAAAATGGAATAATTACATAAATGGCATCACTAATTAATGTTAAAGAATTATATAACGAGGTAGCGGTAGCAACCGGCTTCCCGACGTACACTAACGATACTGATACTCCTGATATAACAAGATTTTTATTAGAAATGATATCGGAGGGTTTACACAGCACTCTCGATTTGATTTCAACTAATGCAAACACTGTTCAGAGAGAAAACAGAATTATAACCATTCCTGGACAGGATAAGTATTCTGTGGATGGTATCGTTAAACATCTCGAATTGATAGATGATAGAGGACGTATTCACAGGATACCTTACAACGATATGGCGGACCCGATGCGAACTTTAGATAAAAAGGTAGACAAAGGGATGCCAAGGTCATACGTCATTTCTGGCGGCTATATTAAACTTATGCCTATACCAGAAAAGAAATACGAGTTAAGAGCCGTACTATCCTCTAGCGATTTAGTATTAAGTAATAATGATACATATAAGAATAGAGTTACAGATATTGAGGATGTCATTATAGGTACGCAAGACTTTGCAACCTGTGTAAAAATGAGAACCATTGCACTACTCTTAATGAGATGTATGTCGCCTCAAGCACAGATATACAGCGGACTTTCAATAGAAAGAGTTAAATCATATATCGAAAAAGATATTGGTTCTGTAGAAGGAAATAGAGGTATGCGTAGAAGTGGCGGTCATTATGACGTGCGCCGCGGATTACTTGATTACTAATTAAGAGTTGAGAATAGATGGCTAACAATAATAATAAATCAGTAAAGAATAATGGTATATATATGTTTGCCGACTTCACTAAAGGTTTGTATCTACTCGATACACCTAGAAGTCTCGGTGAACAATTAGCTTCGCTTGCTCTAGTAGATGGACGTAATGTCTGGGCGGAGCGTGGCGCATTAGTGCCTCAATACGGATATCTATCCCTTGCTAAAATACCAGACGGAGAGAGAGTCATTGCCTATACAGAAGGGTCTACAAGTAATGATGGATTTTGTATCTTGACCGTTTCTGGGCGTGTATTCTTCTACTCCGTAGCACAGGGATTGAAGGAATATAAAACTACCGTAACTGGAGGTTTTACAAAACCAATCGTTGCGCGTAGAGACAATGACCTCGTAATATACGATGATGGACAAACGTATTTGTTTGGTAACCGTTATGAAGAGGGAACCAAGGTTGCAGTGAATAAGAATGTTACCTGCTTAGACTTCGGTTCGTATTATCAATTTACTATCGATGAAGAGTCGTTAAAATATTATTGGGTAGGTAAGAATATCTTAGCTAACGATACAGTAGTTATAATCTCATCAGTGGACCAAGTAGAACACGATGACGGAACTAAGGCAACCTACATTAGAGCTTATTCAGAAAACAATAATCACGAAAGCTTACCGGATACAGTCACCTTATACGAACAAACATTATACAGTTTCACATTGAATTACACCCCAGAGGATACGGCGGTTAGTGCAACTACTCTTGAACCAATCCTTATGGCTGTGTCTCAAAACAGGTTGTTTATCGTTCATATCACAGGGGACATCTATTATTCGGCTATTGGGGTAATTGACGACTTTAATGAAAAGAACGGAGCCGGTTATTTTGGCGGGTTCTATAACGATGTGTCGGCAATCCTATCGATAGAAGACTTTCTCAATGGTACGTTAATATGCCGCAAGAATGGCTTATACATCTTAACGATAGGTGACATAGTAGAGATAGATAAGATATCTCAGGCAGGGCAAGAATACGCATCAGACCACGTCATTGTAGGAGAAAAGGTTTACGCTTACGATAGTAATAGTGGAGCGTTAGTTGTTGCGGTACAACAAAACGTGTTTGGATATTTAACAGCAGGTAAGACGCTTGTCGCATCAGAATATCTGAACGTATCAAACTTTAATATTAATAGCACTAAGCGAGCACTTACGTATAATCACGAACAGAATATGTTCTCCTTATACTACGGTGAACAACTCGACCGTGCTATCATCTATACAGCCAATCAGAGTTTATTTCCTCGGGAGCTGGATAAAAATCTGATTGGCTTTATAGGGTTAAACCAGGGAGTAGTTGGCATCACTGAGCTTGGTGAAATAATCCAGGATTTCAAGAGAGGAACTATTATCCCAACCCTGTCGTGCATTGCAGCGTTTGAGCCAATTGGCTTGAGAGATAACAGACTAATACAATGTACATTGATGGATGTAACCGAACTGAGTGGAGTTGATTATCAATTAAGTACACAGAATGCGACTATATCACATCAAAAAATTGTACCGTCGTATTATACTCAAAACGGTGGAGATACTTTACTACCGTTTACCTACTCTGATAATATAGTTAAAGAGAATTCCTTTGAACTTCAAACAAGATGGGCGGAGCAAGCTTCTAATGTGACGAGAGTGGCTGCCCCTATGTCTGGGCGTAATGGTGTTGCTATAACCTTTGAGTTTGAGCCAGGTAGGGCGTTTTGTCTATCCTCTATAAGATTGCCAGATTTTGCACAGGGAGTATCTTAGATGAAATATAGAATATTGACCTTAGAAGATTGTTTCAATTTTATGGACGACTTGTTAAGTTGTTACGAATGTAATAGTTTTGTATTAGATAATCAATCCCCACTTCATTTAGATACAGCTCCACAATGTAGAGATTTCATAGCAGGATATGTTCAGTCTTCTGACTCGTATGTATTAGGCGTATTCGATAACGAAGAGAAATTTCTGTATGGCATAATCATATTTGATAATATTAGGATGGTAGGTGGCGACTCAATAGCTCAGGTCCATATCGTTACGGATAGAAAGATTTGGGGTAAGAAAATCTTAGACACCTATAATGAAGTTATCGAGTTCTCTCCTATTAAAACATTATATTGTGAGATACCTCAGATAGCTGTCCACGCAATAGGAGTGTGCAAAAGGCTAGGGTTCAAGAAAACAGGTTACATTCCAAAGGCTTTGCCTTACACTAATTCAAGAGGCGAAGAGAAACTTTACGACATTAATATATTCGTCAAGGAGACTAATTAATATGCCTCGTTTCAAGAGAAAAAAAATAACTATAGATGCAAACGGGATAAAGCACGGATATCGTAGCGGTTTGGAGAATACAATGCTTAAGCAATTAGAGGAGCTTGGCATCGAACCAAACTACGAAGGAGTTAAAATAAAGTATACTATTCCTGAAAGTCAACACAATTATACTCCCGACTTTCCTATAAGCTCATCTCTAATGATAGAAACAAAAGGAATATGGGATGTAGAAGATAGGAAGAAAATGTTATTAATAAAAGAACAACATCCCGAGATTGAAATAAGAATGGTATTCCATAACGCCAACCAGAAGATTAAGAAGGGTAGCAAGACAACTTACGGTATGTGGTGTGATAAACACGGCATTAAATGGGCGCATAAGAGCATTCCAAAAGAGTGGGTGGATGAAATCTACCAAGCAATCGATAAGGACAAAATGTAAAACTTTGTTAATAATCTAAGCTTTACTTGTTACATTCAAGTATTCTTAGGGTATACTATTAATATAGATATATGTAATTCAAAAGAAAGAAGAAAGAAAAGAGAAAAAACAGATATGGCAAAGGTTGCAAAAAAGATACAAACGGATTATACTACTGGTGGTAGAGATATCTCCAATACTGCAATCCCTTTATACCAAGAAAACCTTGGAAGGGTTGACCAATACCTCGCAGACCCAACATCTACGATTGACAAGTATTTAGATAAGTATTACACTAATACATCTAACGAGTCTGATTTTTTACGTCAATACAATAGAGCGATGGCAGGTCAAACTGGAAGAAATTACAACGCTACACAAGGGGGATATAGCTCTCTCAATCAGATGAACTATGATGACCTGCAAAGGTATCAGAACGACTTGGCTAGTAGACTTAGAGATTACGGTGTAACCAGTTCAGCTCAATTAGCGCAAAACTATTACAACTCGCTACTTGCTGGTAATCAGACATATAATACGGCATACGGTTTAGGAAAAGACTATTCAGATATCGAACAGTATAACAACGCTGTCAAACAACATAATAAGTTCCTTAACCAACTTGGTGGTATGGCTGGCACACTTGGTACGGTTGCCGGGGCTGCCGTGGGCGGACCAGTAGGTGCAGCTATGGGAAATGCATTAGGTAGTGCATTAGGTTCAACCATTCAAACAGATACATCTAACGTCTTAGGTGAAGTCGGAAGAGCTACCGGCGGAGCTAATACTGATTTGCAAAAAGCAGGTTTAGGTATGACTGGAGATGAACTTTCTAAGATTAAACAAGCGTTAGCAAGTTACTTTGGTGGCAATAATACCAGTGGTGCAACTCCTTACTACAACCCAGCGCAAGCGTGGGGAAGTGGTAGCAACCTGAATGGTGTAGGCTATTATGGCTTAAACCAGGCTGGACAACAGCAGGCTAGCAATATTGGCGACTGGGGTCTTTCAGTTAATATGCCAGGTAATACAAAGTTCTCTTGGGACTTAAGCAATCTTTTTGGAGGTAATTAATAATGGCTAATAAAGCAAAAGATATAGATAATTTATTCAATAATCCTCTAGGAAGTTCTACACAGGATGAAATTCGTCAAGAGCTAAACAAAGCTGCTGAACAAACCCCTAAGGCTGGAAGCGGCAAGAATGGATTAGGAGGTCTTTCAGGTGAAGAAAAACTTCGTGCCGCTCAACAAAGAGCACAAATGTCGCCACAAATCCAAGGCACTGGTCCAAAAGGTACAGTTCCGGTAACCAAAGCTGGTGAGGCGGCGGCAACCGGCGGACAAAAGGCTGTCCAATTTGCAGAGAACTTTAAACTTGGAGACGAAGTCGCCAGATTAGAAAAGCTTGGCGCAGACGAATTAGCTAAAGCTTACAAGGCTGTTCAGGCTGGTATTTTAGATACACCTGCCGCAAAAGCTATTGCAAAAGTCGTCAACACTCCAGGTGGGCGAGCGGCATTACGCGGAAGTAAAGTACTAAGTAGAATAGGGCTTAAAGCGCTTGGACCTATAGGGTGGGCGGCAACGGTTTACGAAGGGTTTCAGCTAGGCAAGGCTATATATGACAATATACAAGCCAATAAGGACTTTGATGAACAGGCATACCTAGAAGCTCAAGAACGCCAGATGCGTAGAGCTAACGGAGGTGTTGACCCAGAGGTACAAAGGTTGGAAAAGAGATTAGCTGAGACTAACGAGCAAGTAGCTCAAGAAGAAAAGGCTACAGCTAATGCTAAGCAAGCTATGGAAGCGGCGCAAGCTCAGCATGACCAACTCGTAGAACAGGCTGGAGGAGCAGGGGTACCCCCTACCGGTGATAGTGCTACAGCTACAAGTGTACCACAGCCAGGTCAACCTATGAATACAGCAGAAGTTCAGCCTACAATGCAAGATGTGCAAACTACTATGCCTCCTACAGTCTTAGACTATACAGACTTAAATAATGTCGGGGATTATTCTCTACCAGTAGGTACGTCTAATATGACTGGCGGAGCTGCTAGTTTTGACCCAGTTGAAGAGCAAGTCAAACAGAATATAATGAATAGCTTAGACCCACAACAGAATGCGCAAACACAAACCGATATATTAAATCAATTAAATAGTATTGCGCAGCAGCAGTTGCAGATTGCGGGTAACGACCCGAGATATCAAGGCGGAGTAGTCCAACCGGAAAATCCGTACAACGTGAATGAAAATGATTTACGTAGAGCGCAAAGATTTGGTGAATATTATACCGCTTTTGCTAATCCGGGACAACTTGGTCAAGTCACAGCAGATAATGCTAGACAGATGTATCAACAACAAATGGCAAATCAACTAGGAGTGCCGTACGAAGATTACATCGCAGCTACTACAGAACAAAGGACACAGCAGATAGCTGCTCTTGGTCAACAAAGAGAAAATATCTTGAAAGCCCAAGCAGCTCAAGCTACAAACCTTAAGGACCAATTAACTTTCTACTCTGATATACAAAAAATGAGAGAAGAAACTAATAGAGCCATTCAACAAGAAATCCTTAAAGGTAGATACGATATACAAAAACAGGGATTAGCTAATAAAGGTTCGCTAGATGTAGCTCAGACTAATGTGGCAGGCGATATCGCCACTGCGCGTATAAACGAACCAGCTAGACTGTTCGGTAGCTACGGACAATTTGCAGCAGGTATGGGATACTTACCTACAGAAGCGCGGGCAGCGTTTATGGTTAACGCGCCAAACCTAATTCAAGAACAAATGAGAGCGCAGGGCATAGATATTAACCAAGCTATGAATATGTTTAGGGGTGGAGCGCCAGCACCACAACAAAGACCAACTTTCGGTGGATTTAATTTTAACTGGAATAATCAATAAGAATGAGCAGCAATAATAATGTTAATATAAATTTTAATAATGCAATGCTTGGCGGAGCACCAGTTGGGGCGTCACCGGAAGAGTTTCAAGCTTGGCTAGATGCACAGGTTGCGCCAGTGAGCGCGCCGAATGCGTCAACCCAATTCAACCCAGAGTTGTTTGTTAACACTACCCCTCCTGTTCCATCCGAGATGGTTCAACGTGGCACTCAGAATAGCTTATTAGATAATGCGAGAAGAGAAGCTCAAGAGATTGGTACGGGTTTAAATTACCTTTGGGTTAATAAGGGTGAAATCCCTGGAATGATTTCTGAGTACGTTCAAAGTAATCCAAACTATCTTGGTGATTACTTTAATGCGATGATGTCTCCATATAACCTTAAGTGGCAGGACTTCGGGAATAGAAGTGCTGGAGATATTATTAAAGGTATAGCGGAGGGAGCTTGGAGTAATCCTATATCTGCTGGTATCGACGCGGCTTCTTTGGGAGCTGGAAGATTAATCGGTGGGGCATTACCTTGGGTTAAGAATGCAACAAAGGTTGAACGTGGTGTTAATGCTGTCAAATCTGAGATAGCTATTCGCGGTACCAAGTTGTACGATAAACTTAATGAAGCTAATAAACTTGCTAGTGAGACGGGCGCTGATATGAATAAAGTCGTTGAAGCTTTAGAAACTGGTAAGACTGTTAGTGGAAAAGAAAAACAAGTCCTCAAGAAGATGGCTGAGTTCTCGGATGATTATGACTCATTTATCCGAGATTACTCCCCATCTACATACACGGGAGCTGAGAGGACTGCAATCACTCAGAAGATATTAAGAGATAGAATGGAAGTAAATCCTTCCACTACTTTTGCACAGGTTGAAAGAGATATTACTCCATTACTTGAACGTATCGAAGCAGGTGAATTAAAGGATGTGCAGAAACTAGCTAGACAAGGTGATGTTGTAGCTAGAGAAGTAAGCGGAGCTAAAGCCCTCTTTGATAAAGGTAGAATTAAACCTATCACTCACGGTTTAGCTAACGTAGATAAGAGTATCGGTGAAGTTGTCCAACGCGTTGGTGGTAATACTCCCGAGATATTTACACGAAGAGTTTACGGTAACGCACCGTACGAAGAGATTGTAAAACAACTCAAGAAACCTGAGGAATTTCTCGAAGGTGTAATTACAAGCAATATAGATAAAGCTATCTCACGCGACTTACTTAATGGCGCAGTAGGTGGACAAACATTTCAAACTACCAAACTAAAAGATATGGTATTCCTTAATAGAGAACTTCTTGAAAGAGGAGACCTGAAAGGTGCTCTTACTGAGCTGAGAAAGAATAAAGTATTAGCAGATGACATTCCTGTAGATAAATATTTTGCTAAAGCTTTGAAAGACCAACGAGATGTAGGTGGAGCGCTCCACGGATTAGCAAAAGAAGGCTATCAAACTGGAAAAGGCGTATTGATGGCAGCAGGGGGATACCTCGGACCGAACGCGATTACCGGTGCTGCTAACGCTATAATGAATAGTAAAGGTTTTATCTTAAACGATATAATGGATGCTATTCGTTCTAACGGTCGCATATCTAAAAACCTTGGTACGTTTAGACGTGGCAACTTACCACAATATACAAACATTCCAGGTTTAAGACAAATCCAACAATTCAATAGGATGACTGGTGGTGGGTTATTCCAACGCGCAGATAGGGCTATACAAAACGTCTTCTCCGAGATTGCTGCAAACGCAGAGCTTAGAAAACGTGGCGTAAAATTTAAGGATAGAGTAGATTGGGCTAGAGATGCCGACAAGATGAAGCTTGGCGAAATTATTACCGATGTCACTAGAACAGCTTTAATCAACTCACCTAACGTACCATTACCTAAAGCATTACAAGACGTGGCTTTCCTTGCTAACCCATTTTGGAGATGGCAGGCTACGGCAGCACAATCATCATTGAGAATGTTGGAAAAATCTCCAACCCTTGCAAATACTGCATTAGTCGATATTATGGCTAATATCGGATTTGATAAGGAAATGCAGAATAGGTTGAACTTGCACGTTACTCAGGACAGACCTTATTCAACATTCAGGATTAATCCATACACGGGTCAAACCGAAGAGGTTAGCGCTGAGTTCGTACCAATGATGACCACAGCTAAGTTAGCCTTCCCAGGAGCTGATACGTTCAAGATAAGTTCTCCAGTTATTTCATCCATCGTGAATGCATTGGGTGGCGTAGATAAATACGGAAGACCTTTGACTAGACCAGACCAAAATGGAATTATTACACAGACTATCGGAACGAAGAGATATAGAACTAATCCGAATACCGGAAGGCTTGAAGAGGTCCAAGGTGGAATGGCAGACGAAGTGGTGAATGCAGCAATTAAGGATTTAATTGGCGCGCCTACTTTATGGAACAGAACAATAGGTCCACTCGCTTCATACTTTGTTGGAGATGGTCAATTCTATCAACCGTACGGTAGTAGCATCCTCGGTTCATTTGATAGAAACCCCGAGGGTAACGCATTGGTCGGTGGAGACCCACTAAGAGGTAGAAGTCCTCAACAGGTATTAGAAGGATTTGGTGGTATATACGGACGTAACTACTATCCTACAAGAGAAGAACGCGGAATGCCTTTAAGTCAAATGACGAATAGACAATTCTATCGAAACTTAGGTCGACGTGATAGTAGAATAAGATATGGGAATTAATGATATAGATGGAAGAGTTTAAACTACCAAGACTAGATTGGTATGATGAAGACGGTAGAATATATAAAGATGCATTGATAGAAAACTTCAATGCTATCGAAGCAGCTTTTCAAGAACTACAAGATTTGGGTGCTATTGATATTCAAGATATTAACTGGGAGAATGTACACCTAGAAGACGTAACCCTTGAGGATGAGGATAACAAGATTGTTAATCTTCGTTCTCTTGTGAAAATCTTACACCTTGACAATCTGTGTTTTAACGAGTCTTTCACGGGTAAGAAATGCAATATCATAGAATACTATAAAGACCATACGAAAAAGAAAATTGAAAACGTTACACTTAATCTTGCAGAAGGAGACTTCATCTTCTTATCAATAGTCAACGATAGACTAGATGTAGTTAAACCGGCTAACGTTGCGACTAAGATTAGTGGTGAGTCAACCGCGATATTAGTAGGGCAATTTATTAATGGTCAAGTACAAACCAAAGGTAATAATTATTATATAAACTATAACGTACTACAACCACTCAGCCGAATGAAAGTAACTCCAATTCCATTCTATGACCAGTTAAATAAAAACTCTCAAGAAAGACCGAGGGACAGATTTGCGGGTAGACGTTTAGGTTATACCTTAATTAATAAAAGAGCGGGTTCTATGATTAACTTGACTATGCCTGATGTTGGATATAAAAATGACGGAGTTAGATAGGTATGACATTCAATTATTTTAACCCAGGCAGAACTGGTTGGGGAAAGAAGATATCAGGCGTATTTAATACGCTAGAAATGCTTGGCAATGCAGCCGAAGAGCGTATCGTGGAAGTATCACGCAACACCGATTTCTATCTTCAATCCACTAATCGAAATTATAGAGCGCCAGAAGCTACACGACCAGACCTTCCATCTAGGGTGGAGGATGGCTTAGATGCTTTTGCATATATCAATAGAATAACAAGCATAAAGCAAACTGGAGGCAATACAACGTTTACAGTACTAATTCACGATAGTTATCTAGGCAGACCTATAATAGCTACCGGTACAACATCGTTGAAATCAGGTAATGTGTATTATCGGGCACCTAATGGAAATAACAATCTAAGCGGAACCCTGCGGATTACAGATGGAACCAGTGATACCGAGTTGTATACAGAGACACGATTATTCTCGTTTAAAATATTAGATGGAGAGTTATACTTAGATAATATCGAGAATTTATCTCTAGGTATTAATGGACATCATCAGTACAGCAGTTTAAGTTTAACTCGAGTTGGAACCAACTCTTACACTGCACAAAAAGAATATGAGTGTGTAATGGTTAACGGTGGTGATGCTTGGTTTGAACTTATACTCAATAATGTTACTGTATTTAAAGTTGGTTCACTTCAATTCGGACATCCGTATGTAACGCTATACCTCAAGAAGGGTGATACCGTTCGAGGTTCTAATCTAACTAATATATATAGAGTTAATTATAATAGATAGGATAAATATGACTTATCAATTTAAAGGTCAAGTAAAAGTAAGCGAGATACAATCTGCTTTCGATGATATGATAGCTAGAGTGAATGCTCTTAGAGAGAAATATACCGAAGCGCTTGGTGCAGCTAACTACAATATAGCTATAGGTGGCTCTGAGTTGGGACCGAATAGATACACGTTAAGCGTGGGTGGTCTTAAAACCATACTAGCTGCTATGAATGGACAAGTATTTAACTCAAGGGTATTTAAGTACAATAATCGATTATTCGTTAGTAATGGATTATATGTTGAAGATACTGATGTAATATCATTACCCGCTGGAGTAGTCTCTGGAACTGCGGGCAAGTATATATATTTCAACATCACAAGTAAGCAATATACTAGATACTCTGCCGCGCAAACCAATAATGACTTGCTGTTAATTTCAATAGTTAATACCGAAGAAAGCAATGGAGTTTGCGATATTGTAGACTGTACAGCGAACGCAGATAAGACTAGAATTTTTGTAGGTAATACGGCTATAGGTAGGTGGGACCATAATCCGCCAAATACTTCAATTGATAACTTCGTATGCGGGTTCCTTGCAGACCACGTTCCCGGGGTCCCGACTATAAGGTTTAAGGGGC
Source organism: Acetobacter sp. (assembly GCA_023665325.1). The sequence continues at coordinate 32,597 of JAMPED010000015.1, forward strand.
AAGATATATCTTGGTGTTGGAGAACTACCAGCCATAACGGTAAGCAATGCCAATACTACGATAAGTTTTTCTTACCTAAGGGTGTCCCTAACCCATTCACCGGTACATCTGGTACCAACATAAAAAGTTTCCCTGTAATTAAGGAAGGATAAGATATATTATGTTTATTGATGCAGCAGTAATAAAAGGTGTGCAGAAAGTATTTAATTGCACAATTAATCTATTGAAAGAAACTGGGCAAGGTTTTGAACCTATGGACTTAGGTCCGTATGCTATCAGGTTCAGAGTACTTGGTTCGACCACTGCGGATGCAGAGGTGTTAGTTGAGCACATCATCACATCTAGTTCAGACCTAGAATTGGACGGTCAAATACTTGACTCAGCTAATGGCAATTTTGCGTTTACTATAACAGCAGAAGACACCGAGGTATTAGGTTTAGGTGAGTACCCAATCCAAATAGACCTGTTAGATTACGATACACTCACCTATGTTGATACTATCACCCAAGGTGGTAAGAACGGCGAGTTCAATAAAATATTTATAATACAGGTGTAACAATTTTGTAATAATTAGAAAAGAATGTGATACCACACATATCAAAATGTGGTATTATATTAATAGATAATGCTATGTTTTTCCACGATAAATAAATAAAAAGGATATTTGCAGATGGCAGATGAATTAATTAGAAAACCAGCCAATTTTAATTTCTACTTAAACACTCAAGGTGTGAGAGGTAGGAAAGGCGAGAAGGGTGACCCAGGGTTCAGCCCGAGTATTGTTGTATCTGAGAATACATTAAATACATATAAACTCAGAGTTACAACTGCTGATGGAACTTATGAAACAGATAACCTCCGTGGTTCAATTATCACGGAAGGTGTAGGCTCGTTTATTAGATACAACGCCGAGAATGACGAATTGTATGTAGGCGACATTGATGTTGCTACTCCTGAAATATTTGGTACGGTCAAACTTGCTAACGAAGACGACTACACTAATATGAGTGAGACTGCGGTTGTTACCGTAGACGGTTTAGCTGAATACCTTTCTACTCACTTAGTACCTGGTGACGACAGTGTGACTTTATCATTCAACGAAGATACAGGCGTGATTACTATTACCGCAAAAGGTGGTGGTTCAGAGGGTACACTCGATTATACTCAGTTACAGAACAAACCAAAACTTTACGGGACTGAGATTGAAGGGGATAAAAAACTTTCTGATTACGTTAAGATTAAAGCTCCGTTGGTTGAGACAGAAGGAGTTGACTATGAAAACGACGTAGTCATTCAGAATGGTACCATCTCAGAAAACGCCATTACATTCAAGGATGACTGGCACCCTCTGTTCAGTTTAGGTACTACATTCGAGACGGCGGGAGCTTACTCCTTAACTAGCGGTCCTGATTTTATTCCTAATTCTTACATCTCTATCCCGTATAAAATTGGTGATATTATTGAAATCCCAGCAGCTACAGGCGCCGACACAGTGGCTGGCGCTATGAGTACAGACAACAGCAAATTTACATCGCAGTTTGTATTACGTACTGATGGCTTAACATCAGGTAGTGACAGAGCTGTAGTAGATATTACTTCAAAGTCGGTTAGTGGTAGTAAATTAATCTGCGGCTTTGCAACGGGTAGCGTTACTGCTATGACTGGTATGAACTTTGACAGAACTACTTCATACTTCCAAATCACGCTCGATGCGGATGGGTCACCAGAGTTCAGATTTGTGAAAAATGTAAGCGGTACAATTACCGGACAAGTTTGCAAGTTTACATCTGATACAGCGAAAGAACAAGTAAAGACTTTCAACCGTATCTTATTTAGTGGTACAGACGTTTTATCTAACCCGATAAACCAATTGGGTGTATATCACATTACCGATGGAAAGAAACTTGGTGAAGATTTAAAAGGTAACGTGGATATCGACAAGTTGCATAACTACCTTAACCTCGCCTTCCCTGATGCAGAGAATGCGTTAGGCGTATCTTATGATAACGATACGATTGTATTGAATGCAAATGGAGAGTTGTGCACAAGTTCAAAAGTTGCAACAAAAGAAGAATTAGACGGCTTGAGTACCGTCGTTAATGACCAGGCTACTGAAATCAATACCCTTGATATGAGGGTTGAAGCTCTTGAGGACCAAGGTGGTGGAGGTGGAACCTCTAACTATGAACAGCTAACTAATAAACCGCAAATCAATGGGGTTGAGTTGGTCGGAGATAAATCCGACGAGGAACTCGGCGTAGAAAGACTCTTTACCGCTAACGCGCCTTTAAGAAAAGAAGATGTTGTGCAAACATCGATAAAAGGTTTTTCTATAGACGCGAGTAGCCTAGAGATGGCTGGGCCAGCTAATACTATGGTTGCTGGTTCTACTACCAACTGCGTTTTATACAGTACCCCGTCAGTGGATGGTAAGTTGAACTCTTCGTATTTTATAGATTTTCCTTTTTTTGATGGCTGTCTATTCACATACGGACTCCTAACGAACCAAATTATTATGTTTGGGGTAAAAGATGAGCAAGGTTTATTTTTACCGAAAGCTGCTACCTTTTATTACTCTGGACAGACGAGAATTGCGTTAATAAGAACAGTTGAGGCTACATCCGCCTCCGTTACCACGTTGACTTTAAGTACTCTAAGGCAGACATCAGTTAGTATGAGCGGGGCTGGGTCCCAAGCCATAGGGGTCTACATTGGCGATGATGGAAGATATCAGTTCCGTCGTACCGACGTCAGTCGCACCTCTGTCTATACTTACGTGTCAGACACAATGCACGACGCATTAAAAGATTGCAATACTGTTCGCGTTCAAGGGGCTATCCCTACGCAGATTAGTCCCTATCTGTATAGCTACATAGGCCAATACGCATTCCCTCACGCCTGGAAGGCTGAAAGAGCAGGGTTCTTTCCTACAGCTAGTGAGCTAACTTCCGGTTCACCGGTATTCCCGACAGAGACAACTACACAGCGATACCTCCAGTTGGGAATAGATAACGATACACTCAAGACCAACGCATCAGGTCAGTTGTATGCAGATATACAAGGCTTACCATCTGATATCACGGCTACGTCAAACGATACAACAGTTGAGTTAAGCTCAAGCAAAAAGATTAAGTTTAACGTGCCAATGATGGAGGTTGGTGAAAATCTGACCGCTGACGAGTCTAACTTATACCTAAACCAAGGTTCGGTTGAAGCCGGTGAGAATATCACCATTGATAAAACAGCTACTGGTATACGTGTGAACTCAACAGGTGGAGGAGCTGGTGGGGACATATCAGAACTAGAAGCGGCAGTCGAAGCACTCAAAACAAGCAAGCAAGACAAGTTGCAAGATACAAAATCAGTGGCAATAGTCAATACCTCAGCCACATTACCTGCGGATACATATACCTTAGGCGGTTCGGCTACGGTTGACAGTGCTAATCACTTAGTAGGCACTAAGGCTAATTCGTACCTTAGCGTTAATAAAGTATTCGCCCCAGGCGATAAACCGTGGGAAATACAAGCTAAATTTGTCCCAAATTCAACGGGAGCAAGCTCTACGACTTACGCTCCGTTAATAGCTGAAAATAGCGTGAACAAGAGCGTTCCACAACTTTATATTCAAAATGGTGGAGTTCAGTGCGATGTATCGTACGATGGCACAATCTGGAACATAGAGGAATTTGTAGCAAGTACGACTGAAAAACTTGCAGCAGGCTCTGTAGCTTATGCTAGATTAAAATATGATGGGGCTGGCACGTACACGGTCGGCTTCTCTCGCAACGGAACAACCTGGTTTGAACGGAGTCAAACTGGCGGTAGTGCAGTATTCCAAAGCGCAGATAGTATGTTTACCATTGGCGCGGACGCTAAATCGTTTGGTAGGGATGCATATCAATACATCGACCTAAACGAAACCTATATAAAAATTGACGGTGAGTACTTCTGGCGACCATTCCCAATTCAAGAAGGCGATGCTATTGGGGCGGAAGTAAAAATATCAGCAAGCTCAGGAAATACTCTGAGAGTTAATGACGATGGCTTATTTGCCTCTGGCGGAACATCAGTAGCTAGTGCATACGGTGCGAGAGGTGATTATTGCACGACATACGGTATTCTTGACTGTCCTAACGGATTAATCGATTATGAGGCTACTGGTAAGAAAATTACCATTAACCCAGGGATTGTGCTCAAATGTCCAAATAAGGACACGAAAACAACTATCGCTAGTGCGATTACCAAAATACTTGCAACATCCACCGGTTCTATCACGATATTCTACGCAGGTAGCGAACTACTTGAGTGTGGTGAAGTCTACTTCCAAGAAGACGAACCGGGAGCGGATGGAGTAGAAAATTACCAGGCTTGGTGGAAACCATCAGAGAAATTGTGGTACTTCCGTTCTAATGATACGGGTAACGTATTCAGAAGTATTTCGGGCGTGACACCATTAGCCGATATAAAAATGAACGAAGCTAATATCCTTAGTGTAGATTATATTGGATATCGCATACTTAATGATGATATCATTCCACAATTGAGTGAAATAGAAAGCTTGCACAATATTATTGAAACATTGCAAGAAACGATTGCTAACCTATCTACACGAGTTGAAGCACTTGAAACTAAGATTGATGGAGGTATTGTATAATGTCTAATCCTATAATCCAACACAGAAGAGGAGCTTTATCCGACCTACAAGCTGGGAGAGCATTGTATGCCGGAGAGATAGCTGTAACGACAGACGGAACATCCGTTACCGATAATGTGGTCTTCGTAGGAACATTCGAAGATGCAAACACCGGTACAGGCTCAGAAAGCCATTTTGGATATGGCAATGTCACGTTATTACCTGCAACAACAGCCGTATCTACTAGTGGCTTAGTGTACAATATCGGGAAAGTGAATACTATAAGGAACATGGATGGGAATGCTCAACTTGACTGTAGTTCTCCTCAATACACGATACTTGGGGGAATATCCTCAAATGACAGTGTACCTAGCTTTCGACAAAGACCTATCTTGGTAGGTCCAACCAGCGATTTTATGAGTCTCGAAAAAAAAGATGAAGTTGCACTAAAAAGCGACTTAACCCCATACCTAACCGCTGCTCAAGCTGCTCACGCAGCAATGCCCCATCCAACTAAAAAAGTAGCGATGACTCTTGGTGCTAGCGGTACGGTTTACACCCCACCTACAGATGGGTATTTCACCTTGGAGCCGAATACCTCTACCGCCCTCAGAATGATTACATCTGCTATGGATGTAGGTGCAAATAACCCGGGAGAGAGCTATTCAAGAAAGATGTTCATACCTATTTCTAGCAATGACACCTTGACTGTGAATTACACCTCTGCCTCTCTCGGTTCTGGTCACTTTAATTTCGTATACTTAAACGGTAACGCACCAGCGTAATCAGGAAGGAGAAAAAATATAATGCCATATTTAGGAAAGCAAGGCGATTTAATTTGTTATGTGATGGATACAAGAGAAGAGATTGAAGCTATACCGTTCGTAAGTTTCACTTCAATCGAATACACAGATAAAGAATACGTTATGGTGGACGGAACGTATATTGAACTCGATAGCCTGGCAGCAGAGGCGCCAGAGGATGAGTCAAAGGTTGAACAATAATATAGAGAGGATAGGTGAAAAAGAATATGAGTATCGGATTAGTTATTACTTTAGTAAGTATAAATATGGGGGTACTCATATTTTTACTTATCGACTGGTTTAAGAAGAATTATACTATCGTAGACTTGGAGACGTGGAACACAATAGCTACGTTCTATAATGAAGAACACGACGAAGAAAATAATTGTGGCGGAGGAGTTGGCTTCTTCCGCGAATGTATATACGATGAAGAAGAAGAGTTGGAGGAAGAGGATGAGTAGTAAGATGCAAAAAATATTAGATGGGATTACAGCAATTTTAGTAATCATTGGCACTTTTCTCGGACTTATGGTCATAGGCTATGTATCCTATAAGAGTGATGAAAACTTCTATAAGAGGAAGCAAAGATATATGCAAGAGTGTTCAATACAACACCCTGGGGATTATGACGCAATAGATAAATGTGTTAATTTTAGGCAACGATATGACTACTAATAAAACTATAGAACTTCGATACGCGAAAAGATTATGCAGACATTTCTGTATGGGCGATTGTCTCGCTAGCTTATCGCTTTGCTCGTGCAATTCAGATTACCCGTACTGTTCCATAAGTGACATCCTTCCGATGAAATGGTTAGTTAAAGTTTTCTTATGGGAATTGAAGCAAATATTAAATCTAAGACCACTAGCAGGCTCAAGAAGGCTTGTTAGGTTTATAGGTAAGGTGTTTCATCCTAGAACTATTAAACGCCTGTTTAAAGGGCAATAAGTGAGGTTATGGTATATGAACGATATTATACAAAATGCAATGGATTATTGCGACGGAGATGGTAAGCTGATACTTCCCATTATTATGGATTTAATGAAAGGTTTATTTAATATCGCAATGGGAGATGACCCTGGCGATGTATACGCAGACTTGGAAAAGAAACTCCCTAAGGCGATATACGAGTTATTAGAAGATATTAGCGCTCCGTAGTGGAATGATTGAGTTTTATTAGAGATGAAGAAAAATAATAACAATAGCAGAAAGCGTATAAATAAGCGTGAACAAGATAAAATAAACAAGGGGATACCATTAACCCACCCGTATCAGAAAAAGCTGCTCAAGGTCCTCACAGAGGTCGCTAATGAGGTTTACGGCGGGTGGAGTATAAGTGTCCCCAAGCCAAGCTTTTTGGCGATGGTATGCGACCAAGAATTCGGGAGCTGGTTTATGCATACCTTAGATGAATTAGAAAGAAAGCAAAAGATTTTTAAAACGTGGAAAGATGGAGAGTTTATTGTTGATATAATTCCTTTTTAATCTTTGTACACGTTTTTATTGTTTGTATATAACATATAGGAGAGATAAATAATTATGAGTATTGAATTAGAATTAACTAAAGCTGGTCGCGTCAAACTTACATCAAAGTTTGCCCGCGAATGTATTAACGACCTATTCCACGAGGCAATGATTGGGCTTAGTGGTACAGTTTTACAGGAACACGATATAGGTAGATATTTCGAAGATTTTTGTGATACCGTTGACGAAGACAAGCTATTGGCACCAGAAGAGGCAGCATCACTCCGTGAGTTGGCTGATAAAATAGATGTATTAGTTAAAGATTTTTGCAATCTGGGAGATAAGGCAAATCGTACTTACGTGGAACATCTCGACTCAATACTGAATGACCGTGATAAGCTAGAGGCATACATCAAGAGAAGATTTGATGCAATGCCTAAACTTAAATAAATAAGAGAGATTAGCGATGGAATATAAAATTAAAGACCGTGGAGAGTTTTTCTATCCCAAAACTTATAGTTGGATAGTGGATACATTCAAGCTTAAATGCATTGAGGCAATAGCGTATCAGATGATATTAGATAAAGGGTTTATTACTTGGACCGTTGATTGGTTTGCTAACGTTCTGGGCATTTCCCCACGCACTATGCATCGAATGTTGGACAAGATGATGGATATGGGTATTATCACTCGATATTCAGTAAATACTGCGGAAGAGGGTGTGAGGATGCGAACAGTTACTGTAGCTCTGTACGAGCGCACTGGGAAACGTAGCAAAGAACTTGTTGATACCTTCATTGAAAGAGGTGTTGAACGTATATTCCTAGATTACTCAGATAAGAGAACCTATAAAAGGAAGACAACATAAAATGAATTCGACTGTCAAAATGGCACCCGAAATATAGGAAATTCGACTGCCAAAATGGCAGAGTAATACTATATGATTATATATACTATATAAGAGTTATGAACCACTTTAGCATAAAGCTAAGGTGGTCATTCGTTTATATATCCATATAAACTCATTGTGTATCTTTCAAGACTTCGTCTTGTTTGTACACGTTTTTTATTTTATTATGATAATAATATATATAACCACTCACTCGTGTACTGATGTACACTCCCTCGTCTTTGTACACGTTTTTTGCATATCAATGCAAATATATATACATATAAACAATATATACATACCAATTAAGTATGTCGTCCGCCGCACAGCTACGCGAGCATATATGCATACACGCGCACAGGCGTGCTGCGTACTTAAGATGTACATAGAATACGTATATAAATAAGTAACACTGCGCTGTTTTTGGTAACCAAAAAGTAAGCGAAATTGGTATATGTACTCCTCGAAAATCAACCTATAATCCCCCCTTCCCCCCGGTTTTTCGGTGGGGGCTTAATCCCGACTGCACCCCCC
>JAMPED010000016.1 GCA_023665325.1 Acetobacter sp.
CCCCCCATTTTCTTCTGAAATTGTTGTTATCGAATAGAAATCGGTATCGCGAGGTTTGCCCGACGGAGTTGAGTTCTCGACCAATCCGTTGTTTTCATTCATACCAACAAACAAAGCAAGTCTTCTTTTAAAATTATTTAATATAGCCATAATTAATCTGATACCTCATTTTTATAACTTTCATTAACTTTTCCTAAGATGTTAATATTAGGGCTTGAATTATTTTCTATAGAAATTCTAACACCTCTAATAGTCGGTGTATCTGGCCCGTTGGCTCCTCCACCGTTAACTTCTTCTTCTAGTGCAGCCACTCTATTTTCTAAAGCCTGGATAGTATCCTGCATTTTAGATATTAACTCTTGTAGATTTTCAATATCGGACAATTGTGGAATAATATCATCATCTAAAATTCTATAACCGATATAATCTACTCGTACAACGTTAGCTTCATTAGTTCTAATATTTGCTAATGGAGTAACTCCATCGATACTTCTGAATACATTACCTGTATCATTACTTCTAAAGTACCATTTCTTTTCAGAGGGTTTGTACCAAGCTTGGTAACCATCAGCTCCGTCAGCTCCTGGTTCATCCTCAGAAAATTCTACATTGGTTGCTTCTATGAATTGACTTCCGCCATAGAATAGTGTAATGTCACCAGTGGTAGTTAACGTATAATTTAAGTCCGAAGCAATGGTAGTCTTGGTAGTTCTATCTGGAGCTTGATAAACGATACCAGCATTAACTTTGATTGCTTTACCCTCTGCATTATAATCAATTAATCCGTTAGGGCAGTCCAGAATGCCGTAGTGTGTAGAATAATCCCCTCTGATACCATATTTATCAGGAGTATCGCTACCGCCACCCGAGGTTGTCAGAACACCATCTATATCTACTTTTAAGCCTTTGCCAACTTTTACACCACCTAGAGTTGTTGAACTAGCGATAGGTAGCTCATAGGTATTAGCTCCGTGCAGCGTACCGTCGGTATCCACGGTAATTGTAGTACCATCAGGTTTAACCAAACCTGTTTGGGTGTTTGTAGCTCCAGGGATTATTTCTCTAAAGTTATCTCCATCCACCACTTCTGTGGTATGATTACCAGCACCATCTCTGTAATGCCTAAACAGCTTATCTACATAGAAATTAACAGAGCCTCTGGGGCTAGTTATATTACCAAGGTTTACCGAATTTGTATCGCTATTACCTAAGGTTATAGTATTAGTATATGCTTGTAAGTATGGGGAGGTAGTTAGAGATGCATTACCATATAATCTCTGGATAATTAGTCTACCTCCACCCATATGAAAATCTTTATTACCAGATATTTCTTGGTCAGTATCGACTGTTACGTATTTATTAGGCAAGTCTAAAGCATCTATCATTCCTTTAACTTGTAATGGACTTATTGTGACGCCTTGTTCTAGGTTAGTGACGTCCTGCTCCGAAGCTAATTTAACGATACCCGCTTGCTCTTCTGATGCTAAATCAGCGGAACCTGCATACATAGTACCAGTTTCTCTGTTATACCTAATATACGTGCCGCCTAAATCCGTTACATTTCCTCTAAGGTTTGTAGTTAGGAAAGTATCACTTTTAGTCTGGATGCGCAAAATGTATGCATTTAGGCTATCTTCTTCCACCGTAACAACGGGAGAAAAACCCTCTGGGCCCTCTGGACCTTGCATACCCCTAGGCCCTTGTCTGTTTAGATAGTAATTGAACTCAGCCATCTTACTTCCTCTATTATGCTTGTACTATATACACTTTATTAAATTCACCATTACTTCCACCCTCATTAAGTGAAAATACTAGCTCATTGGTATCATTCATTATAATATCAATCATTATAGGTTTCTTACCGAGACCCAAAGCTTTAGTATCTTCTGCTGTGATGGCAAAGGTAAATTCCCCAGCTTGCGCATTAGTAATTTGTCCTACGGTTTCCAGGTCGGTAGCTTGAGTAATAATATGTTCTACTAAGACTGTAGCATCTGCTGTAGGAGCACCCATAACTTTAAATCTTATAGAATATGATGATAAGTCAAACGGAATAAAATTTACATTTTGTTCATCTCTTATTTGAATTGAACAAGTAAATTGCTTTGTTTGACCTTTAATAACGACTGCGTCTATAAATGGAGTCATAATAATTTTACGTCCTTTTAAAATTCTTATATATACTTTATTATAACTTATACACATCCAGCTTGTCAAGATGGATTAGTTGAAATATTAAAATTTTGTTACGTTTGTGTAAATTTCTGTCTTGTTACATTGTAATCAGTAACTACTTGCCAGCTTATATTTCCGAACGGATTAGATAAGCTCTTGGGTATAAATAGTCTGGTTAGCGGGCCAAAATAAGCAGCATTATTATATTCGGTACGCCACCCTCCCACTATATTCTCCCCAAATAATGTAGAATAAGCTCTTGTGCCAGAAACTGGCTCTCTAAATATGGAAACAAATTGACCTTTATCCTGGTTATTCAAAACGCTCACACTACCATCACCATAATTCACTAACTTAGAGGTTGTTGAGAGCTTAAACCCTGGAATGTCTTCTACGACAAAGTTCGGACTATTGCAAAGCTTAGTAATACGATTAGTATTCAAATTGGAAATCTTTATCAAATTATCTTTATCAACGTCTGCAGTGCTTACATTGGGTATATCTATAGTTTGTATGCTATTTGCAGTTAACTTAATCTTACCTATAGAAAAATTCCTGATTGAAGCGTCACCTGTAAATTTAAGCCTAATAATAATTCCATTAAGTGTATTATCATTATCGAGCGAAATCGTGTAATTGACTACATTGCTTGTTAAATTTCTCGATGCTAACACTGCCTTAGTACTACTATCTAGGATTTGTAATACTACTGGATTATGACCCGCCTCATCCAAGTTATAAGTACAAAAACCCATCGCTGAAAGAGAAATGGAAGCTAGCTTTAGTGGTGTTTGAAACTCCCAAATAATATCTTCATTAAAATCTTTCGGCCTTGTCTGTAATACGGCAATCCAAGTACTACTATTAAATAGTGAAAATTCCTTACCTGGATTATCCCCATCCCAGGCTGTATATCCTAAAGGTCCTTCGCTTGTTATGTTACCCCAGGAGGTGTTACTAGTCAAAGCAGGTTGAACCCAATCTTTAGTTACTATTGTAACTCCGCCTTCTTGACTTGCTACATATTTATCACCGAAGGTATATTTTTCATTCGTAAGGTCATAGTACAAGATATCACCATTACCTTGAACTAATCCGCCTTTTAATCTAGTAACTTTATTGTCTTTTATATAAAGCCCATCGTTTGCGTAATAGGTATCATCTCCTATTTTATACATTTCTGAACCCAGGATAGCTCCATTATAAGTTTTTAGTATTTCTTTTAACCCACCAATAGATAACGTGTAGCCAGTAGGTGCTAATGTAGTTCCACCCTTAGTATAATCTACAGTATCTACATTTTCTACTGCATTATTATAAGTATCTATTAAATTCTGAATACCATTAGTTAAATTATCAAATTCTTCTTGAATTTCTGATACTTTAACTTGACCTCTAAAATTTCTTACCATATCTATTCCTAATAATTATAATCGACCTTAAAAGCTTTTGAATAATAGTCTGACGTTAATTCATCGCCTGGTTTTAAATATACTATACCGTACGTCATATAATCATATTCGCCATCCTCGTTCGATGTTGCTGTTCCTGATAGTATAGTTTTACTATTAACCTTATAGTTTAGCTTTAAATCTTTTCCGACTATACATATACACTCGTAATCTTCTGCAGTATGAGGTAATGTTATGTCAGAACCTCTGGATAAAGAACGATACTGAGTGGCATCATACGGATAAAATCCTAATAACGATTGAATATCACCCTTTAATAATACCTTGCCGCCATCATTAATCCTAAACTCAAACAGTAGCACTTCTCCACTTTTGGGTAAATTTTCTTCGGCAAATCGGATACTTCTTTGCGATTGAGAATTAGATATTGCGGGTACCACAAAAGCATAGCCTTCTTTTAATTCGGTTGAACCTTGAGCTAATGTAATCTTACCACACCGTTGTGTAAAATATACAAACTCAATTGATAGTAGCCCATTCTGGTATTGGAACTGTTTGAAGATATTATAATTATCTACGACATCTATCAATTCATCAGTTCGAACAGGAGAAGCTTGCTTGGTAGGTACTGGAGCCTGATAGTCTAAGCGACCATATTGCTGATAGTACTCCATATTCTCCAAAGTATTACTTAAAGCCAACTCTGAGTTATCCATCAAATCGTTGAGTGTCTGGAAGGCTTGCGTAAGCTTTTTACCAAAGGCCAGATTAGAAGTATTAAAAAATTCGAATGTCATATCAATAAGCCCCCTGGTCTGGAAATACTGCGGAGAAACTTGTGGTATGGTCGTGTCGTCTAGTGAAGCCGTATAACCTATCACCAGAAGAGTGTCTTATTAGCCCCCCATCATTTTTAACTGATGAAATCTCTAAGGTTCTAGTTGACATATTGGCTAAAGGTTCTAGTATATTAATATCGCAGATTTTTACACCACCTGAGTGCAGAACCATCCCTTCGCTGTAAACTCCTATAAGAACCTCAGTATCAATGCCCGAGACAGTATCTGTTATATAAACCTCGGCCGTTGCAGGTTTGAGATAAATCCATACCTTATCATCTTCGCCCAATCCTGTAAGTTTTTGATTTCTAATATTTCTTAATTTATAATCATCATCATAATATGAGAGGAGCTCCAATGTGGTCCCATTGAATTTAATAGTTATAGGGAACTTCTTTAGCCCCATAATATCTATGAACGATTTTAAATTTACGATAGAATTATCATCGCTATCAATTGTTGTATCAGGAATTTCTACGGTATTCCAATCTGGAGTTATTATCTCAATAGGGTCAACCTTAGATAACTCATTTAATTTGCTTTCTATTGCATTGAAATTCTGGATTAGAGCAGTTTTGTTTATTCTGCCTTCTTCATCGTGCCAGTCTAAACGTGGCAGTTGAAAAGGCTCTATTTTTTTATTATTGTTATTGTTGTTGTTTTCTGCCATAGTTTAATTAATCTCCAAACACCTTGCGTTGAATGTCTCTATTATAATCCCTCATAAATCTTCTCTGTTGAGACGGGGTTATTTGTTCACTACTTTCAAAGTATGGATTATCATATATACCACTTAATATATTAATAACATCCTGAGCCGACCTGCCACGCAAAGCGTTACCGCCCACTATTGCATTATTAGCATTTTCTCCCCTAGAAAAACTTCCAAGAAGACTTTGATTATACGGTTGATAGAACTGACCATCTTCTCCAAAAATCGGAGAGAGCAAGGGTCCTATTGTTCTGTTGTAAAGGTTCGGTGCGCCTAGTAAATTAGTAACAATCGCGCTCAATATTTCATCACCCTGACCCCCAATAGTTTTAAATTCTCCAGTAGCTGGATTATATTGCATCCTTCGGGTTCCTACTGTTTGGGTAATTATACCATCACTAGAGACTGCTCTTTTCATAGGCTTGCCGTATTTATCTAACCCCTGAGCTGCGTTGAATAATGTGCCCATTATAGGAATAGTAGTACTGCCTGAGAGCCCCCCTTGTGCAAAATCAAATGTTTTTAATGTTGTTGTAATTGGAACGAATTCGGCGCTCATTTGACGCATATTGCCATCTTTATCCATTTTGAATGATACATAAGGTTTATCCAATGATACGCCGAGGTTTAATCTATTTTGCATTTCTCTATCGAACCCTATATTAGCCATAATATCCAGTAAAACTGTATTAGCTAATAATGGATTTTTTTCTAGCATTCTTGCAGTTGATTGCGTAGCTGTAATATTCCATCTATAAAATGGATTTATTACGCCAGCCACATCGGTGGCCCATTTGGGTAGAATACCAGTGTTTGTTGAGTTGATTAAAGCAGCACGCCTCATATCAATAATCATTTGGCCAAGTTTAATCTTGTCCATATTCTCCAGCGCATTCAATCTATCCGCAGAAGCAACTCCAGCCTTCCGTAAATCTGCGTGAGCAGCCATTTCTGCAAATAAGTTTTGCATCGCCCCATCAGCTTTTGATAATAATTTACCACCTGTGTAATAGTTAAATTTTTGGATTTGATTTAAGCCAGGAGTTTGACTAAAAGAAGGCTTAACACTTCGCCTATATATATTTGCCTGTTTAGATAACCGTCCTTCAGACTTTAATGCTTCTATAAAATCAGAGATAACACCTGTCCCAGAGTTTATTATAGCGTTGGTCGCTCCAGTCAGAGCATTGGCTCCTAGGTATGTACCTTGCGCTAACATTGCGCTTTTACCAGTTTGATATAAGTCTTTTACTATCCCCGCGTAAGGGGTGTTAGATTTGCCTAATTGCTTTGATAGTTCGGATGCGATATCTGCATCCATTGCTATATCAGTATTGAGTAATCTCTCTCTTCTTATATTGTCAAGAGCTTCACTAACCTTACCTTGTTCAAGTAAACCTCTATCTATATATCTAATATTAGAGACTTGGTCTTTACCTAAGGTTAAGTCTAGCCCACCTAATTCTCCTCTAAGTATGGCGGAGGCCATTTGTTTATCCATATATCGCTTAGATATATCTTCGAGAATTGCATCGGGTTTTTGTAGTTGTTTAGCAATATCTTCATACGAAGAGGAGCCCCATAATCTATTAGAAAATTGCCCAGCTCTCTCTGCAGCCGCCAACCCATTAAGGCCTTCAGCTGCAGTAGCCGTAGTTTTTTCCACATTAGCAAGCCCGTGCGTTATTGGAAATATTCTGCCCTTATCGTATAGAGCTTTTGCACCAGCTACTTCTTTTGCAATTATATTGCCTTCACGAGCTAGAGTATTTATATTCTCTCCGCTTTCAAGGATTGGGACAACTTCTCTTCTAACCTGCTCATAAGTTACCCCAGGATTAATTTTGGCCCTATCCCTAACTATCTTTTGAACAATAGCAGTTTCTTCTAATCCTTTATAGGTTTCTGGAGAGTATTTCTTAATCAGACTATCGTATTCAGTCGAAAATTCTCTAAGCTCTTTGAATACAGCTTTAGCTTCATTACTAACCTTACCGCCAGTCTCAGCCGCTTCAATAGCTTCTTGGAGTAGTATACCCTTTTTATCGCCTAGTTTGTTGAGCTTAATGTTGATATTGTTCAATCGGCCTTCGATTTTATTAATATCAGCGGCTACATTAACCCCCTCTGCAGCTATAGCTTTTTCTATATCTCCAGCTTTAGCTAACCTTCCCAATACGGGTATGTTTTTTAAGCCCTGAACAACTTTTCCGCCAAGGCCCAAGGATAAGGTATCAACAGTTGTAGATAGTGGATTGTGCACAGCTCCTTGTACAGCACCACCTAAAATATCCCTTAGGCTTCTTTCTCCTATGTCAGCAGTATTGAAATTATAAGGAGCCAGAGTTAAATTAACTAGAGCCTCAGGCGCCTTTAACCCCTGCCGAATAGTTCTTAGAATATTTTCCGTAGGAGTATGGCCTTCGTAGAAGCTCGACAGATTATTTAACCCTTCAAAGAGCAAATCACCTTTATTTGCCCATAGATGAGTTAGGCCAGTACCAACCTCTCGCATTTCTCTGCCGAAGTTTCTAAGAATATTTCCATCTCTTATCTGCATCTCAGATATTGGGGCTGGTTCCGTAGCTCTGGCGGCCATTATCTGATTATATCTCTCATCTCCAGATTGGGTAGGTATTTGAGTAACTGCTTGAGGTGGAACGTACTCAAATGTTCTACGTGGCGCCGATTGTAACTGCTGAAATAAATCATCAATACTTTCAGCGCCATTATAGTTTACTGGAAATGAAAGTGTATTCGGATTAAGGTTACTGCTCATTTGCTTGAAGGCCCCTTATCTTTGACATAAATTGGTTGAATTGTGAGGTTTCACTACTAGATGGAGTTTGAGATATATTAAATACATCTCCTAATTGTTGTGGAGTAAATTGAGTTCCAAACATTACTTGTTGCTGTTGCGGGGATAGGTTCTGTATTATTCCTTTTTGGAAGTTTGGCGGGAGGTATCCCATACCGCTGTAGAATTGCCCCATAGTCTTCATCTGCGTCGTAGGGTCGGATAACTCTTCTCTTTGCTTTGCAATAGCTCCTTGCGTATTGATATTTGCAACATCTGCAGAACCTTGATTAGCTATATATTGTTTCTTAAGATTACCCTGCTGTGTGATATTCGCGACATCAGCCGCACCAATATTTGACAACTGTTGTTTTTGAATATCTCCAAAGGCTTGAGCATTCGCTACATCCAGCGCTTTACTCGCTTCAATTCTTGATTTATACAATTGTTGAATCAAGTCCATTTTTTCTTTCATATCAGTTGTTTGTTGGGCTTGTAGCTTAAGGACAGCCTCCACTTCTTGTTGTCTAGCTAGTATATCAGCTTTCTGCCTTTCTAACATCGCGGCTCTATAGTCCTCGTACGGGACTCCTGCTTGATTTGCCATACTAGCTCGGTATAATTGCTGTTGCCTATTGATATAATCCTGTGCACTGTTTACAGTATCACCCATACCGAATGCTCTAGAAATTCTATTAGCAGCAGCATCTGCATTCAATCTACGATTGTATTCATTAATATCAATATTATAACCTTGAGCTGGAACAACATCTCCTTGATATCTGGGGTCTTGAATGAGTTGCTCCCTCATTTGATTATAATCATTCCTTAGAGTATCCAGAACTTCTCTCGAAGAAACTATACCTTGATTATCTGTAAATCTATCTAGTAACTCTTTCTCTTGTTGAGACATATTATAATCCATTGTTGGTGTGTATGGTTGATACTGGAAATTTGTCGGAGCTGCAGCTCCAGTCACTACCCCCTGAGAAGGAATACTTTGCGAAACGTTGGATTGATTTAATGCGGGTAATTCGTCCAAAGAAATATTAAGCTCTTCGATAGTCGGGCGTGGGTCTGTATTTTTAATAATAAAATTTTCTACACTATCCGATGGTGCTGGTGGTAGGTCAGTGCTAGATTGAGGAGTGGAGTTTACAACTTGAGTCGGCTGGTCCGCTGGAGTGCTTGAAACTGTAGGCTGAGTTGGTGCTTGTAAATTTCTGTCAGTATACCACTGTCTCATAGCATCTTCTTCTTCCTGTTGTGTAGCAGTCCTTGATTTAAGTTGTTGGTCTAGTGCAAATCCTATCACACCACTCTTGACTAGATTAGCCACAGAAAAGCCTTGTTTTAGTATATTCTTAATATTAGAGCCCCATCCCTTCACGGTATTTCGTACATCTTTCAATATCGCACTTTCTTGCTTTGATAGGAGACTTTCTAAATCCTTTGCGTCGTTAAATAAAGTATCATAAATCTGTTTGTTACTCGCCCCTCTTTCTTGGAGAGTGCCCAACAGCTTATACTGTTCACCTGTAAGCTGAGGTCTAGTTGATTGGGTTGTAGTCAATCGAGGTTGCGTGTTTTTTGAAGCAGTAGGAGTTTTATTACCTCCCTGTTGCGTCGAAACTACCGACGTACCCTTTTGTGTCGCAGGTAATTGTTTCGGTCTAATCTTATTAAATGTACTTTCAACATCTTTAAGAGCACCCTGCAGAAATCTATATTGAGTGGGGTGATTACGTCTTACATATTCTTTAAAGTTATCGAAGGTAGCATTAGGAAAACGTTCTACGTACTGACCAATTAATCTATCTAAAATATTAAAATTTATTGCCATTCTACTCTCCTACCTTACTATCTTTTTAACCGGTCATAATTCCCCGAACTACCAGTAAAAGTTGCTGAAGTGTTCGGCGTATTTATGTTACTAGCATTTCTATTCTGTTTATTTGAACTTTGTCCGAATAAACCAGATAATCCCTGTGCTACATTCTGTTGATTAAAGACGTTATTATACAGCCCTTGTCTTTGTTCAAATTCTGTCGGAGTCGCTCCGCCCACAGAACGTAAGCTCGATGGGTCAATGGTAAATTGATTACCCATAGCTCCCATTATGCCTCCCCCGATTTGTGCTCCCAAAACGGGGTTTCCAACCGCAGCTCCAGCTACGGCGCCACCTATCTGCCCCACAGTTTGTAGTGCTGGAGCCCACCAGTTATCATTCATCTGGTCAACCATATCATTATATTGCTGGATATCAGAGTAAGCCTTACCTTGCTGGTATGCAGTATTATACACACCTGGTACATTATAAAGCATATTAAATTCTTGATTAGCTAAGTCTGAAGCCTGGCTTAAACCTTGACTATACATACGAGCTGCCAGGTCATTATAATACCTCTGCTGGTCATCATACCCTTGCTGATTTAATGAACTATAACCACCAGTAGTTGCTGCATAATTTCCTGCTGTAGCCTGTCCCATAGCTCTTTGATAATTCCTTAAGAAATCTGATTGCTGTGCAGCCTGTCCCAAGTTAACATAGTTTTCTAAATATGGGTCAAGCCTATTTTGGACATTGTCCATATAATTACCTAATTGGTTTAAACTTTGTTGGTATAGCGGAATAGCAGTATTAGATATATCTCTGCCACCTCTCGTATAGTCAGTTTGAGTTTTCTTTGCTTGCTTAGCCATCGTCTAATTATCCTTTTATTACATTACATTTATCAGTATATAACAATAGAAAAAGATTGTCAAGTATATATTAAACTAATCTTTACATTTTTTATCATTTTGCTCTTTAGCTATTTCATCAAATATTTCTAAGAGCCACTCTTCTGGGATTTGTTTATTAGCCCATTTGATACCGTGTTTGTCGCACCAATCAGCATAAGATGTTTTACTTCCTTTTTTAATCTTTTGGTTGGCGTTATAGAACACCATCCTAAAATCCACATCAGGGTATTGTTCCATTAATAATAGCATTTTCTGTCTATCTTCCAATACCCACCTTCCTTTAGTCTCTATTACTATAGATTTACACAATGGGAAATCTGGAGTGTAGATGTGTTTACTTTCTGGAACTACATAGTTAAATTTTACGGCTTCATAATTAGGGTCTAAGCCAGCATTCTTAACTTGCTCTATAATCTTTTCTTCTAGTCCAGAACGAAAACCGTGTTTTCTGCCTGCCTGGTCTACAGTTATCTTCTTACGCTTAAATCGAACCATAGACTAAATTCCCCTCTGGTATGTGTAGAAGTTTATATCATACATCTTACACTCGCCCTTACTGTTAGTGTACGGCAAAGCTTTTGGGACATACCCAGTTTTTTTAAAGCCTAAATGCTTACACATAGATATCGCCCTTACAGCGATTTGAGGTATTTGACAATACAATATATCGAACACACTCTCATTTAATATTTTTGTAAATATGTTACGTGTTAGTTTGCCCCATAACTCTCTAGCTACGGCTATATGAACTTCTGCACAGCTTGTTTCTGCAATTCTAATATTATCATATATAACTAAACCAAATAGGATTTGCTCTTGTTGGTCAAATATACCCACAACCATACTATCACTTGATTGGATGAACCCATAGATAAAATCTACTATTTGCTCAGGTGTTGATAAGTCTATAATCGTTTGCTCATCCAAGATTAGTTTATTATCTTGATAGCACTTATAGATATCCTGATTGTGAATAATTAAATCATTTGCAAATATTTGTCTGTACTTTAACATTCAATTAATTTCCTTGCGAAAAGTCTGGTAGTCTGAGGGCTGATAAACAGAATGCAGTATTAGCTGGGAATTCTACGGTGATAGATACTCCATTACGCCCACTCATAGGTGCGTACAATCTGGTTACATTACTACTCTTCTCTGCCCATTTTGAAGTTAATTCAAAACTTGGCACCTTTAGCTCATCATCCGAATATAATAATGGTGGCAAGAACTCTTGACCTTTTAGTGAGTTGAATGATGGAACTATCTTCTGGAACGAAGTTCCCGCATTTTCTGTAGATATTTGATATTCAATCCCATTGAGCTCTGTT
The DNA here is from genome assembly GCA_023665325.1 of Acetobacter sp. The sequence continues at coordinate 12,009 of JAMPED010000016.1, forward strand.
ACCTCAAGAATAGATGAGCATATTAATCTATTATCCCTTAGGCCAATAGGTTCGAAGACCGCAACATGAGATAAATTAGGAATTATCGAACCTTTTTTGAAATCTTGTACAATCTTATTATCTGAAGTAAGGAATACTACACCTTGATTGAAACCAATAAACGTTTCGATATCCTTATCTATTTGTCGTGGAAATAAGGTTCCCAGGTTAGTAAGAACTATACCCTTATTTAGATTTTCCCCGTAGTATAATACAAAAACTTCGTTCTCTGCATTGTAGGTAAGGAAACGCCTAGAACTATTGATACCGCTATTTTCGGCATCCAAAAATTCCGAGGTAATTACAGGTTTGCCACTAACCATAGCTCCAAATACGTTCACAGATACGGCATTAACTATCGCACCGCTATTAGTATCAAATGCATAAACTTTCTCTCCTACGATTACGTGGTCAGACGCGTACTTTTGACCCACCTGTGATATTTTCTTGATGCTTAACTGGTCGCCGATAGTTAAGAAGTAGATACCATTTTCTTTACTAATTAAAGTACCCTCTAGGAATTCTTCGATAGATAAAGTTTTAGAAGTATCTTGATAGAAGCCACCAAAATAGCCAGCCCCAAATGATTGACTGAAATCATTCATTACACCTACTCTGGAATAGTATATATCTCCAGTAATATGAACTATGAATAGGCGGTTGTTTGACACTTCCATTAGTTGAGGAATTAGAGTTACGCTAGGTAGGGGAGTAGGCGCTTCTTCGCCTTCCACTGTGGGCTCTTCGTTTTCTGGTTCATAAATAAGGTCGATGGGTAAAGAAGTCTTTTCCCCGATTGATACTGTGGATGGAATATCCGTAGTATCGTCTTCATTATTTATTAGTCTTAGTGTGATGGTATCGTCTGATTTATTAGTAACTACTGACAACACAGTGAATGAATATTGGTTATCAATACATACCTCTTTATCGTTCCAAAAGTAATCCAAGAATTCAATAGGTACTACAGCTTGATAATATGAACCAAAGTTTTGTAATTGTACATCAGTAACGATGTCTACGCTAGTACTTTCTTCATAATAAGCTCCAAACATATAGCTGGACCCTGCCGTATAAATTATCATATCTTTATTACGACTTGCTACTACAGGGTTGGCTACTTGAGGTAGGGTAGTCTTGTATTTCTTTAATCCTTGATTAGCCGTGTATAAATATACTTCGCCATCTAATGTAACAAGGAAAAATGAGTTAGTACCTGGCTGAGACTTAGTGTTGGCCACTATAGTTTTACCAGTATCAATGGAAGCTTTTTCTAGGTAGCCGTGTTGAGATACAAGAGCTCCCTTTTCTGACCAGATATTCCTGCCGCCGATAAGAGCTAAAGACGACAATTGCTCTCCAATACTTCTGGGTGTATCGATTAGATATAAACCTTTAGAGAAGTCTGAGAAGATATACTGCCCATTATTTTTTGTCGAATTATTAATTCTTTTCTTTGCGTTATTATCTACCATAGATTAACCTAACAAACCTCTACGTGGATTATAATGACCTGCCTGTCTACGGAAGCCTCGTTGAGCCTCATTGCTACCGTAATCTTTTTCAATGTAACTTCTAAGAGCTGAATTAGCTAGTTGTGCATAAGTCTCAGACAAGATATTATTGCATCGGATAAAAATAAGTGCGGTAGCTCTTAATACTACAACTTTAGCAAAGTCTTGCGAACCAATAATCTGGTCGTCAATATCAGTAACTGACTTCTTGTAAGTGTCATCATTTGATACCACCAAATCATCAGACGATAATACTATTCTTAACTTATACTCTTTGTCAGGTACTGGGTGTAATTTCATATACCCTTTCTTAATTGTGTAACAAGTAGGCTCAGCCTTCGGATTATTCTCTGGAGTACTAGCTAAAGGATTAATATAATCTGCATAAGGAATACGTTTTATACACCCATCTGGTTTAATTAATTCAACATACCTAATAATACCTTCAACACCATATTCTTGCATTCCTGGAATTGTAGTAATCTCATCAGTCCGCTCTAGAGTGTTAGTGTTGAGATACAAATTTTCTATTACATTATGCAAACCTTCCGATATCATCTCTAATAGAAATCTAGTTATATCTGGAGTATCAGTAGGCGAACTATACTGAGGGAAGCCCGTCTTTGTTGCTATTTCATTATATAAGTCTAAAACATTTATTAAAGATGCCATATATATAAAAATCCTTTATTGGTTATACTTTTAAAAGAAAAGGGGATGGGTGTTAACCAACCCCCATAGAAAAACAATGCTTGTTAAGCAATAGTAATGTATGCTACAGCCAATGCATCAGGTTCAAATACTTTTTGACCATACAATTCACAACCGTGGTATTCAGTTGCAAATCTTGTATGAGATTTGAATGATGTAGGCGGTAATACTTTACCAGCTCTGGTGATAGCGTTTTTAGTACCAGCCACGATTACGTGTACACCAGCTGCAACGCCTTCGATATGGATGCGTTTACCATCTGCTGCTTCTGCTGCAGTACCTACTGTACGGAGAGAAGGTTCGATAGCTACGTCTAAACCAGTAATAGTTTTCACTTTACCAGTTTTAACTTTTTCATCTGCACCTTCAGTTGCTCTGTCAGTGAAGTACTTAGATTTAAGCAACATAGTGTAAAGCTGAGTATCCATATAGATTTTACCGTATGTAGATTTACCTTCTACAGGGTTAGAACCGAACGGAACTTGGCCATCTGCAGTGATAGCACCTTTATCATACAATCTTGCAAACATCGGCAAGATAACGTTTTCATAAAGGTCGTCTGCATTAGCGATAGCCACAGGAGCACTACCAGTACCAAGCAATGCGTCTAAGCCGTCAGCATTTTGAGATTGAGCTACACCAGCATCAGAAGCTGCTGCTGTTGCAATTTCTGCATTGTGAGCTTTTCTCAATCTGTGAGCTGCTAGCTCAAGACCGCCGCTTTCATAGTTCCATTTACCCATTGCGTCAGTAAAGTCTGATACTGCAAATGCGTATTTAGATACTCTGTCAATTTTGAGTTCATTCTTAGTGAATGTCAAGTCTCTAACTTGAAGACGAGCATCATTAACTCCGTGAGCTAAGTTGGCAGGGTCATCTACTGGGTTGTTAGATAAACCTTGAGCATCCAATGTGAATGTTTCTCTTTCACCATCTGGGGTGATGGGTTGACCAACAGATACATTTACAGAATTAGCGTCAGGTTTTACGATTTGAACAGTGTCGCCAATCTTGAAGAACTCGCCTTCATAGTCTTGGTTTGTAAGACCCGTCATCATATCTGACATTGGTTGGTCTAAGATTAATTGCATCTTTGTCGCTAGTTGAACGCCAAAGCTGTTGTCATTAGGATTGTATGCCATAATGTTTAACCTCTTTAATTAAAGTATATACATATAATAAACGTCCTTGAAGTTTATACACAGAGCTTCGTTGTACTTTAATCACTTGACCAATATACCCAGATTATTTCTGATACTGCCATCAGGTGGAGAGAAAGAATTTACTCTCTATGAAATCCTTATAGGCTTCACTAAGCCTTTTTGTATTCTTCTATAATTCTAGCAATAATTAAATTATCTTTAGTATTATAGCCTTCCTTAATATCTCGGATTAGATAAGCTCCTGCTTTTTCTATAATCTTTGACATTTCTGCGTCTACAGGTACACCGTATGCCCGTAGAGCTGCGATAACCACAAAGGCAAATCTCTTACCTTGTTTAATATCTTTATCTGTTAGCTGAAAAGCTTTTATCTCTTCAACCTCAGCCTTACCTGCTTTGAATAGAACAACAGGTGTGCATAAGATTTTTTTTACTACTTCTTTGAAAGCCATTTATTACACTTCCCCGTTAGTCATTCTTCTTGCGTGCTCTGCTGATGCAATTTGAGAAGCTCTGGTAATTAAGTCATAGTTCTCTTTGTAAAATGCTACTCTTTCTTTATGAGGGAGTGATGCTAGTTTTTGAAGTACGTTAGTTTCATCTAAGGCTGCCGCAGGAGTAACCTCAGCATTTTGCACAGCCCCCTCTTTAAAGTCTTCTTCAGCTACTGGTTCTACTACAGGCTCAGGAATTACTACCTCAGGAACTTGTTCTTCTACTTCTACCTTAGGCTCTTCCTTAATAGCCTCAACCACTTCTTTCACGGCCTCCACAGCTTCTTTAGTTTCTTTTACAGCTTCTACTACTTTAGGAGCTACCATCTTAGCTTTAGCAACTGCTAACTCTACTTTAGCCATTAGGTCTTCTGCTAAGTCTTTAATACCAGAATTTTCCATAATAGCAATGAAAGTTTCAGCTACTACTTCTTGTTGTTGCTCAGTAAGCTCAAACTTTTCCATCAAACGAGCTGCTCTGGTAAATACGATATCAGTGAATGCTGCGTTAAGTTCATCATTAACCTTAGCTTTTTGTTCATTTTGGATACGTTCAGCTTGAGTGATTAAGCCTTTAGCAATCTCAGCTTTAGCAGGGTCTTCTTTAGCAATCTCGTCGATAGACTTAGTAGTATCAATGCCATACTTTTCAAATTCTCCCGCAAGTGCATTTGCTAGACGGCCACACATTTCGTTATATTGATTAATGGCTACGTCTCGTTTAGTAGAGAAATCTTTAATTTCTTTTTCTTCTTGTTGGATAGCCTTCAATTCTGCAAGCTCTTTTTTAATAGCTTCAACATCTTCAACAGGTTCTTCAACTTTAGGCTCTTCAACTTTTTCTTCTTCTTGAGGAGTTTCCTCTTTCGGCTTGTTCTCTTCCTCTTTTTCAACTTCAGGTTCTGCTTCGGGTTCCTCTGGAGTTTTTTCTACTTTCCGTTCCTCTTCTTCTGTTTCGGGTTCTTCCACCTTTGGTTCTTCTTCTGTAGGAACTTCTTCGACTTTTTCGGGTTCAGCTTCCATTGGAGCTTCCACTTCAGCCTCTTGTGTAATTTCTTCTTGGGGCTCTACAATTTGTTCTTCTGGTCTTAATTCTTCTGACATTTAGAATTGTCTCCTATATTTTATACGATTTCATTCGGGTTAATTATATCATTGATACTTCTGTCCGTGGGTATATTCTCAGATACCATTGATGGCTCTGTAGGGAGCATTTGCCCACCTTCCATACCTATCTGTCCTTGAGGTCCCATAGCCATATCTGGAGGGGGTTCTATAGCACCTTCTGGCGCACTATTTTCTACTAACTCAAGAATATTATCTGCGTCAGTCAATCCCGCCTTAGCCATTAAGTATCTCACAGCGAGAATTACCTGTTCGGGTTGAAGGTTAGAGAATATCATTTGTGTTAACGGTAAATTTAACATAGTCATTAGCCTATTAAATTCACCTTCTCTATCTGCCCTTGAGGCATTTGTACTGATGGATACTTTTAACTTTTCATCAGAATAAATTGGGTTCAACGGCTTCTCAATAGCCAATGCTAATTCTCTATTGAATGCGTAGAATGCTACGAATAGTGATAGCATATAGTTATAGTTGAATGCATCTGTTTCTACTCTCATCCTGGTGTTAGCACCGCGGAATAAGATAGAACTTTCTTCCGCTGTTCTGACCGAACCGTCTGTATTTCCAGCTAAGTAGTTATTTAATCCTAGTACATTCTTGTTCTGGTTTAGGATAGTATCAATCAATTGAAGTCCACCCATATTGGCTACGGGGGGTGTCCAGAATTGAGGAGGTTGACCATCCACAGGAACGTATTCCAAGAATTTTTTAGTACGAGCACTTTCTGATTGTTGGAAAGTTATAGACCCTTTCTCTACGAGCATTAATGGGTCGGAAATATCCTCCAAGTTTTGGATAAATAAGTCAACTACTCTATTAACTAATGTATTAACTGGTTTTGCAACTGCAATAGGACTGATGGACCTGTGCGTCATATCATCTACTTTGTAGGCTGCATAAATAATTCTATTAGTACTTACACCACTATACCTAATATCGGCGATACGATTACCAATTACTGTAGCTTTAATGTTGACTAATACTTTGTTATCTGAAGTAATATAGTCGCCATAGTATGTTAATACTTCGATATTGTCTCTGTTAGTTTTATTTCTTGTGCTTTCAGAAGTTACACTTTGCTGTGCCCAATTGAAATATGACTTAGAGCCATTACGCCCAGCTCCTGAAATAATGTCATCTTTATCTTGTTGTGATAATAATGGATAAGCGTCTGATGTTAATAGCGTTTTAGAGCTAATCCAACTTCTAACAATTTTTGCACATCCCCTGGGGTCATTAGCATAGTCAACTGCGTCAACATAAAAATCTAACGGGTCGATACGTTCAATCATTATATCGTCATAACTAACAACTTCCTTCATTGTGAACTTAATAACTGGCTCGCCAGTTTCCTGGTCCACTAATGTTTCTTTCATTCGATATTCTTCTTTGTTAGTTCTTAGTTTGATAAATGATACCGCTTCACCTTTTAAAATCCAGTCATCAACTGTATCTGCACTCAACTTCTCAAGTAAAGACATAGATTTAAACTGTTCAGTCATTACCTTCTTAAGCTCTGGTACTTTTAACTCTGAATAAGCATCAAGTCCATTGATTTCAACCAAGGCAGAATACCCTTCCAGAGAAGAAGCTATGATTGCAGACTTATAAATTTTAAACATTTCCGCAGCGTGAGGAAAACGTTCTTTGTCAGACGTAGTTCCTCCCGCAAAAATTACATCACGCAATGCTGTATACTGCGATTGCATCTTGGATAAAACATCTAAGTCTAATCTTTTCTTAACGACAAACTGAGCGACCTCATCTTTATATTTTTTTAGGTCGTAGTATTGTTCTTTAATACTGATTGTTTCATCATTCATATTTACGATTATTCCTTCGTATATTATGCGTATGCTTTCATTATAATCGAATTAACTTATTTTGTCAAGATATATAGTTCTAATCTTTAACAAATTGTTACATATGCGCTTAACCACCCGCATCGTGTACGCGTTGCATATAATATATTGGGTAGCTTATAGCATCTATAGGGTGGATTAGATATAATTTATTAATATCTTCCTGAATTTCTTTATCCGTAGGCTCTTTTAATCCGCCCGTGGCTAGATTATTTTTAGCTTCGTTAAAGTTATATATTAACCTTTCACAGGAACTATCCACAAAAAAACGGCGCTCCATTTTTGCGTTACATATCTTAGCTCTGAGAATAGATAAACGTTCTTTAATTCTTGGGTTAGCCTTTTGTACCTTCAAGGTAATATCATAACCCAATTGACTGAAATGTTGCACCATTACTGAATAGTCTGAGCCATTAGTTTTTCTATCCCTACCGTGACTATCACCCATTATTATAAGTTTCTTGGTCTTAAAACTATCAATAACAGGTTGCACCATCTTACACATTTCTTTGGTAGTTACGTTATTAATGGTAAATTCTCTAAGCACGAACCATCCTTCAGGAGTATTCTGCACAAGGTACCAGCACATAGGATTATAGTTAAAGTCGCAAGTGAGTATTAATGGATAGTTTTTATTATATTCTATCTCGTCTTTAATGTTCTTAGCTGTGAAGTACGGGAATGCTACGGTACTATCATTATCTACGTCGATACCTTCAAGCAATTCTTGAATTTCATCCGCGCTATAAAGTCCTTCTAAATTATCTACGTAACTACTTCCTAAGTGGTGATTTTCTCTAGTGGACGCGATTACAGCCCTATACCCTTTTACTTTAGTTTTTGGATTGTGGAAAAATTTATACATCCACCCTCTAGCACCTTGTGGGTTAGTGTGTAAGAACATACTTCTGAAGTAATCCTCCCACCCATCTCGCTTTTGTTCACGAACACGGGCTATCAATTCTTTAAAGGTTTTTTCATCTATTAGTGAAGCTTCTTCGACCTCTATCCACGTAAACTCTGTAGAACGAAATTGGGTCCAATCGCTCATGGTTTTAAACCTTATAGATGAACCATTGATGAACTGTATAGTATTTTTTCTATCAGTATACCACCAATGAACGCCTTCTTTGAGGCCAATATTCTCCATATGCTCGAGGTATTTTACCTTAGTAGTACCATCTAGTAGGTCTTGAGAGGCAGCTCCTACAAGCCCTCTACAACCTGGCCACTTAAGAGCATATAATAGTCCCCTTAATGAACCAATAAAAGTTTTCCCGCTACCGAAGCCTCCTTGGTACAGGGAAACGTCCAATAAGACATCGCCTTGTTTATTTATTAGTTCTTTATCATAACCGAATGCAAACTTATATTGAGTTGGCAATAGCGTGTAGTTTGTAGTCTTAGCTTGCATTACGGTATCAACCTTTCATACATTCCTGTTGGGTTATATATATCAAAACCATACATTATGGCCATGTCTCTATTAGCTTGGCTATCGTCTACTAAACAAACTCTTTCGTAGTTGTTTTCATAAGCATCTTTAGCTATAAATTCAGCCTTGTCAAAGGCTCCATTATCAGTACCTAATTCAACTAATTCTGCGATAAATCCAGCTGTTTGCAAAATCTGACACAGCATTAATCTCGTGTAAAAGCTAGGCGCTCTTACCGTTAAGAACGTTACGTTAGTACAATTTCCAAGCATTCTTACTAGCTTATGGTTAACTTTATAAAATTTAAACTTAGCTTGCAAATACATAAGGAACTGACTTAGAGTATTATCCCTGAAAAAGTTCCAAGTGTGACGCATTAAGTCAGTCCAAAACCCATAGATAAGAGTGTCATCTATGTCTACATAAACGTGGTCATATTCTTTATTTAGATTTCTCATTCGGTTTTTCCTCGTTTACTTCTAACTTATAACAAGCATTTAAATGGTCAATCTTTTGACATATCTTTTTTATGATAAACATTCCAAAGTCCCTAAATATTTCACTCTCGCCTTCGGGAACATCATAATTTTCGGTAACGCTATCCCTCACAGCTTTAAGTTGCATGAGTAATGATAGGTCAGTTGCTTTTGCGGCATCAACCCAAGTATCATAGAGATTATACACGCCCCTGTTTATTTTAGCTACAGGCTTACTTTTTTCTTCCTTAATCTTTCGACTATCAGAGTGGTCTACAATCATAATCTCGCCCAAGTCTCTAGCTGTTTCTACATAGAAATTAAAACACTTTTTACAAGCCGTAATATGGTCTGTGATTTCGTCGTGTAACTTATTGCTAAGTTCTCCTCTTATGTAAGCTTCGGCAAAATGCCTAGCTGTTGTACAAGATATCGCCCCCATTCTACCCCCTCGTCAAAAACTTTCTAGTTCTTTCTATATATACAGGGTCATCAAATTTCTTTTTATGACGAGCATCTTTGGCCTTGTAATAGTTTGTCTTTTTTGCCATCTCTCTCGCACTATCAAAACTTAGGGTGTAGTACATTAGTTTCCGAATGAGTTTAGCATCGTGTGCGGATTGGTCTACTGCGTCAGGGCAAGCATCAATGCATTCTATTAATTGAGGGTCCTTGTAACCGCATCCCCTTAAAGTATACATATCAGTAACTGGAGTTCTCTGATAAATTTTACCATTAAATTCCTGCTCTGTCATATATTCTTCACCATTAAAGGCAGCCTTTATTGCTTCGACTTGATTATTTTGCCTAGTTTTCTGGTCCAGCACCCTATCGTACAACTTTTTCAAAAAGTCGTCGTGCTTACCTACTATAAGATTTGTATTCTCAAAATCAAATGTAGTAGTTACAATATGCCTTTTATTTGTATAACATTCAAAGGATTTACAGCCTTCTAAATCTTTTACAATAAAAGTTTCTAGGTCCATATTAGTTAATATATAGACGTGGATACCTTCCCCGCTTGAAGATACTTCATACTCACACTCGTCAAACTCTTTGAGAAATTCCCTAGTCTGGGTCTCGATACATCCATCCGCCTCAAAACAGTCATCTAAATCTAGGCACAGGAGGCGGGTTTGCCCAGTGACTGTTCCGAGAAGAATGGATATTTTTATATCCTCATTGTCATCAGTATAAGATTGCGCAGTAGTGTAGCTCATTTTATCTGCGTCATAAATTCCTACGGGCCGTTGGTCCGTGAAAGACTTGAGCACACGCTTATTTTTCGATAAGGTAAATATTTTATAAGGATATAAATACATACGGGGGAATATCTCCGAATTTTGAAGAGTAAAGTTTATTCTTGCTTTTTAAAAATCCCAGCAAAGTTATTTTAAAAGAGTAGTGTCCGTCCTTACGGACTATTGGTGTCCAAACTTATTATTTGCTCATAAGCATCTTTATCGATACGCCTATAGAAAGAACATTTAGAGCAGGTGTGGCTTAGGACCCTGCGGTCCCATCTACAATAATTTAAGAATTCAGTATCATCTTCGTTAACAATTCCGTCCATTACTCTTTAGGTTCCTCAACTTTAATTACTATTTCGAATTTCATTTGTTCATTTTCAATAGCCTTAAGCTGTCTAATTTTATCTAATATTCTGACGACAACTTCATACTTACCCTCAGCCTGAGCTTTCTTTAGTAATCGGTTATAGTTCAATTGTATCGTATCTATATTATCATCAACGTTAGTCAACGTTTCTAAAGCGATGGCATCTTCTTTAACTTTCTTAAAATCAGGATGTCGGAGTATTTCTCTATAGATAGCATCCATTTCTCTGTTTGCTATTCTCTTTGCACTTGTATTAGCCTTTTGTAGTGCAAGGATTGGGTCTTCCCTATAGAGCTGAGCGTAAGCTACTGCTTCCATCATTTCTTTTGTAATTTCAATATCAGCCATGCTATTCTAATATTTCCCCGTTTTCTATTTCGATAATTTTGGCATTATGAACTTTGCCATTTTTAAATTCTACTGTCGCAAATCCGTTTTGCCAATTGGGGTTTACCATATATTCTGGGTTGAGGTCGCATAAACAACCAGTCTCTATCCAAAAGAATTTTCGACCTGATTTTCTCGCTATATATTTGCATAGTCTATGAGTATGTCCTGAACACCCAGACATATAAGAAGCTTCCATCTCTTTTATTGCAGATAAGCCCGATTTATTTCCAAGCAGTGTACCGTGCTTAAATACTATACTATCATTAATAGTTAAAGAAGCACAACCTCTAATTTTGAAGTCCTGAGCTTTTAATATAGAGAAGACGTCTTCTACTAAACTTGCCAACTCTGGGGCCTTGTTTAATACGTAGCGTTCTAATCTAGTTTCGTGATTACCTATAACATAATATATCATAGCGTTCGGGCAAACCGCACGTAAGCTCTCAAGTAACTGGCGACATTCGGCAATTTCTTCCATAGGATTTCTACCTTCGCCCTTAGTAAATCTTGATAGCATAAACATATCAAGAACGTCACCGTTTAATACAATTACTTCTGGCTGTTTTTTGGCGCAATAATTAACAAATAGCTTTACCGCTAGCGCATCTTGAAACGGGATATGAATATCGCTGCCAACAATAACAGTACCTTTATTAAGCTTCAATTCTAAGTCTACAATGTTCTTAGCTCTTTTCATTATTACACCTCAAATTCTTCTCTAATAAAGTCCATCAACATAGCTTCATAGTCGCGCATATCACGAGCGTGCCTATCACCGTCAAGCCTAGCCTCATCAATGAACTTTACAGTTTCTTTTTTGGTATTTTGTTTTTCTTTACTTGTCATATATTTCATCCGCCTTCCTGTTTAAAAAGTCTAATTGCCCTTGTGTACAATTCTTTACGGCATATTCATCCACTTTATTCTCTTTTAGTAGAGTATTGCAAACTTTTTTAAAACTGGATTTATTCTCGTTAAAGTTATACATCATTGGTATTATCAGATTTATATTCTTAATACATTCTTCTTTGCTGACCTTTTTGTCTTTATAGATTTTAAATACTTCATCTATAGCCGAAGGTCTATCCTTCATTAATTTCTCAGCAGTCTTCATTCCTACCTTATTAAGACCTGTAATGTTGTCTTCCCTGTCCCCCGCAAGCATCTGATACAATACATATCGCTCATCATAGAAAAAGTCTATCTGTTCTGTTATGTTTATCTTACAATGAATTAGAGATGTGTAATGTAAATCCTTATCATCCGAGAAAACAATACAACTACCGCCATTGTCAAAGAGATAATCTTGTAACATTATACACAGTTCGTCTGCCTCGAGGGTTTGAGGCTTTATAATATCTTTATCTACGTCGAGTAACGCTTCTCTGTACGCACCTATATATGGGTTCTTCTCTCTAGTTGCTTTATAAGTTTCATACAGGTCCTTCTTCCAACTATGACCTGATACTATCTTAATAATACCATCAAGCCTACCGTCGTAATAGTTAAGAGCCTTTTCTATAGATGCATCCACCAAATCATTCAATACATTAACGGCATCGTCCATATCGCCACGAGCAAAGGAGGCGTACCACGACTTGCATATAAATCCATCATAGTCCAATACTGCATAGTTAGCCATATTAAAACTCAATTTCTTCTATATCGTTGCCATCAATACCGTATGGTGCAACCTCTATTTCGTGAACAGATACCGCCTCGTAGTTTATGCTGTTAACATTACAGTATTCGGCAATCTGCTCCAAGTTATCAAATACAAGTAGCTCATCTACTAGATTATACTCAAAGTCAGTATTACCCTCCAGTGATATTGCATAAGCGATTTGAGATTTCTTTTTATTCATATTGTACCGCCTTCCTTTATAATTTTATTATACAATATGTTAACTAAAAAATCAAGTAATTGTAAATTATTCTTTACAATCTTTTTCTTCAGGCTTTTCCTCCATAACTTCTTCCATAGCTTCGCGTTCTCTAGTTATCTTCGCTTCAGCTAAACATTTCTTAGCTGTAGCTTCCAGTACGCCGTTTAAGTATTTGCGAAATTGCTTTGCAACTTTACCGTTCTTATTCTTGAGGACCTCAAACGCTTCGTGCTCTGTCATTGGAAACTTAAAACTCACAGTTAACACTACAATAGTTTTATCTTTAGAATTCTTGGCCATCGTCTTTACTGTCTTCCTTTCTTAGTTCTTTTAGATTATAGTCATCCAATATGTAAAAGCCTATAAAATTAACAGCATCTTTAAAATCTTGCTTGGCTTTTATATCGTGAGGGTTATAGAATGCACTTAAACCAGTCTCCACCGCTTTTAGTAGTATACCTATAGGTAAATTTACCTCACCTTTAACTTTGATTAGAGACCCACCCATCATTAGTAATTCGATTATGCGGTCCCATACTACCTTTATGGCGTCGTCATAAAAAAGTTCGTTGTCATAATCGGACCTAAACTTTTCTTTTATTTCATTAAATATAGAAGTCAATCTTTTCCCCTATGTTATCCCTATAATATATTTTTGCCCTATGTATTCTGTTTCTTATAGCCTCATAAGACACACCCTCTTGCTTCGCCAGCTCCAACATAGATATGGGATGCCCATAAGGGGGGAGTCCCCAAACTTTCTTAATAGTATCTCTTACTAATTTTTTAGGAAACCTATCAATAACTTTAATTAGCACACGTAAGTTGAAAAATTTTTCGAGATTATCCTCTACAGAATGTGTATCCATTATATTAACTAGAACGTATTCCTTGGTAGTAACTTTCCCGTACCCGTCACTGAGAGATGTATAGTAATCATTGCATACCTTACTGCGCACTTTTGGTAGTAATACATTTTTAGGGAAAGATAATGCAAATAAATAACTCGGCAAGGATTTTAAGAGATGTGCTCTGATTACTTTTACTGCATATGTCGAAAAGCTATATTCGCAATATGGTTTATAGTAAAGGCTTGCTCTACATAATCCTTCATAAGCTATAGCCTGGATATCTTCAAAATAAACTTTTGCGTTCTTTTTAATGAAATCCTCTGCCACCTTATGTGCAAGCCTTCTATTCTCTAAAATTAGTTTTTGTTGAATTGGAGTTAATTTCATTATACCTATTTATCGCTCATATCTAAAAACATTGTTTTATACTCTGGGTGTTCCATTAGATAGAATTCTATGATTGCTAGCATATTCCAACCACAATGGAATAAGTGAGGTAATCTAGTCTCTTCATCAAATTCTTGCCCTGCTTGAAATTTCATCCAATGGCGCATTAGACTTTCAGCATATCTTATTTTTCCATTCTCAACCAATTTCCAATTATCAGTTTTTGGGTATTTCTTAGTACCGAAAGCTATACACGCACCTATACCTAACAGCGCACTAGCAAAAATACTAGTCACTGTACCTACCATAGGTTTACCATTGTCATATTTTTTGCCCTTACCATCATCCGTTAGGTCATAGCTTATTGAATGTTGTTTTACTTTATCTGTCATTTATTAAAACTTACCCCCTCTACTAATATAAACATTAAGCCTAATCACTAATATTAAAAGAAAAAATAATATAATAGCTTCCATTATCTACCGCCCTTCTTTCTTTCTTTCTTTATTCACTTGTATCTGTTCAATCTCTGTTATTATAGGCAGAATTTCTTTCAAATCCCTGACTTTAACCTTAGAAATAAAATCATCCTTGTAATAAAAACTAACTCTAAAAGTTTCTATAATAGGACTTATGTTTGTCTTTATTGAAAATTCTCGCCAAAGGTACATTATTTGTTGAGTTAACTTAATAGCTTCTTTAAGGTCAAGTGCCTTTATTAAAAGAATAGCTAACGCAACTTTTTTGGGGAGCTTATCAAATACATTAGCCATTGTAAGACCTACTTTCAAGCCTCAAGTTCAATCGCTCATCTAATGTATATTTATATGTTATATTTTTAAGATGTCCATATCTATTCTTCGTCAACGTTACTAAAATTTTTCTACCACTTTCTTCTTCAATACCCATCAGAGTTATTACTACATCTGCATCTTCTTCTATACTTCCAGACCCCTTACCTTTAATACGGGTTCCATCTTTTTCTTTTCCATATTTCGCATCACTTTGAGATTGCCTACCTGCTTGAGAGCACACAATAATTCTCTTTCCTGTGTCTCGCGCATAAGTTTGTAACTCTCTTGACGCGTAAGTTATATTTTCATATTCACTACCGAGACCTTTAATCCTCTGGATATAATCTACCACTACATATTCATACTCTGGAAAAGTATCTAACATTTCAGTTATATCCTCAATGAATGCCCCGCCAGTTTCGCATATATCAATATTTCTTAGATAAGAGTAAGTTTCGTCTTCGATAAAGCTATCTAGTATATAATTGGCAGTATCTCTTTGCTTAGCATATAATTCTTTTATCTTTTGTGAACTAACACCAGTTAATGTTTTAATCTGACGTTCCATTAAAAGCCCTGCGCCCATCTCACAAGTGCATATCATAACCTTTTTACCTTGCTTGGCTAAGTTGCAGGCTATTATCTGACCTACCAGCGACTTCCCAGTATTTTGTTCCGCCACTACAAAAGTAATAGACCCTTTGCGAATAGTCTCTACAGCGTCATCCAGGATTTCTATGCCATACACAGTATCACCTTGAGATATCCTCTCTTCAAGGTCTTGTTTAATTTCTTCAACCCCGCTCAATAGAGGTACGGGCTTAAGAGGTTTTCGTGTATGTTTGCTATTCCTTCGCTGTTGGTCTGACATTTGTATCTCTTTATAAGCTATTCAACTCTGGAAATCTCATTAGTAAACTCTTAACATCCATCGATGTATTCCATAATTCCTTAGGGATACTTGATACGTACTCTAATGCGGTTTCAAAGTCTTCAATAGTGAAAGGATTTATGGCTACCTTGGGCCTTTCTTTAACTATATAACCCTTCTTTTTGTTATATACCCACCCGTCAGGTGGAATTAAATGCTTATTATGTGTCCCTTTGCTATATAGTTTCAACTTAGCTTTACAGTCAGCTTCTTCCACGTTTGTTTCAAGATATTCTATATAGCTTGTCAAGCATTCAAAGGCTTCTTTCAAATATGTATCGCCAAACTTTGTTCGCAATATTTTATACTGAAACGGCATTAATCTAACTTTACCCTTCGGGTCTTCTTCGAGATTTGTGTTATAATATTTTACACGCCCTGTTGAAGTGTACCTTGGCAACAACTCTGAATAAAGATTTTTTGCTTGTAGTGGGCTAAGGTTTAATATTAAATCTATTAATAAATCGTAAGTATCATTACCCCTTACGAGCTGTTTCTCACCTTTTTTAGTCAACGGTAAATATACTCCACGTAATTATTAGCGCAAACACTGATAAAAATACCATATAATCTAATAACATATCATACAATTTCCTTAAAGATATTTAGCAACAAGTCTACCCTATGCTTGTAAGTCTTCTTAAATTTCAACTTATAAGGAGCACAGATTAAAAAATAATTTTCACCCACAATAAGCTCATTCAAAACATCTTGCTGTATATCTGTTGGTACGTAAATTCTTATCGTATTACTACCGCCAAAGAACTCTGTTGCCGTGTAAGTTTGAAGTTGAATAACTAATGCTTCACCTACATAATCCCAATCCTTCAGGGTACCATAATAGTAGCAACGAGTAAGATATTTAAGGTTATGGTTGCTGTCGTTCTTGAGCATCTTTACCCTTGGATAGTTTATTCCTTATATATTTCGCTATATTATTCGGGCATTGTTGTTTATTTGTTAGCAACAATCTATCTAATCGATATAAAGCCTTATCAACTTTTTCTTTGCCGAACTCATTCACTAACTCTTTGTATTCAGCTTCTAATAATTCAAACTTAAAGAAGAAACAACGTTTCGGCAAACCTAATTCTTTTCGAACTTTTGCAAGCTCTAAAATAAATCTACTAAGTAATAAATTATTAGTTCTTATCAAAACTTGAGTTCTTTTTATTTCGTCTGAAATATGCTCTAATTGATTGCTGTTGTTTTCCATAAGTCTTAATTAATTCGTAGTTCAGCTTTAAAATGTAAGGAAAATAATCTAAGTCGGCATTAAACTTTCTAATACTCATATTATAAAACAAATCCTTTTAAATTTAAAGTATACCCTATAGATTAGTAATAAACCACCCTATTGTTATTATCGTTCAAAACCTTATTCTACTTATTACTTAACGCAATCGTAGTGGTCCAACCACCAATGAATTCTTTTACTTCATCCAGAATATCATTGAATTCAGCCTTGACCTCATCGTATGCTTTTCTTAAATCCTGTGCAGTAATATTACCTCGTTTCTTAGCCTGAAATGCTTCCTTTTTCTCAACTTCTTTTTTAGATGCTGTAGGCTTCGCCCCTGATTTTACAGCCTTACCGAAACATTTATCGCACTTGGCTTTGTCTGGATTATTTTTAAACCATTGAGCTAGCTTTTCTGGTTTGTCGCTCAAATCTATTTCTTCGCCACAAACTGCGCATTTAACTGTATCTGCCATTTATTATTCCTTTCTGCCGTATAGGCATTCGTAAATTATTTAAAGAAAAGGCTGGTTAGATTTAATTGGAGGAAAGGAGAAAGGATTATGAGTAGTATTACCTGCCAGCCTCAGGTGTTATGAAAAACATCTTGATTAGCATCCTTGTCTCTATATTATCATTATAAAATATAAAAATTCTTTTGTCAATCTTTTATTAAGCTTTTGTTACATTAGGGGGATTGTTTTTATCTTTACACAAAATCTGAACTAGTTTAAACTCTAAAAATACCAGACAAGTTCTTTAAAAAGAGTAGTGCCCATCCTTCTCCCTATCTATGAAAACTTCCAAAGGCTCCGCCAGATAAATCATCGATATAATTTATTACACGAGATTGTTTGAGCTTTTTAAATTCTTCTTCAGTCGCATAGATAAATTCGTCGTCTCGCTTTTCTTCGACAATATCTATAACATTAATCATATTACTTGGTGTTAATTCTAATTTATAAAATAGCATAGTTAATTGGTATACCCTTTCATTTCTCTATCTTTACTGTCACTCAAAGCCCATCGGAATAATTCTGCGGGGCTGACTACTTCCTGTTTAATAGGACTGCCTATTACCTTATTAGCGTACTGGCTACAGATTAAACCATACTTACTTCCATCACTTCCATCTTGTAATAGATAATCAAGTATAATATCTTTACCATATGGATAGTGTACAAAACTTTCTGCTGTGTCTAAGCTAATAATGAAAGGATAAAAGAAATACGATGTGTCTTTTTTCTTTTCGCTTTTTAGATAGTCTGTTATTAACCAGCGTCTTACGCCCGATGGAATAGTTTTTTTATTTATTTTAACGATTTCAGTAGTACTCTCATATATATAGTTATTAAACACTACAGCCACGTGACTAGGTACCTGTTCATATGAGTGTTGCCTAGTCTTAGCCTGTATTATTTTACTAATAAATGAAGTGCCGAAACAAAATAATAGACCTGATTTATTTGGGTATATATGCTTTCTTAATTCATCTGCCTTGAATAATTCTACCATTTAAACATCTCCAATATCTTGCAAGAGTTCATCTAATAAATTATTATTGTTGCGGATATTTTTAACTATACTTGCAACGCTCCCTTTTGTTGCACTAGCCTCGGGTAATAGCGTGTTAATAATTTTTGCTATAGTAACGTTCGATAACCTCTTTGGTAGTAACACCTTAGTTATTTCTATCTGGCTCATATTATCAACATCCTTTACTTGAGACAATGTGTAGTTAAGTAGCCTGCAAAATACTTGAGTGTCAATAAGGTTATCACTTATTACTTGTCTTCTTACTGTATTAGACATTTCTTATACTCCCATAATTCAATTTATTATAAATCTTTTCTATGCTTGTCCCCGTATCAAACAAGATATTAAAACTTAATTCTCTTTGATTATTAAAATGAGTGTGTAAAAATATTATCAGCGGTAGAATAATTAATACCAGAATTAATATAGTTGTATGTATAACAACCTTATACACATCATCTCTATCAAGGTCAAGCTCTTTTTCTTCCATTAAATAGTTATCTTCAAAGAATATCATTTATTTCAATATCCCCTTTAAGTTAACAACAGGACATAGCGTTGCATATAAGTCATTATGATTAAGAACACGTTTAATACTTGGGTAATCTTTTTTTAACCAATTAATCAATTCTTTACCCGATTGTATCTGCTCTTCGGTCGGATTGGTTTTTCTAAAATCTCCTTCCAAACAAATACCAATTGAGTATTGATTGTTGCTTGGACAGTGTGCTCCTATATATTCAATGGGCCTTCCTGCATAAATAGTACCATCGGTCCTAATATAATAATGATAACCTATTCCAGCCCATCCATTACGTTCGCGATGTAGTTTATGAATATCCTCCACGCTTCCCGTACCGCAAGAATGATGGAGAATAATTAAGAAGATTTTATTCAGTGGTCTGGTCTTCATCTGTTTAATGTCAAATTTTAATTGAGGTTTTTGTATGCTTGTCATCGTGCCATCCTTCCATATTATGATAAGTTTCTAGTACATTTATATTATTCAAGTGATTATTGATTAAGTGTTTCATAAACTCACTATATTCAGTGTTCGGATAGTATAGCCTATGTTTAAACCCTGGTGTATTAAAGGGTTCATAATCGTAAACTACATAAGTATTATATTTACTTTTCCATTGTTGCTTAACTGGTTCGATATTTAGTTCTTCTTCGTACCTTTTAATTAAGTGACTAATATCCTTATTTTCCGCCTCGTACTCAGCTACTAAATAAAATATATCTTCCGTAGTATCAATGTCCCATTCAATTACATAATCGTCTTTAAATTCCATCGTTACGCTCCTCAATTATCTGTGATATATCTTGACGCGCTACAAGTTCAACATATCTATCTCCACCTTCGACAAGTTCCTTTAATTCAAACGTAGCCATAGTTGGACCTTGAGTTATTATATATTTCCCCAATGGCATTGGAAAATCTCCCAACAACCAATTAGATAATACATCCTTCCAGTTATCCTCAGCCGTGACTGCCTCTATACTTTTATCTTTATTATTTCGTTGTCTATATAATGTTGCTACCATATTATTACATCTCCATAAGTTCTATAATTTCCATACTATCAGATAAATTTTTAAGAACATCATTATAATTACGTCGGGCCTTACTGCCCCTATCTTTTTGATTTCTTATCCTTTCTATCTGATTATAGTATTCTTGCAATTGCCCTAAAAGTATTTCTTTATCAAACATATTATTATATTTCCTGTATATCGTTCTTACAATATCTGTAGCTTGGATTGTATTTAATCAATCGGTTAACACTTTTGTATTTTTTAGTTTCTTGCTTCCAATATCCAATATCGTAACTGCCATAAAATTGTAGGCCAATATAAAAATCGTTATTCAAGTCTTTAATTATTTTTTTATTAATCATATTTTTATTCCTCCGTTTTCGTTACTTCATAGTCGGCTATTTCGTTCATATTGTCCATTAGACTAAAGAAATAATCTGCATCATTGTCGTTATCAATCCTTACTGTTACTGTGTACTTCATATTATATTCTCCTTTCGTATATTCTTATTATACTATTCAATTTTATATTTGTCAAGTGTATGTAAAGATATTGTTACAATAGTATTATATAAAAAACATTATCAATACTATAATAGTAATAATGATTAGCGTTACTGTCCTGCCTTTATCCGTGAAGAATGCTAGATATACTAATGCAATCAAAAAGTATAGAAAATATGCTATCGCACTTAAACAAAGACTGCCGACAAACATCCATATTAATATAGATACAAAGAAGTTAATCAATTCTAGCATACAATAGCCCCCAATAATATTGCTGATAGCATTAATGCACCAAAGCATAGCGCCATTATTAAACCAAACAATAAATCATCTGTTAACATAAGTATTCAATCCCATTTTTCGTATAATCGTCATAGTCAAAGTATTCTACTACCAACTCTGCAAATATATCCCCAGCCTGCTTGTCATATTCAACTGCATATATTCTACTATACTCTGTATTGTTATTTGTTACTACTTCTAGATTAGGGTCAAGTTGATTTAATAGTCTTATTAGTTCATTCACTTTCATATTTATATCTTGTTCCTTTCTGTACGTTTCTTGTACTCATATATAATATTAATAACTATCTTAAATGTTCATAGTTCTACGCGCTACTTCTTTCATAATACAAACGCCATCAGCAATTGACTAAGCATTTATATTTAATTTATTAGTATAGTTTTGTAATAATAATTGACCTGCTAAATTCCATTTAGCTATATCTCTATTATTGAATAATCTATCTTTATCATAAAGCTTTCTTGCTTTAGTTAATAGCCAGCTTCGTAAAGTTCTTCCTCTAATTGGTCGAGCTCTTCATCCGTAAATAGCGCTTCGAGTTTTTCTGCAATTTTACCACAAGCCTTATAGATACTCCTTGCGTAATCCATGGGTGCATACTGGTCGTACCCGAAATTATCGCAAAAATCTTTAAGGCTAGATGAATAACGATATGCATTTCTATCTCCTAATATACAATACAAGCTCCCAAGCTTGTCGGGTTTAACATTATTTTTAAAATTATACACGCTGTCATAAAAAATGTAAGTAATACTGCGTTCGTTATACCATAGCTTCATCCTATATTTATTCACGTACCCTAAATCTCTCCACGGATTACTTACAGTACATTTTGAAACTATTGTGATTTTAACTTTATTAAGTAAATTTTCTTTTGCGTTCATGTTTGCCATTGGTATCCTTTCTATCTTGTACACGTTTTTTCTATACTCATATAATAATAAGCTCAAGCTTTATATAAAATCTACTTGACTTACAAGTCTTTCAACTGCAACAGTTTCTTGATTTAACATATTCTTTAAGAACTTGCACACGTTCGCAATCTTATTGTCATTCCAGCTGTTGTTACTTGCTACCAGTACCGTAACTACAAAAGTATCTTCGACTATAGTTTTACCTTCGTTATTACCTTCCTGCATGGTGTAAACGCCTACAGTTTTCTTAATAGTAAAGTTCTCGAAACAAGTCTCGATTACTCTGGTAATTTGCAAGTCATCCATCTCGCGCTTCAATGTATCCTTGTCTAATGTTCCTATGTAAAAATTCAACGTTGCCATATTGCTTTTGCCCCTTTCTATTATTATTCTTTTTCTTCTTCATCTTTTGTTTTGTACACGTTTTTGTTGTCCTTACATATACATAATAACATATAATAAATTCTATGTCAATAGTCTTTATTCTATATATTTACAATCTGTTACAATTGTACTATGCATACTCCCTATATAATATTGTATACAAATTGCTATATAATTATCTATTTAATAATTTGTTACATATGTATTTACATATTCACATCTTATACACACCTTTAGTTATATATTCAAAATAATACTTACTTATTCTTTAGGCGTTAATAACTATATAATATTGTATATAGATAACTACCTTTCCTATATATTTATTCAGCTATCAAACAACGGGGGCTAGAACGTCGATATCCCCCCCTTCTCGCGCGCGTCCAGGTTGGGGGATTATAGTCTCATACTCGGAGAGGTGATATGTCAAAAGAAGGGGTTTTTGAATAGTGTATAAAGTAGGCCTTTGCAGGGGGTATATGTTGTATAGCACTTTTGTATAGTATCTTACATATATTATTGCATAGCCAAGGCCTCGCGGGCTGCGGGCGGTCACGTATTATCCTCGCAAAGCTGCGGCGTACTTTCTTTCTCTTTATTTATATACTATCTTATTTACATTATTGCATTGGTATGCAAAAACGTGCATAAGACTTTACCGTAGTACATATCAATGTACGTAGGTATTCTTTCTATATATTTATTATATACATTTATTATGTTCTTGGTAGAACAAAAACGTGTATAATATAGTTCTTTAGAACTTTAATAAATAACAAAGACGGAATATCGTTTAGATATATCCGTCCTGAATAAGCTTTAGCTTATGAAGTGTATAAAATGCGTAAGCATTTCTTATTAATTACTTATAAGTCTTTAAATATAAAAAGGACATTTTGTCCTCCGAAATTGTATAAAAGTCAAGGACAATTTGACCCACGAATTTAAATTACGTTTCACCTACGTCTCTTATAATACCTTTTCTCTCCGTACTCCGTGAGGATTTTCTCAACCCCTAATTCTAGGTATCTAACTACCTCAGCTTCAGGTCTACGCTTAGCGTCGGCGTATAGGGCAACATACACATTACGTTTACGTTCACCTGTAGGACTTATCATCCTCTTTTGAACCATATCTAGTTCTACGAATTTATCTAGCATTCGTCCTATGGTTTTAGAAGAACACCTTAGCACTTTCGCCATCCATTCTTCAGTCCAAGTTATATACTTTTTATTCATTATCATCGTATACAGTATTGCTTCTATCGGCTTCAGCTGAAACGTATCAGTAACCCAGCTAGGTACTAGAGGATAGTAGAAATCATCCCTTTTTATCACTTTCCATTCCATATTTATTTTCCTTCTACTTGTTATGGATAAGAAAAAACGTGCATAATTAAATATCCACGTAATCTATTATATAGTAGTTATCTCTCTTCGCGATATTAAAGTTATCATCCTTTACACACCTTAGTAAAGACCATTCTAACTTATAATCTACGGGTTCCTCTAACATATAAGCTAGGCATTCTATATTATCGAATTCTAGAGATGGAGTGCAAAGCTCTTTCAGCTTTTTCTTAACTCTTTGGTAGTCTCTTTTGGTCCATCCTCGTTCTATAGCTTTCCATTTTACCAAATCTTCTTTACTCATTGTACGGTCCTTCTAGCAAGGTTAGGCGTTGGACTTTGAACTTAAACAATCCTGCAGTATCTTGAATTAGGTCTGGAGTTAACGGCACAAGGAATATAGGTAAGTCATACATTCGTTCTATAGCCGACAAAGTAGTAAACCATACAGAAACTTGATAGTCATTGAGGGTCTTATTCAGGTACTTGTACGCTTCTTTCTTTGTCTTAAAGAATAAAGTACGAACACTTAATTCAGCTATATCTTTTATATTTTCGTTGTAATACAGTCCAGTATTAACTTCTTTTAATGCAAAAAGTCTCATATTTTTACCTTTTTAGGTACCATAAATGGCCTTATTTAAAAGCTAGGATTAAATACATTACCTCTTTACTTAACCCACCTTAACGGGGCATTGATAGTAGTAATCCATCAATTTTCTGTGTCATTACTACCTGGAGTTTGTTTATTGAAATCTAGTCCTAGTTTCTCACAACATTCTTTGCAATATTTCCATCTCGGAGGAAAGCTTTTGACTTTGGTGATATCTTTATCCAGCCAGCAATTATTACACTTAGGATTTTTACAGTAATGTACAACGTAAGCCATTTCTATTCATCCTCTTCTGTATCGTCTTCAAGATAGTCGGCTCCGAAACCTACGGCTACACCGCAGCCGCCAGCCAATTCTTGAGAAGCTTGCTCTTCTTGCTGAGCTTTTTCGTAAACTTCCACTAGAGCATTGTATACATCTTTCGGAAGTGTTTCGTAATTTTTGTTGAAGTAAATTACCCCTGCCAGTAAAATCATAAAAGTGTTAAAGATTGAAAAAATAAAAGTTGCTATTAGCATAGAGTATTCACCTTCTTTCTAAATAAGTGGTTATATATAATTATGTCATATCATTACAATGAATATGATAAGGCTCTTCTAAATATATCTTATAGCCCAAGGCGTCATAATCGGAATAATTGTCTTGAGTAATAATTTCTGAAGTCAATTTACTTCCTTCCACGTATCCTTCTACTATAAAGCTCTTACCATCGCTCGCTACTTCTGTTAGTTTTATATTTAAACCTGTGGTGCTATCTACTACGATGTTCATTGGTAAGTTATCACTAGATATGTCAACTATATCCATTGGGTGTCCTTGAGATAGCAGGGTTAATTTCCAAGCGCCTGAGCTACTACCCCCCCCTTGTGAAGCTGTAGTTTGTTCCACTTTTACCTTATAAGGTTCTGGTATGGAGAATTTCCAATTATATCCTGCTACGTTATCATATTCAGGAGAGGCTCCCTTATACACAGCATTAGCATTTATTGTAGTTATACTATTTTTATAGAAAGTGTATCCTACAGTCAAACCATCACTAGAAAAATTATTGAATACTGCGATGGTAGTACCGCTGTCAGATATAGTCCAAGGTAATGAAGCTTCAAACTCGGCCATCAATTCACCATTCGTATATTTCTCAGCGTACTAGGATTGAGTAGGTGCACTACTATCAGATTTACTATACACTAAGTCTTTACCGAGGTAGATTTTTTGAACTTCTTTCTTACCTAAATATATATTATTAACTTTTTCTTTTCCAAGGTGTATAGTCATTAGTCTATTCTTCCGTAATTATATACAAAGTATCTTCTTCTTTTATATCTAATTTATCATATTCGTCTTGGGTCAGTTTAACTTGTTTAAAAGCGTTATAGGAGGATTTAAGATATTCATTGCCATCTCTGTCTTTTATAATATTAGCATTTATTGCGATTTCCGTAGCTATATTGTTGCGCGCCCCTATTTGCAGTATATCCTTATAAGTAGATATTGAGTTTCTCGCAAGAGCTCCGAATTGAATTTTATTAGTAAATGTTTTGTTACCACTAATTTCTTGTGCCGTATCTGTAGTTACCATATTCTCTGGAGCAGACCCTCCAGAAGCCGTGAGCTTACCATCCACAACAGATAGCCCGTCGCCAACTTGTAATTCTAAATAATTTGATGCAATGTTTTTAGATAGGTCTAATAAGCTTTCCCCTAAGCTTGGTTCCCATTCATTTCTGAATTGCTCAAAGTTCCAGGGCATTCTATCTTTGACATCGTAGAGACCTATTAAATCTTTACTATAGCTGGTACTTGCTGGTCCAAGCACCCACATAACGTGAGTAATACCAGCTAATGCATTTGCCGTAATCCCAGCAGGTACATCCGCTTGCCCATCCCTAAAAACATCTGTGCTTAAGATATTTCGGTCGAGAGAATAAATTCTACCAAACTTACCAAGAACAAGTTCACCACCTCCGCCTTTTACTATTTGAGCGTAGCAATATTGCGTATTCGTATCAGTGCTACTAGCGTTCGCTGCATGCTCGCTAGCAGAAGTGGAAAAATTTCGTGTAGTTACGGCCGAGGTCGGTAGCACTGTGCATCCATCAAGATGTATACCACCAGATTGATACTGAAGGTCATATCCGCTCGATGGTCTGTTAGGTTGAGGGAATGCTATAGCACTTACTGCAAAATCAGCTCCATCTTCCGTCGGATGGCCGAACAATACTGCAGATTGCGCATTTTTATTATAAGGATATTTTACCACTTGCCCTAAAGTGTACGGACAAATGATACGAGAACTATAACTTCCGACTCTATAATATTTACCATCCCCAAGCCTTCCGTTATAAGTAATTATATTTTGATATTGGGTTGATATAGTATTATTAGACTCAGATATTCCCTCAAGGGTAGATATAATCTTTTCTATCAAAGTTAACGGAGACACGGCCGTTATTTTATTTTCTTTATTATTCAACAACTCGTCAGTTTCAGCTTTAGTATAAGCGTCAACACTTCCACCGCCAGAACTTTCTAATTTTACACCAGTAGCAGTCTTAGTTACTGTAATGCTTTCACTACCTTCAATATCGCCTTGTTTAAGGTATAGTTCACTATCTTCACCATTTATATTATTAACAAGATTATCGCCAACTGCAATGGTAGGTGCATCTAGAGTAATAGCTTTACCATCTGCTGAGATAGTAGTATTATTATCTGTAGAATTAGCTTTTAAATACTTGTCTAGTTCGCCACCGCTTTCGCTACTACCAGAATAAGGGAGAGAATTCCAAGCGCTTAACCCATCGCCAATCTTAAATCGGCCTGCGTCAGTATCTACCCCAATCTCGCCTAAAGCGAGGGTTGGATTAAGGCTCTCCCAATTAGCTTTACTATCATTTCTTAGTATAATTCTTGTCATTTTTAAAATTCCTTTTTGTCTTTTAAAGATTATTAGTCCGCGAGGGCGTACTAAATTTCAGTTCTAGATGTTTGAAAAATCCATATTGTAAAGTGTAGTTAATGTTTGCCCTGGGGTCAGAGTCACTGGTTCGTCGAATTTTACAGCAATTATTGGGTATTCTTCACTGCTCGAGCGCAATAATGTCCAAGTTGAACCGTTGTATATCGCCCTCTCTGCAAACTGCGATGTTATAACTATGCCGTAAATCGTCAGTTCGTCACTCGCTGCATTAGTGTACGATAATAGATACCCATTTTTACCAGCTTCTACATTATTTTGTAACGATGTAGTAGCTATTATTCTGTATAGAGCGCCAGTACCAGATTTGCTCTTTAGATACTCATTATCTATAATATCAAAGTCTTCCCCGATAAAGTATGAA
>JAMPED010000017.1 GCA_023665325.1 Acetobacter sp.
AGGCTTATAGCCGTTAATGAAGAACCGCCGGCTAGGCCGGCGGGTGTCTTTTTTATGTTTTTGTATAAAAAAATACTTGAATAACGATTTTTTATGTGTTATTTTATATCTGTTTTCAACTAAATATATTTATATAATTATGGCAAAATTAGAAATGATGCCTGAAGTAGCATCTCGTAGTTTTTCAGTGATGGGCTTTGATGTTCATTCAGTTTCTGAGATGGAGATTGAACAGGAGTATAATCTCGTCAAGGGAGATTCACTGAAGGTAAGCAATGAAAACGGTGAAGTGATCCACGAGAATGTGCGTGGATTTATGCCTCTCACCGATGTGTATCACATCATCCGTAAGGAAGATGGCAGCTGGTGGTATTGCACCGCTGATGGACAGTTAAAAAAGAAAAGCGCTTTGAGCAAGAGGAACATTAGAATAGGTTCTCTGGCGCTGATGTTTGACGAACGCGGTAAAATCCGCCTCGGACAGCAAAATGCTCATTATCCGATGTTATCGCTGAGATAAGCCGAGAATATCCGAGCAAATTATAAGCAGACCCTAATCGGTCTGCTTTTTTGTTATATAAAGAAAAGCCTGCTCGAGAGCAGACTTTCCTTTGTGTGTGTAATGAATTTGTCTTTATTGTCTTGTTAGACGTTAAAGACGAAAGGAGACTAAAATATATTAGCTATTATGATCTTCCACCAAAGGCACCCTCATCATCTTTACCAAATGAGTCACTGACTTCACCTGCTGATGAGCCTTCACCCATAGTAGCACCGGTTGCGTAGTTTACAATAGCGCCGGCCGCTGCCAAAATGGCAAGACCAACCGCTAAACCAGCAAACCAAGTCCACTTAACTTTTCCGAAAATAGCCTGAAAGGCAATACCGACGAGACCAAAACCACCGACTACGAAAATAATCATTTTAACGTGGTTAAAGATTCGCACAGCTTTACCTGCAGCTGTTTCCATCAATGAGTAGCCGTCAGATGAACCCGCAGCAAAAGAAGAATTTGCTAGAATAGCAATAAATGCTAATGATAGCAATGCTAACTTAATATATTTCATTGTCTTGTTCCTTTCATAAAAAGTATTGAAAAATCTTACTTTTTCAAAATGATGCGCTAAAAAAACGATCGTTTTTTTGCAGCAAATTAACGAAATATTAACCATTTGAAACTATACTATTTAGTGTATTGAGAAAGCTGCTTAAAAAAAAGGATCCTTTTTTTTAAGCAGCTTTTTGTCTGGTTAAGAAGATTATCGTGTTTGCTTATGGGGAGTGCTTTGTCTTCTGTTTATTGTTTTTTGTCTTATATTGTTTATCATATGTACGGCGATGGTTGAAAAAAAGCTCCGTATCTGGTGATGCGGAGCTTTGCATATTGTATTGCACTTTTATAATTCAGGAATTGACGCTTTAGTACGTTTTTCTTCAGGCACTGGTGCGTCTTTATTTTTATCAATGATTTTTCCTGCTATAACCTCTTTGATTTCGTCACCGGTTAAGGTTTCATATTCAATGAGTGCTTGTGCTAATGTTTCCCAGTCTTTACGATGTTTTTGAAGAATCTTCTTTGCTTCTTCATAGCCATCAGTTACGAGACGCTTAATCTCAGCATCTACCAAACGAGCGGTTTCTTCACTCATATTTTGATTTTGGGTGACAGAGCGTCCTAAAAAGACTTCGTTAGAGTTTTCCGAATAGCGAATCGGTCCTAAAACATCACTCATTCCCCATTCAGTAACCATTGCGCGCGCCAGATTGGTGGCGGCGTTAATGTCTGAAGAGGCACCTGAGGTAACAGCATCGTAGCCAAATTTTAACTCTTCTGCGACACGTCCACCCATCATAATTGCTAGGCGAGAGAGCATCTGTGCTCGGGTATAAGAGTATTTGTCTTTTTCTGGTAGTTGCTGCACCATTCCAAGTGCACGACCACGTGGGATAATGGTGGCTTTATGAATTGGGTCTGTGTCTTTAACGTTTAAGGAACATATTGCGTGTCCAGCTTCGTGATATGCTGTCAACATTTTTTCTTTTTCGTCCATTGCCATAGACTTGCGCTCGTTACCCATCAAGACTTTATCTTTGGCTGCGTCAAAATCTACTGAGCTTACCTTGAGCTTATTTTTACGCGCTGCGAGTAAAGCTGCCTCATTCACAAGGTTTGCTAAATCTGCACCAGAAAATCCAGGTGTGCCGCGGGCAACAATACTTAAATCTACATCTTTGCCTAAAGGGACTTTGCGGGTGTGTACTTTTAAGATTTCCTCACGTCCTTTGACATCTGGATTAACGACGGTCACTTGACGGTCAAAACGTCCAGGGCGTAAAAGAGCGGGGTCTAACACGTCAGGTCGGTTGGTAGCGGCGATTAAGATGACATTTTCATTGGCATCAAAACCATCCATCTCAACCAGTAATTGGTTTAAGGTTTGCTCGCGTTCATCATTGCCGCCGCCAAGACCAGCACCACGGTGGCGACCAACGGCGTCAATCTCATCAATAAATAATAAACACGGTGAGTTTTTCTTTGCTTGGGCAAACATATCACGGACACGAGAAGCACCCACGCCGACAAACATTTCAACAAAGTCAGAACCGGAGATTGAGAAAAATGGTACGTTTGCTTCGCCAGCAACAGCTTTAGCGAGTAAAGTTTTACCTGTTCCTGGAGGTCCAACAAGCAATACGCCTCTTGGAATTTTGCCTCCTAAACGTTGGAATTTCATAGGGTCTTTTAAGAAGTCAATAATTTCTTCAAGTTCTTGTTTGCTTTCATCCGCACCAGCGACATCTGCAAAGGTAACTTTTTTGGTATTTTCAATTAACTTTGCACGAGATTTACCAAAACTCATCGCTTTATTATTGCCGGAGTTTGCTTGCCGCATAAAGAATATCCAGACACCAATTAAAAGTAGCATTGGGAACCAAGAAATTAAGATGCCCCAAAAGGTGCTCTCAGAGGTGTCTATTGGGCGGGCTTCAATTTTAATGCCAAGCTTACGCAAATTTTCAATCATATTGGGATCAAATGGTGCGTAAGTGCGAAATTTCGAGCCATCGGTATAAGTACCTTGGATGTCATTACCAACGATTGTGACGGAGCCAATACGGTTTTCTTCCGCATTATCCATAAACTCTGAAAAGGCAATGGTATTAGAGGTGTTATTATGCGCTTCGGGGTTAAACCCATTGAGCGCTAAACTCAAAAAAATGAAGGCTACGAGCCATAATAAAATACTTTTTCCTTGTTTCATCTTATCTCTGTTTCCTAATGGTAATATTATTCGTAAACGCTTTATTTAATATAGGTAGGAAAGTTCTAAAACTCAAGAGGATTTTGTTTTAAATGGATAAATTTTGTGGTAGTAGTCGTGCGAGGTGCACAGTCAAGTTTTGCGTTAGAGTTGTTTTATCAGTAGGTGCTAGAAAACGATAAAAAAAGCTATATACTTTTTAGGACGTGCTGAACCGTGTGTTCGGAAAGTGATTAAGCGTGGCGGAGTTTGAAAACACCGTCTTCATAACCTTGAATAGCTTTGTCAACTTCTGCGCGTTCGAGGCGTTTTTCTGCCACAGCAACGTATTCTTTTTCACGCTCAATCCCAATGTAATGGCGTCCGAGTTTTTTGGCAGTTACTGATGTTGTGCCTGAGCCTAAGAACGGGTCAAATACGATATCGCCTTCATTACTGGAAGCCAAAATCAATTTCGCTATTAGCTTTTCAGGTTTTTGGGTGGGATGCGGGGTATTTTCAGCCATTGACCAAAACGGAATCGAAATATCTGTCCATAGGTTTGACGGAGCTGTTAAGCGAAATTTACCGCCTTCGGTTTCTTCATCTTCTTGCCAATCTTTAGGAATGCCGTTATCGTCTTTATAAGGTGCTAAAACAGGGCGTTTGAGTTTGACGGCATCTAGATTAAATGTGTATTCTGGTGACTTGGTGAAAAACCAAATATCTTCCATACAATTTTTCCAGTTATTACCCGCACTACGACCTTTTTCACGCTCCCACGTGATACGGTTTTTTAAAAGGAAATATTTACCGGCAATCTCAGGAATCGCAATAGAGGTGTTCCAGTCTGAACAAATATACAAACTACCGTTTGGCTTTAACGAAATAAACACTTCCGCTAACCATTTATCCATCCAGCGTTTGTATTCGTTCCAGTCCATCGACTTGAATTCTTTAGTGCCGAATTTTTTGGTGAGATTATATGGTGGGTCAACTACCACGAGATCGGCAAAATTTGCTGGGAGGAATTTTAGGGCTTCAAAAGTATCTTGCCATATTGTTCTATCAATAATATCTTTTAAGCCTGTCTTTTTTTTGAGTGTTATTGCACGAGAGGAATATTCGTTAATTTCCTCTTCGTTTAAGACAATGGTTTTATTACGGGGGGCAGGGGTGCCGCTCATTTTTCCTCGCCGAATTTGTTATTGATTAAATCTGTTAGTGCTTTAATGGCTTTTTCTGCCTCATTACCGCTTGCCGAAACTTTAATAGTGGTGCCTTTTCCGGCGGCTAACATCATCAGCCCCATAATGGAACAACCACCTACGCATTGACCCAAGCGCTCAACCTCAACTTCTGCATCCAGATTTTCAATGGTTTTAACAAAATTTGCGGCGGCACGGGCGTGCAAACCACGTTCGTTGATAATTTCTAACTCAGTGCTGATTTTATCACTCATTTTATTTTCCTAAAAGTTCTGATGCGATTGTGATGTATTTAATGCCAGCGTCTTTTGCTCCGCTAACGGCATCTTTGAGATTTTTTTCCTTGCGAAGTGTGTTTAGCTTGACGAGCATTGGTAAGTTTACGCCTGCAATAACTTCAATGTTTGCTTTATCCATAATTGAAATGGCAAGGTTAGACGGGGTGCCACCAAACATATCTGTTAAAACAATGACACCATCACCACTGTCTACGGTATTTACTTTGGTGAGGATATCCTCTCTTTTTTCGTTCATATCATCATTTGGACCAATGCAAGCGGTGGCAATTTGTTCTTGGTGTCCGACAACGTGTTGCATTGCATAAAGAAATTCATCAGCAAGCTGACCGTGAGTTACTATCACAATTCCTATCATTATTTATCTCCACTTTTCCAAATTTTTACGGCACCAAAGGCGGCAATAATTTCTTTTTTACTTTTAATTCTTTCCAGTTCGTCAGCTCGGGTAGGACGTCCTTTAAAGGAAAATTCTTCAACGGTTTCAACAGGAACACCGTAAACACGTTCAACAGTTTCACCTTTGAGTTCAACCACCATTATAAATTCTGCCTCGGCTAAAACTGAGGCAGTTTCAGAGTTAATTCCTTCTAACTTAACTGCTAAGTTTGTATCTCGTTTTAAGATGGCGGTGTTTTTACCATCAAATTCTATGGCGGGCGCGTGTGGTTCACCCTTGCGGACATCTATAAACAAGGCAAGTTCACCAAATTTATTTTCAATGATTTCGTAAAAATCTTGCTTTTCAATGAGAGTATAATACTGATTTTCCATAACCAAAGCCTTTACTTTGCAAATTATCAATACAGATAAGAATATCACAAAGATTTATAAGTGTCAATTGTGATTGTTATTCTCAAGCATTTTCTTTATCGTTAGTTTCTGGGGAATCTATATTTTTAAATTGATTTAAGCCTTTAGCGATTTCGGATAATTTCTTTTTGGGACCACGTCTGCCGGATTTTTTGAGAATAAGCTTAGCCATATCTTCTTTATCAAGCTCTATAAATTCGTCTAACTTATCAGCAGGATAATCTTGTAATGCATTATCGGGTAACGTTTTTTGGGCTTTTTTGATGCCTTTGATTGATTTTTTTAAGTTTTTTTCGGGTAATTCTCCTTGTAGCCCTAGTGGCTTTTCTACTTTTTGATGCATTGTTTGACGACGTATCTGTTTGAGGCTTTGCTCGGGCGAATCTGCTAAACGATTATCTTGGGTAGTCATTTTTGAGGGGAGCCCCGCCTCTTCAGCAACGAGTGCTGTACTCATTATTACATTTAATCTGCCGGTTAATTCTTGCTGTTTGGTGATGTGAGTTAAGTTTTCTATTTGCTTAGAGTTTTTTGTCTCTTCCTCTTCTCCTAATAAGTTGATATTAAATAATGGTGTGTCTTCTTCCTCCTCTTCTTCGTCATAAACTTCTTTTATTTTTTGACGTAAGCGAAGCAAAGGAAGCCCCGTTGCGCGTGGGGGATTTTTTTTTGTGGCGTCATTTGTGATGGTGGCGCTGTCTGCTAATTCTTCACGCTGTTGCATTCTTTTGCTGATACGACTGGCATCATCACCGGATTTTTTGTTCCAGTCGATAATTTTGCGCTTTGGGGTATTTTTTTTCTCGGTCATTTTTTTCTCCTATAGCGATATTATGACGTGTGTTTTGCGATGATGCAAGATATTTATTGTTTACGGTAGGTTATCATTAAAGACGTATCCGGTAAGACGATTGGTGTGACATTGATTTTCTGTTTGTTTTTGAGTTTAAGAGTAAATGGCGTGCAGGCGGTAATATGTTTGAGCATATCTTCGCGGAATGTTTGCCAATTTTCAATCTCTGGCAGACGTTGTTTTTGTAGGTTCAACAGGTCACGTAGGTAGAGCGCGGTTTCCAGAGTATCTGGGCTTAGCTCCCACATCTTGAGGAACATTATGTTGTAGGTTTTTAATTTAAGCGTAGGAGAAAAAATTACAACCGAATCGCTGATATTATCTAAAATTCCCTGCTGAACAGAAATGAGGTCGCTTAAGCGACGAGCATCTGCTAGGCGTTCGGAAATATCTTCATAAGCAATTAACGTACCGTCTGGATGTGGTGCGCGAATACGGCGGAAAGTTCTGCCATCAGGGATATAGAGTAAATCTTCACGTTGTTCGGTAAGTGCATCAAATGCTTTATTTTCTTCTTCTTTATAAGCTTTAAAATCTGAAACTTCGGGGAGTGTTTTCTTTTCTCTAATAGTATCAAGGAACAAATTGTAGTGCGGCGAATTATCAATAAAATTTGTCGGTAAGTTCCAGAGCTTGAGAAAAGCGGCATTCCCAAAAGTAAAGATGTGTTTAGTGTTAATAATACAGAAAGCAGTATCTAAAGAGCTTAAAATATCAAGATGCGAATCGAGGTGAACTTGATAACTGCGTTTTGCTTCGTCAAAACCTGTGATATCAACCAAAGAACCGACTGTGCGAGTGGTTTTTAGGGTGGCATCATAATGAGGGGCTTCGGTGATTTCATATTTTTTGAGGTCACCATCTGCCAAAATATTTATTTGTTTTTTCTGGGCTGTGTTCGAATCTTTGGCATTTTTTGCTAATTCTAGCAGATTGGTCGTATTTCCTAAATCGTGCAATGCGATGTTATTAGGGGTTATATCTTTAAAATCTTTTAATCCTAAGAGTTTTAGGTATGGGCGGTTTAGGAGGGTAATGTCCAAATTTTCATTACGCAGCCATATGGGGCTAGGGATGTTATCAATTAAAATTCGATAATCTTCCAATTGTAAGCGGCAAGCATATGCTTCTTCAGTAACTGTATCAATAAAGTTTGTGGTTTTGGTAATATCTCGGAACCATAAGCAATTGCTGTTTATTTCCGAATCGGCAGAATTGATACGTGTGCCGGTGATGGTGAAGGTTTTTTTGTTTTTAGTTTTGACGATGGTTTCAAAGCTCAAACCATTACGTTTTAAGCCGATGAAAAAAGCGTTAATCTTTTCGGCATCAACACGTTCAAAAATGCTTAGTACTTCGCTTAACGTACTATTTTCTCCATTTTTGAGGTTTAATAGTGTGGCAAGACGACGGGAGCAATATTGATATTCCTTATTTTTATAATATGAATAAGTGAGATAGCCGTCTTTAGAGGCGTAAAGCATTTCTTCATAATATTTGTTGGCAAGATTTTGCTTTTCAAGCTCGCGTTTACAACGTTTGGTGCGCATAATCAACCAGATTGCGAGCATCGGAAACACAAGGCTTATGGTTAGCCATACATATAAAAAGACCGTGATGGTTTCTATTGTCATTGAGTTTTCTTTCAAAAGCCGAAAAATAAGGGTTGTTTGTTTATTTATTTTGGTATATAGCCAATGTAAGGCATAAGTCTTGTGATGGCAAATTAAAAATTGAAAGAGTGAACAAGGATGTGGACACTGGTTTTTGATACAACAGGTTTTGGTGTGGCGATTGGGTTATATCAAGATGATGTGTTGGTGCAGAAAATAGAAAAAACAATGGAATTTGGGCAGGCTGAGGAGTTGGCGGTTGGTGTACAGCAATTGCTTTGCGATGCGGGGATTGATTTTGGTGCGGTTGGTCTTCTGGGGGCGTGTACTGGTCCTGGGTCGTTTACAGGGGTACGTGCTGGACTTGCATTTGCCCGTGGTTTAGGAATTGGGGCGCCACAGCTTAAACTGACAGGTGTTTCAGCTTTTGAAGCATACGCTCGAATGCTCAAAGAAAAAGATCGGGCAGTTTATAATGCGGTGGTGATTGAAACTAAACGAGAAGATTTTTATTTTCAGCTGTTTGATAATAATTTGCGTAAATTAACTGAACCAGCTGCTTTAACCAGAGAAGAAATTGTTAAAAAATTAAAGAATCACCAGACCAGCTTTATTGGTGATGGTGTGGAGCGTTTGCTTTCGGTATCTTGCGGATTGCAGATTAAACAGGTGGAATTGGTGGAAATGATTGAGGTTTGTGCTCTTTTTGAAGTTGCAAAGCAAAAATATTTTGAGAAAAGCCTTGATTTTCCCAAGCCGCTGTATATAAGAGGAGCAGACGCTTGTGTAAAATAAGTAAAAATTTATAGCTATGTTATAAATTTGATGCTAACTTCCAAGCGAATAATGTTGTTTTATTGAAAGAGGTATATCGTGACTAGATCTGAGTTAATAGAAAGCGTTGCTAAAAAGAATCCAAATCTTATGATGAGTGAGATTGAGAGAATCGTTAATGTTATTTTTTCAAGCATTACCGCTGCTTTGGCAAAAGGTGACAGAGTAGAGTTTCGCGGATTTGGCGTTTTCTCTATTCATAAGCGTGCACCAAGAATCGCACAAAACCCAAGAACCGGTGATAAGGTGAAAATTGGTGATCGCAATATTGTGCATTTCAGAGTTGGTAAAGAACTGCACGAGAAGTTAAACGAAAACTAAGTTTGAAATTGTTTTTTTAGGAGACGGATATGTGGCTTTTAAAATGGTTGATTGCACTTCCGCTTTTGATGTTTTTTGTTATGTTTTTGGTACAAAATAACGAGATTGTTCCCTTATGGCCGTTAACAGATATGGAATGGGTTCCAGTTCAGGCGGTTGGGACGAGTGTGGTTTATTTTGTGCTGTTTTGTATTGGTTATTTGTGTGGGCGTATTGCGGCGTGGTCTGCGTATGCACCGCTTAGAGCAACCTTGCGCAGACAGAAAAAGGAAAACAAAGTTCTCTCTAAAGAACACGAAAAGTTAAATCAGGAACACGAAAAATTGAATCAACAGGTAGCGTCCTTACAAGAAGAGGCGGATACTCATAAAAGCGGTTTTTCGTTAAATAAAAAAATTAAAGGGTGGTTTTCGAAACCCTCGATTGAAGATAAATAATAAAAAAGTGAGGTACTTAAATGAACTGGTTAACGGATATTGTCAGACCAAAAATTAAAAAAACCACGCCGAAAGAAATTTCTGATGATTTGTGGGTAAAGTGTCCTGAGTGTGGGCAGATGCTGTTTTCAAAAGAACTGAAACAGTCGCTTTATGTTTGCACTAAGTGTGGACATCATCTTCGGTTATATGTCGACAAACGTTTAAAACAGCTGTTTGATGATGGTATTTATATGACATTGTCTTTGCCAGCTGTTAAAGAAGATCCGTTGAAGTTTAAAGATACACAACGTTATACTGACAGACTTAAAGTTTACCGTAAAAAAAGTGGTAATAATGATGCAATTAAAGTTGGTGTTGGTAAAGTTAGTGGTGTGGATGCCGTTATTGCTGCTATGGATTTTTCATTTATGGGCGGTTCAATGGGAACGGCAGTTGGCGAAGGAATCGTTTCCGCGGCTGAGTATGCATATGAGCACGATTGTCCACTGATTATTGTTTCAGCTTCTGGTGGGGCAAGAATGCAAGAGGGGATGCTTTCTTTGATGCAGATGGCACGTACAACTGCTGCAATTAACCGCTTGAAAGAGAAGGGGCTGCCTTATATTTCCATTTTTTCAGACCCGACGACTGGTGGGGTTTCAGCATCTTTTGCGATGATTGGTGATATTCATATTGCCGAGCGTGGTGCGATGATTGGTTTTGCAGGTAAGCGTGTGATTGAGCAGACTATTCGTGAAAAATTGCCTGAAGGTTTTCAAACTGCGGAATATCTGAAAGAGCACGGTATGGTTGATATTGTTGTTGAGCGTAAAGATTTGAAGGCTACGGTTGACAGAGTGCTTGGTGTGCTTATGGCAAACGTTAAAAAGGAAAACTTAAGCGCCTAATTATCAATGATATTTAAGATTTTTAATCACTCCATATTTTGCTATGGAGTGTTTTTTTGTATGGGGAGTTTTTACTTCGGATGTCAAAATGTTGTTTGGGCAAAAGAGAGGCTTTGGTGGTAGGGGATGATTGATTA
The DNA here is from genome assembly GCA_023665325.1 of Acetobacter sp. Next base: position 10,645 of record JAMPED010000017.1, read on the forward strand.
GAATAGAAGAAATAGCTGGAAAAATTTATGCAAATATATCTTTAATGAAAAGAGTTTTAGATGTTTGTAAATTGAAAAAAAGTGTATATTTCAGAAAAAAGTTCTTGCAAAATAAATTTAATTATACATATTAGTATGTATGTTAATTCAATAATGAGGTAAAAATGAAAAAAATAGTTTTGGTGTTAATTGTGTTTTGGGGATTTATGGCACAGGCAAAAGCAGAGGCGATTGTCGTTATTGATAATGAGGGGCGAGTTGTTAAACAGATGTTTACGGTACCATCTACATTTGATACACCTGTGGCGACGACTACAGTTTCCACAACAGCTACTGCGCCGGTAGCCAATACAGTTGTTGTACCTCAGATGACAGTGGTTCGCGAATCTCCGGTTGTACAAAATAGCTATTATTATGATAGCGGTGTAACAAATGCGGCGCTTGCTGCAGGCGTAACAACGGCTGTTGTGGGTGGGTTGATTTACAATGGTTTTCACCATCATCACCGTCCACGTAGACATTGGGGGAGACCTCATCATAGGCGTTGGAGATGATATGAAACGTTTGTTACTGTTTATTGTGGGGATAGTTGTTGGTACGAATTCGGCTATTGCCAATAGTTATTTGGAGATGATAACCACGCCGCCAGAGGCGTATGTAGTTGAGAATGCGGTAGTTCAAGAGGTGAAAACAGCCCCATTATGGTATGATTATCGTATTGAAACTTCTTCACCGGTGGTAACGTCTTCATTGCCGAAATATTTAGCTTGGCAACGAGCAAAGGCTTATGAAAATGATTTTAACTATACTCATAATGATGTGCAAAATATGATATATTTTTTGAGTGGGGCAGCGATGGCTCGGTTGGCATATGATATCTGGGGACCTTATCACCGTCATCATTTGCTTAAGTGATAAAATTTTGCTTATTTTTGCGTAAATTGGCTACAATGCTTGACTTAATCGTTTTTAATCCCTAAATCTATGTCATCAGATAAATTTATGTAGAGGGTAAAATGAATTTTGAGAATGAAAAATTAGAAGAAGAATTGCCGGAAGAAGAAGTTTTAAGTGAAGAAGAAGGGCTTGCTCCTGATGAACACGATGCAGTGGAATCGCAGGAAAATTGCGGAAAGCTGGAAGAGGATTATAATAAATTAAAAAATGATTACATCCGTCTTTATGCTGAAATGGATAATATGAAAAAACGCACAGTAGCGGAAACAGAGAAGACTATTAAATTTGCTGTGTCATCTTTTGCTAAAGAGCTTCTTGGGGTGGCTGATAATATGGAGCGTGCTATTGCGGCTATGTCTGGTAATAAGGATTCTTGTGCAGAACTTTTGCGCGGGGTTGAACTTACTCAGAATGAATTAAAGAAAGTTTTTGAAAAATTTGGTATTAAACGTTTTAATCATATAGGGCAAAAATTTGATCCGAATTTCGAGCGAGTAGTACAGGAAGTTGAAGATAAAAAAGCTGAAACAGGAACGATTTTAGCTGAGCTTCAAGCAGGGTATACCATACACGATCGTATTCTTCGTGAAGCGATGGTTATTGTTGCGCGATAAAGTACTGTCATATCGCCGAATGGAAGCCTGACGTCGGTCGGGTCACGTACCTCTTTGTACGCTCCCCTCCCTAGCAGGACATTCAACGATAGCACAGCACTTTCTCGCACAACGAGTTACGCGATAAGTGCGAGCCGCACCTGCTTGATTTGGACTGCAGTGTGGAGATAATGCCGTTTTTAATGGGCGAGCTATGGGAGATGTGGCTCGCTTTTTTATACGTCATTGCGAGGGCTTTAGCCCGTGGCAATCCAGTGGGTGAGGATGGTGTACGCTTGGAGCGGGAGATCCCTTGACGGCTGTTTCACAGCCGAGGGATGACGGGGAACAGCAAGTTTCTTTTAATATGTCATCGCTCTGAACGTAGTGGTGGCAGCGCCACCTGCAACGATTAGGGTTGCGGTGTGGGGTTGGTGTGATTTTTAACGAGCGGGCTTTAGTGGTTTATGGATTGCCACGTCGCTAACGCTCCTCGCAATGACGGGAGAGAAGCTGTAAAAAATTTAACTTTACTTTTACATTTATTCTTTTATAGTATGGGTGTCGGCAGAGATGCAGATAGGGCTTTCAACGGCTCTCCTAATTGAAAATTCCTTGCTTAGTCAGGGAGCTTATGGCTATATATTGAAGGCCATAAGAGTCATAATTAGGTGATTGTTGAACTCCCTGGCGCTGTGGCAGCGCCACCTGCAACGAGTTTGGCTGCGGTTTGTTGATGATTTGTACCGCTACGCTCGGAGTTTTAGGTGGTAGCTTTCAGTGCCAGTTTTGTTTTAATTAGATTAAATTGGAGTTTAAAATTATGGAAAACACACAAGAAATTAAAAAAGATAAAGACATCGGGGCGTATATAAACCGAACGTTAAAAGTTAAGCTTTCTGGATTGCTTAAGGCAGAGCGGCTAAAGTGCGGGTTATCATATCGTGATATTGCTCAAGAATGTGGCTTGCGGGCAAAAGATATTGCTAAAGTTGAACTGGGGCGTGAAAAAGTGTGTTGGGGACTGATGGGGATGATGTTGCGTTATTTTCATAAACGTGTGGTGTTAGAATTAGTGGATAATCCGGATGAAGCTAAACGGAATTTGGTTTATGCTCGAATGCGGGATAAGCCCGAAGGTTATGCGCTGGACGTGATTGAGCTGACAGAATAAACAAATAAGGCACTCCTGAATGGGGTGCTTTTTGTTTACATACTAAATATTTTAATTTAAATGATTTTCTTAATGAATTTTAAACGGAGTGATTCTAAAAATAAAGTTTGAAATTTAAGTTTTAATAAGATAACTTTAGATTTATGAAAAAATTAGATATTTATATAATCAAACAGATTATGACCGGTTTTTTGCTGGTGGCGTTGTCGTTGATGTCTATGTTGTGGTTAACGCAGTCGCTGAAGTTTGTAGAGATGGTGACAAATAAAGGGTTGCCGGTGTATTTGTTTGTGGAGATGACTTCTCTTTTGATGCCACGAGTTTTTGGTATATTGTCTCCGATTGCGCTGTTTGTGGCGGTGATGTTTGTGTATAATCGTTTGATTACGGATAGTGAACTGATTGTGATGAAAGCAGTTGGGATTAGCTCAGTGGTAATTGCACGGGCGGCTATTTTTGTGGGAATTGTGATGGCGCTGTTTAATGTGTTTGTGCTTAATGTAGGGGTGCCTGTTGCTGAAAATAAATTTCGCGAATTGGAATTTGAGGTTAAAAATAGCTTTACCAAGATGATGTTGCGGGAAGGAATGTTTACCTCTTTTAAAGGGAATATGACAATTTTTATTGATAAGTTTTTGGACGATGGAACGGTTAAGGGAATACTTGTGAGTGATAGCAAGAAACCAACTGAAAAAGTGGTGACTGTGGCTGAAAGTGGTATGTTAGAATATACAGAAACAGGTCCGAAAATTTTATTGAAAAATGGCACAAGACAGACGATGAACCGTAAAAATGGGCAGTTTTCTTCAATGACATTTGATGATTATGTGGTGGATTTTGGAGATGTTTCGAAAGCCCGAAAAAAGGATAAAGGTGTGCGGGAGAAGAGCATTAGCGAATTATTAGAAGAAGCAAAAAATCCTAAATTAGCACCTAAAGAAGCGCGGCGTTTAAAAGCAGAGGCGCATCGACGTATTTTAACTCCGTTTTATAATTTGATTTTTGCCTTACTTGCTTGTACAGGGTTGTTGATTGCAAATTTTAATCGTCGCGGACAGGGTAAAGTGATTACTATTTCTATTTTAGCGATGATATTGGTGCAAGTGTTAGATATGACTTTGGCAAATATGGCACGCAAATATGAGTGGATTATCTTTTTAATGTATGCTAACTGCTTTTTGCCTCTTATTATCTGTGGAGGGCTTTTATACAAAACGCCGGTCTTTCATAAAAAACGGGTAAAGGAGGTACCTGATGAAGTTTAATCCTTATGTTGTTTTAGCGGTATTGCTGATGGCGATGCCGATGAGTAATGCGGCAAATGAACCGTATGCCGGTGCGATTGTGCGCAAAGATACAATCAAAACACCAAAAGCGGAGTTTACCCCTGGAAATATGACGGATATTATGCCGACATTGGATAAAAAACCGCAAAAGGAAGAAGATGTTGAAATTTATTTTTCGGCTGATGAGCTTGAAACAAATGAAGAAAGCGGGGTTATTTTAGCTAAAGGAAATGTGATTGTGACCCGTGGGCAGATGGAGCTGAAAGCGGATAAGTTGTGGTATGAACAACATAAAGATGTTATTGTGGCAAGAGGAAATGTAGTTTTAACTGAGGCGGACGGCAGTGTGCTCTATACGGATGAGATTAGACTGGCGGACAAGATGAGTAGGGCGGAAGTTAACAAAGTTAAAGTACTTATGCGTGATGAATCGCGGATTTGGGCGGATACATTTGTAAAAAAAGCGAATGATAATAAGCAGATGCGTAATGCTTCATATACGGCGTGCGATATGTGTGAGGGGAAATCGCCGTTGTGGCGGATTGATGCACGCAAGGTGAACTATGATGCAGAGGGGCAGAATATTAACTATAATGATGCGGTATTGCGTATTAAAGATGTTCCTGTGTTATATTTGCCGTTTTTGAGTCATCCGGCTCCTGAGGTTAAACGTCGTTCAGGCTTTTTGATGACTTCTATGGGAAGTTCGTCTTATTTGGGGCAATATTTGCAACCGACATATTTTTGGGATGTTTCTGATCATACTGATGTGATTTTGTCACCATATTTCACTACGGACAGAGGTGTGGTGTTGGGTGGTCAATATCGGCAATATGTGTATAATGGGCATATTAAGGCAGAGGGAACTTATCTTGAAGATAATGGCAAGGATTATAACAATTCGAAACGTAAAAAGTTTAATCGCCCTTCTCATCGTGGTAATTTATTTTTGGATGCACGATATGAACTAAATGATTTGTGGGTTGCAAATCTTGATTTTAATTATGCTTCAGATGTGTTTTATTTAAAAGATTTAAGTTTGCCGTATCGGGATGATGCGTGGTTGACATCGCGTTTAGCATTTGAGCGTTTCAAAGGGCGGGATTATGCCTCTATTGAGGGATATTATTATACGCTGACTAGTTATAATCTTAAAGAACGCAATGATGCAGAGTATCGTGACCGAATGAAAAATATGCCAACGGTTGCGCCGTTTATTGAGTATGAAAATATAAGTAATCCGAGTAAATATGGTTCTTATTTTAAGACAAATATTAGTACGGCATCGGTTTATCGTGAGAATGATGAAGAATCGCAAAGGCTCTCAATGATTAACTCGTGGGAATTGCCTTATACTAGTCCGTATGGTGAGCAGTATAAATTTGTAGCGTCGGTGAAATCTGATGTTTACTATATTGATGATTATAGATATTTACCCAATAAAGAATATGATGGTACATTAGCGCGGGTATTTCCACAGGTTGGAGTAGAATGGCGTTTGCCTTTTGTGCGGGCGACAGATACAACACGGCAGATTTTAGAGCCGGTTATTGTGGCAGCATTTGCACCAGATAATAAAAATGATGTTGAGAAAATTCCAAATGCAGATAGTGCTGATGCAGAATTTGATGATGCGAATATTTTGAGTCTTGATCGGTATGCTGGGTATGACCGTAATGATGATGGTAGTCGTATTAGCTATGGTTTGAACTGGAGCTCGTACGGTAATATTATGGGGCGGACATCAGCCTTTATTGCGCAGACGTATCAGCTTTCAGACGAGAGTACTTTTATGCGAGCGGTAGATGAAGATGAGCGACTTTCAGATTATGTTGGACGTGTATATGCTAGTCCTCATAAATATTTGGATTTGAATTATCGTTACCGATTAGATAAAGATGATTTTGAACTCAAATATAGTGAATTGGGTGCACGTGTGGGAACAGATATTTTTAATGTTTATACGTCATATATTTATCTGCAACCGAATCAAAATTCATATTATATGACAAATGAGCGTAAAGAGTTGTATATCTCTGCAAATGCAAAATTGACAAAGGATTGGTCAGCGGGGATTTATGATCGTATAGATTTGACTAACCACGGAGGCTCGCTGGAGCACGGTGGGCATTTGACATACGAAGATGAGTGTCTACGCTTGGCTTTTGTGGCTAAACGATATAATTATGATGATCCGACGATGGATAATGATTATGAGTTTGGCGTCACTTTTTTCTTTAAGACGTTAGGCGGCTTTGGTTCTGATTAGATAGGAGAATTGATATGATGAAAAAAATAAGTGCTATAGGACTTATGTTTGTGACGTTTAATGTGTGGGCAGCGGATATTGATGTTTCCAATTTAGATAAGGAACTGAGAGGGGCTGGTTCAAAGTCTATTATGTTTCGACGCAATAACCGTGCGGAAGATGAGGCGTATTTGCGTGCGCAGGCGGAAGCAGAAGCTAAAGCGGAGGCTGAAAGAGAATCTAAACTAAGACAGGAGCAAGCTGTTTTTCGTCCTTATAATCTGTTTGGTAGCGGGCTCAAAATTGTGGCAACTATTAACGGTGAAATGATTTCCAATAAAGATTTGCAGGAGAGAGCAAATTTATTTGCTTTGACGACAGGTATTAACATTAACGCTAAAAATAAAAAAATGGTATCAGAAAAGGTGTTGCAGAATACGGTTGATGAAAAAGTTAAATTACAAGAAGCTGAAAAGCAAGGCGTTAGTGTTTCGGAGAAAGAAATTAAAGAGGCATATCGTAATTTTGAGAAGTCTAATGGTGTTCCGGCTGGTAAATTTGCGACGGTGTTGAAACAATATCAAGTAAGTCAAAATGTGTTTTTGAATCAGATTAAGGCTAATTTGGTGTGGAATAAGCTTATAAACCGTCGTCAAGGGGCAAATATTGCGGTTTCTGAACGCGAAGTACAGGCAGAATTAGAGCGCATTAAAAAAGATATGAATACACCAAAGTATATGGTTTCTGAGATTGTGATTAAGAAAAAAGATGCAGAACATATTGATGAATTGGTGGAGATTTTACGTAATGATCCGCGGTTTGAACTTTATGCGGCACAGTTTTCGCAGTCGGCCAGTGCGCCTTCTGGGGGGAAACTTGGATGGGTGGCTGCTGGACAATTAGCTGCGCCATTAGATAAAGTAGTGCGTGGGTTAAAAGAAGGGCAGGTTTCAACAGCAGTTCCATATCGGGCAGATTATTATATCTTTAAAATGGATAGAGTGTATGATCCGAAGAAGAATGAACAGAAAATACCAAACAATGAAGATGTGCGCAAGTTTATTGAAAATCGTAAAACTGATGAGCTGGCGAATAAATATATTCGTGATTTGCGTAATCGGGCGGTGGTTGAAAAGAAATTTTAGGGATGGATAAATGCAACCGTTAACGACAAAAGAGTTTGTTGAGAAATATGGTTTGATGGCAAAAAAGGCTTTAGGGCAAAATTTTTTGCTAGATGGTAATATCACTGATAAAATTGTACGGCTATCAATGCAAGCTCAAGGGCTTGAAACATTGGCGACAGAGTGTTTTGTTGAGGTTGGTCCCGGACCAGGAGGATTGACACAAGCAGTGTTGCGACAGACACCTGAGAAATTAACGGTGATTGAGATGGATGAACGCTGTTTGGAGATTTTAGAAGAGATTAAAAGGTGTTACTCTCAGCTTGAAATTTGCTCTGGTGATGCGTTGAAGTTTAATTGGAAGGCTAAAGCCGAAAACGAGGGGAAATATCATATTATCAGTAATTTGCCGTATAATATTTCGGTGGTGTTATTGACAAAATGGCTTGAGAAAATCGAGCAATTTAAAAGCCTTACCTTGATGTTTCAGAAAGAAGTAGCAGATAGAATTTTAGCAGAAACAGGGACGAAAGATTATGGGCGGTTGTCTGTTATGGCACAGTTGCAATGTGATGTTATTCGTTTATTTGATTTGCCGCCATCTTGTTTTGTGCCAGCGCCGAAAATATGGTCTTCGGTGTTGTTATTTAAGCCTAAAACAGCAGTTGTTTCACCAGATTTGTTGGCAAAGGTTGAGCTTTTGACTGGAGCGGCATTTGGGCAACGTCGTAAGATGATTCGTCAGAGCTTGAAAGGTATTGGCGGAATATTAGCGCATTTGGAAGCATTAGGTATTGAGCCGACTTTGCGGGCGGAAGATTTATCACCAGAGCAATATTTGAATATAGCCAAACGGCTAATTTAGGTGGCTAGATATTTAAAAACGTCAATTAAAGGTTATTTTATCTCCTGTTTAAATATCAATTTTTATAGGAGAAGAAAATGACAGAAGGTGTTAGATTTCCAACTTTAGCATTTATAACCGGTGGTGTTGGGCAAGCCAATGAGGGTATTCCACCACAACCGTTTGAAACATTTTGCTATGATTCAGCTCTTTTACAGGCTAAAGTTGAAAATTTTAATGTTGTGCCATATACATCAGTGTTGCCGAAGGAAGTTTTCGGAAATATTGTTCCAGTAGATAAAGTTGTTGATCAGTTCAAACACGGTGCTGTTTTGGAAGTGATTATGGCTGGCAATGGTGCGAGTCGTGATGACCACAAGGCTATTGCAACAGGTTTGGGTATTTGCTGGGGAAAAGATAAAAATGGTGAGCTCATCGGTGGTTGGGCGGCAGAATATGTTGAGTATTTTGATACGCAAATTGATGATGAAATTGCAAAAGGGCACGCTGAGATGTGGCTCAATAAATCGCTTAATCACGAGCTTGAAATTCGTGGTGTTGAAAAACATAGTGAATTTCAATTGTATCACAATTATTTGAATATAGAACAACAATTTGGCTATTGTTTGACGATGCTTGGCTTTTTGAACTTTGAACACGCTCCAGCAGCCAAAGTATAAATCGGCTTTTAACTAAAAAGGTGAAATCAAGTTTAGTTAGAGGATAAAAATAATGGCAAAACAAAAGAAAGTAGAGATAACATCGACGACCACTTCGACAGCAGCAGCTGATGCTGATAGAGGTAAATTAGGCGTTATGGCACTGGCGGGTGTGGTTGTTAGCTCGATGATTGGTGGCGGTATTTACAGTCTACCGCAAAATATGGCGGCGGGTGCTTCTGTAGGAGCGGTAATATTGGCGTGGCTTATTACTGGTATTGGAGTGTATTTTTTAGCAAATACATTTCGCATTTTATCAGTGGTTAAGCCTGATTTGACCGCTGGTATTTATATGTATAGCCGTGCTGGTTTTGGACGATATGTCGGGTTTACTATCGGGTGGTCATATTGGCTGTGTCAGATATGTGGTAATGTCGGCTATGCAGTGATTACAATGGATGCGTTAAATTATTTCTTTCCACCATATTTTGTGGGGGGAAATAATTTGTATTCTATTATTGGTGGTTCACTCTTAATCTGGGGTTTTAATGCTCTGGTGCTTAAAGGAATTAAACAGGCAACGATTGTCAACCTTATTGGTACGGTGGCAAAGATTGTTCCGTTGTTGTTTTTTATTGTGATAACGTTGATTTATTTTCACGCAGATAGATTTTCGTTTGATTTTTGGGGTGAACGTGAGCATAATCTCGGTGGTTTAACTAAACAGATTGAGGGAACGATGCTTGTTACTCTGTGGGCATTTATCGGTATTGAAGGTGCGGTTGTAATGTCTAAGCACGCTAAGAATCCGAAATCTGTGGGGACGGCAACACTACTTGGTTTTTCGGCTTGTTTGTTGATTTATGTGCTGCTTTCAGTTTTGCCATACGGCTTGATGACTCAAGAGCAGTTAGCGAGATTACCGAATCCGTCAACTGCAGCAGTGCTTGAGGTTGTTATTGGTAAATGGGGGGCGTATATTATGAACATTGGCTTGCTCATTTCTGTTTTAACTAGTTGGTTAGCTTGGACAATGGTCACAGCACAAATTCCTCAGGCAGCAGCAGAAAACGGAACTTTTCCGCGAGAATTTACAAAAGAAAATGCCGCAAAAGCACCCTCTGTATCGTTATATGTGACAAGCTTTTTGATGCAGATATTTATGCTGATGGTATATTTTTCGGGTAATGCGTGGAATACAATGCTTAGTATTACGAGCGTAATGGTTTTACCGGCATATTTTGCGAGTGCTATGTATTTGTGGAAGCTTTGTGAAGATCACGAATATCCAGCAAATTTTTATATTCATCGTAGTGCGGCATTGTTTTCAGCTGTTTTTGGATCTTTGTATGCATTGTGGTTGATTTATGCTGCTGGGCTTAATTATCTTTTGATGGCACTTATATTTATGGCGGTTGGTATTCCAGTGTTTATCTATGCTAGACGTCAGAGTGCTCCGAATGAACCGGCATTTACGGCAGGTGAACGTTTTGCAGCGGGTGTTCTCGTGGTGGCAGCGTTGTTTGCTATATATGCGATGGTATCGGGCGTTGTTTCGGTATAAGTCATATAAAAAAAAGAGCTTCGGTCAAATTGCCGGAGCTCTTTATGAATTATATATGAAATTTTAAACGTTTAGCGCTTTGCGGTATGTATCAAGCAAAAATTCTTGTTCGTCACGGTCTGCCTGATTCATCTTTCTTAATTTGATGATAGTTTTCATAATCTTAACATCAAAACCAACCCCTTTAGCTTCAGCATATATATCGCGGATATCTGAAGAAATACCTTTCTTTTCTTCTTCTAAGCGTTCAATGCGTTCAATCAAAGAATTTAATCTGGTGCTGTCGATGCCGCCAACTTCATTTTCTGACATATTGTATCTCCCTTTACATTACTATTACAGAATCATTTCAGGCGGTACTTTAACAAAGATATTTTTTTTTGACAAGAAATAATTATCGGCAGCATAAAGATAATAAGTTGTTAAACATTTCTGTTATATAGGTTAGGAAGCGAAAATATGATTTGTAACTTTTGGAGAAATATTATGCCAAGCAATACGCGCACGAAAATATTAGCAACATTGGGTCCGGCTTCAAACAGTGAAGATAAAATTGAGAGTTTGATTGAGGCTGGCGTTGATGGGTTTAGACTTAATTTTAGTCACGGAACACACGAAGAGCATCAGAAAACGTATGAAACAGTGCGGGCTGTTGCTAAGAGAAAAAATGTTCATACAACAATTGTTGCTGATTTGCAGGGACCGAAACTGAGAATCGGATTGTTTAAGGAAGGGAAAGTTACTCTTCAGGTTGGGCAAAAGTTTACGCTTGATATGAAACAAGAAGATGGCGATGCAAATCGCGTTATGTTGCCACATAAAGAAATTTTTGAGGCTTTGAAAGTTGGCGATAAATTGCTTGTGAATGACGGTAATATTATCTTGCGCGTGTTAGCGTGTGATGAAAATTTTGCTCTTACTGAAGTAGAGGTAGGAGGGGTGATTTCTGGTCATAAGGGAGTTAATTTACCGAATTCTTCGTTAAACATTTCTCCGTTGACGCCGAAAGATTTGGATGACTTAGATTTTGCTCTTAAGCTTGGGGCTGATTGTGTCTGTTTGTCTTTTGTGCAGCGCGCATCTGATATTAAAGAGGCTCGTAAGATTATTGGTAAAAAAGCGTGGATTATCTCTAAACTTGAAAAGCCGCAGGTATTAGATGAGTTGGATGCTATTGTTAAAGCCTCAGATATGGTGATGGTGGCACGTGGCGACTTAGGGGTGGAATGTCCGATTGTGACGGTACCGGTGTTGCAAAAACGTATTGAGGCGAAGTGCCGTCAATATGGTAAGCCAGTAATTGTAGCTACACAAATGCTTGAATCAATGATTTCCGCACCGATGCCGACCAGAGCCGAAGTTTCGGATGTGGCAACGGCGGTTTATGATGGTTGTGATGTCGTGATGCTTTCGGCTGAAACGGCTGCAGGAAACTATCCAGTTGAAACGGTTAAAACAATGCGTGGTGTTATTGAAAATGTTGAGGCAGATCCGAAATATTTTGAGAGTGTACATCATTTTGGTGAAACAGCTATTTACAATAACGAATCGCACGCGATTACTCACGCAGCCAGTGAGGTTGTGCGCACGATGAACAAAGTTGCGTGTATTGCAACCTTTTCAGTTTCTGGTGCAACTACTCTTTTGATGGCGCAAGAACGTCCACGTTTACCGATTATGTCCATCACTCCTAGCGAAGAAATTGCACGGCGGCTTAATCTTGTTTGGGGTGTAAAAACTTTTATTGATAAAAAAGTATTTGAGAGTTTTGATAATATCGAAACTGTATCTCGTGGGTTTGCGCGTATCTCAGGTTTGGCTGTATCAGGTGAGCATATTGTTGTTACAGCAGGTTATCCGTTTGGAAGGGCAGGGATTACTAATGTTCTTCACATCGTCAAAGCTTAAAAAAGGTGTAATTTTGTGAACTAGCTCACGGATGGAAGCCTCACTTCGTCGCGTCGTGTACGTTTATGTACACTCGTGCTCCTTGGAGGACATCCGTGGCTATTTCGCAAAATTCCGCCTTTTTTATAGGACCACAAACGGGGTTACGTTGTTTGTTTACAGTAACCCTGTTTTGTTGTGTTGTGTACGTTTATGTACACTCGTGTTTCTTGGAGGACATCCGTGGCTATTTCGCAAAATTCCGCCTTTTTTATAGGACCACGAACGGGAGGCGGGCTATGAAAAAAATCTTGATATTGTTGATGGCTGTTTGTTTGAGTAGGTGTTCGTTGTTTCGGATGGGGGATAACTTGCGAGCGATGTATAGGCAACCGATTGAGGTGGCATTTGGTTGTAAAGAGGGAATATCATACTGTTTTTAAAATATAAACATTCGTTATAATCGTAAATATTTTGTGTTGGGATGATGGTTTTAAACGTCTTGTTAAGTTTTTTAATGTTAGTATGCTGACAATAGTGGTTAATTTAAGGAGTAATGTTAGCTATGGCAAAAGAAAAAGAGGTTCAGGTAACTGAAGAACAGGAAAAAGAATATATTGACGCACTGGTTAAAAAGGTTGCGGCAGCTCAGAAGAAGTTTGCGGAATATAGTCAGGAACAAGTTGACCATATTTTCCGCAGAGTGGCTTTGAAATTAAGCTCTCTCAGAATTCCCTTGGCGAAGATGGCAGTGGAAGAAACCGGTATGGGCGTGGTTGAAGACAAGGTGATTAAAAATCATTTTGCTTCTGAATATATCTATAATAAATTTAAATGTGTGAAAACTTGTGGCGTGTTGGAAGAAGACAAGGCTAACGGTTTAATCAAGATTGCGGAACCTTTGGGGGTGATTGCTGGTGTTATTCCGACGACGAATCCGACATCTACGGCGATTTTCAAATCTTTGATTGCTTTGAAAACGCGTAATGGCATTATCTTTTCACCGCACCCAAGAGCCAAAAAATGTACGGTAGAAACAGCTCGTTTGATTTTGGAAGAAGCGGTTAAAGCTGGTGCGCCTGAAGATATTATCGGGTGGATTGATGAGCCGTCAATTTTGCGTACACAATATTTAATGCAACATCCGGATGTTGATATTATCTTGGCGACAGGTGGTCCAGGGATGGTAAAATCTGCATATAGTTCTGGTAAGCCTGCTTTGGGTGTGGGCGCTGGTAATACGCCGGCTCTTATTGATGAAACAGCTGATGTTGAGATGGCAGTTTCCTCTATTTTGATGTCTAAGACGTTTGATAATGGTATGATTTGCGCATCTGAGCAATCTGTTGTGGTGGTTAAAGATGTGTATGAGGCGGTTAAAGCTGAATTTGTTAAACGTGGCGCATATTTCTTGACAGCGAAAGAAAAAGAAAAGCTTGGTAAAGTGATTATGCCAGAAGGCAAATTAAACGCTGCGATTGTTGGGCAGCCTGCATACAAGATTGCTGAAATGGCAAAAATTTCTGTACCGGTGGAAACAAAGGCTTTGATTGCTGAGTGTGATAAAGTGGGTGAAGTTGAACCGTTTTCTAAAGAAAAATTATCACCAGTGCTTGGGATGTATAAAGCTGATGACTTTATGAGCGGTACGGCGCTTGCTAAAGATTTGGTTTCTAACGGTGGTAAGGGGCATACTTCTGTTCTTTATACTAACCCGATGAATGATGATCGGATTAAACATTATGGTCACGTGATGATTACGGGACGTGTGATGATTAACTGTCCGGCATCTCAGGGCGCTATTGGTGATATTTATAACTTTAGACTTGAACCGTCTTTGACTTTAGGTTGTGGTTCTTGGGGCGGAAACTCGGTTAGTGAAAATGTGGGAGTAAAACATCTGATGAATATTAAAAATGTAGCAAAACGTGAAGAAAATATGTTGTGGTTCAGAGTTCCTCCGAAAATCTATTTCAAACCAGGGTCTTTAGGTTTGGCATTAAAAGAACTTCAGGGTAAAAAACGTGCGTTTATCGTTACTGATAAACCGTTGTTTGACTTGGGTATGACACGTAAGGTTACTGATGTCTTAGAGCAAATTGGCGTGCAATACAAAGTGTTCTCTGATGTTCATCCGGATCCAGATTTGACAACTGTTAACAAAGCGATTGAAACATTGCGTTCATTTGAGCCGGATGTGATTATCGCATTGGGTGGCGGTTCTCCAATTGACGCTTCTAAGATTTTGTGGTTGATGTATGAACATCCAGAATTGAAGTTTGAAGATTTGGCTATGCGCTTTATGGATATTCGCAAACGTATTTTCGAATTTCCACCGTTGGGTGAAAAAGCAATGCTCGTTGCTATTCCTACAACATCAGGTACTGGTTCGGAAGTTACACCATTCTCTATTATTACCGATGATGGTGAAGGTGTTAAATATGCGATTGCTGACTATGCGTTGACACCATCGATGGCGATTGTTGATTCTGATTTGGTTCTTACAATGCCGAAAGGACTTTGCTCTGCTTCTGGTATTGATATTTTGACACACGCTTTAGAATCTTATGTTTCTTCTATGGCGACAGAATATACACGCGGGTTGTCTTTAGAGGCTGGTAAATTGGTGTTTGACTATTTGCCTGAATCTTATGCAACGGCTGATGCATACGCTCGTGAGAAAGTACACGCCGCGGCAACATTGGCTGGTATGGCGTTTGCGAATGCGTTTTTAGGTGTTTGTCACTCTATGGCGCATAAGCTTGGTTCTCACTTTAACATTCCACACGGTGTGGCTAATGCGTTATTGATTTGTCAGGTTATTCGCTATAATGCAACAGATAAACCGACAAAGCAATGTGCATTTCCGCAATATAAGTTCCCAAATGCGAAAGCTGCTTATGCTGAATTTGCTGCTGCAATGGGCTTTAAGGGCAAAACCGATGAGGATAAAGTGAATGCGTTGATTGATGCTATCAAGGTTTTGAAAACAAAAATTGGTATTCCGGCGTCTATTAAAGAATGGTTTGCTATTCGCAATGAATACACTGAAGAAGACTTCAAAAAAGCGATGGAAACTTTGCCGACCTTGGCGTTTGATGACCAATGCACAGGTTCTAACCCTCGTTATCCGCTGATTGAAGAAATCAAGAAGATGTATGAGTTGGCTTGGGATGGTGATACCGACACAGCATTTTAATTGATGTTGCATCGTATGAAGAAAAAGGGAGCTTTCGAGCTTCCTTTTTTGTGTTGTTAAATGAAAAATAAGGATTTTCAAATATTATTTCAGCAATGATACTTTTGCGAGGGTAAGATGATAGACTACGAGTTGGTAAAAATGAGAAAAGAGTTTCGGGAATATTATAATACGGAACTTAAAGAAGATTATGTTTCCTTGGAAATGGTGCGGAAAAAGTTTTTTGAGCAATTCATAAAGAGGTTTGCTTTATTTCTTATTCCGATTATTGCGTGGTGCTGGTATTTGAAGAGCGATATTTTATTTTGGGATGGAGATATATTCAAACTATATTTTATTTATGGTGCTGTTATGTATGCTTTTTGTGTTCAGCCTTTTGGGGAATATAAAAGTGAAACAAAAGTGGCGGTTATGGATAAAATTCTTCAATTTTTCGGTTCGGCTAAATATCAGAAAAGAATAATTAGAGAGGATATGTTAAAGAGTTCCGGATTGTTTCCTTCTTTTAGTTCAGTTGAGCGAGATGATGAATTTGTGATTATGCGAGATGGTGTACGCATTGTTGTATCTGAGCAAAAAGTTAATAAGCGGATAAAAAACGGTGAGGCAGCTTTTTTTCGAGGAATATTTATTTTGCTCGATTTTAAAAAAAATATTACATCTCATCTGGTTGTTAAAGAAAAAGGGATTCGAATTCCGGCAAGTTGGAGCCTACGATTTTTGATTATTACTATGTTATTGGCAGTACTCTTTTTTATATTTTGTATGAGTGTTTTTATGGTGATTGGAAATTGGATAATAGGAATGATTGTTTTTGGGGGAATTGGGATTATTGTTTCGTTATTAGTTATGCATATGTGTTGTTCCGGGGAAGTTCCTTTTTTTAGAAAAAAGATGAAAGGTGTTTTATTAGAAGATGTTGTGTTTGCTCGGAAGTGGAATGTAACTGCAGATGATCAAATTGAGGCAAGATATGTTCTCACACCGGCGTTAATGGAGAGAATGCTCAATATTAAAAAATGTTTTTATGGAAAAAAGTTGGATTTCTCGTTTTTTAATGGAAAATGTTTGATTGCTGTTTCAACAAATAAGGATATGTTTGAAACAACATTTTTGCTTACAAAAGCTTTATCATATCATAAAGTTAACGAAGTGATAACACAGATATATTTGGTTTCAAAAGTGGCAGATTTGATAAAAAATCAGTCAAAGGAAAAATAAGGAAGATTTTACGTTAGGTTGGTAAGTTTATCTAAAATATAAGCTTTTAGGTGGTTTTAATGAAATGTTAACTTATTGAATCTATAGTGGAAAATGAAGTTTATGAATTGCATAAAAAATACGTTCGTTTTTTTTAAGCAATTCATATCCATCTATTTTTTCGTATAATCAATAGCTTAAGAAGCCATATAAATTCAAAATATTGCTTAAAAAAAACGAACGTATTTTTATAACAGAATAGGTGATATGATGTTAAAATACGGTGTTAGTTTCTTTGCTTTATTTGTGGGTGTTTCTGGTGCTTGGGCGTATGATATTATCGGGCAAACTATTTCAGACAAGACGAATGATAATATGGGTGGGGCGCTTCGCATAAATGGCGGGGATGATACTCGTTGGCATATTGAAGATTCGGAATTTATCAATAATAAGACAACAATTGGTGGTGGTGGCGCCATTCTTATCAATTTGGAAAAAAATGAAGCTAATTTTGATATCTTAATTGACAATACAAAATTTGAAGGTAACCAGTCTGCCGGTATTGGTGGCGCTGTGTGGATGGTTCGCAATGATGCGGATATGTATGTTACGAATTCGCAGTTTATCAATAATACTGGTGCAAAAGGTGGTGGTGCTTTTAATAGTGGTGTAAATGAAGGAAAAAACGGTAAGGTTATTTATCGTGATAATTTGTTTGAGGGGAATAAGAGTTTACTATCTGCTGCGAATGGTGGTGATTTAGATGGTGGTGCGGTACGGCTTGATTCTGGGCATATTATTTTTGAGGGCGTTAATACCTTTAAAAATAATACAAATCCAGATGGCAAAAATGATATTTTTCTTAGAAGCGGTGTCGTTGATGTTAAAGGTAAGCTGATATTAGACGGAGGTATTACAGAAGCTATTTCAGGCACAACAACTACTACAGTTTTAGAAGGTGGGGAGATTGTGGCGAATAACCCAGATGGTGATACCATATTGGGTAATAAGATTATTAATAATGGAACGATTACGGTTAATGAAAAATATGCGGCACGCTTTTTGGCCGATTCGGAAAACAATAATATTATCAATAATAATGGAAAAGTTACTGTTGGTGCAGGTACTTTAACGCTTAATAAAGGTATTAACGGGGAGGGAGCCATAGAGATTGCGTCTGGAGCAGGAATGACTGCGGCTGGAGATGTGATTGATGTACAGAACTCTGTTAATAATCAAGGAATACTCTCAGTTTTGGCTAATAAGGTGTTAAATCTGTTCAAAGATGTAACAAATGGTGGTGAGATTGTTAATAATGGGGAGCTTATTGCACATAACACGCTTGAGAACAACGGGACTTTGACCAACGCCAAAACGCTTAATTTGCTTAACGGTGGTGTTAATAAGGGAACAATTACGAATGCTAATGGGGTGATTAATCTTCAAGGGGGCGAGTTAGCTCTCTATAAAGGGATTGATGGCTCAGCTTCAGGAAGGTTTAATATTGCCAATGGGGCTACGGTTATCGTTAAAGAAGAGGCTGTTAAAATTGAAAATAAGGTCAATAATAGCGGTACAATTAGTGTCGAGAGTGGTAAAAGCTTACAGTTAACACAAGAAATTACAAATGATAATACGATTCGTAATGCTGGAACATTAACAACAGATCGGCAATTAACAAATAACAATGAGATTTTGAATGAGGGTACGTTTAATGCAAATGAAGTGGTTGTTAATGCTTTGGGGGCAACAATTACCAACACTGGGACAATGACTGTTAAATTAGGGGTAACGAATGATGGTACACTTAGTAACAATGCTGGGGCAACACTCTCTTTAGGTAATGACGGAACGAATAATGGTGTGCTTGCTAATAGCGGCACGATGACAGTAACAGGTGGAACGCTTACGTTAAATAAAGGGGTTTCTGGTGAGGGTAAGTTAGAAATTGGGACTAATGGTACAGTATTAGCAAATGATTCGCTTGAAATTGCAAACACCGTGGATAACAAGGGGATTTTGACAGTTATTAAAGACAAAATATTGACCTTGCTTAAAGGTGGCGAAAACAGTGGCGAGATTAAAGTAAATGGGACACTTGTTGCTACTGAGGCGTTATCTAATAGTGGTAAAATTAATATTGCAGATGTGGCAAAATTTGAAGCAAATGGCAAACTTTTAAATAGTAATGAAATTGAGAACAATGGTACGCTTAAGGTTAATGGGGCTTTAGTTAATGAGGAAACCGGAAAAATTGTAAACTCGAATACCTTGGAAATTTTACAGGGTGGCGAAAACAATGGTGAGATTGAAAATAATAAAACGATGACGGTTGTTAACGGTTCGCTGGCGCTTAATGGGGATATTACGGGCGTGGGAATGCTAACGGTTGAAACCGAAGGTGCTATACTTGCAAAAGGCGAGAACGTAACAGTTGCTAATGCAGTTATGAATGAGGGTGCTGTTGATGTTGCTGAAAATGCGGGGCTTACGTTAAAAAATGTGATGACAAATAATGGTTCGCTTACAAGTAGCGGTATGTTGATGGCGGAGCAACGGTTTGAAAATAACAGCTCGATTGTTAATAATGGCACGCTTGAATTTAAGCGTGGGGCAGTGAACAATGGAACGCTTGAAAATGGTGGAACATTGAAAGTTGTTGCTGGACTTATCAATAATAAGGAGCTTCAAAACACTGGTGATATGGATATCGCTGGGGGAACTCTAACATTAAATGGAGATATTTCTGGTAGTGGGCGATTATTGTTTAGAGAAGGTGCAGGGCTTAAGCTTGTGAAAGATAATGTGATTATTGGTAACAAGGTTGAAAGCGCTGCTGAGCTTGAAATCAATGAGGGAAAAACTCTGAAAGTAGACAATGACTTTGTGAACTCAGGAATGTTGACGAATAATGGTACTTTGTTTGTGGGTAATATGACAAATAATCAATCACTTTACAATAATGGAAAGATGACGGCGGGTGATATGATGTTTGCGTCGGGTGCAAAAATGTATCTCGGTGTGGACTCTTATACTGAAGTTGAAAATTATGTAGGTGATGGAGCAGATTTGTATCTTGATTTAAAGGTAAATGCTACTGATAAAAAAGTATTGAGTGGGCTTTTAAAAGTGAACGGGAATGTGATGGGGACAACAAATGTTATTGTGAATGCTTTGTCGCCAGATGTGTTTGCAGGGGCGTCTACTCTTTTTGTTGATGCGCCGAATGATATATTGGGTACAGATGGTAGTTTTGCTGTGGCACGTGTTATTGGTTCGCCATATATGTGGGATTCTAAGCGTGTTGGTGGTGAAACCAAGGGTAACCAGTGGTACTTAAATATTGCTGAAGATAAAAAGAATGATGATTTTGAAGGGGAAATTCCGGATATAAAACCAAATCCAGATAATCCAGATCCGGACAATCCAAATCCTGATAATCCAGACAAACCAAATCCGGATAAACCAAATCCAGACAAACCAAATCCGGATAAACCAGGGAATGATAAACCACATAAGCCATCTAATCCAATTTATGCACCAGAAGTTAATGCATATACCGGATTGGGAGAAGCTGTGATAGAGCAGAATCGTGGCGTTATGGATGATGTTCGGAGTGGGCTGGCATTTGAAAAGAGTCTTCTTTGTTATCAAGAAAGCTGTGGGCTGGCTGAGGCGGTGCCTCATAAACGGGCTTGGGTACATCTCTCTAATCGGAGTGCAACACTGGATACGCCATCAGAAATGAAGGCCAAAATCTGGGGCTTTACTGCGGGGGCTGATTTTTATCGTGAATATGATAAACGAGCTGGTGTATTTGGGTTTTATCGTAATGGGCGTTATGACTTATCCGGTAAAGGGAAATATCTCTCTCGTTTAGGGGCTGATATTGATAATGAAAGCTTTGCGGGCGGTTTATATTATCAGCTTGATAATGGGGATAACAGAATATTATCAACTATGTATGTCGGTAGACAAAATATTGATTTTAAGGTTGATGATGGCTTTGCGAAGGCTGATACTAATGCTAATCAATTTGGAGCTAGTGTTGAGGGTAGTAAGCGTTATTGGATGACAGATACTATAACCCTAGAGCCGGGAATTGGTGTTTCATATATGATGGCAGATATTGATAGCTTTACGGATAGTGTTGGTAAATCTGTTTCTTATGATGTACTTCACTATTGGGAAGTTGAGGCAGGCATTAAGGCGGAATATACATTTTGTGAAGATGGTTTGACGCGCAGAGTTTATGTTCGTCCAAGTGTTATTCAAACATTTGCCAAAGGTGATGCTGTCAAAATTAGTGGTATCGAAGGGCATACAAACACCTATAAAGACCAAACGTTAGGAAGGCTTCGTGCAGGTACTCAATTTGGGTTGACGCAAAAACTTTCAGGATTTGCCGATGTGGGATATACGTTTGGTAAAGACTATGAAGCTTATGATGCGCAGTTTGGTTTGAACTATAGCTTCTAGAAACTAGCTCGCAGGTGTGTGCTCCTCTCTTAATCCTTATGTACGTTTAGGTGTGTTGCGGTTTTTGGGGAGAAATCTGCGAGCTGGGTTACAAAAAAATCTTCTTTAGTGTTGGAGGTATTTGTAGCAGTTTGATGGCTGAATGTTGATATGGAGTACCGCTTTATGCGGACTCCTTTTTTTTGTGGTAGGAGATGACAATTTTTTTTAACTCGTTGTTTACATCTTTGTGTTATGTTTATCTAAAATATAAGCTTTTAGGAGTGTATTATGAAAGACAAAGGGATGAAATGGGTGATTGTGGCAGATGTGCTGGGAATCATTGTGATTGGGCTCTTGATTTGGGCATCGCGGATTGATAATGAAATTGATGCACAAAGAAAAGCTGAACAAGAACGATTGGCTGAAGTACCAAATTATGATTTTGACTTGCAGCTAACTCCTCAAAATTGTGAGGGGGTATCTGGTGTGGCAGATGTGGTGCTTATTACTGATGCGAACTATATGGATTTTACCCGTGTGGCGATTAACTCTGCAAAAAAGACCAAATGTCCGGCGTCTAAATATAACTTTCACGTGATGACGCTTGATGTGTCGGAAGCTGATGTGTCGGCACTTAAAGCAATGGAAGAAGAAAATGTGACTGTTTCAGTGTTGCCGCAAGATGAGGTAGATTTGTTTTATATTCGCGATACACACGTTTCAAAAACCTCACTTTTGAAGTATTATATAGCCAAAGCATTACCTGAACTTGATAAGGTGCTTTATATTGATTCTGATGTACTTGTTTTGCGTGATTTAAACAATGTTTATAATACAGATATTGAGGATAAATATTTGGCGGTGGTAAAGGATCCATCGTGGTTTTTTGAAAATATGCACGTTGTTGAGCTTAATTTGGACGAACGTGGATTTTACTTTAATTCTGGTGTGATGTTAATGAACTTAAAGAAATTTCGTGAAGATGGTTTAGAAGCTAAACTTGAGGATTATACCAATAATAATTTCCGTACATATATGGATCAAGATGCCTTAAATGTTGTGGTTGGAGATGATGTGGTGTTATTACCGTTTGAGGCAAATGCGATGAATTTCTTTTTTGAGCATAATGATCTTAATATAATGGGGCAGTTTTATGACCGTAGCTGGCAGAATTATGAAGAGGTGTTTGCACCTGTGACTATATTGCACTTTGCTTCTTCTAAAAAACCATTGGGTAGAGAGGTTTCAGAGACTGAATTTTTCCGAATGCTGCAGCGGTTATGGTATAAATATTATACTGGTCTTCCGCCTTTAAAGTAGAAGAATATGATAAAAAAGCGCTCCGTAAGGAGCGCTTTTTGCTGTTGGGTTAGAGCATCGCCAAAGCTTTTTCCGTATATTCGGCAAGGGTAGCCGCGCTTTTTTCGAGTGCCTCACGTTCGCTATCGCACATTGCGGGCATTAAAGCGCGCTCTACGCCATTTTTGCTAACGATGGATGGCATTGAGTAACATATATTATTATGTCCGCCAATACCTTCATCGTGATGTGAGCTAACAGTTAAAATGGCGTGTTTGTCGCTGATAATTGAGCTTAAAATGTATTGTGTCGCAGCGGCAATACCGTAATATGTAGAGCCTTTACCTTTGATGATGGTATAGGCAGAGTTTCTGACTTCGTTATCTATTGAGCCTTTAATGACATTATCTAGTACAACATCGCATTCTTTGGCAAAGTTTTCAACACAAGATGTGCCAGCAACGGCGCTTGACCACAAGAGAACTTCAGAATCTCCGTGTTCGCCGATAACGTTAGCGTGGATGGATTTGGGGGACACTCCTAAGTGGCGTCCTAATATGCTGCGAAAACGAGCCGAATCGAGAACTGTGCCTGTTCCAAAAACACGATTTTTGGGGAAACCAGAGAGTTTTAAGGTAACTTCAGTCATAATGTCTACAGGATTTGCAGCAATAACTAAGATGGCATTAGGGGCATATTTAACAACTTCAGGGATGATGCTTTTAAAAATTGCAACATTTTTTTCAAGCAAATCTAAACGGGTTTCTCCTGGTTTTTGATTTGCGCCGGCTGTGATGAAGATGATACCTGCTTCACTTAGGTCTTTATAATCTCCTGCAATAACTTTAGCGCCAAATGTAAATGGTGTTGCGTGAGAAATATCCATTGCTTCGGCAATGGCTCGTTCTTTGTTGGCATCAATCAAAATCAATTTTTCGGCAGAGCCTTCACTTGCAAGTGCAAAAGCAGCTGCGGCACCAACCATTCCTGTTCCGATAATTCCTATTTGCATCTTTTTATTCCTCTAAAATATCAAAAAAATCTAAAATCTTTAATTCATTAGTATATATAGTATTGGTTTTTTTAGAAATAAAGTGTTATTTTGGGGAAAAATATGATTTTTTTTGATTTGTATAACGTGTTGAAAAATAAATATTTATTGGTTTTAATTCAGGGGTGAGGTTGAAAAGTTTAAAAAAAAGCTTGTCAAATAAATATTTTGTGGTTAACGTTCTTTTCAGACGTTAGTCTAAAAATTGTTTTAATAATATTTAGAGGTTGAATTTAATGAC
>JAMPED010000018.1 GCA_023665325.1 Acetobacter sp.
TCCCTTGACTCAGGGTGCCGGAGCAGGGCACCCTGAGAGGGATGACACAGAAAAGGGAGGGATGACAGTGGGGGGAGGATGAGGGGGGGGAAAGGGAAACCCCTCCGAGGAGAAGGAGGGGTAAAGGGAGAATCTGAGAGAATCTGTAAAAGTTAAAATATTCGAGGTGTTAGGCAACTGATAACGCGACCTAATATCTCGACATCTGCCTGAGGATAGGTGATGTTTGGATAAAGCTTGTTTTCGCTTATCAAGACAAATGTTTCTCCGGGGGCAGTTTGGACGTGTTTAACTTGAACATTTTTGTTGTTTTGTACAACATAAATGCCGTCTCCATTATGACTGGATGAGCTGGTGTCATATAGTACTAAACTGCCAGCAGGAATCGTCGGCGCCATATAATCACCATTAAGGCGGATGATGCGCAGTGTGGACGGATTAGCGCCGCACCACGGGGCAAACTCTTGACGATTTAGTGACATACGTCCGATGAGTGTGCTGAAAAAATCAACTCCGGGACGAGGATCGTAGATATCAATCATCATATAATCTGTGGCGTGATGACCGACACAGCTTGTGTCATTTGAAATTAACGGGGTGCAATAGCCTTTAATTATCAGCTCGTCATCTAGCAATTCTTCTTCTGCTATATCTAATAGGTGACAGACTTTTTTGCGATCTATTTCGCTTAGTCGTTTGGGTAGACCATATTTAATGTATTGTTGAATATAGGCATCCTTGCGCCCAATGGTGAGTGATATATCACGATAGGTAAGTCCTCTTTCAGTGATGAGTTTTGCTAAACGTTTTCTTATTCCTTCTAAATCAGCCATTTGTATCTCCTTGTTTTTTTTGCAGTCTAATATATAAAAAAAAATTACGCAAGAGGTGTTATTTTTTATTGACATTATATTATTTTTCATATAAGACGTATATATAAATATGTGAGTGCATAACGTTTGTTTTCAGAATGTTACTTCACATTGCCAAGGCAGACTTTTCTTGGGCTTTGGGTATTTTTGAACTTTTCGAACTAGCGGTACTTTTGAACTATCTGTGACGACTGACTTTGAGGACTTTGGAGTGGTTTTGCTGTGCAAAACTCGGGGGAAATTGTTTTTTTAAAGAGGAGTTGATGGAACAAATTGTTTTAAATACGAATCTGCGGTTTATTATTGCGGGGCTTTCGGTTGAGCAAAAAGGAATGTTGTTGACGGCGTTGCTGGAGGGAAGTGCTGAAAAACTGGCAGGTGAGGCGTTTAATCTTTATCAATATATCTTTTCTTTGCAGCAGGAAATTGAAGATAAAAAGCAGCGGATGCGGGATTTGAATGCGAAGCGGCGTGAAATGGCTAAGCAAAAAAGCGAGACGGGCGTGCAGGATGATTTGTTTGCGGTGCATAACGATGATGTTGCGACGCAGTGCGACGCAAAAACTAAAAGAAAAGTAACAAAAGAAAAGAATTATAATAAAATAAAAAAAATTATTTTTTCAGAAAAGAAACAAGAAGAAAAGAGTTTAGAGCCTGATGAGACTCCGTTTGTGCCGCCATTGGTGGATGAGGTGAGGGCATTTGTGGTTGAAGAGGGGCTTTTGGTGGAACCGGAAACCTTTGTGGATTTTTATGATTCTCGTGGATGGAAGGTGGGGCGTACGGCGATTAAAAATTGGCAGGCGACGGTACGGCTTTGGCATCGGCGGGCAGTGGCTGAGAGGGGAACGCTTGGGGAGGGCGTTCATAAGGATGAGGGGGCGGAAACTGTGAAGGGCGACTCCTCCCTTGAGGGGGAGGAAAAGCGGGAGGATGGGGATTATGGTGCGGCTCGCAATGACTGCAAAAGAGGAGATGAACAATATTGGCACGAGTTAATGGGGCGTGTGGAGGCGGTTAAAAGTATATCGCCTCCGCCAGAAAAACCCCAGAAAACGGTAATTTCCCATACGGGCGGTGAGGAAAAATTGCCGGTTAATGGACTTGAACTTTCGCCTTTTGCACGCTTTATGCGTCGAATTGAAGACAATGACATTTTACCGGAGAATAAAAATGAGTGACAAAAGTGACTTTTTCTTTTTAACAATTAAACAAGTGTATCCTAATTTTCGTCAGCCATCAGATTTGGAAACGGAAATTTGGGAAGAAGTTTTGGAACCATATGACGAGGATAGTATTCGGGATGGGATTAAATCTTACCGCAAAAATGTGGATACGGGATTTGCTCCGACGCCGGCGAAGTTTCGTGAGTTTTTGTTTTTGCCGGTGAAAAAACGGGCGGAAAATGAATTACCTGAACTGCCGCTTTCTCCAGAATCGTATTTGATGGATGAGGATATTAAAGCGGGGAAGTGTAAATATTTCTTTTCGACATATGTTAAGGCGGTGGCGTATGTGTTTGATGTGAAAGTTAAAGAGATTTCGGACCCTGAGGAATATAAAAAATATACGCGCGGGATGAAGTATCGGATTGCGGTGGATAAGGGACTGTTTGCGGATTTTGACCAGATATTGGACAAGGTTTATAAAACGGGGTGTTAAGATGGCGGAACAAGTGTTTCTTTTATCGAAATATTTTAAAATTGGATGGTTGTCGCGACGTTATTATGATGGCAGGCGGTATCATCAGCCTTATAGTGCAGAAGACAGGTTGCTTGCGGGAGAGAGATTTTATGCGGATTTTATGCAATGGAATCGCTTTTCGGGTACGCTGCGGAGTGTTGACTGTTCTATTCCGCGAGTGGATGGGGGGATTCGGGGCGGCTTAGTGCCGCTCACTCCCGAGGCGGAGAGGTTTCGGCGGGCGCTGCGACGGGTGTCAAGGTCGCATTTGCCGGTTATTTATAAGATTGTATTAGAAGAAAAGGAGATTAAGCCGCAGTCTTGTCTTTCGGCACGAGAGCGTTTGTATTTTAATGATGAGGTGAAGGGATTGTTGTGTCGCGGGCTTGATGAATTGGCATCATACTATCGGAAGATATTGTGATGGGGATGGGGGATGGATGTGCTCTTGAAGAGGGAGATCCCTTGACTCGGGCAGCAGAGCTGGCTGCCCGAGAGGGATGACAGTGCGAGCCGCACGGGCAACGATGGGGCTGCGCACAGCCAACGTGCGACGTGGCAATCCAGTGGAGGATAGTATGTAAAGCCTTACGGCTTTCTGTCTGTGGATTGCCGCGGTTGCTGCCTTACGGCGGCGCTCGCAATGACGGGTGAGGGGGATGACGGGGGGAAAAAGAAAAATGCACAGAGGGGTAAAAAAATGCTTGATTATTTTTTTTATTTGTTTTATCTCATTAGTGTTTTACGCGAGTGTGCGGCTATGGCGGAATTGGTAGACGCGTAACGTTGAGGTCGTTATGGGCTAAGCCCGTGGAAGTTCAAGTCTTCTTGGCCGCACCATTTTAATATGTATCCTTTTATGGCAAGGAGGGCGGGATATGCTCAGAATTTATAAAACTGAAGAATCCGGAAAACTTGCTAAACTTAAGAAAAATAAAATTATCCCTGCTACGTGGTGCTCGCTCGTTAATCCTAATGAGGAAGAATTATTGCACGTGTCGAGTTTTTTGCGGGTGGATTATGATTTGCTTAGTAATTCTTTGGATGCGGATGAACGCTCGCGAATCGAGCAAGAGAAAAACTCGATTGCAATTATCATTAACTTGCCACTATTGGATGATGAGGGAAATTTTGATACTTTGCCGTGCGGAATTGTGTTGACGGCGAAAAATCTGATTACGATTTGTGCGCGAGATAATCGGGTGCTTAATTCGTTTAATCGCTCGACGGCGCATACGTTTGATACGGGGAATCGGACACGCTTTCTGTTAAATATTCTCTATCGTTGTACGCAGTTTTATTTGCGTTATCTTAATATTATTAACCGGCGGACGGAGCAGATTGAATATGCGCTGCGGAAGACGACTTCTAACAAAGAGTTGTTTCAGTTGATGGAAATTCAGAAATCGCTGGTTTATTTTACAACGGCGCTTAAAGATAACCATTTGGTATTACTTAAACTTTTGCGAATGATTAAATCACCGGCGATGGCGAAGTTGGTGACATTTTCGGCTGATGATGTTGATTTGCTTGATGATGTTATTATTGAAAACAAGCAGGCGATTGAGATGGTTGATATGCATCGTTCCATTCTTGAGGGGATGATGGATGGATTTGCGAGTATTATTAGTAATAACGTTAATTTGGTGATGAAATTTTTGGCGGCGATTACGATTATTCTTTCTATTCCAACGATGTTGGCTTCTTTTTGGGGGATGAATGTGCCGGTGGCGTTTGCCTCTGATCCGAATGGATTTTGGTGGGTGATGGGGCTTTCGGCGATTGCGACGGTGGGGGTTATTATTTACTTTCGTCGGCGCGGAATGTTTTAATAAAACGAGTTCTATGGTCTATTAGAGCGGTCTCTTCAGGTCACATAAAATTCACGTACTACTATGTACGCTAAAATTTTATGCGCCTTTGAGCCCATCTCTACTAGACTCATATAACACGTTTTATTGTACGGAAAAAATTTTGTAAACTAGGTGCCAGCGGCACGGGCATAACTTACTATCCCCTCCTTCTTTGGAGGACATCCGTGGTTATTTCGCAAAATTTTTTCCGTTAAAACAGTGTTTATTGTATGGGAAAATTTTGTAAACTAGGTGCCAGCGGCACGGGCATAACTTTAGCTGCGGTGTGAAGAGGGAGATCCCTTGACTCAGGGTGCCGGAGTTGGGCACCCTGAGAGGGATGACAGTGAACAGCCGAGGGATGACAGAGGAAAGAGAGTATGTTTTTTGTATCTTTTAATATGTCATCGCTCTGAACGTAGTGAAGTCAAGCGATCTCGTGAGAGTATGTTTTATGGATTGCCACGGCGACGTTGTCGCCTCGCAATGACGGGGGAGGGGGGCTTGGAGTGAGGAGATCCCTTGACGGCTGTTTCACAGCCGAGGGATGACAGGGGAGGGGGGCTTGGAGTGAGGAGATCCCTTGACTCAGGGTGCCGGAACAGGGCACCCTGAGAGGGATGACAGTGGTGGTGTTCACGATGACGAGGAGGGGTTAGCGGAGGAAAGATTTGATGCGGGGGGAGAAGATGATATCATCTTCGCATAGGGCACGTTTGATATACATATCTTGTTTTTTGCGGGTGCGGGAGAGGGCAACGTATAATTGTCCGTGAGCAAAGGCGCCGCGGTCGATGTCTACTATTACTCGGTCGAGTGTTTTGCCTTGGGCTTTATGGATGGTTAGTGCATAGCCCAGTTGTAAGGGGAATTGGATAAACGAACCGGTTTCTTTTTCGGTGACGTCACCAGTGACTTCGTTTACATCGTATGCAAATGACTTCCATTCTTCGCGGCGGACGGTGATGAATTTATTATCTTGTAGGCAGCGGACGACGATGTAACGTTCTTCCAGTTTTTCAACAATGCCTGATGTGCCGTTGATGTAGTCGGGATAATTGTTTTTGTTAAACACCACTAGAGCACCTTCTTTTAAGGTCAGAGTTTTTGGGGAGGGGGTGTCTTGCATTTTTTCAAAACTGCCGGCGAGTTGGGCGGTATAACTCTTTTCTTCTTTTTTGATGGCGGCGAGTTTGCGTTGATTGATACTGTCGGCGATCTGACGATATGGGGTGATGGTGATGGCGGTGGCTGTGAAATCTTCGGGATAGTTTTCGGCTTTGTTAAAATAAGATATTGTTTCGGCTATATTTTCATCATTACGCAGGTTTTGCAGATAGTGCAAAAGTTCGGTATCGCTTTGGCGGTAGACTTCAGTTAGTTCGATTTTTTCGAATGCGCCTTTTTGATATGCTTTCGAATCAAAAAAATAGGGTTCGCGAGTGCCGTATTCCATTTGAAAAGCGTTTTCAGCCTCATATTTGATAATTGGGGGGAGTTGGCAGAGGTCTCCAATTAGGATAATTTGCAGACCGCCGAATAGGGAGAGGTTGCCGCGGGCTTGGCAGCATAGCGCCTCAATCGCGTCTAGGATGTCGGGGCGAACCATTGAGACTTCATCAATGATGAGGATGTCTGTTTTTTTCAAGATAGATTTGAGTTTACGGCGGCGTGAGGAGAGGATTTCACGCATTATCAAAAAATCACTTAGCGGGAGGGTGAACATTGAGTGGATGGTGGCGCCCTCGATATTTAGCGCGGCGATGGCGGTGGGAGCGACAAGGCGGATGCGCTTTTTGGAGTGTTTTTTTAGATATTTGATAAAGGTAGATTTGCCGGTGCCGGCTTGCCCTTGGATAAAGATGTTGGTGTGGGTGTGTTCAATTTTATCAAACAATTTGCGTTGGGTAAGGTTGAGGGTGTCTAAGTCTTTGACGGACTTAGAGAGAGATTTGAGGGCAGTTATTTCTCCGGTTTGGGTGGGTTCCATTGGGGTCTCTTGGTTCTTGTTTTGTTCGAATATAGCATAAAAAATTAGGATGTCAAGCGCAAAAAAGCTTGCATTGGGGGTAAAAATGTGGTATATTTAAGGTAATAAAAAATTATTCTGTCTAACCCCTTTAAATCTGATTCAGATGAAAAGAATTATTTATTTCGCGAGCTGTTTGGCTGCTGTGCTGTTGTTTATTGTAAGTGTGTATTGCTTATTCGTTGTTGAAGGCGGATTTGCTAAACTTTACATTGGAGGATTGTGTTTTATTGGCTCAGTGTTTTATGCACTGATAGCCTATAATAGACGCCCAGAAGCGCAGTGGTCTTAGGCTCTTCCCCCTTTTTATTGCTCTGTGTGAGTGATAAGGGGGATTTTTTTTTGCTTTTTTTGGAGTGGGAGATCCCTTGACGGCTTGCGTGGCAAGCCGAGGGATGACAGAGAAAAGCAAGGGGAGGGATGACACAGGGAAAAGCGAGAGGGATGATATTATAGGGAAGGGGGATGCTTGGGGTTAGCGGTGGAAGAGTTTTTCTAATGTGGGGAGGTCAAGGCGGATGTAAGTTGGGCGGCCGTGGTTGCACTGGGCGGAATGGGGGGTGTGTTCCATTTCTCTTAGTAGGTGATTCATCTCGGTAATGTTTAGGCGGCGACCGGCACGTACTGAACCGTGGCACGCCATTGTGGCGGCGATGTGGTTGATTTTATCTTCTACAATGTTGGTGGCGCCCCATTCTGCCATTTCATCGGCGAGGTCGGTTATCATCTTTTTTAAATCGGCATCTTTGATGAGGGCGGGGACTTCACGTACTAAGATGCTGTTGCCGAATTCTTCTAATACTAAACCTAATTTTTGTAAGCTGTCGAACTCGCCAAGGAGGGCGGCTTTTTGGGTGAGGCTTAAGTCAATGACTTCGGGTAATAACATTATTTGCGAAGGGAGTTTTTCGCCGGTGGTCATTGCGGCTTTGAGACGTTCAAGAACAATGCGTTCGTGGGCGGCGTGTTGGTCGATTAGAATTAGAGCATCTTCGGTTTGTGATAAGATGTATGTGTCGTGGAATTGTGCTTTGGCGACGCCTAAGGGACCGATGGATGAAAGGTCTTCTGGTTCGGATGGGGTTTCGGTGCGTACTGAGAGGGCGTGTTCGAGCTCTGGCAGCATTTCTCCTCGTGGTGTGTGCGGGGTGGGTTGGGATTGGTAGGGTGTATAACGGGAGGATTCGCGGAGATAGCGGGGGGAGGATGTATTGTTGTCCCCCTCACCTGTCCTCTCCCTCCGAGGGGAGAGGGACGCTTGAAGAGAGAGATCCCTTGACGGCTGTTTCACAGCCGAGGGATGACACAGAAAAGAGGGAGATCCCTTGACGGCTGTTTCACAGCCGAGGGATGACGGGGAGGAGGTGAGGGACGCTTGAAGAGGGAGATCCCTTGACGGCTGTTTCACAGCCGAGGGATGACACAGAGAAGAGGGAGATCCCTTGACGGCTGTTTCACAGCCGAGGGATGACAGGGAGGGAGAAAGGGATTCGGTGGAAGATTTTAGCAGGGTAGTGAGGTTGATGGGGGTGGCGGCTTGGTAATCTCCTAACAGCAAAGCATTGCGTACGGTTCCCACTATTAACGAACGGACACCTTGCTGGTCAAAAAAACGGACTTCAGCTTTGGCGGGATGGACGTTGACATCAACATACATCGGCTCAACCTCTAAAAACAAAACGCAGGCAGGATAACGTGAGTTTTCAAGTACGCCAGCATACGCTCCTTTGAGTGCTCCTAAGAGCAATTTATCTTTTACTGGGCGGTTGTTGACAAATAGGTATTGCGAGAGGGTGTTGGCTTTATTATATGTTGGCAGACTGACTAAGCCGGTGAGCTTGATGCCGTTACGTGAACCGCGGACTTCAAGTGAGTTTTCGGTGAAAGTTTGTCCCATTACCTCAGCGGCGCGGCGTAGGCGGATATCAAAAAAATCAGCATTAGCGGCGGTGAGGGTGACTTTCTTTTTCCCCTCGGCATAGAGTGAAAACGAAACGTGAGGATTGGCGAGGGCGATGCGATTGATGATATCAACACAGGCGCCTGTTTCAGCAGTGTCAGTTTTGAGGAATTTGAGGCGGGCGGGGGTGGCATAAAACAAATCTCTTACTTCAATGCGGGTACCTAAAGGTTTGGCACAGGGGCGAATTTCTGATTTTTCGCCGCCGTTGATGGATATTTCCCAGCCGTTTTCATCATCTTTTTGGCGGGTGGAGATTTTCATTTTTGATACGGAGGCGATGGAGGGTAATGCCTCACCGCGGAAGCCTAGAAACTGTACATTAAAAAGGTCATCTGTTGGGAGTTTGGAGGTGGCGTGGCGTTCGACGGCGATGGCGAGGTCTGATTTGGTCATCCCTTTGCCGTTATCTTCAACAACTAAGAGAGATTTGCCCCCGTTTTGCAAGGTGATTTCTATGCGGTCGGCGCCGGCATCCAGTGCGTTTTCAACCAATTCTTTTACGGCGGAGGCGGGGCGTTCGATGACTTCTCCGGCGGCGATTTGGTTGATTAGGGTATTGGGGAGGATGCGGATTGGCATTTTGAGGGCTCCTAGTTAGATTTAGTTGCGGTGGAGTTTAGCAGAGGTTGGGTGGGGTGTCAAGGAGGGACGAGGGATTGTGGAAAGCTTTGGTTAGGGCGGGGCTGGGGGATGACGGGGGATGGTATGCGCTTGGAGTGGGAGATCCCTTGACTCGGGCAGCGGAGCTGGCTGCCCGAGAGGGATGACACAGAAAAGAGGGAGGGATGACGGGGAAGAGCAAGTTTTTTTAATATGTCATCGCTCTGAGCGTAGCGAAGTCAAGCGATCTGGTGAGAGTATGGGGGTATTTATGGATTGCCACGCGCTTGTGCCTTACGGCGGCGCTCGCAATGACGGGGAACGGTGGGACGAGGAGATCCCTTGACTCGGGCAGCAGAGCTGGCTACCCGAGAGGGATGACACAGAAAAGAGAGGGATGACAGGGAACAGCCTCGCAATGACGGGGGGAGGGTTATTTTTTCATATTACGGTAGAGGGTGCGGTATTCGGCTTTGAGGTCGGATTCGCTGCGGCGGTAGAGGTTTAGATAATATCCGATAAAAACAACAATCGCGCCGCCGACCCAAGCTAAAGGTGAGGCGTAGTAAATGCCCTCATAGCCGATTTTGTGGGCGAGATATATCGCCGCATATGAACGTATGCCTAACTCGACAAAGCCAGATATGACTGGGTAAAATGGTTTGCCCATACTTTGCAAGGTGTTTTTGAAAATAAATATCATTCCTAAAAAGAAGTAAAACATTATGCTGATGGCAAGGTAGGACATTCCGATATTTATTGCTGCGGGGTCGGGGTTTTCAAGAAAGCTACCGAGGACTTGTCTGCCAAAGAAAAAGACGCAGGCGCTCATTACGATGCTGATGGCGAAAGAAACGGCACTGGTTTGGCGGACAGCGGAGCGGATGCGACTGATTTTGCCGGCACCGTAGTTTTGGGCGACGAAGGTTGCCATTGCCAGACCGATTGCCATTAGTGGCTGGGTGGCTAATTGTTCAACTCTTAGGGAGATGGTTAAGCCGACGATGACTTGCTCGCCAAATGAATTGCTGACGGCTTGTATGACCATTATGCTTAATGAGAGAATCGAAAATTGGATTGACATTGGGATGGCGATGTGCAAGTGTTCGCGCATAAAAGCGGGATTATAACGCCAGTCTTCTTTTTTGAGGCGGAGTATCGGGTAATATTTTTTGATGTATAGGATGCAGCAAATAACGGAAATCGCAATCGCGCATAAGGTGCCTAAGGCGGAGCCGATGACGCCTAATTTGGCATATTTGATGAGGATGTAGTTAAACAAAATATTTAAAACAGTGGAGAAGATGAGGAAGTATAGCGGGGTTTTACTATCGCCCAAGGCGCGGATGAACCCTGATAATAGATTAAACGCGACGATGAGTATGAGCGCGGAACTCAAAATGAGGATGAAATGATATGAATCGGTGAAGATACTTTCTGGTACGTTTAAAAGGTGCATTAGGGGTTTGAGAACGCTGACCAAGAGGATGGTTAAACCAAGGCTTAGTACTAAGCTGGCACGGATGGAATGAGTGACCGAGCGGCGGACACCATCATTATCGCCTGCGCCAAAACGTTGGGCGGTGACGGCAGTTAACCCGCCGGTGAAACTGAATGCGATGATTAAAAATGTGAAATATATCGGGGCGGAGGCGCCAACTGCAGCGAGGGCATTTTCGCCAAGAAGTCTGCCGACGATGAAGATATCAGCTAGTTGATAAAGCTGTTGGAAGATGTTGCCAAGTAAAATTGGTAGTGAAAAGAGCAGTATCAATTTGAGGGCGTTGCCCGTGGTCATATCTTTTATCATATTATCATCCTTTATTGCGGAGGATAATATAGGAGGGGGAATTTGAAAAGTAAAGTGGTTTTTTAACAAGGGAAATTTTGTGAATTAGCTTGCGATGCAAGTCGAGGGATGACGCGAGGGGTGGGGTGGAGTGGGAGATCCCTTGACGGCTTGCGAGCAAGCCGAGGGATGACACAGAAAAGAGGGAGATCCCTTGACGGGGCGTTGCCCCGAGGGATGACAGAGGAAAGCGAGTTTTTTTTATATGTCATCGCTCTGAGCGTAGCGAAGTCAAGCGATCTCGTGAGAGTATAGTAAGGTGTGCTTTGCACCGGTCTGTGGATTGCCACGCGCTTATGCCTTACGGCGGCGCTCGCAATGACGGGGGAAAAATTAACTTTACTTTTATGAATTTTGTTTTATAGTATGCGGGTCGGCAGAGATGTCGATAGGGCTGTCACAAGCTCTCAAACGTTTTATATCCTTGATTGAAGTCAGGGAGCTTTTGGTTATATATTGAAGACCAAGAGAGTCATACGTTTGTGATTTGTGAACTCCCTGACACCTTAAACGGTGTCAGTTTTTTTAACATTAAATATGGAGTTTAAGATTATGACATTTACTTTTACATTAGAAGAACTTAACCATCGGCATCAGCGGATGAAAACAATGCGCAAAAAGTTTAAGACTAAAATTGCGGCGGCGTTGTTGCAGGAGCGCATTTCCCGCAAGCTAAAGCTAGAGGAAGTAAGTACGGCGATAAAGGTTCTTCCGGAACGGATTGAATCGCACGAGCTTGGGATTGGAAAGATGCGTTGGGAAGTTATCGGGATGTTGCTTAAGTATTATGGTAAAACGTTTGAGATTACGTTAAAGGATATGCCGCCACAGGAGAAGTGATGAGATCCCTTGACTCAGGGTGCCGGAGTAGGGCACCCTGAGAGGGATGACAAGAGAAGAGAGAGGGATGACACAAAGAAGAGAGTATGGTTTTGTTTCTTTTAATATGTCATCGCTCTGAACGAAGTGAAGTCAAGCGATCTCGTGAGAGTATAGTGTGGGGTATTTATGGATTGCCACGTCGCTAACGCTCCTCGCAATGACGATAAAAAGGGGGATTGCCACGGCGACGTTGTCGCCTCGCAATGACGCTTGGAGCGGCGTGGGGCGAGGAGATCCCTTGACGGGGCGTTGCCCCGAGGGATGACAGAGGAAAGAGAGTTTTTTTTATATGTCATCGCTCTGAACGCAGTGAAGTCAAGCGATCTCGTGAGAGTATGGATTGCCACGTCGCTAACGCTCCTCGCAATGACGGTGCTCTTGGGGCGAGGAGATCCCTTGACTCGGGCAGCAAAGCTGGCTGCCCGAGAGGGATGACAGAGCAGGGCACCCTGAGAGGGATGACAGAGCAGGGCACCCTGAGAGGGATGACACAGAAAAGAGAGAGGGATGACGGAGAAAAGCGAGAGGGATGACAGTGGTGGTGCCACGGGCAATGATTAGGGGAGGAGGGGGGAGGCGGTGCGTGGGAGGACGCCTTGGCAATGTGATATCAACATTCCGTAATTGGTGACTTTTACCTCTTGGCGCGTACACTCGTTTAGACGACGGCGGATTTCGGGGCGTGTTAAAACACAACCGCCACAGTGGATGACCAGAGCGTAATCGGTGAGATTATCTGGAAAGTCGTTGCCGGCGGTGAAAGCAAAGCTTAATTGTTTGCCGGTGTGTTTTTGCAATAAATTCGGGATTTTGACTCTGCCGATATCATCACAGGTTTGGCGGTGAGAGCAGCCCTCAGCAATTAGTATTTTGTCGCCGTCTTTAAGTTCATCTATAGCATAAGCGCCGGCAAGCATCTTTTTGAAATCACCTTTATTTTTGGCAAGGAGCATTGAAAAGGTGGTCAACTTTATCTCTTTTGGGGTGAGGGCGGCGACTTCTTTTATGGCTTGCGAATCGGTGATGACTAGCGCTGGTGGCGTTTTTAAGGCAGCGAGTGCAGCGGGGAGTTCGCTCGTT
The DNA here is from genome assembly GCA_023665325.1 of Acetobacter sp. Next base: position 12,812 of record JAMPED010000018.1, read on the forward strand.
TGTACTGTCAATGCGAGGGCGTTCATATCTAGCACTTCGCGCAGGGTCTGGGTTTGTGGCATTATTAAGCGTCCTTTAGGCGCGGCGGTGTCGATGGGGGTGACCAAAATGACGATATCGCCGGTTTGAATGAGTCCGTCTAAGAGCGGTTTGGGGGAGGTTTCGGGCGTGAGCAATGCGGCTATGCGAGATTTTAGTGCGTCGATGCCGATGCCTGTTTTGGCGGAGACGGTGACCCCTTGGTATTTTTCCATTATGATTTTATCGTATCCTGTGGGTTCACTTAAATCTGCATAGTTAAATACTGGAATAAACGGGATTTCTTTTTGTTCAAACTCTTTAAGGCGGCGGTCTATATCTGGGGTGATGCCGTCTTTGCCGATGACGACTAAAACCATATCGGCGCGGTTGAGTATCTTTTCGGATGCGCGGACGCGGAGTCTGCCCAATTCGCCCTCATCATCTAAGCCTGCGGTGTCATAAAAACTGATTGGTCCGGCGGGGATGAGCTCGTAGGTTTTTATGACGGCATCGGTGGTGGTGCCGAGGGTTTCTGAAACAATCGAAACTTCTTGTCCGGTGATGCGGTTTAGTAAGGTGGATTTGCCTGCATTACGATTGCCTACGATGGCGACGGTGGTGCGCATTCCGGAATGAGGGAGTACTTTAGTCATTGGGGGGAGTCCTTTCATTTGTTGTGGCGGGGGCGTCAAAAGTTTCGAGCGCGGTTTGCCAGTTAATTCTATTCAGCCTTGTGGGCAGCTTTAAGCCGTATGGGTGGCGGGTGGTGAATAAGATATATAATGGTGCGTGGGGGGAGGCGTATTCTTTTAACCACGGTTGTGCGGCTGTTGCCTCGCCTATGGCGGGGATGCGGATGACATTGACGCCGTCTGCGGAAAGTTGGTGCAGGCTTAGCGAATCTACCGTTGCGGATGGTGACCACGGTGCGGTGATGGCGATGAGGCGTGGTTGATGGTCGGTTTGGTGGTGGGTATATATTTCTGCCGGTGTGGGCGCGGTTTGAGGGGCGGTGTGTGGCGGGAAATAAGCGATTGTGCCGATGGTTAAGATGGTTAAGACCGTGAGTATGGCGGCGGCGTGGCGTTGCACTTTATAAAATAGCTGTTGTTGGCGTTTGGAGCTACGGGTATGTTTTAAGGTTTCATCTATGGCTTTGGGGTATAGTATCCACAAGCCATAGGTGAGGGCTAGGGTGAGGCTGGTGAGCCATAGAGCGTTTTCACCACGGAAAGTGCCGATGAGCCACAATAAACCAGCGATATAGAGCAGAGTATATACAATATTGAGGGCGCGCATTGCGTGGAAAAAATTGGGGTTGTTTTGTCTTAAAGTGAGGGTGAGTAAGGGGAGAATCTGCAGTCCTAGCCATAGCAAGGCGAGGGATTGGAGGGCGGGTTTGAGTGGGGTGCTTAGGATGTGGCTCCAGACAGTGGCGGTGTATGGGAGGGGAAATGCAGTGAGCATCAAAACGGCAAAAAAGCCAATGAGGAAACCGCGGCGGCAGATTCCCCTTAATGGGCGGAAAAGAGCGAAATCTATTTTGCCAGTGCACTCAGCGAGCATTGAAACAGCGATGATGCCAGCGATGGCGGTCAGTGGGGCACATTCGTACATCAGGCTCCAGTTATGATGCTTAAAGAGGGTATAGATGAGGGCTAAGCCGGCGGCGGTGCCTAAGCTGTAACGGAAGTATATGTGGCGACGGTCGTCACGCGTCCAGAACAAAGCAGTGAGGCGGATGAAAAGATAGAAGATGCCGGGGGCTAGGGTGAGGAGTATGCCGTACAAGAGGGGGATGCCGGTGGGGAGGGAGTGCTCTTGGGGCAGGAGATCCCTTGACTCGGGCAGCAAAGCAGGCTGCCCGAGAGGGATGACAGTGGTGGCGTTCGCAATGATGGAGGGAGAGGATGGATTGTTTTCCCCCTCACCTGTCCTCTCCCTCCGAGGGGAGAGGGACGCTTGAAGAGGGAGATCCCTTGACGGCTGTTTCACAGCCGAGGGATGACACAGAAAAGAGGGAGATCCCTTGACGGCTGTTTCACAGCCGAGGGATGACAGGGAGGAGGTGTTCGCGATGACGGAGGAGGTGGTGGTGCGGAGGGTTTCGTTATTGTCGAAAGTGGCGGTGATGGCGAGGGGGGTGTTGTTAGGGGTGTCAGCCTCAAGGGGGAAGGTGGCTGTGATTTTTTGGGGGGTGATGGTGTAGCGGGGGGAGAGATAGTTAGTATTGTGTGCGTCTTCGACCATTACGGCAGCGTTGCTGAAGGTGCGGGTGGTGTTAAAGGTAACGGTTAGGGTATTGGCGGACGAATCGATAATGGCGGACTCGAGAGTTGCGTGTTTGCTTTGCTCAGGGGGAAGGTGGGTGAACCCTTGGGTGACGTAATTGTTATAGATAGATAATTCTTCGTCAAGTGATGGTTTTAAGGTGAGCTCGTGATGGGTGTTGACAGGGCGGCAAATGCCGTCTTTATGGCAGAGTTCAAAGCCGAAATCGCCTTTGATGGTCATTGGTTTGTCGGTATCTCTTCTGGTGAACTCAATCGGGTAGCGGACAGTACCGATGAGAATCCGTTTGGCTATGCCGTCTTTGACGATGCCATTGGCGGTGGGGAGGAAGAGTTGATATTCTTTTATGTTAAGCTCATTATTTACATCTTCGCTTAAGAAAAATTGCGGACGGGCGCGTGGGTTTAGATAATCGGCGGTGATGTAGTGGTCTTTGGGGATGTTGATTTGGATGACGCCGCGGATTTTTTCATTATCCCCTGGGGCTGAGTATTCAAGCAAAAGGCGCGCGTTGGTGCCGCTTTCGTGCTTGATGGTTACTTCATCACTGCCATCGGTTTGGCGGGGGAGCCCTTGCATTGCTTTGATAAACGCGGGGATGTCAAACTCGAGAAGTGCTAAGACGATTTCATCCATATTTGTAATACGTCCGGCGTAGTTTTTATCTCGACGGCGGACAGGTTCGCCGAGGGCGCCAGGGTCGTATTCTAGATATTTATAAGGTTTGTAGTCGACTTGATACGAATCGTCATCGGTTTGTTTTTTTGCATCAGAAAATTCGGGGGCATATTCGCCTTTTTCGGCAATAATTGGGGCGTCTGCGGGGATGATGCCTGAGGCTTTGATACGTTGGCGAAGTGTTTGGGTGACATATGTATAGCGGCGTTTGGCACTGATGAAGAGTTTGATGTATTTGCCTAGGGACTCGAGTTTTTCGTATTCGGTATCGGGGAAGAAATATTGCAAGGCGGGCGTGATGTCGTCATTGATTTTGCCTGCGGGGTAGAGCTTGTCTATTACAAAGGGAATAAGGAAGAAGGTGGCGATTTGGCTGGTGAGGGTGGGGCGCTTATGCCTTACGGCGGTGTTCGCAATGACGGGGAAGGATGGATTGTTTTCCCCCTCACCTGTCCTCTCCCTCCGAGGGGAGAGGGACGCTTGAAGAGAGGGCTCTTGGGGTGTCGGGGAGGCATAGGCTGAGGATGGGTTGAATATCGAGATTATCAACACTATATACGTTAGGAGATAAAATATTGACTTTTTCATAATTTACGTTGATTTAATAAAAAATTGCGTGTATGAGTAATATATACTGAATATGATAAAAGGCAACAGACTTTTGACGGAAAGACACAGGTTATGGTGAAAACGAAAAAGAAAACTTATGCGAAATCGAAATCGAAACAAAAAAGAAAAAAGGAAAAGTTCTTTTATATTGATGACCGTCACGATGGTTTTTTTGAATATGAAGACTTTGATGATGAAGATTTTGAAGATGAAGACTTTGATGATGAATTTGATGCGGCGGAATATGCTGCGTTAGCTCAAATTGATGCCTCGGCATTGCGTGAGATTATTGATAGAGTTTCCCGTGAGCGGCGCTTAAAACAATCTAAGCCGGCGCCGGAGTCTTTGGTGGGGAAATGCTTGGTGCATATTGGCGACTCGAGCAATGCGCTTTATGATAAGGCGGTGATTTATATTACGGAAAGCTCTCGTGATCTTGTGCGCGGGATTATGATTAACAAGTTGCTCTTAGGCTCTGCGACGCTTGAGTGTAAAACTAAGGGCGAAACTGTGCTTAAAAATGTTTATGAAGATTTGTATCAAGGTGGACCTGAAAACCCTGCGCACGGGTTTGTGTTGTTTCCGACAGATGAAAATGCGGAAGATGATCCGTTTGCGGATATTCAAGGGGATATTGCGATTTCTACTTCTTTTGGTGTTTTACAAGGAATTTTGGACGGGGTTGGACCTTCTAAGAAAATTATTGCGATGGGGCATTGTGTGTGGCATCGTGGTGAACTGGAATGGGAGATTTTTAATAATCAATGGTTGATTATTCCTGCTAGTCCAAAGTTGATGTTTGATACGAAGTTTGAAGACCGCTGGGAACAAGGCAAGAAGGATAGTGGAGTGTATGGGGGGAGGTTTATTCCCCATATCGGTCTGGCGTAAATATCGTGTTTTTTGGTGATTGAGCTCTGGAATGGAAGCCTCACGGCGTCGCGTCGTGTACTTTTATGTACACTCGTGCTCCTTGGAGGACATTTCAGGCTCACTTGCAAAAAAACACGATATTTACAGGACCACGAGGAGGGGGCGTCTTTGGGGCGCTTTTTTTATACGTCATTGCGAGGAGTGCGGTGGCGCACAGCCAACGTGCGACGTGGCAATCCAGCGGGGGATGGACGCTTAAAGAGGGAGAACCCTTGACTCAGGGTGCCAGAGCAGGGCACCCTGAGAGGGATGACACAGAGAAGAGAGTATGGATTTGTTTCTTTTAATATGTCATCGCTCTGAGCGTAGCGAAGTCAAGCGATCTCGTGAGAGTATGGGGGGTGTTTATTTATGGATTGCCACGGCGACGTTGTCGCCTCGCAATGACGATATAAGGATGGATTATTGTCCCCCTCACCTGTCCTCCCCCTCCAGGGGGGAGGGAAGTAGAAGAGAGAGTCCTTCTCGCTCCGAGGGGAGAGGGACGCTTAAAGGGAGAGATCCCTTGACTCAGGGTGCCGGAGTTGGGCACCCTGAGAGGGATGACAGGTAAGGAGTGACTGCGTCACTGGTTTGTGGATTGGTGCCAGCGGCACTTGCAACGGGCTTGTGCCTTACGGCGGCGCTCGCAATGACGGGGGTAAGGTGTGCATCGCACTGGTTTATGGATTGCCACGCGCTTATGCCTTACGGCGGCGCTCGCAATGACGCAAAAGAGAGGGATGGCGTGGTTCGCAATGACGGGGGAGTTAAAGGGCTGAGCGCAGTTTGCGGATTTGCTCTATTAACTTTGTTGTGGAGCCGTCGTGAGTTGCGGTGACGCCGTTTTCTAACTCGGGTAGAATTTTTAAAGCTAATTGCTTGCCGAGTTCAACGCCCCATTGGTCAAACGAATCTATTTCCCATATTACCCCTTGCGTGTAGACTTTGTGTTCGTACATTGCGATTATCATACCCAAAGTGAACGGAGTGAGCTTGTCTAAGATGAACATATTTGACGGGCGGTTACCATCAAAACTCTTATTCAATTTCAGTTTTTCAACGGTGACTTCATCTTTGCCGGCGTTACGTAATTCTGCGGCGGCTTCTTCGACGCTTTTTCCACGCATTAAAGCTTCGGCTTGGGCTAATATGTTTGCTAACAATATCTCGTGATGTTTGCCGATTTCATTTTGTGAAACTGCAGGAATGATGAAATCTACTGGGACAGGCTCTGTTCCTTGGTGTAATAACTGGAAGAATGAATGTTGAACATCGGTTCCAGCGCCGCCAAATAGGGCTGGACCAGTTGCGTAATCTGTTATCTTCGTATTATCTAAGCGGACAGATTTTCCGTTACTTTCCATATCTAGCTGCTGTAGGTAAGCGGGGAGAGATTTCAAATATTGGTCATAAGGAATGACGGCGTAACGATGTATATTATAATAATCATTATACCATATTCCAATCAGCGCCATAATAACGGGGATATTTTGTTCTAATGGTGTGGTGCGGAAATGATTATCCATTGCCTCTGCGCCTTTGAGCAGTTGTTCGAAATTATCATAACCAACTGCAAGGGCGATTGATAAGCCGATTGCGGACCATAAAGAATAACGTCCACCAACGAAGTCCCAAAATTCAAACATATTGTTTACATCTATGCCGAACTCTGCCACGGCTTTGGCGTTGGTTGAAAGAGCGACAAAGTGATTGGCGACGGCGTTTTCTCCTAAAGCTTTGACTAACCATTCGCGGCAAGTGCGGGCGTTGGTTAATGTTTCGATGGTAGTAAATGTTTTGGAGGCAACGATGAACAGGGTTTCTTCGGGATCAATTTGTCCTAAAACTTCTGTGCAGGCGGTGCCGTCAATATTGGAGATGAAATAACATTGTATATCTTTTGCCCAATATTTTTTTAAGGCTTGGGTGACCATATATGGTCCGAGGTCTGAGCCGCCGATGCCGATATTGACGATATTTTTCAATTTTTTGCCGGTGGCGCCGCGGAATGTACCATTACGAACGGCCTCTGAAAAATCTTTCATTTTAGCTAATACGCGGCGGATTTCGGGCATTACGTCTTCTCCATCAAGCATTACAGGTTTGCCTGAGAAGTTACGTAAGGCGGTGTGTAGAACGGCACGATTTTCGGTGATATTGATTTTTTTGCCAGAAAACATATCTTCAATTCGGCTTTCGAGATTATGTTCACGTGCTAGTTTGAAAAGCGCTTCTAAGACTTTGTTATCAAAGCGATTTTTTGAGTAGTCATAAGTTAGACCTTGAAATTCAATCGTATATTTATCGGCTCTTTTATTATCGTTTTTAAACAGCTCATTCATTGTGGTTTGGTTAAAGCGCTTATATTCGTTTATAAGTTCTGCAACGGCTTGAGATACCATTATTTGTTCTCCTAAAAAATTATCTTAATGCGGCAAAGATAGGCGGTAGGCTTGTGTCTGTCAATCATTTCAACGGACTTTTCCACTCTGTGTGTTTTTTGGGGGGAGGGAGGCTTGGGGGGGGGAGATCCCTTGACTCAGGGTGCCGGAGTTGGGCACCCTGAGAGGGATGACAGGGAAGGAGAGGGATGACGGGGTAAGGATGGATTGTTTTCCCCCTCACCTGTCCTCCCCCTCCGAGGGGGAGGGACGCTTGGGGCAGGAGATCCCTTGACGGGGCGTTGCCCCGAGGGATGACAGGGAAAAGAGAGAGGGATGACAGGGAAGGAGAGGGAGGGATGACGGGGGTAAGGATGGATTGTTTTCCCCCTCACCTGTCCTCCCCCTCCAGGGGGGAGGGAGGCTTGGGGCAGGAGATCCCTTGACGAATGGCGTTGCCATTCGAGGGATGACACAGAGAAGAGGGAGGGATGACACAGAAAGAGGGAGATCCCTTGACGGGGCGTTGCCCCGAGGGATGACAGGGAAAAGAGAGAGGGATGACACTGAAAAGCGAGAGGGATGACAGAGAAAAGAGGGAGATGACACCGAAAAGTGGGGTTTAACTGGGACGGTTGGCTTTGATGGTTTGAAGAGCTGTTTTGAATGTATCTGTTTGTTTGATTTCCTCAATGCTCTTGTTTAGCTTAATACGCCAGTTGGTGTATTCATCAATCGTGCCGGGGGCGTTATCCAGCACTTTTTGGGCATAGATATCACATAGGCGCACGAGGTATAACGCACTGCCGGTTTTGGCGCCGTAGATGTTTATGGGCTCTTCGATGCCTTGAGGAATATGTTGACCAGTTTCGACGCTTTGTTGCATTTCTTCTTTTAAGCTGTTACTTAATAGATGCTCGCTATCTAATGCTTTTAAAAGGTTTTTTCTATCAGCGGTGCGTCCGGCGAGATTGGTTTGGTATTGCTCGTCATTTACATACAAACCGCATTGTTTAAACTCTTCAATATCTTCATTTGCCCAAAAGCCGCAAGAAGTTGCTTGGTCGTGTGTGGAGGATTGGGCGAGTGACATATAGGTATAATTTTCAGGTTTGATAAATGTACCATCTTTTTCCTTTTGGCGGAAGAAGACTTTATATGACAATAAGCCGTGGGCTGCCATATATTCACGGAAGCCTTCTGGTACGGTACCCAAATCTTCCCCAATAACGAGGCATTTGGTACGGTTGCTTTCTATTGATAATATTGCGGTTAGGGCTTTGATGTCATAATAGATATAGGCGCCTTGTAAAACCGGATTTCCCTCTGCGAAAAAGCCCCAGAATAAACGGCGTAACCCCATTGCGTGGTCAATTCGTAAGGCACCAAAATTTCGCATATTTTCGCGTACGAGGCGAATGAATTGCTGGTATTGTTGTTGTTCTATCATAAACGGGTGATAGGGCGTGAACCCCCAGCTTTGCCCCTTAGGGCGCATAGGGTCAGCGGGGGCGCCGATACCTGCTTCAAGTACATAGGCGCTTGGGTTTTCCCAGACTTCTGCACCGTTTGAGGCGGCGCCAATTGGCATATCGCCATATAAACCAATTTTCATTCCAAGGCTTTCGGCAAGTATTTGCGCACGTTTTAATTGTCTATCTGCTAGCCAATGTGTGTAGATATAAAATAGTATATCTTCTTCGTGAGCAGCTTTAAACGCGGCGGTTGCAGCGGAATTTATATCTGCTGTGCCATCTTGCCAATGACGCCAGAAGTGTGATTCTGGATGATTTTCTAAAAGTACCTCAAATAAGCAGAGGTTTTTAAGGGCTTCACCTTTGGCTGCGATGAATTGGACGAAGTCAAGATGGCGCTCTGGGGTGAGGTGGTTTTTGAAATAATTAAACATCATTCTCAAAACACGGCGTTTAAAGAGCAGAACTGGACGGTAGAGTACTTTATCTGAGTTATTTAGACGTTCTAATTCGGCTTTGACTTCTGGTGTTTGCATAAATGCCTTGATTTCTTGGTTACACTCATAATCTTCTTCTCTGGTGAGGTCAATATAAGCATAGTTGATGAACTGGCGGCTTAAGGTACGATAAGGAGAAACATCGCCTTTGAGGGTTTCAACAAAGTTTTTGGGCAATGTTTCGGGACACATTACACCCAAGGGATTTAAACCGATAATATCGCCGCCGTTAGCAGCGGTTTGTTCGATGATTTCTTCTAAATCTGAAAAGTCACCTATACCTTGGCTGTTTTTAGATTTAAGGGCATAGAGCATTAGTGAAACGCCAAACAGGTGTTCTTTGTTTTTAATATATTCTGGTTGATAGCAAAACTCAGGTGCTAAGATGATAAGTGTTTTGATGGTGGTATTGTTTTGACTGAGTGTAAGGGTGTAGTAACCATTAGGCAGCGGGGGAAGAGGGGTTTCTTCTTTGCCATTGATGGGTTGGGTCCAGACGATGTTATCTTGTTCATTGGTGAGAATGGCCGTAAATTTGCCTTCTTTATTGGCGGTAAAAGTTGGGGATTCGTTATCATAAAAAGCTAATACTGGCGGTAAAACAGTGGGGGTGGTTAACTGTTTTAGCGAATCGGCAATTTCTTGTTCGGAGTTTGCTTTATAGCCCATTGCGTTTAAGAAAAAGCGGCGAATGCTATCAGTGGTTTGGTGTTCAAGCCCTGTTTTATCAATATAAGATGAAGATATTTTTGCAGTTTCTGCGAGTGTTTGTAAATTAGTCATCGTTGTTCTCCTTTTGTAGGCTGATTATATTAGTTCAAAAAAACTTTACAATAATTTTCTTGGGATTATTGGCAGGTTATTGTTTACGACATTTTTTTAGGTATTACAGTTAAGTTATTCTTGATAATAATAACAAAAAGGAGAAGAATTTTGAAAAATTCCAATTTACTTGATTATTTGTATGACTGCAGATGGTGCAGTTTTAAAGAAGATATCCGTAATAATGCTGTTTGCGATGTGGTTTTAGAGAAGAAAACCTTTGATGATGGACGAAAACTATTTGTGCTCGGGCAAGCTTTGGGTGCGGATGGAAAACCGCGCTTTTTTTCAATGCCTCTTCAGCGTAAAGGGGCTATTCCGCAGGATGGTAAGTTTGTCGTGTTAAATGGCGAAATTTATACGGATGCTCTTTTGGAACCGGATTTTTGGCAGAGTTGGAACAGACTGATTGCGGAAAATGATGGTTTTGTGCGGTTTGATAATGGCTGGACACTTGAGGCAGTTTCTTTTTCAGAAGAAACAGTTGTTGCGGATAATGCAGATGAGTATTCGAAACCGCTTGGGGTTGAACAAAGCAATACAACACTTAATGTGGGTGGCAAAATTGCGTTTAAGCTGGAACGGATGATTGAATTTTCGGACGATATAAACTCTGAATTTGAGATGAACCAAAAGCTGATGCGTGAAGGTTGTCGTGTTATGCCGAAGACTTACAGCGGTTATGTGTGGCGGCAACCAAATGGTCAACAAGCAGCGGCGGGAATTGTGCAAGAATTTGTGCCGAATCGGGGCGATTTGTGGAACTATGCGCTTAACTATTTGGAAGAAAAGTTGAAAGATGGATATTTGCATCAGCGTGTTTTGAAGGCTGAAGATAATCAATCGTTTATGCGTGTTGTTCGTAATCTTTCTGAAAAAACAAGAGAGATGGGGGAATGTTTGTCACGTATGGATGAAAACCCAAATTTTATGCCTGAAGATGTTAATGATGGATTTATTCGTGGGTATGGCAAGCAGATGGATGTGTTGCTTTATAAAACACAACGGGCGATTGCGCTTAATCTGGACAGGTTGCCGGAGCCTACTCGTTCACAGGCGGCGGAACTTTTGAAAAACTGGAATGAGCTGACAAGTGATTTTGTGGGGCGGCGGATGTCGCAAATTCGTATGATGGAAAACAAAGGAACGATTAACCGTGTGCACGGAGATTTTCATCTGGGGCAGGTTATGGTGACTAAAGATGAGGATTTGCGTTTTATTGATTTTGCTGGAGAGCCGGATTTGCCGATGGAACAACGCAAGCAAAAGCATATTTTTGTGCGTGATGTGGCGGGAATGTATCGCTCAATTAAGGGATATTTAGGCGCTGTGGCGGTGGAGAACTTTGCGGCGAGCGCGCCGTCTGCTGAAGTTGCTGCTGAACGTAAGGTTTGGGCTGGAAAAGCTATTAAGCCGTTGATTGATAGTGCTTCTCGCGCATTTTTGGGTGAGAAAAAAGTGAATGATCCGTGGCTTAGCTTAGAGATTTTGCGTAAGAATCTTTATGAAGTCAACTATGAGGTGAACAATCGCCCTCAGATGGCGTATGTGCCGATTAGTGGATTGTCTGAGTTGCTGGTTCCACCGTCTGCGGCTAATATGAATATTAAGAGTATTGATAACTCAAACGTTATTTAGGGGTGTGCTAGTGCCAGCGGCACCTGCAACGGTGCTAGCAGCACCTGCTTAACTTTGGTTGCGGGTGGCTGAGAGTGTGATTTTTAACGAGCGGGCTACGGGAGATGTGGCTCGCTTTTTTGCGTCATTGCGAGGAGTGCGGTGGCGCGCAGCCAACGTGCGACGTGGCAATCCAGCGGGGGAAGGGAACGCTTGGGGTGAGGAGATCCCTTGACTCGGGCAGCGGAGCTGGCTGCCCGAGAGGGATGACGGGGAAAAGAGAGTTTTTTTAATATGTCATCGCTCTGAACGTAGTGAAGTCAAGCGATCTCGTGAGAGTATGAGTGACACGGTGTGGAAGGGAGATCCCTTGACGGCTGTTTCACAGCCGAGGGATGACACAGAGAAGAGAGTTCTTTTAATATGTCATCGCTCTGAACGAAGTGAAGTCAAGCGATCTCGTGAGAGTATGGGTGCCACGGCGACGTTGTCGCCTCGCAATGACGGGGAGGGAGGGGTGTTAACTCATCTTTAACCTGTTTTGTGTTATCTTTTTATAAACTTTATGAAAGGATATGTTTATGACTAAAGCTGCTGCTCCTAAAAATTCTGTTGCGAAACGTGCGGTGAATAAGGTGAAACAAGCGCCGCAAAAACTTGTGGAACATACGGTCAGTACAGCCTTGAATACTGTCGAGAAAGCAGCAGTAAAACAGGCGGTGCGTTCGCAGAAGGCTACTAATAAAAAAATTGTTAAAGCTATTAAAAAAGCTGAAAAACAGGCTTTGAAACAGCCGGCTAAATCTACGGTTGCGAAACGTGCTGCGGGGAAGATTAAGGCTCAGATAAAACAAATTTTGGCACCTGAGAAGGATATGGCTTTTTATTATAGTCAGAAATCGCTTGTTGAATTAACTGTTTTATATGCGGTGATTGCTTTTGTGGTGTATGTGGTGGCGAATAGTTTATTGCGCTGTGGATGTTTGGATGGGCACTATGCTTTGTTTATTATGTTATGCATTACGATGACTTTGACTTTGTGTGCTCTGGGGGCGGCTGTGTTTGTGATGATTTTTCCGCCACGGGTGGCGTTGGTTAATTCTAAGACTATTACGATTGATCATAATGCGGCGTTGTTTTGGAAAGATGTTAAGTTGGCTGAGGAGAAATATACTAGTTCGATATCGCGTCGGCGGATTATTGCATTGCATTTAAGAGATGATGCTGAGTATCCGTTGACTTTTATGCAAAAACTGTGCAAAGCCAATGTGTTTACGCCGTTTTCGCTGCCGTTATATGCGATGAAGGATGATGATGTGAAGGCTATTCGTAAGCTTGTGAAGAAATATGCAAAGTATCAGGATGTGATGGATAGTGATAACGATTAGGGATGTGTGCGCTTGGGGCGTGGAGCGGGAGATATGTTTAAAAAAGTGCTTGCAATTTAAAATTTTAGAGATATAGTGCGGGGTGTCCTTGCTGTGAGGAAGATGTTTCTTGCGGCTATACATTTAATTTTTGTTGAGAATCCATAAGGAGATTTTTTATGACTAAATATGAGAGTATGTTAATTGCTCGTCAGGACCTTGGTCAATCTCAGGTTAATGACATCGTGGCTACATTGTCTGATGCTATTAAAAAAGAGGGTGGCGAGGTTGTTAGCGTTGATAACTGGGGTTTGAAAACCTTGGCTTACCGCATTAGAAAAAACCGTAAAGGTTACTATGTTGTTTTGAATATTTCTGCTCCGGCGAATGCTATCTTTGAATATGAGCGTTTGGCTCGTTTGAACGAAGATGTTATCCGCTTTATGACAGTTAAAGTTGATGAATTTGCTAGCAGCAAAGAAGAAGCTGCTGTGGCTGAAGCTAACTAAGGAGTTTGGTATTATGGCAAAACAAGGATTTTTTAAGAAAAAGAATTTCAGCGACAATCCTAACTTTGTGATTGACTATAAAGATACAAAGTTTTTATCTCGCTATATTTCTGAAAAAGGCAAAATTATGCCTAGTCGTATCACTAATGTTAGTGCGAAAACACAACGTGATATTGCTCGTGCGATTAAACGTGCGCGCTTTGTTGCTTTGTTGCCGTATGTGGCTGATTAAGGAGATACGTTATGGAAATCATTCTTTTAGAACACGTTGAAAAATTAGGTAAAATGGGTGATAAGGTGCAGGTTAAGAGCGGGTATGCTCGTAACTACTTGTTACCGCAAAATAAAGCTTTGCGTGCTACTGAGGCTAATATTGCTTATTTTGAAAAGCAAAAGGCTGAGTTGGAAGCTCGTAATAAGGCTTTGTTTGATGAAGCGACCAAAAAGGCTGGTGAATTGCAGGGATTTTCTGCTGTGTTAATTCGTCAGGCTGCTGAAACTGGTCAATTGTATGGTTCTGTCACTATTCGTGACATTGCTAAAGCTATTAACGATGCTGGTGTTGAATTAGAACGTCGTTTTGTGGCACTTGACAAGCCAATTAAATATTTGGGTATTTATCCGGTTAAATTGAGCTTGCATCCTGAGGTTTCTCAGACTGTGTTAGTTAACATTGCACGTTCTGCTGACGAAGCTAAAAAACAAGAAAAAGCTTTTAGCAACGAGACTACCCCTGTGGCAGAAGCTTCTGCTAACTAGGGCTCACTCAGGAGTGAGATGGCGCGCGGGCTGTTATGGTCCGCGTTTTTTTTGTGGTTGTATGCGAGGTGCGCGGGGCGGAGGAGGGACGCTTGGAGGGGGAGGCGTGTGGAGTGGGAGATCCCTTGACTCAGGGTGCCGGAGCAGGGCACCCTGAGAGGGATGACACAGAGAAGAGAGTTCTTTTAATATGTCATCGCTCTGAGCGTAGCGAAGTCAAGCGATCTGGTGAGGGTATAGATTGCCACGTCGCTAACGCTCCTCGCAATGACGGTGGAAAAATTAACTTTACTTTTATGATTTCTGTTTTATAGTATGTGGGTCGGCAGAGATGTCGATAGGGCTGTCACAAGCTCTCCAAAGAATAATCCTTGATTAAAGTCAGGGAGCTTATGGTTATATATTGAAGACCATAAGAGTCATACTTTGGTGATTTGTGAACTCCCTGGCGCTGGATTTTCTAGCGTCAGTTTTTTTAACATTAAATATGGAGTTTAAGATTATGACATTTACTTTTACATTAGAAGAACTTAACCATCGGCATCAGCGGATGAAAACAATGCGCAAAAAGTTTAAGACTAAAATTGCGGCGGCGTTGTTGCAGGAGCGTATTTCCCGCAAGCTTAAGCTAGAGGAAGTAAGTACGGCGATTAAAGTTTTGCCGGAGCGGATTGAATCGCACGAGCTTGGGATTGGAAAAATGCGTTGGGAAGTTATCGGGATGTTGCTCAAGTATTACGGGAAGACGTTTGAGATTACGTTGAAGGATATGCCGCCGCAGGAGAAGTGATGAGATCCCTTGACTCGGGGTGCCGGAGCAGGGCACCCTGAGAGGGATGACGGTGGCAGCGCCACGGGCAACGATTAGGGCTGCGGTATGGAGGAGAGTGTGATTTTTAACGAGCGGGCTTTAGTGGTTATGGATTGCCACGGCGACGTTGTCGCCTCGCAATGACGGGGGAGGGACGCTTAAAGAGGGAGATCCCTTGACGGGGCGTTGCCCCGAGGGATGACGGGGAAGGTGTGCTTCGCACCGGTTTGTGGATTGGTGCCAGCGGCACTTGCAACGGGTTTGTGCCTTACGGCGCACCTCGCAATGACGGGGGGATGGACGCTTGAAGAGGGAGATCCCTTGACGGCTTGCGAGCAAGCCGAGGGATGACAGAGAGAAGGTGTGACTGCGTCACTGGTTTGTGGATTGGTGCCAGCGGCACTTGCAACGGGTTTGTGCCTTACGGCGCACCTCGCAATGACGGTGCTCTTGGGGCGAGGAGATCCCTTGACGGCTTGCGAGCAAGCCGAGGGATGACGGAGAAAGGGGGAGGGGGATCCCTTGACTCAGGGTGCCGGAGTTGGGCACCCTGAGAGGGATGACAGTGAACAGCCGAGGGATGACACAAAAAAGTGTAATGATGGGGGTTAGAAGAGCGGGGTGGTTTGGCTAGCCGGACGGATGTATTCCGCATATTGTTTTTCTAGGCGGTTTTTATAATTCGTTCCTTTGCGCCAATTTTTTGAATGATAATGCATTGCTGTTTTTTTCCAATCCGCTTTATTGCGTTTGTATAGCTGTTTTAAAAATTTTGCGCTATAGGAAACGTTTTTTTCGGGTTCGAAAGCATCTTCTACGCTCTTAAAGGCGTTGCCGTGATATTTTAAATTGATTTGCATACAGCCAACATCTATGTTGGTAAAACCTTGTTTTTGCATCGCTTTTACGGCGGCGACGGCTTCGGCTTTGCTCTTATAATAATGTCCTTTGCCGTTAGCGTGGACTGTCCACGGCCAAGCGGTTCGTTTGCCTAATTTATTATCCCAGCGTCCGCTTTCAACCATTGAGATGGTTTGCAATAGATGGGGTTTTATGGCGTATTCTTGTTCGGCTAATGTTGCCGCATACGCACACAATTCATTATCAGCTTGCGGTTTGACTGGAGTCTTTATTTGGGTGTTATTATGGTACAGGGTGTAATTGATATTCTGTACGCGATATGCTTCATAAGCTCTGGTAGGTGTGGTCAGAAAAAATATCAGGACCAACAGAAATACTATGCTTTTTAGCACGATGTTTTTTCCTTAATACCGTCTTAAGGCAAGATGGTCTCCCTGTCTTTAAACTTTTGACCATCGGCAGCGCGCGGCTGACCTTAAACACGGGTAAATTAACAAGTCGTCAGGCGTATATAATGCTTGTCTGACGCGTTACAAGGGGGAGTGATAGCATAGTTTATTTTAAAAATCCAGCAAAAAATTTGCTAAATTGGTGATTACTTTGCTAATGTCGTGGCTAACACGTTGAAAATCCTCATTTTTTGATAGTGTTTTTTCATCTGCATATATTTCACGATTGATTTCTAGCTGGAGGGTATGTGTTTGTTTGCGAGGTTCGCAATAATTAAATGTGATGTAAGCGCCTGAATAAGGGCGATTCTTTGATACATAATATTCACGTTTGCAGAATTCATTTTCGACGAAAAAGCTGATTTTATTAGGGCAGCTTTGTTCAAATAAATTTCCTAAGCAGAAGTCTATTCGTGGGCTTTCCGAGATAATTGAGCAGATTTTCGAGGGCATTGAATGGCAATCTAGCACTAGACAGAATCCGAATTTTGCGATTGTTTGCTCGATGAGCTCTTTGAGGCGATTATGGTAGACATCATAAATATTTTTGATACGTTTTTCGACTTCTTTGTATGAAATTGGTCCGGAATATATGGGGTTGCTATCGGCGGTGACTTTGTGCACGATGCCTAGTCCATAGCGGGAGCGATGACGGTTTAGCCCTAGGTCATCTTTGGGATAGTCATAGAACATATTGGGATCGACTTCCATTTTGGCACGATTGACATCTACAAAGCAGCGGCTGATGTTCATATTTAGTGCGGTGATGCCGCCGGTGGTGAGGGCGGGTTCGAGTAAATCTTTTACGAATATATCTTCATTTTTGCGTAGTTCTTCCACACTGGGGAGGATGCTTGCCAGAAACTCTTCTGGAAAAACGGTGCCGCAATGGGGAATCGACAAGATGAGGGGATATTTGAGCTCGGTTGTGTTGTATTCGCTTAGGACATCGAGCTTATTATAATCGACAATGAAATCTATGTTTTTACTCATTTTTTCTCTTTTGTATGGGTTAGATTGTGTATCTTTATGATGAGTTATACACAAAAAAGGTTAACT
>JAMPED010000019.1 GCA_023665325.1 Acetobacter sp.
GGGCTGCGGCGGGTGGAGAGTGTGATTTTTAACGAGCGGGGTTATGTTGTTATGGATTACCACGGCGACGTTGTCGCCTCGCAATGACGAGATATAGATGGATTATTTCCCCCTCACCTGTCCTCTCCCTCCAAGGGGAGAGGGACGCTTGAAGAGGGAATGCGCTTGGAGCGGGAGATCCCTTGACGGGGCGTTGCCCCGAGGGATGACACAGAAAAGAAAGGAATGACAATACAAAAAAAAGAGGAGAAAATCTCCTCTATCTTTATTTTTTGGGTTTAAACTCTTTAGCGTAGCGATTAAACTGCTTTTGCTGTTCAGATCCCCACCCCATAATATAATGATCTCCCATTACAATAAACGGTGTCCCTAAAGTTTCTGCAGGAACTTTAAACTTGCGGGCAGAACGTTGCAGATAACCCATATTATTTCCCTCACGGATATTCAACTCTTTAATGTCGTATCCTTGATAATAACGTTCCAGATAGGCTCTTGCGTGTTCACAATGTCCACAACCGGGTTGAGAAAATACATAAATACGGTTGGTAGAACTTTTTTCATCATTACAGCCGCTTAAAAACACCATTGCTACAAGCATTAACACTGTGAAAAAACGTTTCATTGCTCTTGTCCTTTGCTCTTTTATATTACGATTGTGCTGTATATTATATAAACATCGTAAAAAAAAGCTTAAAGTATCGCTAAATATTTTAGACAAAATAAATTCTTGCAATGTTAAATTTTTTATGTTATATTGATGCAGATTTCAAATATTATTCATTCATATATAAGTATGGTAAAAAAAACAAAAAATGTGAAGAACAGCAAGGCTGTTGCTTCTACCCCCTACATTAACCGTAAGTATCTCGCTGAGTTCTTCGGTCTAAAAGAGAAAAATCTTCTTTTCGCGGTGGCGGAAACGGAAGATGGTGTCGGAGGGGTAAACATTACCCCCATACTCGCCGTTTTAAGAACGAGCGAGTATATTTCACTCACCTCTGGTGAAGTGAAAACAACCGCAAGAGTACAAGGTTTCAAGCAGGATTTGTATCCCGCCATTGTGCTCTATAATAAAGAGCGTGATGAATTCACATTCAAATCGTCTGTGGGTTCAAAGACAACAGTTAGCGCTACATCCCTCTCCGAACATTTCGGAAAAGGCGTTATCCGTCGCTAAAAAACAACAAAAAAACACCTACTCTTTATCAGAGTAGGTGTTTTATTTTTTAGAATCCTTTAGGGGGATATGGACTAAACTTTACATAAACGAATTTGTCGTGCAGACCGGTGTAGTGATATAGACATTCGCGTGAAACATATTCAAGCTCGTAGTCACTGTTTTCAGCAACCATTGCAGACTTATAATTATGTTTATCGCAATGAATTTCTACTCGGTGAAAACCGGTTTTGAAAAGTTCTTCTTCTAAAGCTACGACAGCTTCTTTCATATAGCCGTTACCTGTTTCTGACTTTGCAAGCCAATACCCTAGTTCGGCAGTGTGGTTTTGAAAGTTTAGGTTATGAGCATCAATGCAACCGAGCAGATGATTATCTGAGCGACTAAAGATGTTATAACACCAGTTATGGCTTTCATACCACTGCTGAATGAAAAAATCTGTTGCCTTCACAACATCGTCAAGGCTTTGGGTGCCATCAACCCAAAATAGATATTCGCGAAGAAATTTTCTGTTGGCATTAACCACCTGCCACATTTCTGCATCGTGGCTATGAACGCGCCTCTTCAGAACCAGCCGGCTGGTAGTCATAATCTCATTTAATGTACACTTTTCCATAAATCATCCTTTTTTTTATATAATAATACTTTGTTTTTTGTTAGCAATAAAAAATCCTCTGCTACGTGTAAATAACACGCAACAGAGGATTTCATCATTATGGAACATTACGTCTCGTTTTTTCTGCGTTCGATTTCTTTCTGGCGCTTTTCGTGATAAAGCTGTTGCGGTTTGATACGAAATTTATATTTATCGTAGTAGACCTGAGCCAATGTGAAATCTTTTTCAATGAGTAGAATTTGCGCGGCATCCATCCCAAACTCGTGTTCGGCAATGTAGCTTTTCAGCAATTCCGAGGAAGCGTTCTTGACGAACAGCTCTTCCCACTCTTTACGAAGTTTTGCCTTAAGGAAGATATACTTTGTCGCAAATGAATTTTCATTAGCGATAAGTAATTGCACGATATCTTCCGTTAGGAGGGTACGATAGAAGTGGTCAACATAGGTTTTAAAAATTTCCACTCCTGTGAGCTTTGTGCTTTTGACAATGCCGTATATAAATTTATATTCGGCAATATAGCAAAAACGACGATCGGGATCAAAGAACCCTTTGGGGCAGAGATACGCCTCTATTAAAAGAGCGTTATTCTTTTCCACTAGGATTTCCTGCTGTTTACGGTTTAAGACTGTGCTTTTAACAACCGCGAGCATCAACTCATCGACTTTGTCACGATACAGAATTTCTGTTATCTGACTGGTTGAGAGTGTATGATTCTTGATGTAGAAGAGCATATACTCATCGTTTTTATCCTGAATGAGCTGATTGACAACCTCATCTTCTAGGCGATTGTTTTTGACATACTTCTCAAATAACCGTGAGCCACCAAACTTCACGATGGTTTTCTGAATGTTTGTTTTCATATCTATATTTTTTTAATTGGACATACAAATTTTTGATTTGGTCTTTTTTAGCACAAAACTATTTTTTTGTCAATAAGTTTTTGTATAAAAAATCCCCCATACCTTGTGGCAGTATGGAGGAGATTTTTCAGAAAAAGCGAACGTTACCTTTTTGAGCCTGTTGCAAGCGTTCTTTAAGTGCAGCACTGCGGAACGCCGACATTTTTGCCATTTCTTCCTGCAATAATTTTTTGCCAAGCGCTTTCGTTTCTGCGGTGGCATATTGCTGCAGATACTCACTCAAGGTCAACAATGCATTAGGTGTACAATATTTATGTATCTGTTGCTTTTTACAGATTTCCATAAAATCAACACCTTGTCTGCCAACGCCATAGCACGCTGTACAGAAACTAGGCACATAGCCAGATTGCATTAACCAATAGACAACCTCATCCAAGGTACGATTATCAGCAATTTCAAACTGTGCAGTATCTTCCGCCGGCGATGTATAACCACCGACTGAAGTTCTAGAGCCGCCGCTGATTTGCGATATACCTAATTTGAGAGCCTGCTCGCGGATGTATGCTGACTCTCTGGTCGAGATAATCAGTCCGGTGTACGGTACAGCAAGACGCAAAAGTGCGATGATTTTCAAAAAGATATCATCAGGTAATGCATCCTTAAAATCTGCGGTATTGATGCCATCTGCCGGTCGTAAACGCGGAACACTGATGGTGTGTGGACCTGCACCATACACCTTTTCGAGATGATCAGCGTGCAAAAGCAGACCAACAAACTCGTAGGCATAATTGTGTAATCCAAACAGCACACCTAGACCGACATCTTCAAGTCCACCTTGCATTGCCCTATCCATCGCCTCGGTATGATAAGCATAGTTAGACTTTGGACCTTTGGGATGGAGACGCTCATATTCTTCTTTGTTATACGTTTCTTGAAAAAGGATATAGGTTCCAATTTGGGCATTATGCAGACGACGATAATTTTCTATCGAGGTGGCTGCAATGTTCACATTCACACGGCGGATAGCGCCAGCTTTGTGATGGATACCGTAGATTGTGTCTATACTTTCAAGAATGTATTCAATCGGATTATGAATAGGATCTTCACCTGCTTCAAGAGCGATGCGTTTATGCCCCATATCTTGCAGAGCTATCACTTCAGCTTTGATTTCTTCCTGCGTCATTTTTTTACGCGGGATGTGCTTGTTTTGCTGATGATAGGGACAATATGTGCAGCTGTTCACACAATAGTTGCTCAAATAAAGCGGTGCAAAAAGCACAACACGGTTACCATAGTACGCAGTCTTGATTTCTTCTGCCAAAGACATAATACGTGCAGTGACGTCCTTATCATTATTAAGCAGCAACACAGCTGCCGCCATTGGAGCAAGTCCTTTTTTGTCTTCCGCTAAGCTTAAAAGCCCCTCAATGATATTGCGGTCTTGGCTATATTCGTGAGCGGTTTTAAGGATTTGCTCAATCCTTCCTGCAGCCATAAAGCCGGAGGCTTTGGTTGACATTACATCGTATTCTTCCATACATAAATATATTTAAATGATTATTTTTAGGTGTATGGTTATAGGAGATGATGTTCGTTTTGTCAAGTTTTATTGTGCGAGGTTTATCATTTCTTTGACCATATTTTCGGCACCATCGAAGACTTCACTGATGGAGGTTGCAAGCATATAGGCTGGCGTGGTGACAATCAGATTTTTTTCATCTACACAAGCATCGGTTACCTTGGTATTTTGGTGAATAGCACCAGTTTGTTCAATTTTTTCAGCAACCTTCACATCATTGCCGATGGTTACCGTTATACCGTGTTTGCCCAGAACTTTTGCCACAATTACGGGAGCGATGCACATTGCACCGATGACTACATCATTATCATACGCCTCATTGAGCACACGACTTACAGAACTTTCCACTGTGCACGCAACCCCTTTTTTTGCAAAATCGCACCAGTTTGTAACAGCCCCTAAACCTCCTGGGAAAACAATGCAGTCAAAATCTTTCACATTTAATTCTTGCAATGGTTTAATATTTCCTCTAGCAATACGCGCCGACTCGACCAATACATTACGAGTTTCATTCATCTTTTCAGACGTTAAATTATTGATGACTGTAGCTTGTTCTACATTTGGTGCATAACATTGATATGTGCACCCTGCCCTATCTATCGCGAGTAGCGCAGACACACTCTCGTGAATTTCTGAACCATCAGCTCTGCCGCAACCTGATAAAACAACCGCAAAACGAGGCATTTTTTTCATTTTATCTCTCCTTATTAAAAAAAGTTCATTTTATGCTATATTAAATAAATAAAATTAAAAAAATTTTAAGGGTCTAGATATATATTGTATAAATAAATCCGTTGATTTATGATGAACTATGTCTTAAATATTGGGATATAATTTTGGGTACCAACTTTTTTTATGAAATTTGAGTGTTATGGAAATCAGACAAACAACATTGAAAAACGGTCTACGCGTTATAACTGCGGAAAGACCACAAATTGAAACCGTTTCTTTAGGAATTTGGGTTAATACTGGCTCTGCCGATGAAAAAAACGAAAATAATGGTATATCCCATTTTATTGAGCATATGGTGTTTAAGGGAACAAAAAAGAGAAATTCATTACAAATCTCTGAAGATATCGAAAATGTCGGTGGGGCGACAAATGCTTACACTTCCAGACACTTTACTTGTTTTTATGCCAAGATGTTGAAAGATGATGTTGAGTTAGCTGCTGATGTGCTTTGCGATTTTATCACTAGCCCAACTTTTGATGCGGAAGAGATGGTTAAAGAAAAAGAAGTAGTTGTGCAAGAGATTAAACAATCTGCAGATGCTCCTGATGATTTAGCATTTGATTATTTCCAAGAGGCAGCTTTCCCAAATCAAGCTTCTGGACGTTCGATTTTAGGAACACCAGAATTGGTTCGGGGTTTCACAAAAGAAAGAATGCTTGAGTATATGCATACGCACTATACTGCTGATAATATGGTCATCGCTGCGGTGGGAAAAGTTAACCACGATGCATTTGTTAAGATGATTGAAGAACGAATGGCCTCAGTACCTTCAACGTGTGATTATGTTGCTGACAAGCAAGTTTATATTGGTGGAAGTCGGCTTGAGTGTAAAAAAATTGAGCAGACACATTTGGTATTAGGGTTTGAAGGTGCCTCTTACAGAGATAAAGATTATTATCAATATTCTGTTTTATCGACTATTTTTGGAGGGGGGATGTCATCACGTCTATTTCAAGAAATCCGCGAAAAAAGAGGACTTGTTTATACTATTAACAGCTTTAACCAAGCACTTGAGCACACTGGTGTGTTTGGGATTTATGCTGGAACGACTCCCAAAGAATTGCACGAACTTTTACCGGTGGTTACTGATGAAATTAAGAAGATTATGAATGAACCAGTAACTGATGTGGAACTTAATCGTGCAAAGACACAAATTAAGGCTAGTTTGCTGATGTCTCTGGAAAGTTCCTCGACAACAGCTGAAATCATTGCTCGCCAGATGCTTTTATTTAAGCGGGTTATTCCAACTGATGAAATTGTGGCTAAGATTGAGGGCATCACTAAAGATGATTTATTAAATTTGGCACAAAGGATTTTTGTTTCAACACCAACATATACGTTGCTGGGATGTGACGGCAGTCAATATCCAAGCTACGAGGAAGTTAAAAACTTACTGAAATAGTTTTATCGGAGGGCTTTATTTAAGCCCTCTTTGTTTAAAACGATGATGATAATATCACCATCAATATAAATCGAATCTTTATGTGGGAAGGGTCTAGCTTTTGTTTGTAGCCAGTTTTTACCCTGAGCTGAGAGCTGTTCTACAATGGCATTATCATAAAAAATCTCTTGTGGGTAATAAAAATTATAAACAATACGAGACATAAACTGTGGCGTAAATGAGGTTGATAACAAGTCTAAACTTATTTCCTCATAAGGTTGTTGCAAATAAAAATTTTTCCTTAACGATAAAGAACCGATTTGCAATATGCGATAATGGCGAGCGGCATCAAAATCAGCTCGTTGTTCTAGACGTGTGACAATACGTTCGTGGGCTTTCATTTCAGCATCAAAGCCAAATTTCCAGACTTTTTGCGCATACATATCTCGCACAAGCGACATTGCCGCAATGATAATCGCAATTCCTATCCCTATTTTACGGATTTTCACCTGCTGTGTTTTCAAGATGCACGCTAATCCTAATGCATAGAGATAAACCAAACCATAGAAATCTAACCGCGGCACAAAGGCAAAATTCTCCATTTCAGCTAAAATTTGCCCACGTTCGTCTGCTAGGAAAAATGCTATTTTTGAGGAAAATAAAACACCTAATACTAATACTATTAACGGAACTATGCGCCCTACGCCACCTTTTAGTAATAGTAAAATAAACCCTAAAACACTCAAAACTAGTAACATCAACTTGAACTTATATTCCATAAAAGGCAAAGGAGTTATAAACTGTGTAAACATAACTGTTATTGTTTCTTGCAGTTTTTCGGGTAAATATTCTAACGTTATTGTTTGTGTATTATACCCGCTGTCGATTGATAACATTACTAAAGTCAATTTAAATAATACTAATGCTATTATGATATCTATTGCTGGAATGATTTTTTCTTTACTTAAAGCAATAACATTCTCTTTGTTATAGCCATAGTTCAAGATTATATTCCCGATAAAACATACGCCTAAAAGATTGATAACTGCGGCGTATGAAGCATAAGCAAAGTAAAACAACATAATGGCTATTAGATGATATAGAGGTTTGCTTGTTTTAACAGCATAATCAGCTACCAACAGTCCACTAACACATATTAACGGCAGACTCAAATTTATCAGCGTATCTTTTGCATAAAACAGCCAAACCATTGTATATGGCAAGATAGCAATAAATACTGTAAATAGTGTATAATTTAGCGTTGAGAAAGGAATTTGCCAATATTTGGCAAGTAAAATACCGCTTAAAGTCATCGCAGCAAATGAAAAGAGATTATTTAAAACCGGCAGGACTTCACCACCGAAAAATATTGATTGTAACACAAAATGGAGGGGACGCCCTTCAAACGTTCCCTCGCTCCAATAATTGGCTGTACGAACATAGTTCCAATCGTGATCTCCAAACATAAAATTGATAGTATGGAACAGAAACGCCAGATTGATAAGTGCAAATGCTAACCAAAATGACTTTTTATATGCCGCTGGAACTGCTTTTAGTTTGGCTATAATTTTTGTTTCTGTTTCCATATATCCCATCCATTTTCTCCTATCAGAAAATATCAAAACTATTATTATATGTCAGTGATAGTCCTAAGGTGCTCTGTGCACGAGAGCGTGAGGCGCCTCTAGTTTCAGCTAATTCATAGTTATAAAATGGTGCTAAATACAAATCGCCAACAAGCTTTGTTTCAACCCTATTGGTGATGGAGAGTTTGTATTCAAAATCAGTCGGTTCTTTTTGGCTATAGCTAAAGAAACGACGATAATAACCTTCGGATACAAAATTTGTGTTTGGATTGAGCGGATAGCTAAATTCATAACCAATTTCACCACCGGTTTTCATATTATCATTATTATAGGTCATATCGTCTTCTTCTACAACTGCAACATATAATTGTTTAAAGTACGTGCCGTCATAAAGTTTCAAACCACCTTTAGCTCGTAAAATTTTGGTACGATAATCTTTACCATTTAGGTCAAACGTTGTGAACTCAGTTTCATACCCCAAATAAGCAAACGGACCAACAACACCCTGCTCTAACTCCCAGACTTTGTGTGTATAGTCGGTAAAGAGCAAAATCTGATCTTGGTTTTCATTTTCAGTGGTTTCGCCATCTTCAGTGGTTTTAGACTTAGCATATTCCATATACAGCCCATTCACCCATACCATATTAGAACGGTCGTATGTCAAATTACCATCAAACACCCCACCGATTTTGCTTTGTTCATCAGAGTTATATGAGTCTGGGTAATTCGGGTCGTTTTTATTACTCACACTATGCTCCATATATTCTAAAGCCACACGTTTTACATTTGCTTTCAAAGAGCTTGCTTTTGCAATAGTATCAGCTGTTTCATCAGCTAAAGCCACATACGGTGTCAACATTACTGCACAAATAGCTGTGGTTAAAGATAGTTTATTCATTAGTCACATCCTGTAGATATTAGTTCAATCGTTCGTGCATAATCTAAACAGAATGCGCATTGCTTGGCAAATATTTTTAGTGTGTTATCAACGAGAAAGTGCGAGCCGCACTTGCAATGATTTTGCTGCGTAATGATGAAGAGACTCTAATGTCCGCTTTTAAATAAAGCTTTACAGATAAGACGGCAACGGTCTTTAAACTTTAGCTCTGGTTTTGGAGAGATTATTTCCCAACCACGATTATCCATCAGCTCAAAATAGGCGTGATAGAGGTTTAACATATAAACTATCGGCTTAGAATTTTTATTATGATTTTCTTCTAGCAAACGATATGCCTCATTAAAAGAATTTCGCGCGATATTTGCCATAGCTTGGCGTGCAATATAGAGATTTTTATGGGTTAGAATTTCTTTAGCTGATACCCCATCTTCTATGCCTGCTTTTTGCAAAAACTCTTGTGGAATGTAGACGTGACCACCTAAAATATCTTCCTTAATATTTTTTAAGATATTGGTGATTTCCACTGCTCTGCCGATTTCCTTGCTTACTGCCAAAGTTGTTTCTTCATCAAATTCTGCGATAATTTTCAAAATCAAATAACTTGGAATTTCTGAAACACCAGCACAATAATTTTCAAATATTTCCATTGAAGGACGAAACAGCGGTGTAGGACAATCCATCGCAAAACTGTTTAAAATTGTTTCAAAACTTTCACGTTTGAGTTTGAAACGCATACAATTCTTGTATATTCGTCTACCGATATTTGTGGCAGGAACTTTTTTATCATATATATTGCTGATTTCACGTTTCCAAGCTTCTAACACTTCAGCTTTTTCTTCTGCCGGCAATGAGCTGGAACTAAGATCATCAAAATGTTTGACCAATGCATACAAGGTATAAACAGCTTCACGCTTAGCCTTGGGGTAATGTCTGGTACACCAAAAAACAGCAGAATGATTTTTTCTGACGATACGTCCGATAGAACTCATTGATAATCCTAACTTTTTATAATTTATTTAGTCCTTGGGAGTTATCCCTTATTGTGATTATATACCACAAACCATATAAAAATGCGTTAACAGAATCAAGAAAATTTATATTATTTTTAGTATGGTTAGCGTTTTTAATGATTAAACACCGGCACATAGCAATAAAATATGCAACTTTTACTTTAAAGCGAAAACCTGTGATAACAGAAAGAACTTGTTTGGATTCATTTAAGAACAAAGGAAGTTGTTTTTTAAGCTGTTTAGAATTTGTCTGCAGGGAGGAGTTTGCTAAGATTTCTTGTAATTGCTGACTATTTAGCACATACAAAATCGCATAGGCAAATATCAGGCTTGAAAATGGCTGATAAAATGGTGGATGCTGATTATTCAAAATTGCTATTAGGCGGGCAAGTGGCGTGATAATTTGCAAAAGTATCGGTGAAGCTTTGGTGAGGGTTAAGATATAACGATTTTTGGATAACCACTCAAAACCATCCAACGGCTCCAGCAATAACGAAAGAGAAAGATTACGAGCAATAAATTCCTTTTGTAGCTTTCCTAGTAAGAGATGGTCACTCCATTCTCGACTTATTGCACGATAAAGATAATTAAATGTTTTATTGTGAATATGTTTTTGACCAATACCGCGAATTGCCAATAATTGCAACCAGCGAAGATAAAGCTTCATAAATGGTATATCCGCTGATGATATTAAACTACCATAAAAAGTAAACGGCGGAAGATTATTGAATTCCATTCAACCATTCCTTTACCGCATTTAGCGCACGAGTAGTCAGCGCCGCTTTCTTTTCTGTTCCTTTTAAATAACGCAATTTTCCTTTTGCTGTCATCACTTTAGGAAGTTCTGGAAATAGTCCAAAGTTAATATTCATCGGTTGATAGCGTTCAATATCCGTATCATCAGTTAGATGTGCAAGTTGGCAACCGAACGCACATTCGCGGGGCGGCATAACTGGCTCAGTTCCTTTAAGAATGTTAGCTGCAAAATAACCCGCCAACCAACCTATGGAAGCACTTTCAACATATCCCTCACAACCTGTGATTTGACCTGCAAACATAATATGCGGATGAGATTTTAAACGCAAGCAACTATCCAATAATATTGGCGACTTGATAAAGGTGTTTTTATGAATACCTCCTAAGCGAGCAAAAACGGCATTTTCAAGCCCTGGAATAGTTTTAAAAATACGCACTTGCTCAGGGTGTTTGAGTTTGGTTTGGAAACCCACAAGGTTACGTAATGTATCTTCTTTATTATCTTGTCTTAGTTGTACCACAGCATATGGTTTTTCTTCACTGTGTGGATTGGTTAAACCGACGGGTTTCATTGGACCATACATTAAAGTATCCCTGCCTCGTTCTGCCATTACCTCTACTGGTAGACAGCCGTCAAAGTATTCAGGCTCTTCAAAGTCGTGAAATTCCGCTTTTTCCCCTGCCAAAAGTGCATCTACAAAGGCTTCATATTGCGCTTTGTTTAACGGACAATTGATATAATCAAACTTATCACCTTTATCATAACGAGATTGATACCACGCCTTGGTGAAATCTATACTATCTTTATAAACAACTGGTGCTATGGCATCATAGAAAGAAAGTTTTTCTCCGCCGATAATGTTTGAGATATCTTCAGCTAGCGACTCGGACGTTAATGGTCCAGTAGCAATAATTGTTAATCCCTCCTCTTGGGCTGGAAGTTTGGTAATTTCTTTATTGATAATTGTTATCCTTGGGTGTGCTTGCAATTTTTGAGTGATATAGTCGGAAAAACCATTTCTATCCACAGCTAAAGCACCCCCAGCTGGTACTTTGTTTTTATCTGCACTTTCCATAATCAGCGACTTTGCCAGACGCATTTCCTGATGTAACAAACCAACAGCATTATTAACATAATCATCTGAACGAAGGGAATTTGAGCAGACGAGCTCGGCATACGTATCAACCTTATGCGCTGGAGAACGTTTATGTGGTTTCATATCATATAAAGTAACATTTATCCCACGGTTTGCCAACTGCCAAGCGGCTTCGCTACCTGCCAAACCTGCACCAATTACACTCGCTTTTAATTCCATCTTTTATCCTTTCGTTTATGTTTTTAGTTTATAAATGCATATCTTCGGTTTGTAAATACTAAAAATTAGATGATTTTTAAAAAAGCTTTGCTATAATGGTGAAAATTGGGAAAATTAGGAATGTGTAAAAACAACTGGTTATTTTTAATGATTTTATATGTTTGCGGGGTGTTCATTTGGGCAGCTCCGGTTTTTGCGCAGTCTGAAATGGACCTTTTGCTTTCTGAAAAAAAGAATGAAAAGACGGATGGAGATATCGATTTAGGAATCGATATTGATAAGACTTTAAGTGATAACTTGGCTAAAACGTCTGAGAAAAATAAAAAACAAAAAGAAGAAACAGCCGAAGATGAGCCAGAAGAAACAGAAAATTGGCTTAAAAGCCTTATTATGGGAAGCAAGAAAAAAGGTAACACAGAAAATGCTAGCACATCCTTTGACGAGGATGATGAAGACGAAATTAGAAAACTAATTCTTAGCCAGCGCAAAAATGCAGCACATTTTGATATTTCTGGTGTTAAGCTTAGAATGTCACCAGAAGAGATTGATAAAACGTTAACATCTCAAGGATATCGCCGCATTTTGCAAACAATGGAAATTCCAAACTTCATTAAATGGCGTAGTGAGGAGCTCTGTCGCCAAAATGGAGTTATCGGCTTTGAGCGGCTTAATGCTTGTGCTACTAAGGTTGCTGTTGAAAATGGCTATAATTTTATAGAAAGAGCAACCTATAACCGTTATGCAACTAAAGAAAGTATTGATGTTTATTTTACATCTAATTTTACTGGCAATTTAGCTCATCGTATTTTTTATAAAAGTAGTATACCCCTTTCTGACAGTAAAGCCTCAAACAACGTTTATATCAATAATTTGAAAATTTATGACTTTTGGAGACGGATTGACCTTAAGTATGGTCCTCCTGATAATACTTCTGAGATTAAATGGGGATTAGGCGGTAAAAAACCTTATATGAAAGCTAAAACAGGTTATTTGGAATTAGCTGATCCCCTTTTAAAAAATTTGGATACAGCACGGATGTTTAACGAAGACACCCGACTTTCAAATACGAACTATTACACTTTTTAATTTAGCGTTTTTTTTTTACAGGATTAGAGATAAAATGAAACAAACAGTATTAAGCGAGATTTTAACAACACGCCTCTCTCACGATTTGATTGGTAATATTGGTGCAGTAGCAAACGCTGTGGAACTTTTGAATGAAGGAGATGATGACGATAAGGAAGATATCTGTAACATCTTAAATTTTAGCTCTAACGTACTGAGTAAACGTCTTAAATTTTTCAGACTTTGTTTTGGTCTTTCTAATACAACGGTGAAATCTGTAGAAGAACTTAAAGAGATTACAACTAATTATCTCACAACTTTAGGTAATCCGAACACTCCGATTTATTTTGATATGGCGATTGAAACACCTAAGATTTATAAGCTGGTTATGCCTGCTGTGATGATGATGGCTGATGTGTTGATTAAAGGCGGGAAAATATCTGTTAAACAAACAGCACATTCTCTTCTCATTATCCCAGAATCTTCTGCGCTACTTAATGGGGCTAAACTTGCAAATATTTCTAAAATTTTAAAAAATGAAGAACCTGAAGAAAACCAGTCTGCATACGCCCCTCTTTATTATTTGCTCGCTTATTTGGATGAGAGCGGTGTTAATGTGAAACTTAATGGTGAAACACTGGTTATTGGAGAATAGCATCGAATGGCTATTTATGGCGTTCTTTTACCCCTACCCTTTAGCGATGTGTTTGACTACCAAACCGAAAAAGATTTAGAAATCGGACAGATGGTTCTTGTACCATTTGGACGCGAAGAACTTATCGGAGTTGTTTGGAAAATTGGGCAAACAGCAGAAATCGACCCAAAAAAAATAAAGGCCGTGATTGAAGTGATTAACCTACCCAAAATCTCGTCTGTTTTGTGTACCTTTATTCAAAAAACTGCTGAATATAATCTGGCGCCAGTAGGATTGGTGCTTAAAATGGTTTTAGGACAAAAGACTAACCAATTACCCAAACAAAAAGTTACTCTTTATGGGCTTAACATCAAAAACGAAAATCTGCAAGGTATTCGCATTACTGCTGCAAGGCAAGCCGTATTTGACTTTTTGGCAGATGGCAAAGAGGCTGAAAAAGAAGCTATTATTGAGGCAACAGGTGCAAGTGATAATGTTATTTCGGCAATGATTAAAAGCAGTTTTCTTTATAAAAAAGAGAGGCTTATTAACGAAGAAACCGAAGAACAAAGAGTGGATTTGTGCCGACAAGTAAATCTAACAGACGAACAGCAGATGGCTGCGGATATTTTGGTTCGCAAAGTTAATAATGGTTTTTCTGCTACACTTTTAGATGGGGTTACTGGTTCGGGTAAAACGGAGGTTTATTTTGAAGCAGTCGCGGAGGCTCTTTCTTTAGGAAAACAGGTTTTAGTATTGGTTCCTGAAATTTCGCTAACCTCGCAATGGTTGAAACGTTTTGAAACTAGATTTGGCGTTACTCCTTTTATTTGGCACTCTGAAGTAGGAATTAAAGACAAAGCCAAAACGTGGAAAGCAGCAGCACGCAACCAAGCTAAAGTGGTGGTGGGTGCTCGTTCTGCATTATTTTTACCATATGCTGACTTGGGGATTATTGTCGTGGATGAAAGCCACGATCATTCTTTTAAACAAGAAAGTCTTGTAACTTATCAAGGGCGAGATATGGCAGTTTTGCGAGCACACTTGGAAAAAATTCCAGTTATCCTTTCAACTGCAACACCAGATTTAGAAACGATTGTTAACGTAGAAGAAGAAAAATATGATTGTGTTAAATTAACAAAACGTTTTGCCAAAGCCGTCTTACCTGAGATTAAAATTATTGATCTTAAAAAAGATAAGCCGCAGAAAGGTGAATGGGGTGTTTCCTTTTTAGCACCAACATTAGTTGATGAGCTGCAGCACAACTTAGAACGTGGCGAACAATCTATGTTATTTCTAAATAGACGTGGTTATGCCCCGTTACTTATTTGCCGTGACTGCGGACATCGGATACAGTGTCCGCATTGCACTGCGTGGCTTGCTGAACATCGTATCACTGGTGAGCTTATCTGTCACCATTGCGGATTTAAGATGTTTACACCTAAACGTTGTCCCGAATGTAGCTCTGAAGATGGATTAACAGCGTGTGGCCCTGGAGTGGAGCGAATCGCTGAGGAAGTCGCCAAAAGATTTCCAACTGCGCGGACGGCGATTTTATCTTCTGATATTACGACTAATTATAAAGCTATTTCTGAAGTTATTCACCAAACTGCAAATAAAGAGGTGGACATTCTTATTGGTACACAAATTTTAGCCAAAGGACATAACTTTCCAGATTTGACACTTGTGGGGGTGGTTGATGCTGATTTAGGTTTAATGGGGACTGATTTACGTGCTAGTGAACAAACATTTCAACTGTTAGCCCAAGTATCTGGGCGTGCTGGACGCGGGGCTAAAAAAGGTGTTGTTTATTTACAGACTCTTTATCCGGATAATATTGTATTACAGGCGGTGATTGAGCATAATCGTGAGAAATTTATTGAAATTGAAAAAAATTCACGAAGATTCTTAAAGATGCCACCCTATGGCAAACTTGCGGCACTGATTATCTCTTCAACGAATCAACAGGCGGCAGAAGCGGCAGCTTATTATCTTGGTAAATGTTCACCAAATACAGCGCTAATTGAAACGCTTGGTCCTGCCCCTGCCCCAATGAACTTGCTTAGGGGAAGATATCGCTATCGACTTCTACTTAAGACTGCTAAAAACATAAATATACAAGAAGTCTTAAAAAAATGGCTTTCTATGGTTAAGCTCAAGAGCAACGTGCGAGTGGATATTGATATTAACCCATATTCTTTTATGTGATATCTTTTAGTTTTTTTGTTTGACATTGTTGTTTAAAATGCCTATACTCTGCTCATTCAAAAAATTATTATCTTTCATACATTATGAATATATTGCAATTATTGTTTTACAAAGATTTGCCTAAGGATTTTTTATACACCTATGGCGAATATATCCATAAGCAAAAACGTTTGCGAAATGGATGGTTGACCGCCAAAATAGCTAATGGCTTTACATTTTTCCTACATCCACAGTATGTGCATTTTTCAGTTCCAGCAGTAATGAAAATTACTGAAGCGGAAGATGGAAAGTTTATGCTAAAAATACGCGGCGGCAAAAAAATTATTTACGCAGCTGATGGCAGACAACTCACCCCATTTGATAAACACACCCATCTTTACCCTAACGGATGGTATCAGTATATGGAAAACGACACACTCTCTCTTTATAATAATAAGGAGGAATGTATTTGTTCAAAGCTCCGTTACTCCCGTGTTTATAAAAATGGAATGTATCTGGCAAATATCGCTACTGGTGGAGATGCGCGTTTAGCAGGTCTTTTTAGTGCAGAGGGACAGAAACTGCTCTTTACGAACTCTAAAAAAGTAACAATACTCCCTAATGGTTGGTTTGTTTCAGACCATACGTTGTATGACAATTTGGGAAATGTTTATCTGGAACCTATACCTCAGCGTAAAATTCCTAATTGGATGTTGTGCCTCGCGGGCTTATTGATGCGGCAGAAAACTCTGTGAATGAAACCTCTTTCCACGTGGAAGGAGGTTTTTTTATGTTGTTTTTTTAATTTGGCTGTGAAAAAATGCGTTTTGTTATGGAAATTTTAATTTAAAATAAGTATTTTTGTAGTAATTGCTGTTTTTGCAGATAATATGAATTTTAGAAAACAATGATGAGAAAATAGGAAACAACGTGCAGAAAGTTTCGAATTTCAAAACAGCGGCAGCTTATGCAGAAGCTTGGTTTGACGCTGCAAAAGATATGAAAACGGAAGATACCGTTTTTGAAGAAGTGAGAGCTCTCCGAGAGGGAATCGGGGATGTTATTGCTTTATGGAATTCTATGGCGGCTCCAATTGAGGCAGAAAATGACCAGATTGATGTTATTACAGCTCTAGCAAAAAAAATAAAGCTTTCTCAAGTTTCCGAAGAAACTTTAAAGTTAGTAGCTAAAAATAACCGACTACGAATAATTCCTCTCATTTTAAATGAATTTATTCGTTTATATTATCAACATAAGGGGATTGTTGAAGTTTTTGCCGAATCGGCAATTGCACTAAATGAAGAACAAAATAACAAACTCAAGAAAATTTTGGAAAATAAACTCAACGCGCCAGTGGTTATTGATTATCACGTTAATCCAGAAGTTTTAGG
This sequence comes from Acetobacter sp., assembly GCA_023665325.1. The sequence continues at coordinate 17,189 of JAMPED010000019.1, forward strand.
TGGTTTATCTATCCGTTTTGCGTCATATTTGATTGATGATACTGTAAGAAGTAAACTCTTAAAACTAGAACAATTGTTGGCAAAAGGGAACTAAGGAGCAGGAAATGAAATTTATAAATTTTAATGCGATGAAAGGCTTGAACAAATGACGGTAAAAGCAGAAGAAATTTCCGCAATTTTAAAAGAAAAAATCGAAAAACATAATTTCGGTGCTGATTTGGAAGAAGTCGGACGGGTGCTTTCTGTTGGAGATGGCATTGCAACTGTTTACGGTTTGAACGGCGTGGAATATAACGAAATGGTGGAATTTTCCTCCGGCGTTAAAGGAATGGCGCTTAACCTTGGAGAGGATAGTGTCGGCGTGGTGATTTTCGGTTCAGATGCAGACATTAAAGAAGGTGATACGGTTAAACGTATGAAACAGATTGTGAGTGTTCCAGTTGGAAAGGAACTTTTGGGTCGCGTAGTTGATGCATTAGGACGTCCAATTGATGGACTGGGTGCAATTAAAACCACCGAGTTTTCCAACGTGGAAACAAGAGCTCCTGGAATTATTGAGCGTCAGAGTGTGCACGAACCAGTGCAGACTGGCTTAAAAGTTATCGATTCACTTATTCCTATTGGACGCGGGCAGCGTGAGCTTATTATCGGCGACCGTCAGACCGGTAAAACTTCAATTATTGTTGATACGATTATCAATCAAAAAGCAACAAATGATTTAGCTAAGAGTGATAAAGACAAGTTGTTTTGCATTTATGTTGCAATTGGGCAAAAACGCTCAACAGTAGCTCAAGTGGTCAAAACTTTGCGTGATTATGGCGCGCTTGAATATACAATTGTGGTAGCAGCAACAGCTTCGGATGCGGCGCCATTGCAATTTATTGCGCCATATGCTGGCTGCGCTATGGGTGAATATTTCCGTGACAGAGGAATGCACGCTGTTATCTTTTATGATGATCTTTCCAAACAAGCAACGGCATATCGTCAAATGTCATTGCTGTTGCGTCGTCCGCCTGGGCGTGAAGCTTATCCTGGAGATGTGTTCTATTTGCATTCTAGACTTTTGGAAAGAGCTGCTAAACTTGATGAAGCACGTGGTGGTGGTTCGTTGACAGCGCTTCCTGTAATTGAAACGCAAGCAGGTGACGTTTCGGCATATATTCCAACGAATGTGATTTCAATTACAGACGGACAAATTTTCTTGGAAACATCTTTGTTTTATCAAGGTGTGCGACCAGCTGTAAACGTTGGTATTTCGGTGAGCCGTGTGGGCTCTGCCGCACAAGTTAAGGCAATGAAACAAGTTTCAGGTACTATGAAACTCGACTTAGCGCAATATCGTGAGATGGCAGCCTTTTCGCAATTTGCTTCAGACTTGGATGCATCAACAAAGAAACTTTTAAACCGTGGTGCTAAACTAACTGAGATGTTAAAACAGCCTGTTTATCATCCATTGCCATTAGAAGAAGAAGTTGTCATTTTATTTGCTGGTTCTAAGGGCTTTTTAGATGAGCTTGAAGTTTCAGAAATTAAAGGTTACGAAGAATATCTTTTGGCTGCATTTAAGCGTGAAAAGCACAGTCTTTTGAAAGAAATTCGTGAGAAGAAAGTTATCTCCGAAGAACTAGATAAAGAAATGCGCGACTTTATGGAACGTGTTACTCGTGACTTTAAAGAGGACCGTAAACGCGAATCTCGTGAGCAGAAATCGGCATAAGGAACGTAACAAATGGCAAGTTTAAAAGAGCTTCGGACACGAATAGAAAGCATTAAGTCCACCAGTAAAATCACTTCAGCAATGAAGATGGTGGCTGCTTCTAAATTTCGTCGCGCCCAACTAACGCTTGAAAAGAGTGAGCTCTTTCAAAAAATGATGATTGAAAACATCAAAAAGATTTTGCTGGAGCTTAAGATGCAAGAGCAAGAAAAAGGGATTACATTTATGTTACCCAAAATGCTTGTGCAACCGAAAGATCCAAAAACGTATATTTTGTTTGTTTTAGCATCTGACAGAGGGCTTTGCGGTAGTTATAACTCAATGATTGCTAAAGAAGCGAAACGTCGGATTGATGAGCTTAAAAAAGATGGTAAAAAGGTTATTGTGTTTTGCTATGGCAAAAAAGCCGCATCAGGCTTAAAACGTTATGGTGTCGTTGATATTGAGGGGGCATACCCGAATGTTATCAAAAAACATCTGACATATGCTGAAGCACTTTATTTCCTTAGAGATGTGTGGGAAAAGAAAAAGCAATACAATGCGGATATCTGTGAGATTGTTTATAGTGATTTCTTATCAGGCTTAAGCAAAACCTATCTTTCTAAGCAAGTTATTCCTTACGATATTGAGCTTCAACCAGAAGATAAAGGGTTAAACCGTGTGGAAGATGCTTTTTATGGATATTTTCCAGACGCACTTAGCACCTTAGAGCAATTATCGCATTTATATATGCGTACGGCGATGTTTGAGATTTTGATTAACTCACAAGCCTCAGAACACGCAGCGAGAATGACCTCGATGGACAATGCGAATCGCAATGCGCGCGATATGATTAGTTCGCTAACCACTAAATATAACAGTTTACGCCAGTCTGCAATTACCACTGAGTTAGTGGAAATTGTAGCAGGTGCGGAAGCTATGTAAATAAAACAGGAGTATGATGACAATGGTGGCAAAGAAAAAAGTTGCAGAAGAAAAAGCGGAAATGAAAGATTTGGAAAAAGAAAACGATCTCCGTTTGGACGAATTGCACAAACATATTAAAGAACTGAAAAGTTCGGGTAAACTTGGTGAAATTCATCAGGTTATGGGAGCAGTTGTTGACGTTAAATTTGAAAGTACAAGCGTCCTTCCCGCTATTCTGAGTGCATTGGAATGTGATAATAATGGTCGTCGTTTGGTTTTGGAAGTTGCGCAACATCTGGGCGAAAATGTGGTCCGTACGATTGCGATGGATACCACAGATGGTTTAAGTCGAGGAATTAAAGTTTATAACACAGGAAAACCAATCACTGTACCAGTTGGACCAGAGCTTTTAGGGCGTATTATCAACGTTGTTGGCAATGAAGTTGATGGTCGAGGAAAAATTGAAGCTAAAGAATATTTCCCGATTCACCGTGAAGCACCGGAATTTATTGACCAAGCAACTGATCCTGAGATTTTTGTAACTGGTATTAAGGTTATTGATTTACTAGAACCTTATTCTAAAGGTGGTAAGATTGGTTTATTTGGTGGTGCTGGTGTGGGCAAAACTGTTTTAATTATGGAATTGATTAACAATATTGCTAAAGGACACGGTGGCTACTCGGTATTTGCTGGTGTGGGGGAGCGTACACGTGAAGGTAATGATTTGTATCACGAGATGATTGAGTCTGGTGTTATTGACCTTAACGGAGATAAATCTAAAACAGTACTTGTGTACGGACAGATGAATGAACCTCCTGGGGCACGTGCTCGTGTGGCTTTAACCGGATTAACTGAAGCGGAATATTTCCGTGATGTTGAAAATCAGGACGTGTTGTTCTTTGTTGATAATATCTTTCGTTTTACACAAGCTGGTTCTGAGGTTTCTGCACTGTTGGGGCGTATTCCTTCTGCAGTGGGATATCAACCTACCTTGGGAACGGATATGGGCGCAATGCAAGAACGTATTACCTCAACTAAAAATGGTTCTATTACCTCTGTTCAGGCTGTATATGTGCCAGCGGATGACTTGACTGACCCAGCGCCTGCAACAACCTTTGCCCACTTGGATGCAACAACGGTGCTTTCTCGTAAAATTTCAGAGTTAGGTATTTATCCGGCGGTTGATCCTCTTGACTCGACTAGTCGTATCTTAAGCCCTGATGTTGTTGGGGAGGAGCATTATCGTGTTGCACGTGGTGTGCAAGAAATTTTGCAAAAATATAGTTCTCTACAAGATATTATTGCAATTTTGGGTATGGATGAGCTTTCAGATGAAGATAGAATGGTTGTTTCTCGCGCACGTAAGATTCAAAAATTCTTGTCACAGCCGTTCTTTGTGGCTGAAGTCTTCACGGGTAAAAAAGGTCGTTTTGTGCAGTTGGAAGACACTATCAAGGGCTTTAAGGGAATTCTTGAGGGTAAATATGATGAGATTCCTGAACAAGACTTCTATATGGTGGGAACGATTGACGAAGTTATTGAGAGATATAATGCTCATAAAGAGGTTGCTTAACGATGGCTCTGGATATCGCACTTAAAATATATATTCCCGAAAAGCTTGCTTTAGATGAGAAAGTGCATCGCGTTGTATTGCCGTCTGACGGTAAAACACTCACAGTGATTAAGGACCGTGCGCCGACACTGATGGTCGTTGATATGGGCGTGGTGCAGATTCTTGATGAGCAAGACCAAGTGGTGGAAGAATATTTTGTTTCCGGTGGAGCGGCGGACATCAAAAAAGATAGTTGTACAGTTTTGACTGAGGCAGCTATCAATCGGAAAGATGTTGATTTAGCAAAAGCTCGTGAACTATATGATGAGTTTGCCAATCCTTTTTACAAATGGCTAATTGATGTTTTAGAACGCCAACGTCGGTAAGTGTTTTAACAAATTAAGAGTATGATTTTTAAGCGGGGTACAGAAGTGTAGCTCGCTTTTGTTAATTTGGAATATGTTTTTGAATAATATTTTTGACGCACTGGTAATCTCAATAGTGCAAACACAAATAAGCTAATATAGATATTTTATTGCCACTCTCCATTTAGAAAGAAAAAATGATAGTGTTTTTTTATTGCAAAAAATGGATTTTTATGATATACTTTGTTTAGAATTATAAATTTTAAAACATATATTTATGGAAAATATTATTAACCAAAAAAATGAAAAAATAAAGTTTATGGCAACTCTTATGATAATGGCTATATGCTATTATAAAGGTTGGCATTCAATAGATAGCCTTGAAAGGTGTCAGGAATATGTATTAAATGGACTATATCCGTTGGATACGAAAGCCATCTCTGAAAAGACAAAAACATTGATGCTTTTGGCATATATCCCCTTCTTTCTGTCATTTGTATCTGCAAATCTGACAGCAGGGATATATGTAACGTTAGCAAGTTTTTGTTGGGCTGTTTACGCCACAATTATGCTAATAAACAAATTTTTTCTATTTCATTGGGGAATATGTATATGTTTCTCAATATTTTATTCATTCTTTGCAGCCATTTTTATTATGGGGATTTTACTCATCCTTTTTGGTGGCTGCGATGATAAGTAAAAAACACAACGCTCCTATTAAGGAGCGTTTTTTAGTTTATTTATATGAATTTAAGCGCGTTGCTTACCCTTTTGTTTTTGCATATCTCGAATTTGTACGCGTTCAATAGCTGCAATGGCAAGTTCCTTGTTCACGACAACATTTTCATCTTTAAAACCTGTTTCAGGTACTAATTTTTGAGCGGCTGCAGGATCCATTGATTTTAAAATACTTTGGAAATCTCCTTTCGGATCTACACCTAAATCCATCAACTCACCAATAGTTAGACCTATTTCAGGTGCTTTTTTGCCCATTACATCATCCGGCATTTTTTCCATTTTTGCAGCTAACAAATTATCATATTTAACCTCTGCTGGAGATTTTACTTTAATCTCAATTTTTGAAAAATCTGGTTTTTCTGCAAGTTTGATATCTAATTTGCTTTGTAGTTTCTGCTGCTCTTTAGGTATATAAGCGGTAACAGTTACTTCATCTGCTATGACCGGTTTTAATTCTGCAATAGTACGTTGATTTTTCAACTCTTTTTTTACCATATTACTTTTTTGTTTCTCGGGTGCTTTTTCGGGTGCAGTTTGTTCTTTTATTGGGGGTTGTTTGATTTGTGGCGATGGCTGCTGGTGCGCTCTATATGTTGTTGCTGACTGTTTAATCTCTGTTGAAATTTTCTCAACAGTCGAACTCATTGACCCGAAGTATGCTGGACAGTTAACAATTCTTGCTGCCTCATCCACAGGAAGCTTTCCTTCTTCAAAAAGTTTGTGATTTTTCGCTCCTAAAGAAGAACGTTCTTGAGTTTCTTTCTGATCCATCCAATAATTACGTCCCAAAAATACCTTTTTATTATAAAATTTGGAAAAATTATCATCAATATCTTTAGCCATTGGACCATACGCAGCAAGTATTACATCTGCTTTTTCACCATATTTTTCTTTGATTGCTGCAACTTTTTTAGTATCGTTATATTCTTTTTTAGATTTATCAATCATATTTTTACCGATATAATGATTTTTAGCAGCGCCCATTGTAACGAGAATATCTTTGCCAGAAACACCACGGTAACGAAGGTCTTTGACAATGCCTTTACTGTTTTTAGAAAGGTATTTATCAATATCATAAGCGAGAGCACCATATTCACTCAAAATCTTGTCAGCATCTTTACCATATTTATCTTTAATATATTGGTACTTCTGCTCGTCTTTTAATTGTTCGGTCATTGGCTTTCTCCTTATGTTTAATCCCATAGAATTATAGTACCTTTTTACTGATGTATTGTCAACTTCTTTTTAACCTATTGGTCAGGCGTTTATAACCTTGGTAAAGCATTTGACTTTTGGCGGGAAGCATTTTATGGTTTAGGATAAGTTTAAGAGGATGATATTGATTATGAAGGCATTTTTTCAAACATTTAGAGGACAAAGCTGGTTCATAGTTATTGCTACCACAATTATTTACGGACTATGTCTTAATAATCTTAACTTATGGGGAGATGAAATTTATTCTGTTTTGATGGCAAAAGACAGCTTTACTGAGATGTGGCAGCTTTTGACAACAGAAGATTCTAAACCGCCGCTTTATTATGTGTACCTAAAAGGGATATTACTCCTGTTTCCTAAACATTACGAAATTTGGGCGGCACATTTTGCTTCTTTTTTGTTACTGATTGTAGCGCAACTTTTTTCTTTAACAGTAATGCGGCGAGATTATGGTGATAGGGTCGCGCTTTGGATGGCCATAATATTGGCACTTATGCCCTGTTCTTTATGGTTGGCTCTTGAAGTACGGACATATATGCTCTCGGCACTGCTCTTATTTATGGCGCTTATTTATGGCTTACGACTATTGGATAAACCATCTAATGCAGATTTCATTAAATTTGGAATTATTACAATTTTGGCTTTGTATTCGCATTACTACTGTACAATCTGGATGTTATGTTTATATGCTGGGATATTCGTTTGTATGATACATAACCGGCAATTTACAAACTATGGAAAGAAGTTTTTATTTATTGCTGTTGGTGTTGCAATCTTATTTGCACCGTGGCTGTTGATACTGTTCCATACTGCTGGGGAAATTAGCCAATCTTGGTATGTTGATTGGGAATTTGTGCGTTATAGCCCTTTATTTTTCTTTAATCCATTTGATCCGGAAATTTTACAATCTAACTTTTTTATGGCGACACAATTTATAACTGTTTCTTTTAGCTTTATTGTGTTATCTGGAATTTTAGGAATGACAGATGCTCCTTGTAAAGTCAAACGCTTATATTGGTTTGCTTTGGGAACATTTTTTTGTTCTTACTTACTCCTCATTGGTCTGTCGTTTGCCATACGTCCATTAGTGACGGCTCGATATCTCAAAATTTTTGCACTGGTTTGGTACACGGCTGGAGTAGTTGTGTTAACACAGATTAAAATATTCAAAAAAACTTTTGCAATTTTAGCAGTATTATTATTTGGCTTTAGTTATGTCGACATTCGAACAGTAGCATTTGATACAAAATATCAAGATGCAGTAAGGGAAATTCGCCAATTTATTCCACGGACAGAAAAGTTAATCACGCTTGATAATGCTAATTTGTTTTGTGAATATTATCTACCAGAATACACTTGCTTAAGTATTGTGGGCGAAACTGGAGAAATTTTACGCAAACCCTCAATATTAAAGAATATATCATATTATAGCCAAGAAGCTCCCGAAACATCTTTTGTACTGTCTATCTATTCGATAATGGCTGATTATACGGATTGCATAACATATAACTCAATATATCGCCGTGGTCAAGAATTGAAACTTTGTAAACTTCCGAAACAAACTACCGAAAAAAAACTAAAAGACAGCCTTAATTTGCGTTTAAAAAAATATTAAACACATTGACTCTTAAAAAAAAATGGTTATAGTTACGTTAATACTTTATTAACTTTTAATATAGAGGAACTATGACCGGCACAACAAAAAAACCATACGTTATTGGATTAGGCGAAATTGTTTTTGATATTATGCCGGATAGTCGGAAACTTGGTGGTGCTCCGGCAGACTTTTTGCACTATGCCGTTAAATATGGAGCTGATGGGAATCTTATCAGCGCTATTGGAGCAGATGACCTTGGTCGAGAAGTCGTCAGTGAATTACAAAAGTTTAACATTAACCCTGTTTTGGCTGTAACGCCCTATCCTACTGGTCGGGTTTTGATTTTTAAAAGTCCAAGCGGCGGACATACCGCACATATTCTTGAAAATGCTGCTTGGGACTATATTCCTGCAACCGAAGCTGCTGAGGAATGTATTGCAAAAGCTGAAGCTGTTTATTTTGGAACATTGGCTCTCAGAAAGGCCTATTCTAAAGCAACAGTACTGGATTTAATTGATGCTGCCCCTAAAGATGCTTATAAATTTTTTGACATCAATTTGCGCCAAAATTACTATGACAAAGAGATTATCAGTTGCCTATTAGAAAGAGCTAATATTTTAAAACTCAATATTGATGAGTTGAAAACACTTAAAAACCTTTTTGCAATGCGAGGAAGTGCTGAAGATATCTGCCTACGTTTAAAACAGCAATATCATTTGGAATATGTAATTTTATCTGATGCTGCTAAAGAAAGCAAAATTTGGGGAAAAGACAACTTACTGACAACAGTAAAAAATAGTCGTATTCACCAGTCTTTTGCCTTTGGTGCTGGAAATGCGTTTGCAGGTGCATTCATTACGGCTCTTCTCAGCGGTGCAACACAACAAGAAGCACACGAAACAGCTAATTTAGCAGCTGTTGAAGTGTGTCGCTCCACAAAAGGATAAATAATAACGGAGAGAACGTATACGATGGCGATAAAACTAAACATAAGCACAGACGATGCAGGCAAAAACGAAGCCATTATATCATTTCAAAATAAAACGCCTGTTAATCAAGCAGAAATTGATGCCGTAAATTATGAACAAACCCTTGAGCTATGGAAGAAAAAAGGGATTAAAACGGTTTATCTGCAGCTTGAGGGAGATACATTTTCAACAGTATTGGCGGCAGAGGCTTACGCTTGGGGAAAAAAATTACAAACAAAGGGCTTTCGGGTTGATTTTAGCCGATTACCAACAGATTTGCGTGATTTATTAGCGTTGACAGTTGCCGCAGCAAATATGCCTCCTGCGGATAACAAAGGAGAAACTGATTTTTTAACCAAAGTGGGGACGAACTGGATTGCTCTTATTAAAAACGTGAAAAATAGTCTTACTTTTATTCGTGATATGATGTCATCTGTCGTACGCTTTTTTTCGGGTAAAGCAATTTATCGTAAAAAGGATTTTTGGTTTATTTTTGCTGATTGCAGCTATAAAGCTGTTGGAATTGTAGCTTTAGTCAGCTTTTTAGTTGGACTGATTTTGGCTTTTGTAGGTGCTTTGCAGCTTAAAACCTTTGGAGCTGGTATTTATGTTGCTAGTATGGTTACGCTTGGGATGACACGCATTATGGCGGCAATTATGGTTGGGATTATTATGGCGGGACGGACTGGTTCTTCCTTTGCGGCAACCCTTGGTACTATGCAGGTTAATGAAGAAATTGACGCTTTGAAAACTTTTGGAATCAAGATTACAGACTATTTAGTGACACCGCGAATGATTTGTTTGGTTGCGGTTATTCCATTTTTAACGATGCTTGCGGATGTGTTAGGCATTTTAGGCGGAGCTGTTGTTGGGGTTAGTTTTTTAGATTTAACTTCATCTGCTTATTTTGAATATTCTATTAAAGCATTGGAATTGAGAAATATTTTGGTTGGTTTGCTACATAGTCTAATTTATGGTGTTATTATTGCAATTTGCGGCTGTTATGAAGGTTTAAATGCTGGACGTGATGCGGATAGTGTTGGTAAAGCCACTACAGGAGCCGTGGTGACATCTTTGGTTTGGATGATTGTCGCGACAGGTATTTTAACGGTTATTTTAGAGGAGCTTGGGATATGACAAAAGAGATTATCACCGTTAAAAACCTCCGTGTAGCGTATGGTGATTTTGTGTTATTTGATGATATTAACTTCAGTGTTAATGAAAAAGATATTTTTATCATTATGGGAGCTAGTGGCTGCGGTAAAAGCAGTATGCTACGGGTTTTAACTGGTTTGGTGACACCAGTTAAAGGTGAAGTTTTAATTGATGGAAAAGACTTTTCTGCTGCAGATGAAACAGAGAAAAATGAAATTATGAAAAAATGCGGCGTTATGTATCAGAGTGGTGCCTTGTTTTCATCTATGACATTGAAAGAAAATGTGGCGATGCCTTTAGAGCTATATAGTTCTTATTCGACACAAGAAATTTCTGAACTTGCCTCTTATAAACTGGCATTAGTTGGATTAGGTGGTTTTGATGATTTTTATCCTTCAGAAATATCGGGAGGAATGAAAAAACGAGCGGCTTTAGCACGAGCTCTGGCTCTTGATCCGAAAATTGTTTATTGCGATGAACCATCTGCAGGACTTGACCCTATTAGTTCTAAACGGCTTGATGATTTATTTAAAGAGCTTAATCAGACATTAGGGACAACTTTTGTGATTGTGACACACGAGCTACAATCTATTTTTAACATTGGGACAAACTCTATCTTTTTAGACGGCAAGGTTAAAAACATTACCGGACGAGGCAACCCTAATGAGCTTTTAAAAAACCCGCCGAACGCGGAAATCTATGAATTTTTAACCAGAGGAAAAAAAGAATGATAAAACAACCGAATATGAAATTGATAGGATTATTTATCAGCGTGAGCTTGGTGGCACTGTTTTTGATGTTTGCATATTTTTTAAAATCTAAATTCAGTGATAATGAAACGACTGTAGTGATGTATTTTGACGAATCGGTTAAAGGACTCGACACCGGCGCTCCTGTATTATTCAAAGGGGTTAAAATTGGCGAAGTTTCCTCTGTGCGACTAAGAGCAAACCTTAAAAATATGAAGTTTCTCATTCCGGTTTATGCTAAAATTTATAACGGAAAATCATTGATTACAGATACTTCAGATGAGCGAGAACGCTTAAATCAATTCATTTCTCACGGGTTACGGGCGCAGTTAGCTATTAACTCTGTTATTACCGGTCAGCTTTTAGTAGAGCTTGATATGTTCCCTGATTCTAAAGCTATTTTGCACGAAGAAGCTGGTGGAGCATACGAGATTCCGACAATACCGTCTCCTTTTGCTGAAATTTCAAAGAGTTTGCAGGTGATGCCAATTACAAAAATTGCGCAAGATGTTCATAATATTACCCAAACTTTGGATAAAGAACTTCCACCGCTTTTGAAACAGATGAATATGACATTGGATACGATTGATAATATCCTACTTGAAAATAAGAACAATACTGCGAAAATGGTTGAAAATGTTGGTGGTGCTGCGCAAGCTATTGATTCGTTGGTGGATGAAAACGCCGCAAGTATTGCCGCAATGATTGAAAGTTTTTCTTCAGCGGCGGCTTCTATGAAAAATTTGACAGATTACTTACAGATGTATCCAAATGCACTTATTACAGGAAAGGATTATTAAGATGAAGAAGATTTTGATTTTGGCTTTAGCGGTATTAACAACAGCTTGTTCAAGCCCTACCCCGCATTTTTATCAGCCGATTGCTGTACAAACTGTAACGGTAACCTACCCAAAAGTAAAATCTACCTTGTTACTTAATCAGGTTTTGTTACCTGCTGAAGCAGCTCGTCCGCAAATTACAACTATTGGGGCAAAAGACTATGATGTTAGAATTGACGAATTTAATCGTTGGGGAGCGACACCTGAGAAATTAGTTCAACGTGTTTTAAACCAAAATCTGTCATTAGCTTTACCGAATGCCATAATTGAAAATCAGACACCACTCAGAAAGAATTATAAATATGCCGTTGCTGTAGAAATTACAGAGATGAGTGGTAAGCTGGATAAATTTGCGACACTCAAATCTTCTTATTTCATCAGAAATAAAATGGGACGTGTTGTTAAATCTGGTCGATTTGCCAACTCTGTTGAGATATCTGGTGGATATGAAGAGTATGTGCCGGCTCAAAGCTCTTTGTTAGGTGAATTAGCTGAGTTAATTGCTAAAGATATTGCCAGATTGCCATAGGTAAATAAAAATATTGACAAAAACGTAAATGATAAAAGAGTCAATAACCCCGCTGCAAGCAACGGGGCATGGAATTTGAAGCGCTGCAAGCAGCGGGGTATTGACCCTCGCGGCATTCGCCAAATGTCCATGCACGCATGGCCACTTGGCTCATTGCCCGCGGGAATAAAAA
>JAMPED010000001.1:0-106594 GCA_023665325.1 Acetobacter sp.
ATAAGATGCGTAGTTTAGTTGTATTCTGGATAATTTATTATCGTTTTCTAGATTACCGTGATTTTTTGTTCCATTTTCAGCTGTTTGGTAATATGTTTCAAGACCGATATATTTGTATTTTGCTCCAATAATAAATCTGATGGATTTATTTGTATCTTTAAAATAGTCTTCATTGTTTTTTTTCATATAAGTATTATTACCAAATTTTGTTGATGATGTAGCAATATCAATACCTATATATGGTTGAAATATGGATTTAGGTGGTTCTTTTATAAATTTATTTTCTCTGTTATAATAATATTTAGCTGATGCTGACTGACAAAATAAAACGGTGAAAATACCTGCTAACATTAAAAGTTTTCTCATATCTAACTTCCTTTTTTCTATAGTTTAAAGAAAAAAGCCATCTTTATTTAAAGATGACTGGAAGTTGAAAGCTATAACGAGATAGTGCGGTATATTCACCGCATAGGCTTATTTTACCGCCTTCCAGTCGCAAGACTTTCAGGCAGTGCAAACGTTTCGTTTTACACATAAACGCTCGTTAAGAGGCTTTCAAACCCCAGAATATCTTTTTTTGATATTCCGAGTTTAAGTTATAATAAAAAGTTTAAAATATCGTAAATGAGGTAAATAAGGATTAAAATATATCTAAGGACTTGTTTTAAAACTTTATTAAAATGAAATAATTGTAAGTTTTTGCTTGAATATTCTAAATAATTGTTATAAGTTCTTGTCAGAATTTATCGTTCTGCCGCGTGCTTAACGAATATGTTTTGTATTGCGGCTGTTTTTAACTAACTTAAGCTAATAGGAGCTGAATAACCATGAGTAAATGGGTTTATACATTTGGTAACGGCAAAGCCGAAGGCGATGCTTCAATGAGAAATCTCCTTGGCGGTAAGGGTGCTAACTTGGCAGAAATGAACAAAGTTGGTATGCCTGTTCCTCCGGGATTTACAGTAACAACAGAAGTTTGTACATATTACTACAATAACAATCATTCATATCCTGCTGACTTGAAAGATCAAGTTCGTCAGGCAGTGGCTTATGTTGAAGGCATTATGGGCAAAAAGTTTGCTGATGCTAACAATCCGTTGTTATTCTCTGTACGTTCCGGTGCTCGCGTTTCTATGCCGGGTATGATGGATACAGTATTAAACCTTGGTTTGAATGATGAAACAGTTAAAGCTTTGGCAAAAGTTTCTGGCAGTGAGAGATTTGCTTACGACTCTTACCGTCGTTTCTTACAAATGTTCTCTGACGTTGTTTTGGGTGCAGATTTAGATTTGTATGAAGAAGCTTTGGAAAATATGAAAAAGAACAAAGGTTATAAGTCTGATACAGATTTGACCGCTGACGATTTGAAAGAATTAGTAAAAGAATATAAAGAAATCGGTCAGAAATTAGGTAAAGTTGTTCCGCAAGATCCTTGGGAGCAATTATGGGCTGGTATTGGCGCTGTATTTGGATCTTGGATGGTAGATCGTGCTATTACATATCGTAAATTGAACAACATTCCAGGTGACTGGGGTACAGCTGTAAACGTTCAAACGATGGTATTTGGTAATGCTGGTGATGACTGTGCTACTGGTGTTTGCTTCTCTCGTGACCCTGCTACTGGTGAAAATGTTTACTACGGTGAATATTTGGTAAATGCTCAAGGTGAAGACGTTGTTGCTGGTATTCGTACTCCGCAACCAATGGCTTCTAAAGGTGACGGTACTTCTTTGGAAGAAAAATGGCCTCACCTGTATCAAGAATTGGTTGATGTTCGTAACAACCTTGAAGCTCACTACAAAGATATGCAAGATATGGAATTTACTATTGAACACGGTAAATTGTGGATGTTGCAGTGTCGTAATGGTAAGAGAACGGCAGCTGCTGCTGTTCGTATGGCTGTTGAAATGTACGAAGAAGGTATGTTGACTAAAGAAGAAGCTATTATGCGTGTTGGTGCTGATCAGCTTGATCAGTTATTGCACCCAATGTTAGACCCGAAAGCTGAAAAGAAAGTTATTGCTGTTGGTCTTCCTGCTTCTCCTGGTGCTGCTGTTGGTCGTGCAGTATTTAATGCAGAAGATGCTGAAGCTTGGGCTGCTAAAGGTGAGAAGGTTATTCTTATTCGTAACGAAACTTCTCCAGAAGATATTGGTGGTATGCACGCTTCTCAGGGTGTTATTACAGCTCGTGGTGGTATGACATCTCACGCTGCTGTGGTTGCTCGTGGTATGGGTACTCCTTGCGTTTCTGGTTCTACCGATATTGTTATTGATTACAAAGCTAAGACAATGTCTACAAAGTCTGGTGTTGTTATTAAAGAAGGTGATTGGGTATCTTTGGATGGTGCTAAAGGTCAAATCATTGAAGGTAAAATTCCGACTGTTCAAGTTGAAATGACAGGTAACTTTGGTAAATTGATGACTTGGGTTGATGAAATCAAAACTATGAAAGTTCGTGCAAATGCTGAAACTCCAAAAGATGCTAAGCAAGCTCGTGACTTTGGCGCTGAAGGTATTGGTTTGGCTCGTACAGAACATATGTTCTTTGATGCAAGCCGTATTGCTGATATGCGCGCTATGATTTTATCTGATACTGAAGAAGGTCGTCGTGCTGCTTTGGCTCGTTTATTGCCTTATCAGAAGCAAGACTTTATTGATTTGTTCACAATTATGGATGGTCTGCCAGTGACTGTTCGTTTGTTAGATCCGCCGTTGCACGAATTTTTGCCGCACACAGATGCTGAGATGCAAGAATTAGCTGACAAAATGGGAATGACTTTGGAACAAGTTAAAACTCGCGCAGAGAAATTGCACGAATTGAACCCAATGTTAGGTCACCGTGGATGTCGTTTGGCTGTTACATATCCTGAAATTTGTGAAATGCAGACACGTGCTATTTTGGAAGCTGCTTTGGAATGTGAAGCTAAAGGTATTAAAGTAACTCCGGAAATTGAAGTTCCATTGATTGGTTCTAAGAAAGAGTTAGATATTTGTAAGAATATCATTGATACAACAGCAGAAAAAGTATTTGCAGAAAAAGGTAAGAAGATTGATTACCTTGTTGGTACGATGATTGAGTTGCCAAGAGCTGCATTACAAGCTGAAAATATTGCAGAATCTGCTGGTTTCTTTGGTTTTGGTACAAACGATCTTACTCAAACAACTTTGGGTATGAGCCGTGATGATACTGGTGCTATTTTGGATTGTTACAGAGCTAAGGGTGTTTATGTTGCTGATCCGTTTGCATCTATTGATGTTGAAGGTGTTGGTAAATTAGTTAAGCGCGCTTGTGTTCAAGGTCGTATGACTAATCCTGATTTGCACTTAGGTGTATGTGGCGAACACGGTGGTGATCCTGCATCTATTGAATTTTTCAATTCTTGTGGATTGGATTATGTTTCTTGCTCACCATTCCGTGTACCGGTAGCTCGTTTGGCTGCAGCTCAAGCTGCTGTTAAGCAAAAAGGGCAACCGAAGGCTGTAGATGCAGCTAAAGATGGTTGTTGCTGCAAAAAAGCTTGCTAGTGTAAGCTAAAGACAAAGAACCCCGTTGTTTTCAGCGGGGTTTTTTGTATATATCTTTTATTTTTGGTTGAATTGATTAAATAATAAAAGCATTATGTTGGCAGAGATAAGGCAATAGCCTTTGTGAATTTGTAAATTTTAGGAGATGTTGTTATGGATTTTAATTCATTGAAAGATACAAATAATTTGAAAGCTTTAGTTAGTGGTATGGGAAGAGATATTGCTGATGCTTTTAAAAGTATTAAAAATGTTAATGGTGAAAAATTTAAAGCGGGGCTAAATACGTATTTTGTAGAGTATTTGAAAAATAACTATGCAAAATTTGATGGTCGTGTATCTCGTCGCCAGTATTGGATGTTTACTTTGTATTCAGTAATTATAAGTTTTGTTATTGGCTTTATTGGTGGTTTGATTCCGTTTTTAAGTATTTTTTCTTTGTTATTTGCTATTGCACTTTTAGTTCCAAGTGTTTGTTTGGGTATTCGTCGTTTACACGATATTAACCTTTCTGGTTGGTTTTATTTGATTGCTTTTGTTCCATTTATTGGTGGTCTGGCTTTATTGTTCTTGTTCTGTATGCCAGGTGATGCTGAAGATAATAAGTTTGGTCCAGCAAACAAGTAATTGTTTAAAGAGATGAAAAAAGGGGCTTTAAATAAGCCCCTTTTTTAATATTCTAACAAGAATAACATTATTAAAGATGCTAAAACAATAGATGGCCCGAAAGCTCCTTGGCGTTGTTTGTTTACAAAACAGCTGATAGCAAAAATTGCACAAGATAATAAAATAACGACAGGAATGTTTACAAAACCTAGCCAAGCCCCAACAGCTGAGAGTAATTTGATATCTCCACCTCCAAAAACATCGGGGTGTTTTTTTATTAAAAATAATGAAGCTATAACAGGAATGAAATATCCAAAAATTGCACCTAATGCACTATTTTGAGTAGCATCAATGGTATTATATCCCAAAAGTTCACCAGCAAAAGCAGCGTAAGTAAAACCACCTATTAATAATGGAATAGTTAATAAATCTGGTAGTAATAACATTCTTTTATCTATTTCCATTAAAATAAATAGAGTGATGATAAAGAAGACAATCCACGGTGTTTCTGTGGGAATTAGTATTTGTGAAGCAAGAAACGATGTTGCTGCTGTAATAATTCCCCATCCTAAAGAACGCATAAAGTATTTACGAATGAGTTGTTGATATTTATGGTTTGCTTGGCGTTTTGTTTTTGATACAGTTTTGTTTATGCTAAAGATTCTATAAAGTGCATAGGCAAAAGTTGCAGGCATAAATTTGGAAAAACGGCGCGCCAAATAGGGAATCGAAAAACCAAAAATAAAACCGATTATGATATATGTCATTGTTTTTCTCCGGTAGTTATTTGGTTTTATATTTATCTGTAAAAAGTAAAATAATCTTTAAGGTCTAAATCAGACCCATTTTTTGTGCGGTGATGACGGCTTGAGTGCGATTATTTACCTTTAAACAGCGAAGCAGAGCGTTGATGTGTAGTTTGACTGTAGCCTCTGAGACCCCCATATCGTATGCTATTTGTTTGTTTGATTTACCTTGTGCTATTAAATCAAGTACTTGCGATTGGCGATTAGTTAAATTTTTCTTTAAGGGGCTATTGATTTGGTATGAACTATAATCTAGACCATTATCTAGCATTGCTGGGGGAATATAAGTTCCTCCATCTAGGATTAGTTTTAGAGCACCGCTTAATATATTACTATCAGAACGTTTTGGGATATATCCTTTTACACCGCAAGACAAAATTTTTTTGATGTTTCTTGTATCCTCAGATGATGAAATAGCTACAATTTTAGTATTTGGAGCTATTGTTTTTATTTTATTTATAATTTCCGTTGCGTTTAATTCTGCCAAATCAATATCCAAAATTAAGATATCAATATCTGATTCTTTCGATAGTATTTTTTGCATTTCTGCCAAGTTAGAAGATTGCAGAATAGCTATATCCTGATTTATCTGCTTTAGTCTAAGTGATAATCCGTCCCTGAATAATGATTGTTCGTCCGTTATTAAAACTTTCATTTATATCTCCTATAAAATCAAGGTATTGGCTAAATGTAGTTGCAATATAAGTACGGATTGCTGCTTTTAAAGCGGGCTTTTAAGTTTTTTTATTCTTGTGGTGGTAAAATTAGGAGTTCTACACCTGCTTCTTTGAGCATTTGTTCTGAGTAAGTTATACGATCTCGCCAAGTATTCTTAGGGGTGTTGTTATCGATATTTAAAGGATTGGTTACAACAAGTTTTATACCTGACTGAATAATTGCACGTGTACAATCAGTGCAAGGAAAATGTGTGGCATATAAGACACACCCTTTAACACACGTTCCACATAAACAGGCATTATATACGGCATTTCGTTCGGCGTGTTCAAAAAAATCATATTTTGTTGGACGTTCAAAACGTTCAAATACATCGTCATCGACCCCACGTACGAATCCGTTATATCCTGTTGCTCTAATTTCTTTATCAGGACCGACAATTACGGCACCAGTTTTTGTTGATGTATCTTTTGACCAAGTTGCAACAAGTTTTGCTACTTCCATAAAACGATAGTGCCATTTCATTGTAAACATTATCGGCTCCTTAAAATTTAACTTTAGGTTAGTTTATCAAATTTTTATTATTTTACAAGGATTTTGTTTATTTTAAAATGGCGCGAAAAAACAGAGAAGAAACTTGACTTTGTAAACCAAAAAGATATATTGATTGACAGTTAATTTTAATAATAGGAGCGTATAATGAGTACAATCGTTGATATTTTTGCAAGAGAAATTTTGGATTCCCGTGGAAATCCTACTGTTGAGGCTGATGTTTTGTTGCAGTCTGGTGCTTTTGGCCGTGCTGCTGTACCATCAGGTGCATCGACTGGTGTGCACGAAGCGGTGGAACTTCGTGATGGCGATAAGAATCGCTATATGGGAAAAGGTGTTGAAAAAGCTGTTAGCAATGTGAATGAAGCTATTAGCGAAGCTTTAATTGGTTGCGAATCTGAAGATCAAATTGATATTGATACAACAATGATTGAATTAGATGGAACAGAAAATAAAGGTAAGCTTGGTGCTAATGCTATTTTAGCTGTTTCTATGGCTGTTGCTAAAGCTCAGGCAGATGAGTTAGGAATGCCTTTATATCGTTATTTGGGCGGTACAATGGCTCGTACTTTGCCGGTTCCAATGATGAATATTGTTAATGGTGGTAAGCACGCAGATAATCCGATTGATATTCAAGAATTTATGATTATGCCAGTTTCAGCTGGTTCTATTAAAGAAGCTATCCGTATGGGTGCTGAAATCTTCCATACATTGAAGAAGAATTTGAAAGCTGCTGGTCATAACACCAATGTTGGTGATGAAGGTGGTTTTGCTCCAAATTTGCAATCTGCTGAAGAAGCTTTGAGCTTTATTGTTCAATCTATCAAAGATGCTGGTTTTGTGCCAGGTGAAGATGTTGTTTTAGCTATTGATGCAGCTTCTTCTGAGTTTTATGAGAATGGTAAGTATGAGATGAAAGGTGAAGGAAAATCTTATACTAATGCTCAGATGGTTGAGTTTTATAAAGATTTGTGTGAAAAATTCCCAATTTTCTCAATTGAAGATGGTATGGCTGAAGATGACTGGGAAGGTTGGAAGATGTTGACAGATACAATTGGTGACAAAGTTCAATTAGTTGGTGATGATTTGTTTGTTACAAATCCAAAACGTTTGGCTATGGGTATCGAAAAAGGTGTTGCTAATTCTATCTTGGTTAAAGTTAACCAGATTGGTACTTTGACAGAAACAATGAAAGCTGTTGATTTGGCTCAGCGTAATAAATATACTGCTGTATTATCTCACCGTTCTGGTGAAACAGAAGATACTACAATTGCTGATATTGCTGTTGCAACAAATTGTGGTCAGATTAAAACTGGTTCTATGTCTAGAACAGACAGAATGGCAAAGTATAACCAACTTATCAGAATTGAAGAAGAGTTAGGTGATGCAGCTATTTATGCTGGAAAGTCCATTTTAAAAAAATAAGGATTTTTAAAAAATGAAAGCAATTATTGTTCTTGTTATTTTGCTATTTGCAGGTTCTGCTGCTTGGTGGGCAACATTAGGTTTGACACCTGCAGAGCAACTTGAGTATTTAAAAGTTACATTTCAAAGCGAATCGGCGTCTAATACGGCAGATTCTGCTTCTAAACTTGGAAAGGTTTTGAAGAGTA
This sequence comes from Acetobacter sp., assembly GCA_023665325.1. The sequence continues at coordinate 7,777 of JAMPED010000001.1, forward strand.
ACTTTGACGAAGCTCAAGATGTTTATGAACACGGTGCAGAAGCAAAATATGAATAAATATTGATTTTAGGTATCAGGGAATGAGAGTGCTTTGGATAAAAAGTACTCTCTTCTTTTTTATGTCGTTTGGTTATATAGCAATAATAGTTCTTGAGATATTGGAAGTTTATGTTAAACTCTTGATATTATATTTTATAGGATAGATTGATGAAAGACCCAAAATTTGTGCATTTGAGAGTTCATACAGCATATTCACTAGCGGAAGGTGCGATTATGTTGCCTACGCTTATTCATAAATTGCACGATATGGAGGTGCCGGCAGTGGCGGTTACAGACTCTGCAAATATGTTTGGGGGTAAAGCTTTTTCTAAATATGCAGCGGATGAAGGTATTAAGCCAATTATGGGATGTCAGTTTTTGCTAAGGAATGCTGATTCTGATGATATTATGAAATCTAAGGGGAGAGAGCAAGAACCAGATAAGATAGTTCTGTTGGTTATGAATGCAGAAGGCTATCAAAACATTATGAAATTGATGAAAAGATTTTATCTGGATAATACTGAAAAAGGATGGGCTCCTCAACTAACATTGGAAAATCTTAAAGAGTTTAATGCAGGTTTGATTGCTTTGACTGGTGGTGTTGAGGGAACTATAGGGCGGTTATTGTTGGAAAATCGAAAAGTTGAGGCTGAAGAGTTTACTCTTAAGCTTAAAGAGATTTTTCAGGATAGGCTTTATATGGAAATTGCGCGTATTGGGACAGAAAAAGAGCAACGTACAGAAGAAAGTTTTATAGAATTTGCTTATAAGCATAATATTCCTCTGGTAGCGACAAATGAAGTTTTCTTTTTAGATGAAGATATGTTTGAAGCTCACGATGCATTAGTTTGTATTTCTGCGGGTGAATATGTGGCAAATGAAAATCGACGTCGATTTTCTATTAATAATCGGTTGCGTTCTGAAGCAGAAATGGTGGAGCTTTTTTCAGATTTGCCGGAAGCTGTAGAAAATACGGTTCGGATTGCTAAGCTTTGTAATTATCTTTCTAAAAAAGTTGATCCATTATTGCCGATTTTTGAATGTCCGGAAGGGAGAACTCAAGATGAATTTATTACTGAAGAATCGTATCGAGGGTTAGATGAGCGCTTAAAAAAGGCTGTTTATTTTGAGGGAATGACAACCGAACAAAAGGCTGAAATTGATGAACGTTATTATGCTCGATTAGAATATGAGTTGAGTGTTATTAAAAAGATGGGATTTCCGGGATATTTTCTTATCGTGTCAGACTTTATTAAGTGGTCTAAGGGACACGGTGTACCGGTTGGTCCAGGACGTGGTTCTGGTGCAGGATCTATAGTGGCTTGGGCGTTGAAGGTGACGGAGCTTGATCCACTTAAACTTGATTTGCTGTTTGAGCGTTTTCTTAATCCGGAACGCGTTAATATGCCAGACTTTGATGTCGATTTTTGTCAGGAGAATCGATATAAGACGATTGAATATGTGCAAGAGAAATATGGATTTGATCACGTTGCGCAGATTATTACATATGGTAAGTTGCAATCGAAAGCGGTTATCCGTGATGTGGCACGCGTATTGCAAATGCCTTATTCTCAGGCAGATAGGATTTCTAAAATGATACCAGCAGGGGTGCAGGGAAAAAATCCGACGTTGCCGGAAGCTCTTGAAATGGTACCCGAATTAGAAGAAATGCGACAAAATGATCCGCAAGTTAATAAACTTTTTGAAATTGCAATTAAGCTTGAAGGGTTATATCGAAATTCAGGAATGCACGCGGCAGGTGTTGTGATTGGGGATAGACCGTTAGAGCAACTTGTACCTCTATATAAAGACCCTAGGGCTGATATGCCTGTGACGATGTATGATATGAAGTACGTGGAAGAAACAGGTTTAATCAAGTTTGACTTTTTGGGATTAAAAACTTTAACAGTTATTCAACGTGCGGTGGATTGGATTAAGCGAGCACAGGGAATCGATTTGGATATGGAAGCTGTACCGCTTGATGACGAAGAAACGTATAAGATGTTGCAAGATGGTAAAACGACAGCAGTCTTCCAATTCGAGTCGGCAGGAATGAAAGATGTTCATAAGCAAATAAAGCCAGACCGTTTTGAAGATTTAATCGCGATTGTATCTTTGTATCGTCCTGGTCCAATGGATAATATTCCGACATTTATTAAGCGTAAGCACGGTGAAGAAGAAATCCAATATTTGCATCCGAAACTTGAACCCATTTTGAAAGAAACTTATGGAATTATGGTGTATCAAGAGCAGGTAATGATGATTGCTCGAGAGCTTGGTGGTTATACAATGGGTGGTGCAGATAAGCTGCGTAAAGTTATGGGTAAAAAAATGCGCGATGAAATTCCTAAGCAGCGTATTATGTTTACAGAAGGGGCGATTAAAAATGGAATTGATGAAGATGTTGCAAAGAGCATTTTTGATCAGATGGAAAAATTTGCCTCTTATGGTTTTAATAAATCTCACGCAGCTGCTTATTCTTTAGTGTCTTATCATACAGCTTATTTAAAAGCACATTATCCGGTTGAATTTATGTGTGCGGTAATGGATTTGGATATTACAAATACTGATAAGCTTGCTGGGTTTAAGGCTGAATGTAAGGCTATGGGAATTGAAGTTCTTAAACCAGATGTTAATGAGTCTTTGGCAAAATTTAGTGTGCAAGATGGTAAATTGAGATATGCATTAGGCGCGATAAAGGGTGTTGGTGAAGCGAATATGAATGCTATTGTTGAGGCACGTGAAAAAGGAGGAAAATTTAAAGATATATCTGATTTTATTAACCGTGTTGATGCAAAGCAGCTTAATCGTAAGCAATTGGAACAGTTGATTAAAGCGGGAGCATTTGATAGTATTGAGAAAAAACGCGGGAAATTATATGCTAATATTGATTTGATTTTGAAAAATATATCTTCAGCGACAGATATGAAAACTAGTGTGCAATCATCTTTATTTGGTGTGGAGGAATATTCTTCAAAAGTTAAGCTTTCTGATGCTCCTGATTGGCCAGATTTGGAGAAATTGCGTTTGGAAGCGGGGGCTATAGGATTTTATTTATCTGCTCATCCTCTTGATATATATGCTGATAGTATGAAAAAACTTGGAGTTAAGACTTGTCAGGAAGTTTTAGCGAATATTAAGACTGGAGATAGTATTAAAGCGAATATTGCTGGATGTGTAGAAAGTTTTCAAAAAAGAATTGCGAAAAGTGGTAATAAATATGCCTTTTTGGGGCTTTCTGATACGACACAAAATTTTGAAGGTATGATGTTTTCAGATGCTTTAGTTAAATACGAGGATACGATAAACAGTGGTTGTCCGCTTTTAGTAAAGCTGGTGATTGATAAAAAAACAGATGAGGAAAATCCGCGTATTCGTATTGATAGTGTTAAAACATTAGATGAGGCTATTGCAGAGCAAGCAAAAGGAATCATCATTTCTGTTGCGAATATTGCAGCAGTATCAGAAATAAAAAAGCTTTTATATATGGATAGACGAGGGGTTAATAAGGTTTATATTGAGCCTGAATTAGAAGATTGGGATGTTCGTATTGAATTAGATGGGGGGTATGCATTTGCAGATAATATGATTTTAACTAAATTGAAAAGCGTTCCTGGGGTAGCAGCTGTTAAAGAAATATAAATGAGGAGATTGATGTGATGGAAAAGAGTAGTAACGTTAAGGTTGATTTTTCTTTTTGGGAAGGAATTACTTTTCCGTTTGAATGTATTTATCGGCATTTTAAAGATTTTTGTTATTTAATTGGTTCTTTTTCTCTTTTTTCGGCTATTTTAATGATGTTTGCAGGGCGTGGTTTTGCTTGTGCGAGTGGATTGGAAGGCAGTATTTATTGTATCAATAATGTATGGTTTAGTTTGATATTGTTTGTTTTTTTATTTATTTTGATGGCCTGTTTTGTAAATAGATGGTGGAAGATTGCTTTTTACAATATGTCTTTTAAAGAAGCTATGAAGATAAAATTTGGAATTGCAGATATTAAAACGATGGGATTTATATTTTTATACTTAATGGTATTTTGTGCTATTGGTATAGGGTTTTATTGGCTTTATGCTAGAGTTGTAACACCTAATTGGGTAACAGAATTATTGTTATTTATGTTAGTATCTCTGTTTATTATTGGTGGTTTTTTTATTATTGCTAATGCAGTAGTTTTTGCTCGTTTTTTAGATGGTCAAGAGTGGTTGGTGTTTGGGAAAACATTTTTACCTGTTTTTGATAATATTTATAAGCTGATTGCGTGGTTTTTGTTTTATTTGCTATTGTTGATATATCTTATACAGCAGGCGCAACGAGTATTTTTTATTTGCCAAAAAACAATGCCGCTTTTGTTAGCAGGGTTTGCTGGAGATGTTGCATTGCAATTTGTTTTTTATTTGATGTTGGCTTGTGGGGTTTCTCTGTTAAAATTTCAGGAAAGATATATTTTTGGTAATGATAAAAATTAAAAATAAAATAAGTCTTTAATTTTTTCATTAGGAATGAGAGCTATTATTTCTTCGAGGTGGGCGGATGTTAAAAGTTGTATGGCTGTTTGTTTGTCTATGCCACGTGAAGTTAAGTAAAATAGTTGTTCTTTATCTATTTCACCACAGCTTGCACCGTGTGAGCATTTAACATCATCTGCATATATTTCAAGTTCTGGTTTGCAGTTTAATGTCGCATTATCGTTTAAATATAATGCTTTGTGAAGCTGATTTCCTACAACTTTAACAGCGTTTGGAGATATATGTATCTTACCTTGAAAAACGGCTGAAGAATTATCTTCTAAGACAGCTTTAGCGTATTGGTTTGAAAAAGTGTTTGGTTGTTTATGGTTAATATTTGTTGTAATATCGGTTAAACAATCTTTTTTTGCCATATAAGCAGAATATACTTCGGTGCGGGCATCAGAATGTTCTAGGTTAATAATGCTTTCATTACGGCAAATTTTTGCGCCGGCTGCTAGGTAATATTGCTTATAAGTAGCGTTGCTTTGTATTTTAGCTGCGTTTAAGGCTATGTGATATGCGGTGTTATTTTCTTTTTGAATTTTATAGTGATTTATATGAGAATTTGTTTTAAGATAAAATTCGTTAACAATGTTTGTTAATGAACGTTCATTTGTGTTGGATGTAAATTCTTCTATTATTTCAAGGGAAGAATTTTTTTCAGCTACAATAATGTTGTGAATATTAAGTTGCAAATTTTCGCAGTTATTTTGATTGTAAATTATATGAATTGGAGTGACTATTTCTTTTTCTACGGTAATACATAAACCTTGTTCTAAATAAACACCATTTAAGCAGGCAAAGGGCTGTTCTTCTAGATTGAAAGAGTTAAATATGCATTGTTTATATTCTCCTTCAAACAGTGCCAAGGGGAGAGGTGTTATGGTTAAGCCTTCTGGTGTGTTGTATTCTTCAATATGTAGTTTACCACGACAAAATTTGATTTCTATAAAAGAAGAGTTGGGTTTTGAATGAGTACAACAATTATGCCCACAGGTATGCTCATCGGTGGATATTTTGAAATCATTATTTAATATTGGTGTAAGATCTGTATATTTCCACGCTTCGTTTTTAGAAGAAGGGAAACCTGTTTGTTTTAATGTTTGGCGTGCTTTTTGGCGTAATGCATAGACGGCAGGTTTGTCATCTAAAAAGAGTTTAACATTTTTTAACAAAGGAGAATCGGTCATTATTCTGTCTCTTTGAGAAAATCTGCATAACCGCTTTTTTCTAACTCGGTTGCAAGAGTTTTATCACCGCTTTTGATGATGTGACCGTCTGAAAAGATGTGTATGACATCTGGAATGATTTGTTCTAATAAGCGTTGATAGTGAGTTATAACTAAGAAAGAATTTTCTTTGGTTCGTAAAGAGTTTACGCCTTCTGAAACTGTTTTAAGAGCATCAATATCTAGTCCTGAATCTATTTCATCTAAGATACAGAAATCTGGTTTTAGTAATGCCATTTGCAGAGTTTCAAATCGCTTTTTTTCTCCGCCGGAAAACCCAACGTTTACAAATCGTTTTAGCATTTCAGGGTTAATGCCTAGAGTGTTTGCTTCTTTTTTTAAAAGTTTCATAAATGAAATAGTATCTAATTCTTCCTTTTTTTGGGATTTCAGAATTGAGTTGAGAGATTGTTTTAAGAAGTTTGAAACAACGACTCCGGGGATTTCGGTTGGATATTGCATTGAGAGGAACAAACCATTACGTGCACGCTCTTCAGTAGATAGAGCAAGTAGGTTCTGTCCTTTGAATGTTATGCTGCCACTTGTTACTTTGTAACCGTCTTTACCACTTAAGATGTAAGATAGAGAAGATTTACCTGCACCATTTGGTCCCATTATTGCGTGGACTTCACCCTTGTTTATAGTGAGGTTAAGATTTTTTATAATCTCTTTATCACCAACGGAAGCGTGTAAATTTTTTATTTCAAGTAGTGGTTCTGACATTGTTTTTTCCTGTTAAGCTACTTTTCCGTGACAGTGTTTATATTTTTTTCCACTTCCGCAAGGGCAGGGGCTATTACGAGAAATATTGTTCCATTCTGGTCGCTCAATAGTTGCAGATTGTGGTGCTGCAGAGATATTTTCTGGAGCGACAGTTGGATTTTCGTGAACAGCTTCGAGTTTTTGGTTTTGACGATGTTGTTCTTGTTCTCTTACGTCTTTATCGCTATTTTGCTGAATGACGGCACGGCATACAACTGTTGTGATTCTTTCTTTTAAAATATCAAGCATTTCAGAAAACATATTAAATGCTTCGCGTTTATATTCGTTTAAGGGGTCTTTTTGACCATACGCACGCAAAACAATGGTGTGACGCATTAAGTCTAGTGTTGCGATATGCTCTTTCCATAGTTGGTCAAGTGTTTGTAAAACAATACTTTTCTCAACGAGGTGAATAATATTTTCAGGAACATTAGCATTTTTTGCAGCGATACGCGAATCGATTTCTTTTAATATTTGTTCCATCATATCTTCACTAGTCATTTCAGGGCGTTGTGTCCATTCTTCAATTGGAAGATTCATACCGGTAATATTAAAGATATCTTGTTGTAAACGTGCTATATCCCATTCTTCTTTAGGGGTGCCTAAAGAGAGGTTGTTACTTAGAATGGCTGTAAGATAATCGTGACGCATATCAACGATTGTTTCTGAGATGTCCTCTGTAGACATTAGCTCTTTACGTTGTTCGTAAATAACTTTACGCTGCTCATTCATCACGTTGTCATATTTTAGTAAGCTTTTGCGAATATCAAAGTTGCGCTCTTCAACTTTTTGCTGTGCTTTTTCAAGAGCTTTGCTGATGAAAGGATGAACTAGAGCTTCCCCTTCAGGTAAACCTAAACGGCGGAGAACATCAGACATTCTTTCTGAACCAAAGATACGCATTAGGTCATCTTCTAGTGAAAGGAAGAATTTTGATGTTCCTGGGTCACCTTGGCGACCAGAGCGTCCGCGTAGTTGATTATCAATACGACGGCTTTCGTGGCGTTCGGTACCTAAAATGTATAAACCACCTGCGTTTAAAACTTTTTCTTTGTTTTCGGTAATTTCTGCATCAATTTCAGCTTTAAGTTCTTCTAGTTCTTTTGGGGTTTCGCCACCGATTAAGCGTTTTTTAAGAGCAACATCAGTGTTACCTCCGAGCTGAATATCTGTACCACGTCCAGCCATATTGGTGGCGATGGTGACAGCTCCGAATCGTCCTGCCTCGGCAACAATAGCAGCTTCGCGTTCGTGATGCTTAGCGTTTAAAACTTCAAATTTAATGTCTGTTTGTGTTTTAAGCATATTCGCAATAATTTCTGATTTTTCAACTGAAGTTGTGCCGACAAGTACTGGTTGTCCTTTGGAGTGACATTCTTTGATTGTATCAATAATTGCTTTGTATTTTTCTCTTTCGGTACGATAAATGCAATCGTGTTCATCTTTGCGGAGAATCGGACGATTTGTCGGAATTTCTACGCAAGATAAATTATAAATATCACAAAATTCTGCTTCTTCGGTCATTGCCGTACCTGTCATACCTGAAAGCTTAGGGTATAAACGGAAGTAATTTTGGAATGTAATAGAAGCTAGGGTTTGGTTTTCGGATTGTATTTCTACACCTTCTTTTGCTTCGAGTGCTTGGTGTAAACCATCGCTATAGCGACGTCCGTCCATAACACGTCCGGTAAATTCATCAATAATCAATACTTTATTATCTCGTACTAAATAATCAACATCTTTTGTAAACATTATATTTGCACGCAGAGCTTGGTTGACGTGATTAACAAGGGGGACGTTTTTGATGTCGTATAAGCCACCTTCAGTGATTAAACCGGTATCTTTTAATAATTTTTCAACGTGTTCCATTCCGATTTCGGTTAGGGTAACGTTTTTGGCTTTTTCATCTTTTTCGTAATCGTTTGCATTTATATCTTTAATGATATTGTTTACTAAGATGTATTTTTCAGACGAATCCTCAGCAGCACCAGAAATGATGAGAGGGGTTCTGGCTTCATCAATAAGAATCGAATCGACTTCATCAACAATAGCAAAGTTGAAATCTCTTTGGACACGTTCTTCTAAAGAAAATTTCATATTATCGCGCAGATAATCGAATCCGAGTTCATTATTAGTTGCATAAGTAATATCTGCGTTATAAGCCGCTTTTCTTTCTTCGTCAGATTTTTCGTGAACAATATAATCTACAGTTAGCCCTAAAAAGCGATAAACTTGTCCCATCCATTCGGCATCACGTTTGGCTAAATAGTCATTTACGGTAACAATATGTACGCCTTTTTGTTCGATAGCGTTAAGATAAGCGGCAAGTGTGGCTACAAGTGTTTTACCTTCACCGGTTTTCATTTCAGATATCATTCCTTTATGTAAAACAATACCTCCGATAAGCTGTACATCGTAATGGCGTTGTCCGAGTGTTCTTTTAGCTGCCTCGCGAACCGCTGCAAAAGCTTCAGGAAGAATATCATCTAGTGTTTCTCCATCTTTTAAGCGATTACGGAACTCTATTGTTTTGTTTTTGAGTTCATCATCAGAAAGAGAAGTGAAGTTTTTTTCTAATGCATTGATTTGTTCAATTGTTTTGTGTTGTTTTTTTACAAAGCGGTCATTGGCTGAGCCAAAGATTTTACGAGCGATATCTGTTAACATTTTTTTACCTTTTATATTACCTATTTATGCTACATTTAGTGTTTATATAGAATAAAGTCAATACTATCAACAAAAGTTATAAACGCCAAATAAAAAATACTTGGAATATTTTATAAATCAGTTTATATGAATAGATGAGTATAAAAAACTTTTTTATTTTGGAGGTATTTATGAAAAAAAGATTAGTTGGTTTTACAATTTCTGCTGTGGCAGTTGTTGTTGTTGCCGTTGCGTCTTTTGTGTCTTTTAAGGTTTATAATGCAAATGCTGGTGGAGACAAGGGCGTTGCTGCAAAGATTAACGGCGAAGTGGTTTATATAAATGATTTGAAGCAGAGCTATGCTGATCATCCACAAATTAAGGATAGAGTTTCTTTTGAAGAATTTTATGCAAAGACATTAGATGTTTTTGTAAATAGCAAATTGGTATATCAGGCAGCACAAAAAGCAAAAATAGAAGAAACACCTGAATATCAGAGACAATTGGTTACAGCAAAAGAAGACTTGGCTCGTAAATTATATTTAGAAAAGCAGGTAGACGAGAGAGTTAATGACGCTGCAGTTAAGAAGTTGTATGATGAATATACTTCAAAATTTGAAAGCCAGAAAGAAGTTAAAGCAAAACACATTTTGGTAGATTCTGAAGCAACTGCTAAGGAAGTTATCAACAAGCTGAATAAAGGTGGTGATTTTGTAAAATTGGCTCAAGAATATTCTAAAGATCAGGCTGTTGACTTAGGTTATTTCACAGAAGAAATGATGGTTCCTGAATTTTCTAAGGCTGCGTTTGGTATGAATAAGGGTGCTTATTCTAAAACTCCAGTAAAGACAGAGTTTGGTTATCACGTTATTTTGGTTGAAGATGTTAGAGCTTCTAAACCGCTAGAGTTGAAAGATGTTGAACCTCAGCTGAAGAATATGGTTACACAGCAGGTTATTGCTGAAATCTTTGATGATTTGCGTAATAATGCTAAAGTTGAGAGATATACTTTGGAAGGTGAAGTTATTCCTGAAGCGAAGTAATTTCTTATTCATAACGAGAAGAAAAAGCCCCTTATTACTAAGGGGCTTTTTCCTTATGAAGATTTTTAATTGCACAAAAAAACGGTCGTTTAATTTATGCAATTATTTGTTGTCAAATGCATAATAAAAACAAAGAGTTAAAAAAACGTAAACTGCTCAAAAAAAACGACCGTTTTTTTTAAGCAGTTTTGAAAGGACTCTGATATGAAAAATCATCTTACTCTTATTGCTTTTACGGCAAGTTTACTCTGTTCAGTATCTTCTTTAGCTACCGATTCGGGACTTGTTAATAATGATAAAATTGAATCAATTAACGATACCTTTAGTGGGTACTATATTTATGATAGAGAGATGGGTGGTGCTGCGGTTCTTAATGGACCAGATGGTGAAATAGGGGAAATTTCTGGCACATTTGAGTCCAATATGGTTGATTCATATAATGGCGGTGGGGGAGCAATTTTTAATTTTGGATATATCGGAGCGGTAAAAGATACTATTTTTGAAGAAAATGGTGTGCACGGTACTAGAGAAACTGCTGGTGGAGCTATCTCTAATGGGCGTTATGAACTACCAGTATTAGCAAGTGAAACTGGGGAAGAAAGGACTGTACAAAATTCGGGGATAGGCAAAATCGAAAATGTTACGTTTAAAAGAAATTATGTTAGTGTATCGCCCGCACCTGCAAGTTTAACTCCGTATTCTACAACTGAAGGACTAGGCGGAGCTATCTATAATGAAAGTTCTATTGGTGCTATTAGTAATAGTCAATTTATTGAGAATGGCGTTATGGCTGATAGTGCTTTGGGAGGAGCTATATTTAACAATGGAGAGATGGGAAATATTACTAGTGATTTCATCGGTAATAGAGTGAATGGTAATTATGAAGGACTAGGTGGAGCTATAGCAAATAATGGTTTGATAAAAGATATTAGTGGAGAATTTAGAAAAAATCTTATTTCAGGTTATTTTGCTGCGGGGGGATCCATATATAATTCTGGAGATATTGGTACTGTAACAGCGGACTTTGTGGGTAACACTGTGATTGGTTATGAAGAGGCTTTAGGCGGAGCAATAGCTAATCAGGGGGGAGAACTTAAGCTGGTTAACTCTAATTTTTATGACAATTCTGTTTTAACATTATCTGGATCCTCAGCTCAGGGAGGAGCTGTGGCTGCTGAAAGAATTAAAGTTGTGGCGGATGGGAAGAACAGTGAGTTTAAGGGAAACACTGCAAATGGTGTGAGCAATGCTTTGTTTGTATTTTCTCAACAAGGAAAGGTGAGTGCTTTAAATGATGAATATCGTTATGGTTCATATCTCGATGTTGAAGCTAATAATTCGGGTAAAGTTATATTTGATGATGGGATAGATGGTACTGATTATGATGTCTATGTTTCAGGTGATGGCAGTGGAGAGGTTGTGTTTAACAATGTGGTTGATAATGTTTCCACTTTTAATGCGCAGTCTGGTTCGGTTTTCCATTTAGGTAAAAATGCAGAAATCAATACTTACGACTATAAAGCAGATAATGCTCTGTTAAAGGTTGATATGGCGGTTGATGCTGAGAATAAAAAAGTTCAGAGCGGTATTATCAACGTGAGTGGTGATGTTGAGGGTAAAACGCAGGTGATTGTGAATGCGGAGAATCCGGAAACTTTTGAAGGAGCTGCAGTTAAATTTGTGGATGCGCCTAATGATGTGGCAGATACAGCGGCGAGTTTTGATGTGGCACGTGTTGTCGGTAGTCCATATATGTGGCGTTCTAAAACGAATCTTGGGGGCGAAGAACAAGGAAACAGTTGGTATTTGGCGTTGACGGATGAAACGAATCCGGATTATGAAAAACCATCTTATGCCCCAGAAGTGGCAAACTATGCAGGAATCCAAAGCGCGGCGGTTGAACAGAATCGGAGTATTACGGACAGTGTTGCACGTGGAATTGCACCAGAAAAGAGCATTGATTGCTATGAAGAATCTTGCGGCGTGGCAGAGCAAGCTCTGCATAAAAAAGCTTGGATTGATGTAACGGTAGAGAATGCAGAGCTTAAATCACCAGTTGATATGGATGCGGATATTAAAGGCACAACAGCCGGTGTAGACTTATATGCGGAGGGAGCTCATCGCGCAGGTGTGTTTGGCGCTTATCGTAATGGTAAATATGATGTTTCCGGCAAAGGCGATTACTACTCTTATATTGGTTCAGATATTAAAACAGACAGCTATTTAGGTGGTGCATATTATCAGTATAAACGTGATGATTGGCGTATGCTTGGAACAGCGTTTATTGGTAAACAACATATGGATATCTCTACTGATGATCATATTGCTTTTGCCTCGACTGATGCATTACAGTTTGGTATGAGCGCTGAGGCGGCTAAACGGATTGCATTAGATGATTATTTAAGTTTGGAGCCTAGTTTAGGTGTGCGCTATACGATGCTTGATATTGACACTCTGCACGATAATGTTGGCAAGACGGCGGTATTTGACACTGTACATTATTTGGAAGCAGAACTTGGCTTAAAAGTTGAGCGTGTGTTCTGTCATAATAGTTGTACGAATCGGGCTTATGTGAAACCGAGTATTATTCAAACCGTTGTTAATGGCGGAAAAACGAAAATTTCTGGTTTGGAAAACAAGGTTAAATCGCTTAAAAATCAGACTCTTGGTAGAGTTGAAGTTGGTGGTGAATTTGGCTTGACTGATAGTTGGACAGGATTTGCTAGTACCGGTTATACGCTGGGTGATGATTATCAGGCATATGATCTGAACCTTGGTGTTAGTTATAAGTTTTAATTATATTATAAATAAAAGCCCCGCTGAAAAGCGGGGTTTTTATGTGAGATATTTCAAAAAATTAAGAATTTGCTAGACGACTGGCTACTGTTTCCAGTAACTTTTTGCTCGCATCTTCTACAGAGATATTTTCGTAAACGGCAACTTCGCTTGCCAAACGTTCTACAGCGTGTTCATAAATTTGGCGTTCGCTATAAGATTGCTCTGCAAGGTTTTCATTACGATACAAATCACGAATAACCTCTGCAACGGCAATTGGGTTGCCGGAGTTAATTTTATTCTCGTATTCTTGAGCACGTCTGGACCACATAATCTTTTTTACTCTTGGCTTACCTTTTAAGGTTGCAAAGGTTTCTTTCATTGTGATGTCATCAGAAATTTTGCGCAAGCCAACTTTGTCAAGTTTGGTCATTGGAACGCGCAGAGTCATTTTATCTTTATCAAAGTTAACAACCAAGAGCTCAAGTTCGCTGCCGGCAATGGTTTGCTTGGCGATGTTCGTTACTTTGCCAACGCCGTGGGTTGGGTAAACGACATATTCTCCAGAGTTGAAACTTACAACTGGGCTTTTTTTCATATTGGATAAACCTCCTAGGTGTGTAATGCGTTATTATGAAAACGCTGTGACTATATCACATTTTTTGAAACAAATCTATACCTAAAATTAAAAAAAATTAAAAAATTTTTAATTTTTTTGTATAATTATTTAATTACAATCCTTTAGGGAATAAATCTGTTTGCCGTAGAGCTTCCCCGATGACCATTACCGCAGAAATTGCTACGTTTATTGAACGGGCATTTTGGTTCATTGGGATGAGTAGGCGAGCATCTGCTAGTTGATGAACAGCCTGAGGGACACCGGCACTTTCCCTCCCCATTAAGATAATATCGTTAGGTTGAAATTTAAAGTCAACATAAGGTTGACTAGCGTGCGTTGTCAGTAAGATTATTCGACCGTATTCATCTGGATGCTGTTCACGATATTGTAAAAAATCTTCCCACGAATTGTGACGATGATATGCTGCGAGGTTTAGATAGTCCATACCGGCGCGTTTCATTGCTTTTTCGTTGAAAATAAAACCGCAAGGCTCAATAATATCTAATGGTAAGTCTAGACACGCTCCTAAGCGCAGGAGCGTGCCAGTGTTTTGTGGAATATCGGGTTGAAATAATGCTAGTCTCATATTAGTTTATCTTTGTGCTTTGTTCTTTTTTGTTTTTATAAACTTCTGCAAAGTTTATAGGGGCTAACATCAGTGGTGGCATTCCTGCTTCAGCTAAATTTGAAGAAATAATTTGACGGGCATATGGGAAAAGCAATGTTGGAATTTCTATATATAATGCGCCTTCTAATGCTTCTTCTGGTAAATTGGCAATACACGCTGCTGCGTATGATAGTTCGAAAATGAATAATTTATCATTTTCAATGTCTGCATTGATGCGTAAGTTTAGAGTTACTTCGTATTGATTTTCAGCAACTTTATTGGCATCAATATTTAAGTCAATATTTAGTTTGGGTTGAGTGCTTAATTTATTAAAGATTTGTGGTGCGTGAGGAATTTCCAACGACATATCTTTAATGTATTGCATTGTGATTGCGAGCTCAGGCGTAGCGTTTGTTTGTGTCATTTTTCATCCTTTCTAAATGTTCTTTTGGTTATAATATAGAGTTTTATTTTTATACGTCAAATATTATAGTTGATAATAAAGATATTTGAAGCTATATTTATATAAAATTTAATTAAGGTTAGGAAAATGTCAGGATATTTGGATATTATATTTTTGCTTGTTTTGGTAGTGTTTATCTTTGGAAAACTTAAAAATGTGCTGGGAACAGGGGCTGAAGATGCAAAAGTGATTATGATTCCGAAAGAGCAATTTGATAAGGTTTATAAAGAATTGAAAAAAAATGCACAAAGCGGTGTGGGAGAAATGGCTGTTGATTTTGCTACCTTATCTCCACTGGATAGAGAATTAGTTAAAATTCCTAATTTTAATAAAAAACAATTTATTAAAGGTGCTCAAAGAGCTTTTGAGGCAATTCTTTCTGCCTTTAGTAAGGGAGATATACAGACACTTTCTTCGTTGGTTGATAAAGATTTGTTAGCGCGAATCGCGAATGTTATCAATGCTCGTAAAGAAAAAGGAATAATTACAGAGATGGATTTGATTAGTTTTGTGAAAACAGAAATCGAATCGGTGAGTTTTGTGAGTGAAGATAAGGTTAATCTTATTGTTAAATTTGTGAGTGAACAGGTTAATTTGTTAAAAGATGCAGAAGGGGATGTTATTGAGGGGGATGAAAATTATGTTCAAACAATTTCGGATGTATGGACATTTGAAAAAAGTTTGAACCCTAAAGTTAACAATTGGATGTTGTGTTCGACGAAAAAATGCTGAGACGTATTCTTTTATCACTGGTTATTCTTTTGGTTGCCTCTTGTAGAAAAGATGAGGTTGAAGTTGCGCCGGTTAAAAATCAACAGTTTGAGCTGCAAGAAAGCAGCTTTTCTGTTTTAAAAAATTGGAAAAATGAAAAGTTAGATTCGTTTGATATTCCTTTGAAGGATGTTTGCAATGTTATGCTAAAAAAAACAGCAAAGTCTTTGCAAAGTGAGTATTGGGGGTATTCTTTAGATGTTTATAAAAAACATTGTAAAAAGATGCTAGAGTTTACGGATAATAATGAATTAAAAAACTATATTGAAAATAATTTTACTCCCTATTTAGTTAAAGCAAATGGTCATTCAGAGGGGAAGTTTACTTCATATTATGAGGCAGAGTTGCGAGCAAGTTTTGAGCGTGGTGGAAAATATCAATATCCAATTTATGGTAAACCTAAAGATTTGATAGAGATAAATTTGCGAGATTTTGATACTTCTTTACCAAACCAGCGGTTGGTTGGGCGTGTAAAAAATGGTAAATTGGTTAAATATTATACGCGTAGGGAAGTCGATGAGGGAAAGATTGATGCTCCAATTATTCTTTGGGGAGATGATTTAGTTGATATATATATTATGCAAATTCAGGGAGCTGCGGTGGCAACATTGCCAGATGGTAAACAGGTTCGCGTGGGTTATGCCGATAATAATGGGCATCGTTTTCGGGGAATCGGATCGATTTTACTAGAGAAAGGACTGATAAAATCTGGGGAAGCCTCTATGTCCAAAATTCGGCAATGGCTTAAAAATAACGGGGAATCGGCAAAAAAGAATATGTTGCTTAATGATAGGTACATTTTTCATAAGATTGTAGAGGCGGAAGGTCCAATTGGGGCAATGGGATTACCTTTGGTTGCAGGGCGTAGTTTGGCTGTTGATAGGACATATATCCCTCTTGGTTCAATAATGTGGTTAGAAACATCTGGTCCGGATGGAGAGGCTCTTCATAAATTGATAATGGCAGAAGATATTGGTAGTGCTATTAAAGGTGGTGTTCGTGGAGATTATTTTTGGGGGCACGGAGAAGATGCACTTAACTCTGCAGGACGGATGAACTCTAAAGGGAGATATTTTGTTTTGTTGCCGAAAGATGCTGAGGTTAAAATCTATGGCAGATGAGGAAGTTTGGCAAGAGGCGGTTAAGGGGGTACAAAGGTTAAAAACTAATCGACACATTGATGAAATTGTACCAAGAGAAATAGTGTTACGACGTGATAAAGTAACAACAGTAACATTTGATGTGTTAAAAAGTGGTCGGTCAGTTGCGAAGGATGATTTCTCACAGATGGATGGAGGGTTGGCGCGACGATTTAAACGGGAAGAGTTTAAAGTTGAAGCAACACTTGATTTGCACGGTGTAACAGAGAAAGCTGCGTATGGTGCAGTATGTGATTTTATTAAATCTGCGTTTAATACTTCTAGACGTTGTGTGATGATTGTGACAGGCAAAGGATGGGATGATACACCTTTTAGTGGGAAGGGAGTTCTAAGAAAATCTGTTCCGGAGTGGTTATCTCATTCAGAAATTAGTCCGCTTATTTTAGGATTTAAGAATCCATCAGAGGCGATGGGCGGTGCAGGTGCACTGTATATTTTATTACGTAAAAAGCAAAAATAAAAAAAGACCACGTTTTAGAGCGTGGTCTTTTTATGTTTTAGGTTATTTAGCAGACTTTTTTCTTTTCCGGTACGAAGTTTTGATCAAGCTTAATATCTTCAATAGAAAGTTCGTCGGCAATAGTGTAAGATATACCGTTTGCATTGATGTTACCAACGTTTAATAGGTCAGCATCATTAGCTTTTAAACAATCAATTGTTTCACTGTTTGCTTTAATGTTCAAACTCAATACCGGATTTTTTTGTGATTTATTTTCAATTGTTTTTTGTTTGCGGATTTCCGTTGAAACAGTAGAAACAGTATCATAAAGCAGTGTATTTTCTTCAGCATAATCTGATAAATTATCTAAAGATGTCCAAAGTTCTTTATGAACAGAGATATCTGTATTTTGTTTCCACGGACGAGCTTGATAAACCTCTTCAGTAATAAACGGACAGAAGGGGGCTAACAATTTGATAAATGTATCCAAAGAGAGTTTTAATGTGGCGATTGCGGAGGCATTATCTTCAGAATAAGCACGCTTTTTAACAATCTCAACATAGTTATCACAGAAATCCCAAAAACGTGTTTCAATGGCATCTAAGGCTAAAGAATAGTCATAGTTTTCGAAACTCTGTGTTGCAGATTTAACTGTGTTTGTTAATTTTTTAATCCAAGATTTATCTAGTGTATTAGTGATATCTGCGGTGTAATTTGCAGAGGTTGAGTTACCTACTATCATAAATACAAATTTGCTTGCATTGTAGATTTTAACAACTAGCTTGCGTCCTTGTTGCATCATTTTTTCTTCAAATGCAGTATCAGCGCCCAATTTAGCTTTTGCAGCCCAATAGCGAACAGCATCAGCGGAATGATTTTCAATTAAATGCATCGGAGTAACAACGTTTCCTTTGGATTTGCTCATCTTTTTACGATCAGGATCAAGAATGAAACCGCTGATAAGTGTTTTGTACCACGGAATAGTATTTTCGTGCATTAAGCTTTTAGCAACAGTATAGAATGCCCAAGTGCGAATGATATCGTGTGCTTGCGGGCGAATATCAAACGGCATTGAGAGATTAGTCTTATCTCCTGCTTGAGCTAAAGCAATTTGAGGCGTCAGAGAAGATGTTGCCCACGTGTCCATAATATCAGGGTCGCCAGCAAAACCGTTTGGTTGGTTTCTTTGTGCCTCAGTGTAGCCAGTTGGAACGTCTGCCATTGGGTCAATAGGCAATTGCTCTTCTGATGGCAGGATGATATTATTATAATCAATATTACCATCAGCGTCAATTTTGTACCAAACAGGGAATGGAACACCAAAATAACGCTGACGACTGATGCACCAATCTTGATTTAATCCTTCAGTCCAAGTTTCATAGCGATGTTGCATATAGGCGGGCAGCCATTCAATTTTACGACCTGCTTTAAGCATTTCTTCTTTCATATCCATTAAGTTTATAAACCATTGACGAGAAGAAACGAATTCAAGTGGTAGGTTTCCTTTTTCATAAAATTTGACTGGATGAACAATCTTTTTAGGTTCACCAATAAGAAAACCTTGTTCTTTAAGCATTTCAGCAACTTTTTTCTTGGCAATGTGCGCCGGTAAGCCGATAATTTGGTTGAAGTTCTTTTGTGCTTCTTCTTTATTTAAAGTGGTAAATACACCCTCACCATAGGTGATGTTCATAATTTTACCATCTTGACCGATAATTTGTTTAATTGGTAAACCGGATTTTTTCCACCAAGCAACGTCTGCAGCGTCACCAAAGGTGCAAACCATCATAATGCCAGTACCTTTGTCTTTTTCGGCGTGTTCAGACGGAACAATTGGTACAGGAATGTTAAACAATGGAACAATGGCGGTTTTGCCAAATAGGTGCTTGTAGCGTTCGTCATCAGGGTGGGCAACGATGGCTAAGCAAGCGGCTAATAGTTCTGGGCGAGTGGTGGCAATAGTAAAGGTTTCATCGCTGTCTTTAACACTAAAGCGAATATCGTGGAAAAAACCTTCCATTTCTTTATCTTCTACTTCAGCCTGAGAAACGGCAGATTTGAAAGTTACGTCCCACATAATCGGTGCTTCAACGGCAACAAGCTTACCTTTTTTGTATAAATCTAAGAAAGACTGTTGAGAAAGTTTGATAGATTTGGGGCTGATGGTGGAATAAGTTAAGTTCCAGTCATAAGAGTGCCCAATACGGCGGAAAACGTTTTCAAAGATTTTTTCATCTTCGGCGGTTAAGATTTCGCAAGCCTCAATAAAGTTTTTGCGAGAGATTTCTTTGCGTTCATCTTTAGCATTTTCTGTGTGAACAGGTTTGAAATTTGGGTCGTATGCCACTTTGGGGTTGCAAGTAATGTTGTAATAGTTTTGAACACGGCGTTCGGTTGGCAAACCATTATCATCCCAGCCGATGGGGTAAAAGACGGCTTTACCTTGCATCCGTTGATAACGGGCGATAATGTCTGTTTGGGTGTAGCTAAAAATGTGTCCGATGTGCAAAGAACCAGAGACGGTTGGTGGTGGGGTATCAATCATAAAGCTGTTATCGCGACTTTGGGTGGCATCATATTTATAAACTTCATTATTACTCCAATATGCATCACAGCGTTTTTCAATTTCTACCGCATTAAATTGTTTATCTAATCCCTGTTCTTCTTTGTAAGACATTTTACGTTCACTCCAATAAAAAATCAAATTTCAAGGGATTTTATCAAATGTGGTTTTAAAAGTAAAGTGTTTTGATTTGGCGGCTTTAAAGTCTAAACATTAAGATTTTGGATAAAACAGGAGTCCAAATAGACAGAAGTTTTTAAAAAAGTGTTGAAAAAAGGAAATAAATGTGTTAAAGTAAAGTAGTAAAAAGATTATTAGGCATTTCAAATTATTTTAGAGTTATTATCAAAGGTTAGTTCTTCAGAGGAGTAACACGAGAGACTGAATTCTAAAATAATTTGGAATGTCTGATTTTTGTTTTATAGATGCCTATTTATTTCTTCTTGGCGTCTTTTTATTTAGAAAATAATCAAACAAAAAATACAGATATGTTCAAGAGAATCTCCGCCCTTGTGGCAGTTGTGGCTGTTGCTCTAGGAGCTCAGGCACAGAATTTAGAAAACAGCCTCTCAACCCTTAATGGTGAGGCTGCAAGTGTTTATTTCACCACCAACCCCAACGACACAATCGTTGCGTCAAGGGAGGTAAAGTTCAACAACAATGCGATAGAATATCGCGCCGTTGTTGAGCGCCGTGCTTACCTCGCCAACAACAAGGTCTCTTTCGAGACCATCGTCTCTGGCGAGAATCTCACCCCCGAGATGAAATCCATCATCTCGCGGATGGAACTTCCCTTTACGGAGGTGTCTGTCCGCAAAGGTGCTCCCGCTCCTGCTCTTGAGGCTGAGCCTGTTGCTGACCTTGCCGGTCTGCAGCGTACTGCTTTGGAGGCACAAGCCTCTTTAGCTGTATTTTCCAAGGACCGCGGTCCTCAGGATACCCATTGGGGTGAGATTGCTGTCGGTAACGACACAATCATCATCCCCACCACAACGCAAGACAAGAATGGCTTGCGTGTTGGACCCAAAGCCGGGGCTTCCTACCAAAATGAAAAGGTAGGAATCATCGCCGGTGCTGAGGCCCAGTATAATGGAAACCGTTTTATGGTTTCCGTTGGTGGGCAATGGGGACAGACATCCTATGCTGATGGGCAGCGGTATAACACCGTTGCCACCGAGGCATTAGCTTTCTATAAGCTGATGTCTTTCGGCAAATGGGATACCCGTCGCCTTTGGGTCGGCGGCGGTGTACGCTATACTTGGGAGAAAACCAAGCTGTCTGACATCCTTAACGAGGAGGGCGAGGCAGTCGGTTATGTTTCCTCGAAAGGAAACTATTTCTCTCCGGTTGCCAAGGCCATTTTTGAGGTTCGTCCTCATCAAGGCTTTGGTGCACTCCAGTTCTGGGGGCTGGTGAATTTCGGAGGTTCCGTTCGACACAATGAGTCGAACGTACACCGTTTAGGTGTTGAGGCAGGGGTAACCTTGCTGTTCAATACCTTCGGTAAGACCACCATCTCCAAGGTGAACTAACATAGGTTTTAAAAAAGGGGATAGGAAAGCGCAAGCTTTTCATCCCCTTACCTATTTTTAAAGTCTATTTGTTTAAAATAGAGATAAAACAGGAGTCCAAATAGACAGAAGTTTTTAAAAAAGTGTTGAAAAAAGGAAATAAATGTGTTAAAGTAAAGTAGTAAAAAGATTATTAGGCATTTCAAATTATTTTAGAGTTATTATCAAAGGTTAGTTCTTCAGAGGAGTAACACGAGAGACTGAATTCTAAAATAATTTGGAATGTCTGATTTTTGTTTTATAGATGCCTATTTATTTCTTCTTGGCGTCTTTTTATTTAGAAAATAATCAAACAAAAAATACAGATATGTTCAAGAGAATCTCCGCCCTTGTGGCAGTTGTGGCTGTTGCTCTAGGAGCTCAGGCACAGAATTTAGAAAACAGCCTCTCAACCCTTAATGGTGAGGCTGCAAGTGTTTATTTCACCACCAACCCCAACGACACAATCGTTGCGTCAAGGGAGGTAAAGTTCAACAACAATGCGATAGAATATCGCGCCGTTGTTCAGCGTAAAGCTTATCTCACTGGTGATAAGGTCGAATTTTCGACCATCGTCTCTGGTGAGAACATCACCCCCGAGATGAAAACAATCATCTCGCGGATGAACCTTCCTTTCGAGGAAGTGAACATCCGTAAGGGTGCTCCCGCTCCTGCTCCCGTTGAGGCTGTTGCTGAGAACTATATCAGTTCTCTCAGCAATGAGCAGCTCAATAATATTATCAGTAACACTGATGAGTATTATGAGCCGGCTCAGGCTGACGCCGCAGGTGGCAAGCTTAATTACTTCACCGTAGGTCTCTACGGTGGTGGCAAGCTTGTTTCTGGCGGCAATCTCACCCCGATGGGGGGCGTGCTCGCCGAGGTAGAACTTAACCGTTGGGTCCTCGGACTCTACGGTGAGCTCGCCTCGAAGAAATACACCTCGTCAGCTGACGCCGAGGGGTGGTATCTTGAGTACTCCCTCGGGGCGTACTTCGGGTACAAAGTTCTTCAGTCAGCCTCACGTGACTGGTACATTGCTCCAATTCTTGGAGCCGGCTATCAGTCGCAGAAGACGGACACCGAGGGTGCCCGCATCCACAGCAAGAACAATGCCTTCGATTGGAAGGCAGAAGTTCGCTTGTACAAATCACTCTCCAAACATTTGGGAATATTTGTACAGGGTGGAGTGGGCAACTCTGCCGAGGTCGAGAACTATGTTCTCGACTCCGAGCAAACACTCTCCAAGGTGACCGGACGCGCCGAGGTCGGCGTATCCGCGTCATTCTAGGACGAGGAACTAATCAATTAGAGGGAGAATGTTAATGCTGCTTAGCATTACAGTCTCCCTCTTTTTTTGTGGGTTGAAAAGTTTTCAGCGGCTATTATATTGGCGGGGTATGATGTTAATTTAGGAGGAAACTATGAATAAATTTTTTATGGGTTGTCTTTCAGTGGCTGCGTTGGCGTTGATGATTGGACAAGCTGTTGCTGGCGGTGAAAACTCAGTTAATAATGCAGCGAATGCTGCGATGAAAAATGCTGCACAAAATGCTGAGAATAACGGTGTTTTGATTATTGAAACATATACGGCATCGGCAGTTAGTGTGCCAAATAGTAGTAATTTTCAACCAGTACAGGGCGACCCTGGGGTTGAGGCTGCTCCGCTTGATTCTTTTGTTGCGCAACCAGTGTTGGTGGAAGAGGATATGCTCATCCAAGAAACAGAGGCTGGCGAATAATAATAACTTTAAATACGTTGTTTAAATACGTCGTTTTTCTTAAACGGCGTATTTTTTTATGAAATATTAAGCTATTTGTTGTAAGTTCTCGTAAATGATGTGGAGGGAATTTATGAAAAAATATTTGATTTTGATGTTTTTATTACTTAGCAGTTATAGTTCTGCTGGGTGGACGGCAGAAAGGCTTTTGTTGCAGCCAATGTCTGAATTTGATGGTAAGACTAAAGAAGAAATGGAAAAACATCGAAAACAAAAAATGATTAACTCTGTTTTTTATCATTATAATTATGAACCCAGATGTTTTGGCGATATTAAAGCAGATGAAAAGTGGGTTGGGGATGCCGCTAGTTGTTGGCGGAATAAGTTTTCAGATGGTTTATCTGAGGCAAGTATATGGATAAATAATCCAAATATTTTGGTGCATCCGTCGTTAGATAAAAAATATGGAGCAGCGGTGCTTTATGCGGATATGTATAATCCGGTTTTTTGTGTGTATGCAAAACAGTTGTTGTTTAAACCTTTGCGGTTGATGTATGATAAAGAAAAAAAAGAAATAACTGCAACATATCGGGCTTATAATGTTTTGGTGGGAATTGGCTCACATTCTAATGGAGCTCTTAATATTTTTCTTTCTACTATAAACGCATACGACTCGGGATTTAATTATTTTGTTTTGGCTACAGCTGAAGATGTAGAGTTTAATTCTGAGCGAAGCTCAAAAAAGAAGTATGGGGCTTTAACTAAGGTTAGTGATACACGGACACAATTTGGGTTTGTGGAAAAATGCTATTTGCAGAGTGACTATCCGTGTAATAATTATCGGAATGTTAATGATTTGGCTGTTCGTTTGCAATCTAAACGTGCGGAGATGTTGTTTAAGTTTTGGAAAGAAAAACCAGCATCTGAAAAAGATAAGGCTGATTTTTATTATCGTATTAAGTTTATTGAATAAAAAGACACCGTTTCTCAAATTGAGAAACGGTGCCGTCTTGTGCAAAAAACAACTATTCTTTGTTTTTCAAAGCTTCGCCAAGAGCTTCACCTAAAGATGAACCTGAAGACTGAGTATTAGAATATTCTTCTAATGCTTTCTTTTCTTCTTCAATCTCAAAGGCTTTTACAGAAACGCCTAATTTAGCGTTTTTGCGGTCTACAGAGGTTAATTTTGCTTCCAAAATATCACCTTCTTTGTAGCTCATCGGATCATTGTTTTCTTTAGACAAGTCTGCCTTTTTAATGGTGGCAGCAATGCCTTGAACAGTTACCTGTACACCTTTGTCATCTGCACCAGTAACAACAGCTTTAACGATATCGCCTTTTTTCAATGTTTCCAATGTCATTGCAATGTTGTTTTCAGACATTTGTTTAATGCCTAAGCTGATGCGCTCTTTTTCAACGTCTACATCAATGATTTTTGCTTCAATTGTTTGACCTTTGGTATAATCTTTTACAGCTTCTTCACCAGATTTTTCCCAAGAGATATCAGACAAGTGAATCATACCATCAATTTCATCAGACAAACCAATGAACAAACCAAATTCGGTAATGTTTTTGATTTTGCCTTCAATGATGGAACCCATTGGGTGTTCTTCAACATACGCAGCCCAAGGATTTGGTGTGCATTGTTTGATGCCAAGGCTGATACGGCGTTTATCTGCATCAACTTCCAAAACTTTAACGTCAACTTCTTGAGAAGTGGAAACGATTTTTCCGGGGTGTACGTTTTTACGAGTCCAGCTCATTTCAGAAACGTGAACCAAACCTTCAATACCATCTTCTAATTCGATGAATGCACCGTAATCAGTAATGTTGGTAACTTTACCTTTGTAGATCTCACCGATTTGGTATTTATTAGCAACTTCTTGCCACGGGTCATTTTCAAGCTGTTTCATACCCAAGCTGATACGTTGTGTATCTTCATTGAATTTGATGACCTGAACTTTAACTGTTTGACCCAAAGTTAATACTTCAGCAGGATGATTAATTCTCTTCCAAGAGATATCTGTAACGTGTAATAAACCGTCTACACCGCCTAAATCAATAAATGCGCCATATTCTGTGAGGTTCTTAACGATACCCTCAAGAACAGAGCCTTCTTTGATGGTGTCAATCAACTCTGCACGAGCAGCAGAACGTGTTTCTTCAAGAACAACACGGCGAGATACAACGATGTTACCGCGAATCTTATCCATTTTTAAGATCTGGAATGGTTGAGAAATACCCATCAAAGGAGAGATATCTTTAATTGGGCGAATGTCTATCTGAGAACCCGGTAAGAAAGCAATTGCACCGTTCAAATCAACAGTGAAGCCACCTTTAACACGTCCGAAGATAACACCATTAACTCTTTCGTTATTGTTCATCATTTTCTCGAGGTCTTGCCATACTTCTTCACGGCGAGCTTTTTCACGAGATAATACGATGTTGCCGTCTTTGTCTTCATATCTATCAACCAAAACTTCTACAACATCACCAACTTTTAATTCGTCATTTTTGCCGAATTCACGCAATGGAATGCGACCTTCTGATTTTAATCCAACATCAACAGTTGCAAAATCATCATTGATACGAATAACAGTTCCTTTCATAACTGTGCCAACAATGCCTTTGTCGCCGAATTGTTCTTTTAACAATTCTTCAAAGCTTTCAGTCATTTCAGGAATTCTAATTTCTGCAGTATTTGCCATTATTTTTATATTTTCAAAAAAATGCCAGACCCTCTATGAGGCGGACTTGTGCATATTAAAAAAGATTCTTTTGCTGCACCGCATAAAGAATTGTTTGAGATTTAGAGGTAAATCTCTTAAAAGTCAAGAAAAAAGTACTCAAAACGGGGATTTTGACAGTTTAAACTTTGTAGGGGAGGAGCTTATAAATAAAATCGCTGATACGATTGGGTAAAATGCTTCCTAACCAAGTTGCGAATCGCATTTGCCAAGGGAATGCAATTAAACCGATGTTACGGCGAATCCGTTTTGCAATGAGCTCTGCTGCGGGGGCTGCTTCCATAAAAAAAGGCATCGGGCAAGTGTTTTTGTCTGTAATGCGGGAACGGATGAAGCCGGGGCATATTGTGTTTACCTGAATGTTATAGGGAAGAAGGTTTATGCGTAATGCTTCTCCATATGCTTTAACACAGGCTTTTGAGGCACTGTATGATGGGCAGGCTGGTAAACCGTGATAGCCGGCAATTGAGGCTGTAATTGCGATTATTTTATTGGTATCGTGTCGTTTTTTATATATTTCAACGACGGGGGTAACAGTGTTTAAAACACCCATTACGTTAATGTTAAAGGTGTTAAAAATATTTTCTGGTGTTTCTTCAAGCGTTGCAACACCTGCATTAGCAAAAACAAGATTTAAATACGCTGTTTCTTCTGCTTCATTTATCCATTTTTCAACAGCGATCCGATCTGATACATCAATTGTTGCAGCGTGGATTTGTGCGGTTCCAGCTTTTTCGCAAGCGGTTTTGACTGCGGTTAAACGTTTTTCATTGCGACCACAAATAAAGAGATTTTCTGTTTCTGGTTGTTTGGCATAATATAACGCCAAAGCTTCACCAATACCTGAAGATGCTCCTGTGATTAAGATATTTTTGATAATCATTGTTCAATCCTTAAAATAAAGCTTTATTTATGCGTTTTATGTTATATATTGTTAGTAAAATATTTGTAAAGAAAGTCAGTTGTGTGAGGTTTTTTATGAGTGGCGATATTCAAAGACAGGGAACAATGTTTATTTTTTCTGCTCCAAGTGGTGGTGGAAAAAGTTCTGTTATTAAAAAATTACTGGAGGATCTGGACAATATTCAGCATTCTGTTTCGGTGACAACACGTGAGATGCGTGAGGGAGAAAAAGAGGGAAAAGACTATTACTTTATTAGTGAAGAGAAATTTAGAGAATTGGTGGCTGAAAAAGCTTTATATGAATATGTTGATTCTGATTTTGGACCAAAATATGGAACACCCAAAAAACCGGTTGATGATTTGCTTTGTCAAGGTAAAGATGTTATTTTGGATTTGGATTATCCAGGTGTTCAGCAATTACGCAAACTTGCAGGTGAACGAGTGAAGGCGATTGCTCTACTTCCTCCGTCATTGCGGATATTGAGAGAACGTTTAGTTAATCGGGGAACTGATAGTCGCGAAGTTATTGAGCGTCGGATGAGTATGGCTGAGAAAAGAATTAAAGAATGTGTTTTTTACGACTATGTGATTGTTAATGATGATTTAGATAGAGCTGTACAACAGGCTAAAGCTATTATTTTGGCGGCACGTGTAGATAAAAGAAATCTTTGTGGATTGGATGAATTTGTTGAAAAAGTTGTGGAGGATAAATAATGGAGAAAATTTATAACTCTGTAACAGAATTGGTGGGGCATACACCTTTATTGCGTTTGGGGAATTTAACTACTAAACTACGTCTTAAAGCTGAGATTTTGGCTAAATGTGAAATGTATAATCCGCTCTTTTCGGTTAAAGATAGGATAGCTTTGGCGATGATTGAAGCGGAGGAGAAAAAAGGAATTTCTAAAGATACAGTTTTTGTGGAGGCAACATCTGGCAATACAGGGATTGGTTTAGCTGCGATGTGTGCAGCTAAGGGATATAAGCTCATTATTGTGATGCCAGAGAATATGTCTCAAGAACGGATTAGTCTAATGCGTCATTTAGGAGCTGAGGTTATTTTAACGCCGAAAGAGGATGGGATGAGTGGGGCTATTCATAAAGCTCAACTATTAAAAGAACGGAATCCTAATGTTATTATTTTTAGTCAGTTTCAAAATGAAGCGAATCCCAATGCACATCGAATGGGGACGGCGATGGAAATTTTGGAAGATACTGGTGGTAATTTTGATGCGTTAGTTGCTGGTGTTGGTACATCAGGAACACTTACGGGGATTGCTTCGGTTTTGAAAACGTATAATCAAGATTTATTTGTGACAGCAGTTGAGCCAAGCAGTAGTGCAGTTTTGAGTGGGGAAGAAAAAGGTATACACCAGATTCAGGGAATTGGTGCAGGATTTGTACCACCTTTTTATGATAATCTGTTGGTTAATGAAATTATTAAGATTGATAACGAGAAAGCAATTGATACAGCTAAACTTGTTGCAAAAACAGAGGGCTTGCCTATTGGTATTTCTGCGGGAGCCGCTGTTGCAGCAGCCGTGGAAATTGCTAAAAGAGTAGAATTTATAAATAAGCGTATAATTGTAATTTTGCCGGATAGCGTTGATCGCTATTTATCAACCGGATATTTTTAAGGATTTTGGACGATGATGAAACCTAATTCTATTTTAGGGGGATACCTGGCAAGACAAACTGTTTTGAACTTTTTTTATGTGCTAGCAGTTATATCAGCAATTATTATGATGTTTGATATGATTGAGATTTTGCGTAAAACATCGGGTCGGCACGAAGTTTCTATTGGTTTTTTGTTAGAATATGTAATTGCTAAATTGCCTGAGACAGTGGATAAGGTTGTGCCTTTTATTGTGATGGTTTCGACGATGATAACTTTTTGGCGGTTGAGTAAAACAAACGAATTTGTTATTATTCGAGCTGCAGGGGTATCAATATGGGGTGTTTTAATGCCGGTACTGCTTGCTGTTTTTGGGATTGGTTTTTTCTGGGTTGCTATTCTTAATCCAGTATCTGCAAGGCTTTATGAATTGAAAGAGACTTTATCCTATCGATTGTCAACTGATAACCCAAATGCTTTTTTGTTTTCTAACAAAGGATTATGGATTAGAGAAGGAAAGAATGAAAATGTGGCAATTATTAACGCGAATGGCTTGAATTTGCAAGAAGGAATGTTGTGGTTGCACGATGTTAGTATTATTGAAGTTGATGAGCGGACACAAGTGCAACGGAGAATTGAGGCTTTTGTTGCGACGTTAGAGGATGGAAATTTGAATTTGCGAGATGTTCGAATTTATAAAACTGGACAGCAAGTTGAAATGTTAAATAATATGCAGTATCCAACGGAAATGAATTTGCAGCGTATTAAGGATAATTTTGTTGACCCTGAGGCTATTTCATTTTGGAATTTACCAGATACAATAAGTTTTTATGAAACATCAGGGTTCTCTGTGCAACGACATAAAATGAGATATTTAAGTTTGGTTGCACTGCCATTTTTATTGATGGCAATGGTTTTGGTGGCTGGTATCTTTTCACTCAAAGCAAGTCAGAGGCAGGGGGGCGTGTTGTGGATGATAATTTTTGGAATTACAACAGGGTTTACAGTTTACTTTACATCTCAGGTTATCTCTGCTTTTGGTATCAATGCGTATATTCCGATTTGGTTTGCGGTGTGGGCTCCAGCAATTGTGGTTGCATCGTTGAGTATTTCGGTATATTTGCATAAGGAAGAATAATTTGTGTCGGTCTTTTGGTTTTTGTTGTTTGTTGTTTTTCCTATCAGGATGCGGTGTAACTAGTTTTGCTCATATAGAGTATATAACTTTTTCAGATGTTGATGAATTGGAATTACAAGAAATAAAGACTTTTGAACGTGAAAATATGATTCTTAAGATGATGTTTTCGAATCAAAAGCAGAAAAATGTTAGTGAAAAAAATATACTAAGTGTTGATGATATTCAGATTGATTTTGAAGAAAAAGTATATGGTGCTGTTGGTCTTTTACCACTTCTTCCACCTCCTCCATACATTCCGGTATTTTTTAATATTTTGGGTTCTGTTTGTCCTGTTTCTTCAGATGTACATATGAGTATTAGTGTTAGTTCAAATGATGAAGAAAACATCATACTTCAAGATTATCTGAAAGTTACAGATGCATCTAAAATTTATCTGGTTAATAAAGCTAATGCGGTGATTTTACCACGTAATATTTGGAATGATGGGTATGCTTATCAGGTTTGCTTTCCATTGAAAAAAGCAGAAGTTGATGGTGCAATATTATTTATTGATGGGATTACTGGGAAAAATGGCAAAAATATCCAAATTAAACCACATCAATTACGTTACTATAGCGACAACGGTCTTTTAATAGGCTACTGGGGAATGTAATTATTGCAGTAGAGATAAAATTTCGGTAGGAATTTTGGTGGGACGCATTGTTGGTAAACTTAAAAAAACAAGGGTGATTTCTATTTCTGATAAAACAATATCATTACGATAAAGTTTTTGTTCCATTTTTAGTGAAACGCCTTTGATATCTGTTACTTTGCAGGTAATGTTGAGCGCATCATCTAGTTTAGCAGGAGATTTGTAGCTGATATGACAATCACGAACGACAAATCCTATGCCTTTATTTTTAAGCATATCATCTTGGTTAATTCCGAAATGGCGAAGAAATTCGGTACGGGCGCGTTCAGCATATTTTAGGTAGTTTGCATAGTAAACAATGCCACCTGCATCAGTGTCTTCGTAGTAGATACGAACAGGAAAAGAGAATGTTTTATCTTCAAATAAAGTGCCGGTAATAGTTTTTGTTTCATATGTCATATTTAAAATCCTAAATCATCTATAAAACTAAATTGATTGTTGTTTTTGAATTTGCTAATGCCAAGGTATTTACATCCTTGTTCGGAAAGAACTCGTCCGCGTGGTGTGCGTTGTAAAAAACCAAGTTTTAGCAGATATGGTTCAATAACTTCTTCGATGGTATCTCGTTCTTCGGAGAGAGCTGCTGCTAAAGTATCTGCACCAACGGGACCGCCACCATAATTTTTTGCGATGCAATTTAGATATCTACGGTCAAATTCATCAAGTCCATAAGCGTCTACATCTAAAAGGCGTAAGGCTTTATCTGCAATTTCAGAATCAATTTCTATATTACCAGCAACAGCTCCAAAATCACGAACACGTTTAAGTAAACGTCCAGCAATACGAGGTGTTCCGCGAGAGCGTTTAGCGACTTCCATTGCACCATCTGTAGAGATGGGCATATTGAGAAGATGAGCCCCTCTTAAAACGATTTTTTGTAAGTCTTCGTGATTATAAAAATCCATTCTTAACGGAATGCCGAAACGTTCACGTAATGGGGTGGAAACTAGACCTGAACGAGTGGTGGCACCAACAAGGGTGAATGGTTGAAGATCAATCTTTACAGAACGAGCTGACGGACCTTCACCTATGATGATGTCTAGTTGAAAATCTTCCATTGCAGAATATAAAACCTCTTCAATAGCTGGGTTAAGGCGGTGAATTTCATCAATAAATAAAACGTCACGAGCTTCAAGATTAGTTAAAATTGCAGCTAAATCTCCTGAACGAGTTATCATTGGAGCGGAAGTTGCTTTGAAGCCTACCCCAAGTTCTTTGGATATGATGTTCGATAAGGTCGTTTTTCCTAATCCCGGAGGACCATACAACAAAACGTGATCAAGTACTTCATTGCGACTTTTAGCAGATTGAATAAATACTTTTAAGTTCTGGCAGACTTTATCTTGTCCAACGAATTCATCTAATGTTGATGGACGGAGGTTGATTGTTGTTGGAGAATTTGCTTCATCGGTTGAGAGTTTTTGTGCACTAACAATACGTTCTTTATCTTCAGACATTTGTTTCTCCTATTGGTTAAATTCTTTAAGTGCCAAACGAATAAGAGTACCAATGTTTGCATCTGGATTATTCATACAGACCTCGGCGGCAACTTTATATGCATCTATTTTGGTGTATCCCAGATTAGTCAGAGCTGAAGTGACATCTTCTGTTTTGGTGTAGGTGATATCAGATTCTGTTTGTGGAGGAGTTTTTTCTTGGGGGGATTTTTCAATGATGGATTCTTTGGGATCATTTAGATCTGTGGTGGACATATACTCTAAAGGAATAGTTACAATTTTATCTTTTAATTCGGTTACTAAGCGGGCTGCTAGTTTGGGACCAACACCAGCAGCGCGAAGAAAAGAACTTTTATCCTGTGCGGAGACGGCTTGAGCAAGTTGTAAAGGGGAGAGAGCACTTAAAATATTTAAACAAACTTTTCCGCCAACCCCTTGAATTTTGGTAAGCGTGTTAAACCATTCTTTTTCCCAAGCTGTTTGAAAACCAAAAAGGGTGAAGCTATCTTCTTTGATGACTGTTTCAATAAGTAAAATAGCGGGCTCGCCTTGTTTAAGTTTTGAAAGTGATCGTGATGACATATTAACTAGGTAGCCGACGCCATTAACATCAATAATGCAGCAGTCTTCGCCGATGTTATCAATTATTCCTTTTAATTTTGCTATCATTTGTTTATTTCCCAGATGTTTATGTTATATTGTAGCTTGTTAAATTTATCGCTTCAAGAGTTTTTTTCCAAAGCCCCCTTTTTTTGATTATTTTAAAGGTTATATCCGAATGGTATTTAATATAAACTTAGGGTATAGAGATGAGAAATAAAAAGTTTTTTTTATGGGTTTGGTGTTTTTTTATGATGATTGGAAATGCGTATGCAGAAAGTTATCAAGATTTTAAAAATTTTTTGAATAAAGAATATGGATTTGATTATAATTTTGATGTTTCAGTTTTAGAACAACGTTCTAGTCCAAATGGAAAACATAATGCTGTGCAGACTTATTTGTATCCATCGTTTATGTGGACAACGTTTAATAATGAATATGGGATTGGATCTTTAAATTTTGCATATACAGTTATTCGATATGGGAATCATAATGGGGGTGATTTGACTAATAATTCAGGCTTTGTTACACCGATAAATGATTATACCAGTAATGAAAATGAATTTTCAGAATTGTATTATACTTATCAGCTTGGAGGGAAATGGAACTGGTTGACGTTGGGATTAGGACAATTTCCAATATATAATTTTGATGGTACAGCATATAATGCTAATCAGCAGGTTAATTTTTTGAATGATGCATTGGCACAAAATGCATCAGCGTCTTATACTCAGGCAGGATTAGGAATTTATGCGCAAATTACACCTAATGATGAGTGGTCGGTTGCTTTTGGTGGGCAAGATGGAACAAATATTGATGCGACTAGTATTAGATTTAATCATTTAGATGAGGAGCATTATACTACATTTGGTTATATTGCCTATACTCCGTCATTTAAAAATATTGGGGATGCAGAGATTTCTCTACTGGTTTATAATCAACCAGGAGTACACGAACAACCAGAAACGACAAATGGTTGGTCCTTAAATTTATCACAAAATGTGGGAGAGAAATATAGTTTTTTTGCTCGTTTGAATGAAGTGAGCGGTGATGTAGAAAGTATTAGACAATCTTGGGTTTTGGGTGGTGTTTATAAGAATCCGTTAAATAGAAATCCTTTAGATCAAATTGGTTTGGCTTATGCATATAATAAAATTGATGAAAAAGCAGTTGGACAATCCTTGAAACATAAATCTGAGCAGATTATTGAAGCGTATTGGGCTTGGGGGCTTGGGGATATGTTAACAATAACTCCGGATGTTCAACTATATATCAATCCTGCATTAAATCAAAAATCAGATTATGGTATTGCGACTAGTTTGCGTGCAACGGTGTTTTTTTAGTATAATAAATATGTTAAACTGTTTATTCAGGAGCGATGTCGCTCCTTTTTATTTTTTTAAATACATCGTTTAAATACAATGTTAAAAGTAAAAAAATCTATATACATTCGATGGGATTATTTTCTTTGTGTATTAGTGTATTTTTCTGATGTGTCTTGAATAAAAATAATATATTTTCAAAGAAATGAAAAGTTCTTAATATATCTAGGAGAAAATATTAAAGATGCGTAAGTTTTTTTTGCTGTTGCTTATTTTTACAATTTCAGCTTGTCAACCCAAGCAGGTGATTGTTCCTGCTGTTGTACATAATGTCAACACAACACAGGAGATTGTTGTAGAAAAAGCACATCTTCCGATTATTGGAGAAGTTGAGCCGATTTATTTTTTGCCGATGAAATCTCCTTTTTCGGCAAGAATTGATACAGGGGCGACAACATCTTCATTGGATTGTCAAGATGTGAGTTATTTTGAACGTGATGGTGAAAAATGGGTGAGTTTTAAGCTTAAAAATCGTAAAAGTGGGGAAGAACATCTTTTTGAAAAGAAAATTGAACGGACTTTTAGAGTTAAACGAGTGGGAGAAGATGAGAATAGAAAAGCTATAAAGATGGACGTTAAAATGGGGGGAGAAGTCTTTAGCGCAGTGTTCTCTATTGCGGATAGAACAAACTTTGATTATCAAGGATTGATTGGACGGAATATTTTAACAGGAAGATTTATTGTTGATACATCAACATCATATACGCTAAATTAAGTGAGGGAACTATGAAATTGCATTTGTCGTCTTTTTTTACTGTACGCAAGGTATTAAGTTTGTTGCTATTGCTATCTATTTTGTATGCGTGGTATAGTATTTATTATAAAATTAAATATTGGGGATTTACTTTTACTCCTAAGCAGATTACGGATGTGTGGACAATTGATGCGAAGATAAGTTTTGACGCTGTTGGGGAAGACGTAGATGTGATGCTCACTGTTCCTAGTAATAGTGATAGTTTTAAAATTTTAAGTGAAGAAATTGTGGCAAATGGGTATGAGGTTGTTGATGATAACCAGAATAATCGTATATCTTTTAAAGGAAAAAACAAAAAAGGTAAGCAAAATTTGTATTATCGTTTAAGTATTTATGATGATGCGAAAAATAGTAAACTTAGTCAACAAGAACCAGCTAAAGTTGAAAGACCTATTTTATCTGAAGAAGAAAATATCCAGATGAGCAGGATTTGGGAATTGGCTGATTTACAGGATGGTGATAAGGTCCAGAAGATTATTGCGACAGTTAATCAGGAAATGGCCAGTCCGACAATGAGTTTGGTTTTACCTCTTAATCATACATCTAAAGAATTTGCAGAAAGAATTATGCAAATTTTAGCATATAAGCGTATTCCGTCACGTATTGTGCGGGCGATTAAATTGGAAGAGGGTAAAAAAACGGAAAAACCAGGAATAATGCTTGAAGCTTATCTTAATAATAAGTGGACTTTATATGATTTGGATACAACCCAGATAGGACTACCGAAGAACTGGATTGTTTTTCAGCGTGGGGGTGTTTCGCTGTTAGATGTCCGTGGTGGGGAAGATTCTAAAGTTATGTTTTCCGTGTTGAAATCTGTATCGACACCGATGAAAATGGCAGAGTATCGTGCTAAGGCTAATAGTGAATTTATGCCCTATCAATATTCTATTTATGCGTTACCTTTGTTAGAACAGAATACATTGAAGTGGTTGATGATTTTTCCATTGGCAATTTTGGTTGTGGTCATTATGCGTAATGTTATTGGTGTGACAACTATGGGGACATTTACTCCTATGTTACTTGCAATGTCATTGGTAAAGACTGGTTTTGTTTCAGGGTTAGTTTGTTTTTCGGTTATGATTGTTTTGGGGCTTTTAATGCGGGCATTAGTTGCAAAGCTTAATTTATTGCTTGTGCCGAGAATTTCGTTTGTTGTTATTTTTGTAATATTACTTATTCAAGTGTTAACGGTTGTTGGTTATCGGATGAATTATAGTATTGTCAGCTCAGCTATCTTTTTTCCGATTATTATTACTGCGTGGATTATTGAACGCGCGTCAATTACTTGGGAAGAAGAAGGGGCAAGGAATACGGTTAAAGAAATCTTCTTTACCTTGCTAACTGCGATTGTTACGTATTTTGTGATTAGCAATGAATATGTGCGGCATATTATGTTTGCGTTTAATGAACTGAATTTGGTTATTATGTTTATTGTAATGTTGCTTGGCACATATACAGGATATCGTTTAACAGAGTTAACGCGTTTTGCTCCGCTTATCCATAAGGATGAAATAAATGTTTGAATGGTTAAAAACAGCTAGGGCGCTCAAAGCTTGTGGGGTGTTGGGGATGAATGACCGTAATTATTCGGTTATTGCTAAGTGTAATAAACGTTCGCTTTATACTTTGGTAGATGATAAGGTTAAAACAAAGAAATTAGCGAATAGTATTAACATCAACACACCTAAGATGATAGGGATTATTGAGCATCAATATCAGGTTAAAAACATCTTAGAAATTGTAAAAGGATATGAAACTTTTGTGATTAAGCCGGCGCACGGTAGTGGTGGTAAAGGTGTTTTAGTGATTAAAAAATATGATGGTGAAAAATTTTATAGTGCCTCTGGAGATATTTTAAGTTATCAAGATGTTTATCAGCATATTTCAAATACATTGAGTGGGTTGTTTAGTTTGGGTGGAAGATACGATGTTGCGTTAATTGAGGAAGCTGTTAATTTTAGTGATGTTTTTAAAAATTTTAGTTATCACGGTGTACCGGATGTACGAGTGATTGTTTATAAAGGTTATCCGGCAATGGTGATGATGAGGTTAGCAACGAAAGAATCGGGCGGTAGAGCGAATCTGCATCAAGGTGCTGTGGGGGTGGGATTAGATGTGCAGACGGGATGCACACTTAATGCTGTTATGCATAATAAGCCAATTGTGTTTCATCCTGATACAGGAGCAAATTTGATGGATTTGAAGGTTCCCTTTTGGAGGGAGCATTTGACTATTGGTGCATTAGCATACGATATGACAGGGCTTGGATATTTGGGGGCAGATATTGTGTTGGATAAAAATCGTGGTCCGATGATGTTAGAAGTTAATGCACGTCCGGGGCTTGCTATTCAGATTGCAAATGGACGAGGTCTTAAGAAACACTTGAAAGAGATTGATGACACTTTTCCGACGGGATTATCTGCACAAGAACGGGTTAATTTTGTCTTGAATAACGGAAAATAAAACCCTAAATAAAGTGTAAACAGATTTTTTAAGGAGTTTACAATGGTTAATGTATTAGAAAAGAGCGAAACTAAAAGTTTAGGCAAGAGTGAAACTAAAAATCTTGTGGCTGAAGAAAAAAAACAACTGGGTGTTAGCGAATCGAGAGGTAAGAAAATGAAACATTCATATAATGTGGCAGATGTAGAAAATGCATTAGTGATGAAGTTGAAAGATGGTGAAGTTGTGATTGAAATGTATCCGGAAGATGCGCCAAACCACGTGGCGCGAATTAAAGAGCTTGTTCGCACAGGGTTTTATAATGGATTAAAATTTCATCGCGTAATTGAGGGCTTTATGGCTCAGACTGGCTGTCCGCTGGGAACAGGAACTGGAGGTAGTGGTAAAAAACTAAAAGCTGAGTTTAATAAGATTCCGCATACAAGAGGAATTGTTTCTATGGCACGAGCAATGCATCCAGATTCAGCAGATAGCCAATTTTTTATTTGCTATGATGATTGTCCTCATCTTGATGGGCAATATACAGTTTGGGGCAAAGTTGTATCTGGTATGGAGTTTGTTGATAATATTCGTAAAGGCGGTGGTTATAATGGTATGGTTAGCCAGCCAGATGAAATTATCAGTATGCAGGTGATTGCAGATTTATAAGAAAAAGAAGGGGGAGTTAGCGCTCCCTTTTTTGTTGTAGTTGTGTTTGTTTTAGGGCTAATTGTTGTTTTAAAGATTGTTCTGTACAAGAGGCTAAATCGGTGCATAAAGGGATTTTGTTTTCGCCGTAAATGTGATATTTTACTAAATCTCCAGAACGGGATTTTTGTGGGAATTTTACGGACTTTTGGCTGCTTAAATCTTGGTTAGATAAGAAGAAATAATTTGTTTGAGTTTGTTTTAAATCTATTTCTTTCAACAAAGGAGAAAATTGGTTGTTTCCTAGGTCGACAGCGTGGCATTGTTTAGGAAAAGTAATTTTTTCTAAATGACTTAAGTCACAGTTGTTAATGTATATTGTTCCTGTACATTGGCTTAGGTCTAGATGTTTTATTTCTTTAGGAAATGAGATGTTATTTAAGTCAACATTGCCGCATAAGGAAGCTTTAGCGAGAGTATTGGGAACAGGGGAAGATTTTAGTGTTAGGTTTTTAATGGCGAAATTATTTGAAGAGGTTTGTTTGTTTTCTTCTAAAATATAATTTTCTAAGTTTTGAGGGATTGGTAACTCTTTGAGGGCGGTTGGAGCTTTTTGATATGGTATAGCGGAGGATGTTCTTTTTTGTTGGTTTAAGCGATTTCTCATAATGTTGTTTGGTTCAGAGTGAGAAAATACTTCGTGCAGTTTGGTAAATCTTTCCCATTCTGGGGAGATAAATTGTCCATTTTCAGCTATTTTGATGATTTGCGCGTTATCATTATCGCCATATTGTAGGTAGATGCCTCTGAATTTATTTCTATGTGGTAATAATGGTGTTTCATATTTTAAATCGACTTCTTCGCCATTATTATCTAATTTAGGGTCTTGCTTTCCTCGTTCTATGCCATACGCTTTGTAGTATTTTTGGTCGGGGGCGGAGTCAAATTCATAGATAAAGCCATAATGTTTGTTGTTTACAGGTTGATAGGTTATCCCTACGCTATATGCGCCTGTAGCATATACGGAAGCTCGGGAAAATTTAGGCGTCCCGTAGGCGATATCTCTGGCTCGACGAGTGGAAGGTATTGCAAAAGGTTGATTACCTAGTGTTCCGCCGCGGTATAAAAGTTTTTCATCTGTGTTTTGGGCTTCCAATTCTGCTATATTATACAGGGGATATTGGTTTAGTTTTGAGAGCTGAAATACGATAAAAGAATTGATTTGCTCGGGGTTTACATTTGGGTTGATTTCTTGAGCATTTTTAGTGATATTGATAGTTCGGTCAGATCCTTTGCCTACATATACGAAATTATCTGCTGTTTGGGGTAGGGCGTGTCCGAGGATTTCTATATTATTAGATTTTAATATGTTGTAAATGTCAACTGTTGCTTGTAGGGCACTTTGAGGTGTTAGTAATGGTGTGCGGATACCTGTACTGTCTACAGCGAATGTTTCAGGAGAGAGGGCTTCATCGTTGTAATAACCTGCTGCATTTATGCCGTTTTTTCTTAGAATAGAAACAATTTTTGGGATTTGAGTTTGTGTTTTTAAACCAATGGAGACTGTTGCTGGTGCTGTTAATTCGTCAAAATGATTTGAGATGAAGTTTTTAAAATCATCTGGATTATTTGATTGGTTGATTATATTAGTTATATTGGGCATAATAAGATCTCCATATTTTGAATACTTTTATTATAACAGAAATTAGGTATGTTTTCAATGTTTATTTATAAAAGGTTATACAGTCTTATCGCCGTATGTGCCACGTAGGTTGCAGTGCGTGATGGCGATGGCGAGAGCGTCAGACGAATCGTTGTTTTTAGGTTGGCATCCGGGGAGGAGAATTTTGACCATTGTTTCTACTTGTGTTTTATCAGCTCTACCGACTCCGGTTAATGCTTTTTTTATTTTGTTTGGTTCGTACTCATAAAGAGGGATATTGTAAAGTGCAGGCATAAGGAAGACGACTCCACGTGCCATACTTAATTTGAGGGAGGTTTCTGGATTTGAATTTAGAAAAGTTACTTCTATGGATGCTTCTTCTGGTTTGTATAGTTCTATAATATGCTGCAGTTCATTATGTATTGTTTGTAGCCTTTTAGAAAGGGGGAGTTTTGCATTGGTTGCGATAAAACCGTCTGCCACGTATGACAGACGGTTTCCATTAACATCTATTATGCCCCAACCAGTAGAAGATATACTTGGGTCAAGACCTAATATGCGCATTTATTCAGCCTCAAGTTGAGTCATAATGTCATCTGCGATGTCTGCGTTATGGTAAACGTGTTGTACATCTTCATCTTCTTCTAATGCATCAATAAATTCGAGAAACTTTTTGGCTGTTTCTAAATCTGTAATTTCAGATTTTACAGTCGGTTTCCAATCCAAACGAGAAGCAGATGGTGTGCCGAATTTTTGTTCTAATGCTTCTGTTACAGCTGATAAATCATCTGGTAAAGTCTCAATTGCGTGGATGTCATCTTCTGAAACAACTTCATTAGCACCTGCTTCCAAAGCTTCTTCAAACATTTTATCTGCATCAGCAATAGACATTGGGTATTCAATATAGCCGATACGCTCAAAATTAAAAGTTACTGAACCTGTTTCACCCATTGCTCCGCCGCGTTTACCAAAAATAGAGCGAACATTGCTGGCTGTGCGGTTTTTATTGTCTGTTAGAGCTTCCACAATAACGGCAGTTTTGTTTGCTGAAAAGCCTTCATAGCGCATTGTGGTAAAATCTGCACCACCAGCAACCTGTGTTGCTTTAGCTATTGCGCGCTCAATATTATCTTTCGGCATACTTTCTGCGCGGGCTGCTTGAATGGCTAATCTTAGACGAGGGTTTTTATCTGGCTCAGGTAAGCCACTTTTGGCAGCAACGGTAATTTCACGAGCGAGTTTTGCAAAAACTCTTGCTTTTTTTGCATCTTGTGCACCTTTACGGTACATAATGTTTTTAAATTGGGAGTGTCCTGACATTTAGATCTCCATAGATAAAGTTAGTGTTTTTCTTTTTTGTATAAAACTTCGTTAAAAATAGCGCAAGTATTTTTTTTATGAAGTTAAGATTTTGTTTCTGTGGCAAGTTTGCAGTTTGTCAGTAGAAAAGATGGTGTTTTTTTACCGAAAACTTTATGTCGTTTGGCTAGCTCTAATGCTTTTTTATCGATTTCGTGATTAGATAAAGCATTTTTTTGCTTGTTATGTTCTTTTTTGGGGGAAGTTTTACTTGTCGTTATTGTGGCTGCCTGTGGAACATCATTGACTTCTTTTTCTTTATTTTTATCAATTTTGATTTCTGCTGGTGTTTTGAGAATTTTATCCAGTGTATCCTGAGTTTCTTTGGAACGACGGGTGGTGAAAACAATATTTTGTTTATTTGCAGGAAGTTGCTCTAATACTTTGTTCAGATTCTCAAGTTGACGTTTTTTCTTAATGAGATTGATGTCATCTACAACCAAGATATTGATATTTGAAATATCGACTCGACTTTCAGCAATGTTTTCTAGCAATAAATCAGGTGAAGCAATAATAACGTTTGCTTCATTATCTATACTATCTTGCGAATCGTTTTTAATAGTTGTTTCGCTAATTTCGTGATATTTGTTAAAAATAGAGAGCTTATCTGATATATTGACGGATTCTTTTGAATCAGCAGAGATAATTAAGATATTTTGTCCTTCTTTTTTGGAAATGATATCAATTAGCGGGAAAATGTATGAGCAAGTTTTACCACAGGCAGCAGGTGCTATAGTAAAAATATCTTTGCCAGCCAGAACCGAAGGTATGACATCTTTTTGGACTGTGGTGGGTTCTTGATAACCTAAATCTTCAATAGCCTGAATGGTTTGTTCACTTAGCCCTAAATCTTTAAAACTCATAATCTATTCCTATGTTGTTTGTTTTTTGTTAATGGCTGAATAGTATAACTTTATTGCATAGAGTCAAGTGCTATGTCGTTTTTTAAGAAAAATGTAGTTGTAGCTTTAGAATCTTTGTGTTA
The DNA here is from genome assembly GCA_023665325.1 of Acetobacter sp. The sequence goes on from JAMPED010000001.1 coordinate 49,057, forward strand.
AGAGATAATAAATTTTATGGTGTATTTAAGAAATGGATGATACGTTATTTTCAAATAAGGTGAAGAGACCTTTAGCAGACCGGCTGCGTCCACAAAAACTACAAGATGTGGTGGGGCAAGAGCAGGTTTTAGGCGAGGATTCTCCGTTAGGTAGAATGCTCGTAACGGGAAAAGTTTCTTCGTTTATTTTATGGGGACCTCCAGGATGCGGCAAAACAACGATTGCACGATTGATTGCTGAACATACGAATCTATATTTTGAACAAATTTCTGCGGTGTTTTCCGGTGTGGCAGATTTGAAGAGAGTTTTTCAATATGCAAAAGATCGGCGGATAACTCAGGGAAAAGGCACACTGTTGTTTGTGGATGAAATACATCGTTTTAATAAATCTCAGCAAGATGGTTTTTTGCCGTATGTTGAAGATGGGACGGTTATTTTGGTTGGTGCTACGACAGAGAATCCATCATTTGAACTTAATGCGGCATTGCTTTCTCGTTGTCAGGTATTTGTATTAAATCGGCTGACACCTGAGAATTTTGAGGAATTATTGCAACGAGCGGAGCGTGAAGAAGGGCTAAAATTACCGATTGACGATGAAGCACGAGAGTTTATGAAAAATGTGGCGGATGGCGATGGTCGTTATATTTTAAACCTTGCGGAGAGTGTTTGGGCATACGCAAAGCCAGATGAGATTTTTGATAAAAATACACTGATGAAAATCATTCGCTCGCGGGCGCCGGTGTATGATAAAGGGCGAGATGGACATTATAATTTAATTTCTGCTGTGCATAAATCTTTGAGAGGGTCTGATGTTGATGCGGCACTTTATTGGGTGGCGCGAATGTTGACATCTGGTGAAGATCCAAGATATATTTTGCGACGTCTTATCCAATTTTCAATAGAGGATGTGTCGCTGGCAGACCCTAATGCCGTGGTGCAGGCGATGGCTTGTATGGAAACATATGAACGTTTGGGGCATCCGGAAGGGGAGTTAGCTGTTATGCAATTAACAGCATATTTGGCAACAGCACCGAAGTCTGCAGCAGTATATAAAGCGATGGATAAAGCGTTTGCAGCAGCTCGGCAAACGGGATCTCTTATGCCGCCAAAGCATATTTTAAATGCGCCTACAAAATTGATGAAAAATTTGGGTTATAGTGATGGTTATATTTATGACCAGGATTTGGAAGATGGTTTTTCAGGGCAAAATTATTTTCCTGAAGAGATGGGGCGAAGGCGATTTTATAATCCAGTAGATAGGGGGTTTGAACGGGAAATAAAAAAACGAATCGATTATTTTGATAGATTGCGTGCGGAAAAACAGCGTATGAGAAAACAGCAAAAGGAAGATGATAAATGAGCGGAGTGGAACTGATAAGAGTTAAGAGCGAAGATGATGGTATTCGTTTGAATCGGTGGTTTTTGAAATATTATCCGGGGTTAAGTCTAGGGCGATTGCAAAAATTACTACGTACAAAACAAATTAAGGTTGATGGACAAAGGGTTGAGGCAAATACTCGTTTGGAAAAAGGGCAGGAAGTACGTGTGCCACCATTGGAAAATGAGAAAAAAGAAATTACTCATACAGAGGTTTCTGTGCGAGATAGTAAGTATATTGAAGGTATGATTATCTATAAGGATGAAAATATCATTGTGTTAAATAAACCATCTGGATTGGCTGTGCAAGGTGGAACGAATACTATACGGCACGTTGATGGGTTGTTGGACGCATTAAAGTTTGGTAATGAAGAAAAGCCGAAGCTTGTGCACCGGATTGATAAAGATACTAGTGGTGTTTTGGTTTTGGCGCGGAATCGAAAAATGGCAGATATCTTGACAAAAGCTTTTCGTGAGCATACGTTGCAAAAGACTTATTTGGCATTGACACGAGGTGTGCCGGATAAAGAATTTGGTGAAATAAAAGTTTCTTTGGAAAAAGCCGATGGGCGTGTACGGGTACTAGATGGCGGAAAAAATGCAATTACGATATATGAAGTGTTGGATAGTGTTAGTGATAAATTTGCTTTAATTTCAGCTAGTCCTCTAACTGGAAGAACACATCAGATACGAGCGCATTTGGAATATATTGGAGCTCCAATTTTAGGTGATGATAAATATTTTGGTTCAGAGAGAGTGAAAAGTTCTCTGTTTATAAATAAATTACACTTGCACGCTTATAAAATTGATTTATCTTTTGTGTATGGTAAAAAGATGGTTGTTAAGGCTAAGTTGCCGAACTATTTTAAAGACAGTTTGAAAACACTCGGATTAAGTTTTAAGGAGTAGCTTGTTATGAAAAGAACAATCAAGATTATTTTGATTTCTGTTATTAGTATATGTGTTGTTGCGTTTGTTGCTGCATATATTGCATTAACACAAATAGATTTTAATCGCTATAAGGAGATGATTGTTAAAGTTGTTCGTGATACAACAGGACGAGAGTTGACTATTGGTGATATTCAGGTAAAAGCTTCGTTTAATCCGACGATTGAGGTTAAAAATGTAACTTTTTCGAATGCGGAATGGGCAAAAACTCCAGTGATGGTGAGTGCGGATGCGGTTGATTTGGGTTTTGCTGTTGTTCCATTGCTTAAGAAAAATATTGTGATTGATGTCTTTAAACTTAAGGGTGTTGTGGTTAATCTTGAGGAAGGGGCAAATGGTAAGGGAAATTGGGACTTTAATTTGCCGAAAGATTTAACAGTTCAAGCAAAAAGTAAAATGAGTAGTTTTACGTTGGTTAAAAGTGTTCAGGCAGCAGAAGTAAAAACTCAATCAGATGTTTCGAATATTCTTTCGTCATTAGTAGTTAAGCAGGTAGCTTTAGAGAATGTTAAAATTAACTTTACGGATAAGTCTGCTAAAACAGCAAGTTATGATATTGACTATTTGAATTTAGATGAAGATGTTAATGAGAATATTGATTTTAAATTTAATGTTAATAAAGGTTTATATAATGGTACGGGGAAACTTGGTGCATTAAATCAATTAGATTCTTCTTTGGGATATCCTGTTAAAGCTGAATTAGATGTTATGGGGATTAAGGCTGATGTGGATGTTTTGTTGTATGATATTTTAGGTGATATTCGCTTTGATGGAACAGCTAAGGCTTCTGGTTTTATGGGTAAAGATAGTGGTTATAATGAAGCGGCCAATGTGACATTTAAGGGAGATTTGAAAAAAATTGACGCTCGTATTAACAGTTTTAATATAGCGGGAAATGAGATTAAAGGAACACTTACTGCAACTTTGGCATCCAGAGTTCCAGTTATTACAGCGATATTAAATTCTGCTAAGATTGATATAGCATCGTTTAGCAGAAATTCGAAGTCAGCTTATAATTTTTCATTGATTTCTGCCGCAAATGCAACAACGTTAGTGCCGGCAGAGGTTATTCCCTATCAAGCCTTATATGGTGTTAATGCTACAGCAGATGTGACTATTTCTCAGTTAGTCAATAGCGGTGTTGTTTTGGCAAAGGATGTTGGGATAAATGCTAAAGTTAATGATGGTGCTGCAACTGTTAAAATTTTGAAAGGAATTGTTGCAGATGGTAATGTGATGGCAAATTTGACCGCTAATGCGCAAAGTGAGACTGTAAATATTAACGCAGATGTTTCGAAATTAAATTTGTTAAAATTGATGAAAGCTCTTAAAGCTGATTCAGAAGCATTTAATTTTATTAGTGGAAGTGATACAGATATTCATATTAAATTAAGTGGAAATGGGCGCACGTATGCGGCGGTTGTTGATAGTTTAGATGGACAAATAATTGCTATTGTTAATAAGTCAGAATTGCATTTGGGTAATATTGGATTATTAAAGGGAAATATTATTTCTCAGCTGTTTGATACTTTGAAATTAACTAAAGGAAATGATGATTTGAATCTGAGTTGTGCGGTGGTGCGTTCTGATATTCAAAAAGGTAAGGCGCAATTTCCGAATGGGATAGTGCTTAATGCTGATAAATTTACTTTGGTTGCGGATGGTAGCGTTAATCTTGTAAATGATAAAATTAGTATAAGTATTAAGCCATTTGCCGGTAAATTAACAGATACAAATATTGCAAAAGCATTATCGTCTTTAGTAAAATTGACAGGAACGTTGCAAAATCCTAAAATTGGGATTGATAGTGCAAATGCTGTTAAGACTATTGTTGGTGTAACAACTGGAGGTCCGGTTTATTTAGGAGCACAAATGCTTTTAGAAAACGATGGTTCTCCTTGTTATACAGCCTTACAAGGAACAGGATATGAAACGATGTTTCCTAAGCCTGAGAATGTTATTCAATCTACTACGGGTGATGTGGGGCAGATTTTAGATGATAGTGTTGGGGTTGTTAAAGATACGACAAAAGGATTGTTGAATCTTTTATCTGGTGGACGATTAGAACAAAAATAGGGCTATAAGACTTATGATGCCAGATATTGTTCAGGCTAAAATTGCAGAAAATAGAGTCAACTTAACAAATATTTTGCTTGAGTTTGTTAAAACAGATACAATATTATATGCTTTTAATGATGAGTGTTTGGCGTGTTTTTCTTCAGAGGTTGAGAAAGCCAATCGTATTTTGGGTACAGCTTTTATTTCTAGTTGTGCATTAGAAACAGTAGATTGTAATTGTGCACAAGGTGAGGCAATTCGTGAATATTTGAAGAAATTGTCCAATCATAAATTTATAATATTATATTTGTTAGCTGTGGAATTTCGGTCAGTATTACTGAGTATTTTATTTGTTGAAAGGATGATTAATCGGGAGCAGTTGTTGCAAATTGCATTTTATGAGGAGCGTTATCAGCAAAAGCAGTGGGGAACAACCAAAGAAATGTATCATAAGTATAAAGTGATTGATGAGTGGTTGACTGAATTAGAAAAAATGAGAGATGAAAATAATTTATTTGAAAATTGAGGGGCGTGTCCAACGAGTAGGTTTTCGTCGTTGGGTTGTGTTTAAAGCACTAGAAATTGGTGGTATTTCTGGTTGGGTGCGTAATTTGGAAGATGGCGGTGTTGAAATCTTAGTAAGAGGAGAAGAAGCATTGTTAGATGAGATGTTTCGGGTTTGTCATCAAGGACCATTGTTTGCACGAGTGGATAAAGTTTCTTTTGAAGAAAATCCTGATATATCTTTTTTGCCTCAGATACAGGAAGGAAGATTTATACGCCTTTAAGATATAAACCTAAATATAGGTGGGGTTTAATTGTTTTGAGAGTAACAGCGCATATTTTTATCTTGTCTGATAATTTTATTGTTAGGAGAGAAAAATGCTTGTTGATAAAACCGTTGAAAATGCCAGAGAATGTATGTGTTTAACTTGTCCGTCTTATACGAAAACTTGTAAAATTAAGAATGTTCCAGAACTTACAGAAGAAGTGTCGCATATTGATGATATGCAGCATTTTGAAATGATGTTTTGTGCTTTTGAAAAAAGTAATTGTATTCACGAGCATCGTGGCTGTTTGTGTCCAGATTGTCCTGTTCACCAAAAATATGCTTTGAATAATGAGGACTATTGTCTTAATAGTGGGGGAATTATCTAGATTGGAGAAATAAAGATGTTAAAAACGGCAGTAACGAGTGAAAATAGTGCAGAGAACCGTTTTTTACACTTATATAAAATGGTGCAAGAACGGGAAAATTTTTTGAATACGGATGCGAAAGTTGTGCAATATAGCGCAATTTTGCGTTTCTTTATGAAGTTTTTGCAGCAAAATGAAACATATACATCTAATGTGTCTTCAGTTTTGTTTTGGACGTATGTTAAACTCGGGGATATTTATTATGATGACGGTTTACAAAATCAAGATAATACTAGATATTTTTTAGCGGTAGAGTATTATAATCAAGCGTTGAGTTATGCTCGAACACCTGAAGATAAAAGTAGAGTGTTGCTTGCGTTAAAAGATATTTATTACTATGTTAATGATGAAGATGCATTGATTAGGGTTGAGGAAACTTGGGCTGAAAATCATAATAAAGAGGAAAAGTTTGCGGCTTATATGTTGTTAGCAGGAAATGCTGAATCACCGTTAGTTAAAGCAAGATTTTTAGAGAAAGCTTTAGATGAGGTGATGGGGCAGGATGAAAATTTTTATGCTAAATATCAAGATACTTTAAATATTTGTAGTCAATTATTAGCGATTTATGAGCTGCAAGGGGAGAAAGAAAAAGCAATTCGAATTAAGAAATTGCGTGAAAATACATTGAAACTATTAAACTAGGAGAGCAATATGGCACTACATTCAGTTGATTTGTTAATTTTGGGGTCAGGTCCTGCAGGGTATACAGCGGGTATTTATGCGGCACGTGCCGGATTAAATACGATGATTGTTTCGGGGAATCAAGAAGGCGGGCAATTAACAATGACTAACAGTATTGAAAATTACCCAGGATTTGAAGAAATTAGTGGTTATGAGCTGATGGATAAGATGAAGCAACAAGCGTTGAAGCTTGGTGTGCAGATGGTAAGTGACCATATTGTTGAGGTTGATTTTGCGCATAGACCGTTTGTGTGTAGTTCTGAAAATGGACATTCTTATAAGGCTCGAGCTGTTATTGTAGCAACAGGATCTTCTGCAAAATGGCTTAATATCGAATCAGAAAAGAAATTTTTGGGTTATGGTGTGTCTGCTTGTGCGACTTGTGATGGATTCTTTTATCGTGGGCGTACAGTTGCGGTTATTGGCGGTGGTAATTCTGCAGCTGCGGAAGCGTTATATTTGGCAACTTTAGCTGATAAAGTTATTTTAGTTCATCGACGTCATCAGTTGCGGGCGGATAAAATTTTGCAAGATAAAATTTTTAATAATCGTAAAATTTCAATTGAGTGGGATAGTGTTGTTGAAGAAATTTTAGGTGAAGATGAACCACGTAAGGTTACAGGGCTTAAAATTAAGAATGTTGAAAGCGATGCGACAAAGGTTTTGCCAGTGGATGGTATTTTTGTGGCTGTAGGGCACCAACCGAATACAGAAATTTTTAAAGGTAATCTGATTTTGGATAGTAAAGGATATATTGTAACACACGAAAATTGTTCGCAAACAGATATTGAGGGAGTGTTTGCCGCAGGTGATGTGAAAGATCCGAAATATAAACAAGCGATTATTTCTGCGGGAAGTGGGGCAAAAGCCGCGATGGATGCGATAGAGTATTTGGATGTTGAATAGAAAGGCGGGAGTTTTCTCCCGCTTTTTATGTAAATTTTTATTGACGTTTTGTTATTTTGTGAATATCTTGGGCAGTGCATAGGGTGATTACCTATGTGAGGGTTGAAAGCCTCTTGTATGTTGTTCTGTAAAGAGCGTAAAACTGCCTTTTGGTCGGATGGCTGGAAGGCAGTTAATAAGGTATATTTATGCCAAATACACTGCACATTTCATACAAATGCTTTCAACTTCCAGCTGCTCTCATCAAGCGGCTTTTTGTTTTTTAGGGAGTTTGTGAAATGGTTATGCAAAATCAAACAGGGCGCTCGATGATTGAGATGCTTGGAGTTTTAGCGATTATTGGGGTATTATCTGTTGGAGGAATTGCAGGATTTAGTAAAGCTATGCGGCAGTATAAAATGCTTCAATTAGTGGATGAATATCGTTTATTTATTCAGGACTATTTACGATATAATGATGATTTGAAACGTGTGGAAAAATGGGCTGATATTCCAAAAATTTTGCAAAATGCTCAGTTGTTACCAAAAGATTGGTATATTGGTGGAGGGTATGTTTATGATAGTATGGGAAATAGAAATCAGCTATTTATGAGAGGTGGAGTTAGACCTGTAATTGATTTTTGGTTTAAAAATGATGGGGATATAGATGCCAAAAAAGAACTTTGTCAAAAAATGTTTGTTGATGTTGCACTCGTGTATCAAGATTTGCTGTATGCGGTATGGGTATATAGAGGAGAAGAAGCAGGGAATGTTGGGCAGGCTTGGGGAAGCGCACATTGTACGAACAATCGTATGTGTTTGAGAGATATGAAACTTTCTGATATTCTAAACTTCTGCGCTTCGTGTATTGACGATACGCGTTGTAAACTTGTTTTTGAGTTTAATTCGTGAGTTGCTGAAAGTAATAAAGCAATCTAGAAAGATTGCTTTATATTTTGTATTTTATACATTAAATAAGAAATTAAGTAAGTCGCCATCTTTAACAATGTATTCTTTACCTTCTGAGCGCATTTTACCGGCTTCTTTGCAGCCTTGCTCACCGTTGTATTTGATATAGTCTTCGTATGCAATTGTTTCAGCACGGATGAAACCACGTTCAAAGTCAGAGTGGATAATGCCAGCACACTGTGGGGCTTTTGAACCTTTGAGAAATGTCCACGCGCGAACCTCTTTGGGTCCAGCAGTAAAATATGTTTCTAATCCCAGTAAGCTATAGCCAGCTTTAATGATTTTGGTTAATCCGGTTTCTTCCAACCCTAAAGCTGATAGGAATTCTTGCTTTTCTTCCTCGCTATCTAATTGTGCAACTTCTGATTCGATAGCAGCAGAGATAATAACTGCTTTGGCATTTTCTCTTTCGGCTTTTTCAAACACTTGTTTGGAAAATTCATTACCTGTGGTGGCGCTTTCTTCATCAACATTGCAAACATATAAAACTGGTTTTGATGTTAAAAGTTGCATCATTTGATATTGTTTATATGCGTCTTTGTCTGCTTCAGATGGAGCGGCAGTGCGGGCAGGTTTGCCTTCACGTAGAGCGTTAATGATTGGTTCCATAACACGGGCGCGGATAGCAGATTCTTTATCTCCACCTGTTTGGGCTTTCTTTTTGGTTTGTTCAAAACGTTTTTCTAAAGATTCTAAATCAGCAATCATTAGTTCTGTTTCTACGATTTCTGCGTCGCGAATCGGATCAACGGAGCCTTCGACGTGTGTGATGTTGCCGTCTTCAAAACAGCGAAGAACGTGAATAATGGCATCGGTTTCGCGGATGTTAGCAAGAAATTGGTTTCCCAATCCCTCACCTTTAGATGCTCCTTTTACTAATCCTGCGATATCAACAAACTCTAGTTGTGTAGGAACAATATTTTTTGGGTGAACGATATTAGCTAGCTCTTGTAAGCGTTTGTCTGGGACTGCGACACGTCCAGTATTTGGCTCAATGGTGCAAAACGGAAAGTTTGCGGCTTGAGCTGCGATTGTTTGAGTTAAGGCGTTAAAAAGTGTGGATTTGCCAACGTTTGGAAGACCAACAATGCCACAATTAAATCCCATTTGATTGCTCCTTATAGAATGTTTTTTATTATGTGGCGGTTATACTAGAGATATGTTTGTTTTGCAATAGAAAAATGCAATAAAAAAGAGCTGGCAACTAATGTTGCCGCTCTTTAAGGATTACTTTTGAAAAAAGTGTTGGTAGGTTCTTGGATGAAGCTTTTTTATCAGCTTTTTGGCTTTGGGACTCCATTTGTGTCCAGCATCATTGATGTCGTACATTAGGTTTTTGTATGCGTACCGAATGTAGACTTCTTCTATTTCCGGCGTGATGAGTTTTTTTGTAACCATTTCTTTTGCATAAACGTCTGAAACATTTCCATATGTATTTAGATAATACAAGGAAAATTGATATTTATGCATATGTTGCACGTTTCTTAAGAAACTGCGGCAGTTTGCAGGTTTTCCAAGATCTATGGCATTTAAAATGCTATAGATTCGCCAAGCTTGAGGTGTTAAGTAATGACCTTTCTCCTCTGCTGGGTCAAGAAATAGACGTTTATCCCAACTCCATTTAGGAAAGCTATAGAGGAGATTTAGGCATATGGGCCAAAAAACAGCATCTTCTTTACTCATAATGATTTAGTTTAATGATTTAACAATAATTTTTTTGATGGTCTAGTTTTTATTATGCATTCCAGCAAGGTTAGAAAATTGTGCCACGCCTTTGTTGATTAATTCATTGATTGTGGTTGCGATAAATTCTAAATCTTGTTGTAAGATATTCATTTCTGACTTTGAGAATCGGGAGAGTACAAAGTTTATGGTGTCTGTATTGTGCTCTTGTGGTGAACCGACACCGATGCGAATCCGATTATAGTCCTGTCCTATTTGCGAATCGATATTTTTTAAACCGTTATGTCCACCGGCTGAGCCTCCTCTTTTTGCTTTTAGCTTTCCAAGAGCAAGATCTTTATCGTCGTGAATAACAATGATGTTTTGGGGAGGGATTTTATAAAAATTAGCAACTTTTCCTACAGAATTACCAGATAAGTTCATAAATGTTTGCGGTTTTAGGAGTAAAACTTTTTCGTTGTCAATATTTCCTTCAGCAAGAAGTCCTTCAAATTTTGTTTTATATGGGGTAAAGTTATAGCGGCTGTGAATTTCATCAGCCGCCATAAAACCGATGTTATGGCGGGTTTTTGCATATTCCTCTCCAGGATTTCCCAAACCTACCACTAAAAACATCTCAACCTCTTATTTGCGTAAGAAGTCAACGTGAATTGGCATATCAGATACCGGGTGGAACTGAACATCTTTGCAGATTACTTTTTCTGATTTGCCATTTACAGAAACTGTAATAACAGACTTGTAGAAGTCGCTTAAATCTAAAGCTTTTTCGAGCTCTACAGGGTGAAGACTAATATTTACAGCGTCTTTTTTTCCACCATAAATAACTGCAGGAATGCGACCTTCTCTACGACACGCACGAGCTGCCCCCTTACCTGCATTTTCGCGCAAATTTGCGTTAAATGTAATTTCTGACATTATATTATTCCTTATATAAAATTAAACATCCAAATAACCTCCAGGGGTGCTATTTGGTGCATTTTTTATACGCTTATAAATTTAAAAATCAAGATGTTTTTATAAAAAAAGAGGAGGCTAAGCTCCTCTTTTTGCTAATTTTCGTTTTTAAGTTCTGTTTCATATTTGTGTTTATCACTTAAAAAGCGAATGATTCCGTATGGGATTGATAAAGCGTAAAGTCCAGTCAATACACCGAGTGTCAACCACGTTTGAGTAAATAAAAAGTTTGCCAGCAAGGCAACAACCAGTAATAAGGGTACTATCATTGATGGATGAACTTTTGCTTTTTTTAGTGAAATAGTCGGAATACGGCTGGTTTCAAGGTAGGAAACGATACACATCCATATACCGCAAAATATGTGAGTTCGCATATATGGGGCGGCTTCTGTGCAATCAAAGCTAATAAGAATCGGCATCATAACCATTGCAGCGGCAGCTGGAGCAGGGACACCGGTGAAATAATGCGACCAGTATGGAGGAACTGTTTCATCTTCTAACATTGTATTGAAACGAGCAAGACGCATAGCCATTCCCATTGCAAATAATAGGCAGAAGAACCACCCGATTTTGGGGAGGTCAAATAAGCACCATTGGAACATTAAAATTGCTGGGGCAACCCCAAAGCTAACAAAATCACTTAGCGAATCGAGTTCAGCTCCAAATTTGGAGGAGGCTTTTAACATACGGGCAACACGACCATCTAAGCCATCAAATAATGCAGCTAAAAAGATGAATATAACAGCTTTGCTCCAATCTTCTTGCATAGAATAGCGAATCGAGGTGATTCCAGAACATAATGCAAGCATTGTAACCATATTGGGAACAAGTTTGCGGAAAGGAACCTCGCTTAACTTGTTTTTAGTAGCTTTAAGCTTTCGGTTTATTGGTTTCATAGATATATTTCTTTCAAAAAGTGTATGCCGAAACGCTGTTTCTGCCGCATACAAAAGTTAAACTAGGCATACGCTGTATGCCAAAACGTAAGAAAGTTTATCTTAATATGAAAAAAATACAAGTTTTATGTTGCAATTATATTTTTTTGTTTGTATAAAGCTCTTGTTGGTGATAAGCGCTTGTGGCGGAACAGGTAGACGCTGCAGACTTAAAATCTGTTGTCCGCAAGGACGTGCCAGTTCGAGTCTGGCCAGGCGCACCAATTCAAAAACGCTCCTTTGGGGGCGTTTTTTTGTGTAGAGGAAGAGTTATTAAATTTCTTTGATTGAATTTTTTGACATTTTGTTTTGCTTTGCTTATGTTTAGGGGGAGGTGTAACGGTTATAGGTGAGGTTATGGAAATAAAACTTTCGGAACATTTTACGTTTGCGAAGTTATTAAGGTTTACGTTACCATCGATTCTGATGATGATTTTTACATCGCTTTATACGATTGTTGATGGATTATTTGTTTCTAACTATGTTGGAGCGACTCCGTTTGCAGCGGTTAACATTGTATTTCCTTTTTTGATGATTTTAGGTGCTGTTGGGTTTATGTTTAGCACCGGTGGTAGTGCCTTGATTGCTAAATTGTTAGGCGAGAAAAATTCGTTTATGGCAAATCAAGTTTTTTCTATGCTTGTGTATGTTGGCATAGCGCTGGGAGCGGTTGTTTCTGTTATTGCGTGGGTTACCATTGAGCCAGTTTTGAAAATATTTGATGTTGAAGGTGAGTTATTAGAGCATTCGATGTTATATGCTAGAATTTTGTTGCCAGCTCTTCCGTTGTTTATGTTACAATTTATGTTTCAGAATTTTATGATAACGGCAGAACGTCCACAACTCGGGATGATTATAACTGTTTCTGCTGGATTGGCTAATGCGGTATTGGATTATTTGTTGATTGTTGTTTTTGATTTTGGGTTAAAAGGAGCTGCTTGGGCGACAGTTTTAGGAGAAATTGTTGGAGGGGTTATTCCTTTAATATATTTTAGTTTACCTAATCAAACTCCGTTAAAATTAGTTAAAACTAGATTTTATGGTGGTGCGTTGTTTAAATCTTGCACAAATGGGATTAGTGAATTTCTTGGGCAGATTTCAATGTCTGTAGTTAATATTTTGTATAATTATCAACTTTTGAGGATTGCGGGAGAGAGCGGCGTTGTTGCTTTTGGGGTTATCTCCTATGTCAATTTCATATTTTTATCAGTATTTATTGGTTATTCTATTGGTAGCAATCCGATTGTTAGTTATCATTATGGGGCAAATGATAGAGAAGAGTTAAAAAATTTGTTTAAGAAAAATTTTCTGTTTATTGGTGGTGCAGCGATTATTTTAACGGGATTGGCCGAAATATCTGCACGTGTGCTAGCAAGTATATTTGTCGGTTATGATGAATATTTGCTTAATCTGACAACATATGGTTTTCGAATTTATGCTATTTCTTTTTTGTTAGCTGGCTTTAATATTTATGCCTCTGCTTTCTTTACCGCATTGAATAATGGATTGGTTTCGGCAGTTATTGCGGTTTCTCGAACATTAGTGTGTGAATGTTGTTGTGTGATGATTTTGCCGATATTTTTAGGTTTGAATGGGATATGGGGGGCAATTATTGTGGCGGAGATATTGGCGCTTATTGTTAGTATTTTCTTGATTTTGAGATTTAGAAAAAGGTATGGATATTTGTGAATGTGGGATTTTATGTCTGTAAGATTGACTTTATTGCAGAAAGAAGTAAAATTGGCGTATTGTTTTTAAGGAGATGAAATTATGAAGAAGATTTTTGCTTGTTTAGCGTTGCTAATATTAGTGGGGTGTGCAGATACATCAAAATACTCTACTGCGGATGTAAATGCACCAATGAAAACACGGATGCGTGCGTGTTTGATTAGCGAAGCAACGGCGAAGTTTCAGGCAGGTACATTGTTTGTTCAAGGGCTTAGTGCTACATCTGATGAGTTGGTTAGTATTTGTTTGCGTAAATTAGCACTTCAATCTGCGGGGATTAGTGAAGAGTCGCAATCTACTGCGCAATCGATTATTCAGAATTTACGGAATTTTGGTGCAGTGAATTAGAAATGAATTGCTTATTTTTCAAGCGCTCTGCGATTGGAGCGTTTTATTTTATTGTTTTTATTTAAAAAATAGCTTAGCGAATCCGTTTTAATCATAAATGAAAGGAATAATATTATGATTTACGGATATATAAGAGTTAGTACAGATAAACAAACAACAGAAAATCAGCGTTTTGAAATTAAAAGTTTTGCAGCTAAAAATAAATTGTCGGTGCATTGTTGGATTATGGAAACTATTAGTGCAACGAAAGAATTAGATAAAAGAAAACTTGGGAAGTTATTAAAAAAACTTAAAACAGGGGATGTACTGGTTGCGTCAGAGCTTTCTCGTTTAGGGCGTAATTTATTGCAGGTGATGAGTATTTTACACTACTGTATGTCAAATGGTGTGCAAGTTTGGACAATCAAAGATAATTACCGTTTAGGAACAGATATTCAATCTAAAGTTTTGGCATTTGCTTTTGGTCTTTCAGCAGAGATTGAACGAAATTTAATTTCTCAAAGAACTAAAGAAGCATTACTTCGTCTTAAAAGCGAAGGGCGTGTGTTAGGTCGTCCTAAAGGACGGCGTAATAGCAAACTTAAATTAGCAGGTAAGGAACAGCAAATTTCAGCATTGCGACAGGATAATATTTCCAAATCTGAAATTGCAAGGATTCTTAAAGTAAATCGGATGACTGTAGCGCGCTTTATTCTTGAAAGTGGGGGTGAAACATTGCCTCTCTTTCCTCAATTATTAGAAGAGTGAGTTTCAGAGTGGTCTGTTTCTTCACTGTTTTTACCTTTTAAATTGTTGAGAAATTGGGTTTCAATTTTCAGATATTGGTTAAGCAATCCCCGTGAACGTGATACTGATAAGATGGTTAATAATAGCAGTAAGAACGTTATTTTTGGGTTTTCACTTAAGAAGGTATGGACAACTGTTACAATAAAGAATGCAGATACGAGGATTCGAAAACTTGTTAAAATAATTAAAGGTAAACGATTTGCTTTTTTTGCCATCCAAAGTTTGTAGTAAATTTTGGAAATTTGTGTTTTACCCGCAAAGAAATTGCGAAGTCGTATAGTGTGTTCATCAAGTTTGGAGCAAGCTTGGTTTTCGTGCGGCTCATTATTTTGAGCACAATTGACAGCAAGTTCTATTTCTTCGGTTTGTTTTTTAGGGAACATCCACGAAAGTTTGTTTTTAATAAATTTTGTGGTTACGATGTTCCAACCGATGAGTGCTTTTAAAAATGGAGCCATTAGTAAAAAAGTGAATAAGGTCATTATGATATTAGCGACTATACGATAAGGGATTACTTCACGTACGAATGGACGAATGGCAATGGAAAAAGCAAGGATGCTGTAGAGAATTATGCAAAATAATGTTAAGCGGAGTAAATAATTTCTGAATAATGCGCCCCATAAGCGTTCTTCATTATGAGACATAGGGGCTGGTGTTGTATATTTGTTTATGTATTCGAGCCATTTTGTGGGGAGGGCTTTGTTGAGCAGTTTGTATGCTGGATCGGCTGATTTTATCATCAAAGGGGTTAAAAATGTTGTAATTACTGAAACAGCTACAATGATGGGGTAAACTTTGGGGCTTAAAACCTTTAAACTCATTCCTAGAGCTGCGATAATGAAGGCGAATTCACCTACTTGTGCAAGTGAAAAGGCACCTGAAACAGAGGTTTTTAATGGCTGACCTGATGCGGTAAAGCCAAAACAAGAAAAAATTACTTTGCCAATGATTACGATTAGTGTGATGACAATGATAGGTTGTGCATACGTAATAAACATCTGCGGATTAACCATCATTCCAACGGAAACGAAAAATACGGCGCCAAAGAAATCTTTTAGTGGTTGTAGATTTTTTTCAATGCGTCCAATGACTTCTGTTTCTGCAAGAATTGAACCCATAATGAAAGCTCCTAAGGCGGAAGAAAAACCGGAAGTGGTGGCAAGTAGAACCATTCCGAAGCACATTCCAATGGTAATTAAAAGAAGCATTTCGTCGCTAAGTAGTGGTTGAATCTTATTTAGAAAAGTCGGAACAAGATAAATCCCCGTAATGAAGCAAAGGATTAAAAAGAAGACTAATTTGAAAGCGCTGGTAATGAGTTCTATCCCGTTAATGCTCGTGCCCATTGCGATTGTGGGAAGTAGGACTAATAGTAAGATGCCGACTAAATCTTCTACAATTAGAACGCCAAAGACTAAATCTGTAAATTTTTGTTTTTTGATGTTTAAATCTCCAAAGGCTTTGATAATAATAGTCGTCGAAGACATTGATATCATTGAGCCTAAGAAAAAACTATCCATTGTTGACCAGCCCAATAGTAGCCCTGTTGTATAACCAAGAAAGAGCATAAATACAATGTTTATATTTGCTGTAATCATTGCTGCTTTACCGACATTGAGCATTTTTTTGAAACTAAACTCTAGTCCTAAACCAAATAAAAGGAAAATAACACCAATATCAGCCCAAAGAGTTAAATCTTCTTTATCTGTAACAGTAGGGAGCATATTAAAGTATGGTCCAGCAAAAATACCTGCAAGGACGTATCCTAAAACGATAGGTTGTTTTAGCTTTTTGCATAGCAGGGTGGTAATTGCTGCATATATAGTTATAAGTGTTAAATCGACAATCAGCGAGTGTATTGCGTGCATTTTTTCTTCCGTTTTTTATGGTGTGACCAGTAGATGCGGAATTATAGAAAGTTGTTTCTTTATGTTACGTTAATTTATTCGTTTAATTATGAATTTTTATTTATTTTTCAAGTTCAAATTCGTTATTTGCGGTGTGATGAAAAGTGGAAGTACTGCCGTCATCCCATTTTATTTGTAGCCTTTTCGGTGGAAGGAATATATATTTTCCGCAGTTTTTATAGGCATTATTAAAGCTACATATGCGATTGTTTTGTTGGTCAATAAAGGTATCTTGCCAGAGTGGTGTTTTTAAAACGATGTAAGGAAGACCTGCTGGTGGTTCAAAAAAGTTTGAAGCTAGAGCAAATGGGAATTCTTTAATGCGTAATTTGTGATGTTTTTGTTGGTAACGTATGTAGATAGTGAATAAGCGTTCTGAGAGATAAGCAAATGCTAATTTTTGTTCAGTGTCTCGTTGTTTTACTTCATCTCCAATTTCGTTATATAGAGGAAGCAATATGCTAAAAAGCCATTCGGCATAATTGTTTAGTATTTCTCGTTTGGTAATGAAGAGATTTGAAGGATAAAATCCTTCATCGCTATTCAGATTTTCAATTGCAAAATCATACATTTGCGGATATTTTTGTTTAATGATTTTTAATGCTGCGTCTAAATCTGAAATGATATGATCTTTTTTGTAATGTTGATAGGCATTTAGCTTAATTGGTTCAGAAACTAAAATATCGTGTGTTACGAACCAAGGAAGAATATATTTCTTTTCTAATTCTAAATCGTGTAAAAAGTCTAACGCAAACTTTTCAAGATGTTTAATTCCAAAATGGCGGAAACGCATTGATGGAAATTCTACATACGGATAATGTGCATTAGCGTTTAGGCTTAAGTAACGACGATATTGAAACATTCCCACAAAAGGAGAGTTTGTGTTTTTCCATATCCAGTAGAGAGCAGTTATTTCTGCAAAATAACGATTTAACTCAGAAATGTTTTCGCCAGTGTTGTCACCTATCATATTTTGAGTTAACCAGTTTTTTTCGTCAGTGCTGAATGTTCCATTTCTGGAAGGAGTGTCTGCCACGGTTCTTCCTGCTTGGATGGGTTCAAATATTTCGGTTTTGATTAGAGGGGCAGGTTTATAATATACGATGAAAATTTTGAGATAATCTGTTTTATAGAAAAAAAGAATATAAATTGATACGCATAAAACAAAAACGGCAAGCACCATACTTATTATAAAAGAGTGTTTACCGTTTTGCATTTTTATTTCCTAAAAAATTTAGGCGATAATATTGGGGTTTATCAGTGTTTCAAGTTTTTGAATTTTATTTTTTAAGCTGCTTTTTTGGTTATTTAGCTGCTGTGCCTGATAAAAGTCAATCATCTGTTTATTTTTAACAAGTTTAGTGATATCTGATTTAACCCTTCTTTCTTCAAGTTTAAGCTCGCAGAGTTGAACTTGAAGTTTGCCGAAAGAATTTGAATTAACCATTTTTGTAGCTCCAAATAAAAAGTTAGATCACTTATTGCGATTCTTATTATTTGAGCGCATTATACTATATTTAGCGATAAAAATCAAGTTATTTTGAGGGGAAAATAAAAAAAATTAGTGAAAAAAAATAATTTTATGCTAGTTAATATAAAATATATCAGGTAATGATGCAAAATAAATTAAAATTTGACTTATAAGATAGGAAACGAAAAGTATGACGGACATTAAAAAAATCGGTATTTTAACAAGTGGTGGCGATTGCGCTGGTTTGAATGCTGTTGTTTCAGCAGTGGTTAATTCTGCTGCTAAATATGGTTGGGAAGTTTATGGTATTCATAATGGAACGGATGGTTTGACTGAAGCTCCACTTTCTTACGAAGTATTAACAGTTCAGAATTTTTCTGATACACCGTGGCCTAGACTTGCAGGTTCTTATCTTGGGTCTCTGAATAAAGGTGTAAAGATGGAATCGCAAGCGGAAATTTCTGCTCGTTTTGGTAAAGGTGTGGCAGAACTGGGATTGGATGCAGTGATTGTTGTTGGCGGTGATGGTAGTATGAATATTGTTAGTAACTATTGTCGTAATGCTGGGGTTAAAATGGTTGGTATTCCGAAGACTATTGATAATGATACTCCTTTGACACAATATTCAGTTGGTTTTAATTCTGCTTGTCAAGTGTGTGTGGATGCGGTTGATGCTTTGTGGAAAACTGCTCGCTCACATCAACGTGCGTTGATTTTGGAAGTTATGGGACGTGATGCAGGACATTTGGCAATGCATTCGGCAGTGGCTGGTTTTGCTGATGTTTGTTTGGTTCCGGAAATTCCATATACTATTGATGGAATTGTTAAGAAACTTAAAGCTGTTAAAGCCAGTGGTAGAAATCACGCTGTTATTGTTGTGTCTGAAGGTGTTCATACTGAAACTGGTGAAATGGTTTCTAACACTAAAAATCTTATCGGCGAAAAAATTAACGGCGGTATTGGAGAATATTTAAGTTCGGCATTGAACGAAAAATATTCTGAATTTCAGACTCGAGTTACTAAATTAGGACACGTACAACGTGCTGGTGATCCGACGGCATTTGATCGTGCTTTAGCTTGTGCTTTTGGGGCAAAAGCTGTAGAATTGCTTAAAGCAGGGCATACTGGTGTTATGGTTGCTTTGAACGGTGATAAGATTGATACATATCCGTTAGAAGAAGTGGTTGCTGAAGGAACTACAATGCTTAATAAAGATAGTGTGTATGTTAAAGCTGCTGTTGAAATGGGTATGTATGTAGGTGAAATCTAAGTTTTATAATTAGATTTGCTAAAAATAAAACCGTTCGTTAAGAGCGGTTTTATTTTATGCGAAGTAGGAATATTTTGTCTCATATTTTTTCAAAATTAACTCGAGGATCAACTAATGAATAGGTTAAGTCACTAATGAGTTTTAAAACTAATCCTAATAAAGCAAAAATATAGAGTGTTCCGAAGACAATCGGGTAGTCGCGCGTCATTATGGCTTCGTAGCCAAGTAGTCCCATTCCGTTAAGACTGAAAATGATTTCAATTAAGAGTGAGCCGGTAAATAGAACCTTTATGAGAAGCGAAGGAAGGCCGGCAATAATTATCATCATAGCGTTACGAAAAACGTGTTTGTAGAGAATCCGTTTTTCGGGCAATCCTTTAGCTCGGGCTGTTAAGACATATTGTTTGCTTAATTCATCCATAAAAGAATTTTTAGTCAACATTGTTAATGAAGCGACTCCTCCGATAACAATACAAGTTACAGGAAGCGCTATATGCCAAAAATAATCTCTAATTTTATGTGGAGTACTAAATGTTTCCCAATTGTCAGAGGTTAATCCTTTAAGTGGAAATAATTGAAAATATGTACCGCCGGCGAATAAGACAATTAGTAATACGGCAAATAAGAAAATGGGGACAGCAGAACCGATGAAAATGATAGTAGAGCTTATAACATCAAATTGTTCACCGTCTTGACGTGCTTTTTTGATGCCAAGGGGAATTGCTATTAAATAAATAAGCAGAGTTGACCATAAGCCAAGAGAAATGGAAACAGGCATTCTTTCCTTTATTAGCTCTAAGACGCTTTTGTCCTTATAATAACTTTTTCCGAAATCAAAAGATAAGTAGTCTTTGAGCATTTTGAGAAAGCGTTCGTGAACAGGTTTGTCAAATCCAAATTGTTTTTCTAATTCTTTAACTAAATCGTCAGGAACACCTTTAGAACCTTGATATTTTTGTTCATTTAAGTTTGGTGTTCCGGTGTTAATGTTTCCTGTTGATGAGGTATTTATTCCTTTATATTGCGCAAGCATATATTCAACAGGACCTCCTGGGGCTAGTTGAATAATCGCAAAATTGATGATAAGAATACCAAATAAAGTTACAGGTATAAGAAGAAGGCGTTTAAGGATATAATTGCGCATAATTTTAATCTTTCATCCACCAAGTGTTAATATCTACACCAAGATGCTCGTTGGTTTTGGGGTAAGTAAACTTATCCCAATAGGCGATACGATCCGAATCGGAGTACCAGTTGAAAATGACATAATGATTAAACAGTAAAACACGGTCGAGGGCTTTGACGTATGCTGTATAAAGGTCATTATCTTTGGTTTCGATTAATTTTTGAATAAGTTCATCAACAACAGGGTTTTGAATACCCATAATATTATTACTGCCTTCAATGTTTGCAGATGTGCTACCCCACAGATCTTTTTGCTCTGATCCTGGCATAGATAGTCCTCCAAGACCTCCGACAATTATGTCAAAATCAAATTTATCTAATTTATTTTTATAAGTATTTATTTCTAAAACTCTCGTTTTTGCTGTTATGCCGATTTTACGCAGATTTTCGATAAATGGTAATAAAACTCTTGTAAATGCATTGCCATTTGCTGCATTTATAATAATTTCAAATTCCAAAGGTTCTCCAGTTTGTGTGTTACACATTTGCTCGTTAATGAAATCATATCCTGCTTGGTTGAGCAGCTTAACGGCTTGTTTTAGATTTTCTCTGTCTGAGAGTGAATCATTGCGGAATATTGCCTCGACTGGTGTTGTAAATATTTCTGGTGGTAGCTTATCTTTCATTTTGAGAAGGATATCTAGTTCTAAATCTTTTGGGGTATTGGTTGCAGCGAAACGAGTGTTAGTGAAGTAGCTGTTGAGACGTTGATATTGATTAAAAAATAAGTTTTTGTTTGCCCACGGAAAATTGAATGCATAGTTGATAGCTTGACGAACAAGGGGATTGCTAAATTTTTCTTTACGGGTATTAAATGCAAAAAATTGATTTGTTGCGGGACGATTGTGTTTTAAGGTTTGTTTCTTGATTTTTCCTTGCTTTATTAGCTCATTATCGTAACCGCTTGCCCAAGTTTTGGCGATATATTCGTTGCGAAGGTCAATATTGCCAGAATAAAGAGCTTGAAGGGTGACAGTTGTATCTTGATAATAGTCATATTTTATTTCATCAAAATTGAAAAAACCCTTGCGTGAGGGAAGGTCTTTCGCCCAATAATTAGGATTACGTATAAAAGTTATATAGCGTCCAGCTTCAAAATTTTTGATTATGTATGGTCCGTTGCCTAGAGGAGGGATTAAGCTTGGTTTGTCATATTCTCTGTTGGTAAAATCTTTTGCAGAAAATATTTTTAGTGATGTTAGAATTAACGGTAATTCACGGTTTTTTGTATCAGGTTTGAAATAGAAACGAACGTGATGGGGGGAGAGTTTTTCTACTCTGTCGACATCTGTATAATAAAATTTGTAGACAGGGGATCCTTTAGTTATTAGTGAATTAAAACTAAAAACGACATCATCTGCGGTAATTGGAGCGTTATTGCTGAATTTTGCTTTGGGGTTGATGTAGAAGCCTATAAAACTGCCATCGGCAGGAATCTCAAATTTTTCAGCGATTAAAGGATATGCGGTTTCTGTATCATCAGCAGGCGTGTATCCTAAGCTGTCCAGAGTTAGGGCTACTGCCTCAGTGGAAGCAGTTCCTTTGAAAATGTAAGGATTGAAGTTATCAAAGGTGCCGTAGGCAGGAAGAACGATACGTCCTTTTTTGGGGGCGTTGGGATTGACATAATCAAAATGAGAAAAATTCTTTTGATATTTTGGGTGTCCGCTGATTGAAATTGTATCTGAGATGGTGATATTTGGAACGGCGGAGGCTAATGTCGCATAAATACAACAAAATATTGTGCAGATGGACTTATTTATTATTTTTATCATTCATCCAAGCTCCAAACGGATATGCGTATTCGTCATAATTATTTTCAGGGGAGGCGTTAATTTCTTTTTCTAATTCATCAAGTGATATGATGGATTTTTTGTTTTTGGGCGTAGGAGATATTTGTGAATGAGACTGTTTCATATTTTGCAATGCAGAATGTGTATTGCTAAAATCAGTTATTTTTGGGGCTGGGGTTGGCTCTGTTAATAATTCATTACGTATGGCTTTTAAGCTGTTGTCGATATCTTCACATTTTGTCGTTGCAACAATTTTGGGTTGACGAAGGAGTGTTTTTTCTTCGTTGTTGTTAAAGAATGATGGAAAAGCTAATGGCTCTTCGGCTTGTGTGTATTCAGAAGAGTGACGCGAAGGAGCGATTGGTGAAGAAGACGGAAGTGTTAATATTTTTTCAGCAATAGGGGTTATAAGAGCATAAACTTTACCCAAGGCGCCATATTCTACGATATTGTAGAAGAGTTTTTGTTTGTCATATGTTTCTAAAAGATTGCGTAAACTTTGGTAACGTGTTTTAAATTCTAAGATACTTCCTTTTAATAAACTATCTTTTTTAGCTTTTTGTAATAAATGTTCCGCAAATCCTGCCTGAAAATTGTGTGTTTCAATAAAAGTTTTGGCGATTAACCAGCGTTCACCACCTGCGGTGCGTGTCCATAGGTGCTCCATTTGCGTACTGGAAATTGAGTTGCTGCGTTTAATAATATCTGCTAAGACTTCATTAACATCTGAAATCAATGTGTCAAACTCATTTATAATAAAACCATTTCTTATCTCGATTTCTGTTCCAAGTAATGTTGTGCAAAGGTTTGCTGTTGAGTCAGTGTTTTTGTGGAGTAAATCTAGAGTGTCGCGTAATTGTGATGAGATGCGGTGCTCTGTATAGTAACTTTTGATAATAGCAAAAATAACCCAAATTAGTGCAACCGGAAATAATGTTATGGTGATAGTTTGATATAATGCATCCGTGTTATGAGTGGCAAAAACAGCAGTAAAATTTATATATCTTAAACTGAAGATAAACCAAAAAATACTGCTAAAAGCTGCAATAAAAAATGAGATGTTTAACAATTTTCGGCTCCTATCTGGTTTTTTTGTTATTTTAGTGTAAAACCTGTATTTTGCAAATAAAAAATGAGGATAATTTGGATATTTTTCGAGTTATAAACAGGATTTTAAGCTGGTTTAAATGCATAGATAAAAAAAATATGATGAAATTTTTTTATTTTGTGTTATAGAAAGAAAAAATGTAATTTTAATAAAGGTACTAAAAATGAATGATTCAACAGCCGCAGCGCTTGATTTTGAAAAAGATATTTTAGAAATTGAAGAGAAAATCGAGCACTTAAAGCTTTTAGCTAAAGACGAAGATATGGATATAACCAGAGAAACGCGTCGTTTGGAAAGAAAGCTTAATCAGCATATTAACCGTACATATATGAATTTATCTGCTTGGCAAAAAGCACAAATTGCGCGTCACGCTCTTCGTCCACATTGTTTGGATTATATTAAGGCATTTATTGAAGATTTTGTATTACTTGCTGGTGATAGATGTTTTGCAGATGATGAGGCGATGGTTTGTGGTATTGGTAAGCTAGGCGGTAATGCTGTTGTGGTTATAGGGCAGGAAAAAGGAAATGATTTAGAGAGCCGTATTAAATATAATTTTGGTATGGCAAAGCCTGAGGGGTATCGTAAAGCACAACGGATGATGGATTTGGCTGAAAAATTTCATTTACCGATTATTAGTTTTGTAGATACGGCAGGGGCATATCCAGGGGTTGATGCTGAGGCAAGAGGTCAGGCTGAGGCAATTGCATCATCTATTGAGAAATGTTTGCAAGTTAAAACACCGATTATTTCTCTAATTATTGGTGAAGGTGGTTCTGGCGGAGCAATTGCGATTGCTACAGCGAATCGAGTTTTAATGTTGGAACACTCAATTTATTCGGTTATTTCACCTGAAGGGTGTGCATCTATTTTGTGGCGCTCAGGTGATAAGACTAAAGAGGCAACGGAAGCCTTGCGTTTGACCGCACAAGATTTGAAAGCTTTGGGGATAATTGATGAAATTATTAAAGAACCGCTAGGGGGAGCACATCGTGATGTTGCACAAACATTTAGTGCGGTTAAGGAAGTCCTTATTAGGCAATTGAAAGAATTGCAGATGTTGTCTCCTGAAGAATTGAAACAACAGAGGACTGAAAAGTTCTTAAAAATGGGAAGAAATATTACAGCTGAGTTTTAGATAAAAAGGGCAGTGTTTCTGCCCTTTTGTTTAGCTTAAAATGTGTGAAAGCCGGATTATTTTTGTTGTGTAAAATTTGTTTGAAGGTTTTACAGAAAATATCCGGTTTTTTGCTGCCGGTGTTTAATGCGAACGAGGTATACGGATAAACATCAAATTTTGGAGGTTAATATGAAAAATTCTGAATCTAAGTTTTCTAATGATAAATCAAAGTCTAATGCTAGTTCTAATCCAAGCTCTAAGCCATCTTCTGGTTGTTGTTGTGGATCTAAACTTTCCGATGATATCGAAGAAATCGATGTGATGGATATTGAAGAGAAATAGTTTTAAGGAGAGAAATGATGAGAAATGCGGTAACAAATACAAATTCAAACAAGCGTGATTTGTCCGTTTCTCACAATCCGACGGATTTCAGAAGCCTGATGAATTATTTTTGGAATTTTATGGATAGTTCTAATTCAGATTTATCTGAATTATCACCTAAAATTCAGGTTACTGAAGATAAAGATGCGGTGAAAGTGACTGCAGAAATTCCAGGAATCAATGAAAAAGATATTGATTTGAAAGTATCTTCTGATGGTTACTTGAGCATTAGCGGTGAGAAAAAGAACGAAACGGAAGAAAATACTAAAGATAATTATTTTTCTGAAATCTCGTATGGTATGTTTAAGCGTACCATACAATTACCGTGGGATTTGGATTATGATGCGACAACGGCTGATTATAATAATGGTGTGTTGACGGTCAATATTCCAAAATCTCAAACGGAAAAGCAAAAGTTTAAGAAGATTAGTGTATCTAAATCTTAACTTAGACTGTTTGTGTGGACTTTTGCCGACTGTTCTATTAAGAGCGGTCGGCTTGCTGTTTTAAATATTGATATTTAATTAGTTGCGGTTTAAGATAAACTTGTATTTATTTTATGGGGGGGGGAACTATGTCTGAAATAAAGATTTTATTAGCAAACGAGGGGGATGCGGTTGCTCTTGCTGAATTATCTTATTCTGTAGGAAAAATGCACGACGAAGCTATGCCTGAATATTTTAAGCCGACAGCGAGAGGTGAACATTTTCGAATTATTTGTGAAATGTTGAATGATTTAGAGATTCGTATTTTCAAGGCGGTATGTGAGGGAAAAATCTGTGGCTTTTTATGTTTATTAACTCCAGCCAAACCGCGGAATGGATTTATTCACGTTAGAACTGGTGTGATTCTAAATTTTGGGGTTGATGAAGCTTATCGTAAGCTAGGAATTGGGACACAACTTATCCAATATGCAGAAAGATTTTTATTAAGTAAGGGAATTGATGCTATGGAGTTGGATGTGTTTATATTTAATGAAAATGCTCGAAAACTTTATGAGAAGATGCGATATAAAGTTACTGAGCAGCATATGTTTAAAAGTTTGAATTGAAATTTCTTGACAAAAGAGTTTCTATATGTATAAATGGTGGTATGAGCTGGTTGGTGCTCGGAATGTTCGCCAGAATCAATCGTTGAAAATTTTTACATAGATTTCTTTTAAATGACTTATTTTGCTAATCGGACAGGCGGGATATAAGTTATTGGAAAGGAATATTTTAAATGATAGAATACGTTGATATCTTCCGTGAGGAAGCGAAGTCTTTATTTCAGTCTTTTAAAAACAATGATGAGACAGCAGTTGCCAGATGTGCGAAAGTATTTGGTGATAAGAAAGATTTGACTTTAATGAATATTCAGCACGTTATTGCTAAAGAGTATGGTTTTAATCAGTGGAAAGATATTATTGAAGCTCAAAAGTGGGATTTGGCCGGAGCGCTTAATAAAGTGCAAAATGCCGGTTTGTCTTCTCCGTTAAAAATTTGGTATGGCGATGATAATTTATTTTATAGTACGGCTGAGCGTTTTGGAATTAGTGGTTCAAATGTGGGAGAACGTCTGGATTTAATAAATTTTCAGGAAAAATGGGGGAATGATGTTTCCTCTTATATCCATATTAACAATTCAGATGTATCGTATGCAGACTTATCTAAGTTAGATGTTTCTAAAGCGACATTCGATGAATGGACTATTTGGCCGGAAGATAAGGCGATGATGCCTAAAAATTTTAATCCGCGAGAGTTTTTGGCGAAAAGAAAAAATCCGGGGCTTGGCATTCGTGAGTTGCATAAATTAAATATTGACGGTCGTGGAAGAAATGTTGCCATTATAAGTAATGAAAGTTTAAGACCGCATTTGGAATATCGTGA
The DNA here is from genome assembly GCA_023665325.1 of Acetobacter sp. The sequence goes on from JAMPED010000001.1 coordinate 75,709, forward strand.
AAGTTTGGCTGATTATGTGGATTTAAGTACACAAAAAGAAGAACTTGTTAGCTTTGGTTGGGATGTGGCTATTGTTGCTGGTTCAACCTGCGGTGTGGCTCCGAAAGCAAAAGTGTATTGTTATCATATTGATTCTAAATATAAAAATCATCTAGGTAATCTTTCGCAGCAAATTGAGGCGATAGAACGAATTTGTGCTTTGCATAAAAAACTTTTGAGCGAAGGCAAGAATGGAATAGATGTTATTCTTATTCCACATATGATGTCATCAGATGATAAATTGCGAAAAGTTATATATGATGCTACAGAATTAGGTATTTATGTTAATGATATAACCAGAGATGCGGCAAGAGAAAGGGCAGTTGAATGCATAATGTACGGCGATGTCAATAATCCTCTTGATTATAGATTGCATAAGAGCACACGATATCGTGCTTTTCAAGCTAAGTATGCATTGTGTATGGTTGGTTTCGGGCAGACGATTCCTTGTCAATATACCATTGGTTCTTATCTTTTTAATACAACGTCAGATATGATGAAATCTTGGCAAAGCGGCTTATTTGTGTTGTGTCGGAGTGTCAAGCCGGATTTGACTCCGGATGAATTTTGGCAGCTAGGGATTGAAACAGGGGATTTTCGTGAAGGAATTGGTACTATTGTTAATCCAAAGCGTTTGATTGAAGCGTTAAGGAGATAAGACAATGTTTATTGGAATTTTTAAAACGGCAGCAGTCCTTTGTTGCTTGTATGTTGCTGCTTTTTATGATGAAAAAGACGGTAAAGAAGAGCAATGATACTAAGGCGGAAAACTTCCGCCTTTTTATATGAAAATAGTTAACTTTCCCTTGTTGCAACAACTTTTTGGTAGATGCTGCCGAAGTAGGTTTGTTTAGACCAACTGTAATTTTCTTTGAGAGGTGCCATTTCTTTGATGGCGGTTTTCCATAGAGCCTCGGCAAAAGGCTGATATAATCGGTTAAAGGCTCTGATGATATATTTGAGTGGATTATATGATGAGGGTTGATGATAATCAATAAAGATTGCCTTGCCACCTATTGGTAATGCGCGGAGAATGTTGTTGATGATTTTTTGACGGGTTATGGGCGGAAGTTCGTGGAGCAACATATAGCAAATTATGGTGTCGTAGTCGCCTTTAAATGGTTTTGCCGCGTTTGCATAGACGTAATTTATACGGAGTTGTTCGTGTTTGTTTTCACATTTTTCTATAATATTGGGGAGAATATCTAATAAGGTATATCTTCCTTTGTTATTGAGAGAAAAAGATGTTTGAGTAATTTGGTCGCCTAAAGTTACACCGATTTGCAATATTTTGGATTTAGCTGAAATTTCTTTGTTAAGCTCAGAAATTAAGATATTATGATAGCCTAAAGTTAGGATATTTTGTACCCATTTGCGGTTTAAAAAGTCATATAAACTTGTATTTAAATAAAGCCACGGATATATATCGCGAATATAAGCGGGAATCGATGGTTTAGTAGTTTTAGTCATTTGAGGTCTCTTTATTGGTTGAGGATGTTGTCTGAGATATAGCCGCGTTTTGCCGCTTCAATAACAGCTGAGGTGCGGTTTTTAACGTTTAAGACTTTTAAAATGACGGTGATATGGACTTTAACTGTTCCTTCGGTTAAATTTAATTTATATGCGATTTGTTTATTTGACAAGCCTTCAGCAATACATTTGACAATCTCTACTTGGCGTTCGGTTAAGCCTTTAGGGGGCATTTCAGAAGTATTTATAGTTAATTTTTCTAATGTTTTTAGTGGGGTGATATATTCTTTCTGTTTTTTTGTAGAAATAGGGGTGTTTTTAGTAGAATATAAAAGTTCGTGAGGGATATAAACGCCACCAGCAAGAACTAGATTGATAGCACTGACGATTAAGCTATTGGAAGATGTTTTAGGAATATAGCCCGCAACGCCAATATCTAAGGTTTGTTGTAATATTTCTTTATCAAATACAGCGGAAATGATAACAATTGGTGTTTCAGGTAATATTGAGTGGATGTTATTGATGGCGGTGAGCCAATTTGCTCCAGGCATAGCCAAATCTGTGATGATGAGATCAAAGTTGGTATTATTTTCAAATATTGAAAAAATATCGGTGTAGCTTTGAGCAGTGGTTAACTCAATATTTTGAAAATTTTCTTGTAAAATAAATTCTAAACCTTTTAAAAAAAGTTCGTGGTCGTCTGCAATAAGTATTTTCATTTAATTTCTCCAATCTCCATTCATCATTTGCCAGCAAGATAAAGCTGCGGCAACAGCAGTTTCTGCACGGAGAATCCGCGGACCTAATGTTGCGCCTTTAGCAAAAGAGGAACGACGTAATAGATTTAATTCTTCAGGGGAAAAACCACCTTCAGGACCAATGAGTATTGCGGCTTTTGGGGTGGTTGAAGCTGATAAGATTTCTGAAAAAGGTCTGCTTTGGAGTGTTTCATCCATAAAATATAATGGACGGGTGCTATCCCAATCAGCAAGGATATCTTCTAGTTTTTGTGCAGGGATAATTTCTGGTAAATCGGTTCTGCGGCATTGTTCTGCGGCTTCTATACTTTGAGCGATGTAACGTTCAATTTTAATATTTCCTGTAATTGTGTAACGTGTTAGTGTTGGAATAATTTTGCGGCAGCCTAATTCTGTTGCTTTTTCAATAACAAAATCTGTTTTATCTTTTTTTAAAGGGGCAAATAAAAGCCAGATATCTGGACAATTGGCTAATTCTTTTATTTTAGTTATAGTTTTTAATGTGATATTTTTTTTGGTTATTTCTGATATTTCACATAAAAACTCACCATTTTTATTATCAAAGCAATTTAAGGTTTCACCAACTGTATATTTTACTACATTTTTAAGGTAATGTGTTTGTTCCTCATTTAAAATGATTGTTTTTCCAAGTATTAGCTCTTCTTTGGTGTATAAACGGAAGTTTTTTGCCATTCTCTTATTCTTTGCATAAAGTTATTTTCTGCTATGATATTAGCAAATATGTGTTAAAGAATAGATAAAATTTTTAATTTATGGACTGGAAATGAAATGATTATTACAGTTGATGGACCGGCCGCGGCGGGTAAAGGCACACTATCACAAAGGTTAGCTGAAAAATATTGTTTGGCGTATTTTGATACGGGAATGGTGTATCGAGCTGTTGGGTTAATGTTGTTATTAGAAAATAAAGATTTACAAGATGTTGCGGAAGCAGAAAGAGCTGCTTCATTATTGACATTTGCCAAGATGATTGAACTTTCGCATCATCAAGATTTTCGTTCAGCAAAAGGTGGACAGGCTGCATCTATTGTTTCCAGTTATTCGGGTGTACGGGCTTTGCTTTTGGATATGCAGAGAAATTTTGCTAGGAATCCAACGTATGCAGATGGAAAACCAGCAAAAGGCGTTATTTATGATGGAAGAGATACGGGGACGGTAGTTTGTCCTGAGGCAAATATTAAGTTTTTTATTACAGCATCTCCTGAAGTGCGGGCAAGAAGAAGATATGAGGAGTTTTTGGCAAAGGGGATGAATGCGCAATATGAAGATGTATTAAGAGATGTAAAAGTCAGAGATGAACGAGATGCTAGTCGGAAAGATGCTCCGATGAAACCAGCAGATGATGCTGTTATTTTAGATACGTCTGATTTGGGAATCGAAGATGTTTTTGCAAAAGCGGTTGCAATTATAGAAGAAAAGGTTAAATAAGTTAAACAACTGGTTATAAGGAGTTAAATTTATGCAGGATAAAAAATTAACAGATAATATTTATTACGTTGGCGCAGATGATAAAACAATCGACTTATTTGAAGGGCAGTATGTTGTTCCCAATGGAATTTCTTATAATTCATACGTGATTATGGATGATAAAATTGCGGTAATGGATACTGTTGATAAGCGTGCAACTGACGAATGGTTTAAAAATCTTGAAGAAGTTTTGGCTGGTAAAGAGCCAGATTATTTGGTTGTTTTGCATATGGAACCTGATCATGCGGCAAATATTGAGAAGTTTTTAGATAAATATAAGAATGCGAAAGTTGTGTCTAATCCGAAAACATTTAATATGATTCCGCAATTTTTTGAGCATTTAGATTTGGAAAATCGGAAAGTTGTGGTCAATGAAGGGGATGAGCTTTCTTTGGGTGAGCATTCGCTTACCTTTATTATGGCACCGATGGTGCATTGGCCAGAAGTTATGGTTGCATATGAGAAAAAAGATAAAATTTTGTTTTCTGCTGATGGATTTGGTAAATTTGGCGCATTAGATACTGATGAGCCTTGGGATTGTGAGGCTCGTCGCTATTATATAAATATTGTTGGTAAATATGGTGCGCAAGTGCAGGCATTACTTAAAAAAGCGGCGATGTTGGATATTCAGAAAATTTATCCGTTGCACGGTCCGATGTTGACAGAGAATCTGGGACATTATATCGGTAAATATGATATTTGGAGTAGTTATCGTGCTGAAAATGAAGGTATTTTTATTGCGTATGCTTCAGTTTACGGACATACTAAGGCAGTGGCTGAGAAGTTAAAAGAAGTATTAGAAGCTAAAGGGGCTCCTAAAGTTTCTATTGCGGATTTGGCGCGTGATGATATGGCCGAAGCGGTGGAAGATGCATTTCGTTATGATAGATTAGTTTTAGCATCCATTACATATGATGCGGGGATTTTTCCGGTGATGGAAAGTTTTATTACACATTTGAAGAGCAAAAACTATCAGAACCGTAAAGTTGGGTTTATTGAAAATGGTTCTTGGGCACCGATTGCTGCTAAAAAGATGAAAGCTGAGCTTGAAGGATTAAAGAATATTACCTTTATGAATAACACCGTTTCAATTAAATCTGCGATGAAAGAGGCGGATATTAAGCAGATTGAGGCATTAGCCGATGAGCTGTTAGCCGCTTAATTTTGTTGTAGTGTTAAAAAAGCCTTATTGAGGAATCAATGAGGCTTTTTTTGGGGATTTTTGATGATTAGAAAATTTGAAAAAGAAGATATTACAGCTGTTATGGATATTTGGTTGGCAGGAAATATACAGGCTCATAATTTTATTGATAAACTTTATTGGAAACAAAATTATGAGATTGTTTCTCAGATGATGTTTTTAGCGGATGTTTATGTGTATGAAAAAAATGATCGGATAATTGGTTTTGTGGGACTTCAAGGAAATTATCTTGCAGGTATTTTTATTTGTTATGAGGTCCAATCTCAGGGAATCGGTAGACAGTTAATAGATTTTTTGAAGCAAAAATATGATAGTTTGATTTTGGATGTGTATAAAAAAAACAATCGTGCAGTGAAATTTTATCAAGATAGTGGTTTTGCGGTCCAAAGCGAAAAGATTGATAAAAATACAGGAGAAATTGAACTTTCTATGATATGGCGTTGTATTTAAAGGTATTGCAGAAATAAAAAATATTGTTATAGTGGTGGCAAAATTTAATTATTTTTTATATTATGAAGATAGATTTTTATATTTGTCGTCACGGACAAACAGCTATGAATGTACAAGGTGTTTGGGCTGGTAGTGGTTCGGATGTTGTTTTGACAGACATCGGGTTACAACAAGCAGAGGAATTGGCTCGAAAATTTCGTTCAATGAATTTTACTCTTTATTCTTCACCGCTTCTTCGTGCTGTTCAGACAGCTAAAGCTATTGCCAGGGGACGTCTTGATTTTGTTGTTATGCAAGATTTACGTGAATGTGATTTTGGCGATGAGGAAGGAGTTTCTTTAGAAGAAACTAAAAAACGTTATGGCTCAGAGATTATAGATTCTCTCTTATGGCCTACAGATGAAACTGCTGATTTGCGTTTTCCGAATGGAGAAAGTAAACGAGAAGTTTTTGAGCGCGTAGATGGTTGTTTGGGGCGAATTGTTGCAAAGCATTCATTTAGTTGGTCTAAAAGTACTGTTTGTGTGGTTTGCCACGCAGGCGTTTTGAGTGCTCTTCAGTTTGGTTACAAACTTACAGATGTTTCATTTGATAACTGTGCTGTTCTTCATTTGCAGTATGACACTGAATTACATCGGTTTGTGCAGGTTTTTGATTAAAGAAAAGCCGTCCTTTTATAAGGGCGGCTTTTCTTATATCTCTTTTATTTATAGCCTCTATGAAAATGTGAGAAAATGATTATTTAGATGGGGTAAATTTTGATAATAGAGGAGAAATGATATGGCGAATAAAATTGATAAATTAAATGTTTTTTTAGCAAATTTGGCAGTTATGAATATTAAAGTTCACAATTTGCATTGGAATGTAGTGGGACCAAACTTTCCGGTTATTCATAAAATGACAGAAGAAATTTATAAGATGTTTCAATGTCAGTTTGATGAACTTGCTGAAGTGATGAAAACACAAAATAGAATGCCGATGGGAACAATGGCGCAGTTTTTAGAAAATACAACAGTAGAAGAAGTTGAACCTCGTGATTATACTGGTTATGAAGTTATTGACGAGTTAGCATCTGATTGTGAAAATATTATGGCAATGGCGAAAGATATTCGTGATGAGGCAGATAAAAAGGATGATTTTCAGATTGCTAATTTATTTGAAGATTATTTAGCACTTTATGCTAAACAGGCGTGGATTATTCGAGCTATGCAGGAAGAAGATGCTATTGAAATTGAAGAACTTGAAGGTGATGACGACGATGATGATAGCGAGGACGAAGAATAATTTGTGATTGGATATAAAGCAAAACGCCCTCAAAATTGGGGGCGTTTTTATGATTATGAATTTTATTTAAGTGTTACAGATTTTTCAGCTTCTGCGATAATCTCTTTCAAATCTATGCCAATACAAGAAGAAACCATCATTAGGCTACGTAATGTGGGGCTGTTTTGTTTATTTACCATTAGAGTAATTGCGGTTTGGCTAATTCCTGTTTCTTTAGATATTTGCAATTTAGTAATATTGCGTTCAATTCGTTTTTTTCAAGAATTTCAACTACTCTTTGGGATATTTTTTCTGCATCTTCTCTATTTTATTGGTAGAGGAGCAAAGAGGATATGTTTTGAACATCCGGTATATTCAAATAAATGTGTTAAAATTTCTATTCATCCTAAGGATAATGAGTTATTGTTTAGAGAATTAAACACATATTTATTTGTGAAACCTATTTTGGGGGAACATATTGTTGTATATGAGGAGAGACTGGTTGAAACTAATTTGGGTAAAGGACTGGTTTGTGAATTGTTACGTGATGGTAATGGTTTGTATTCTAAATCACTGCTCTATTATGTGCAAACAAAGGGTGTTGATTCGGAAATATTAAGTCAAATACGATATTTTGCGGGTTGTTTGGTGTAATATGATATTTTCTTTTATGATTTTAATTTGCAGAATTTTATTGTTCAAGTTAAAGATGGGCAGAAACGAGTGTATTACATTGATCTTAAAAGTTTTGAAAAATATAAGCCTTGGACTTTTTTAGGGTTAGAAAGAGTAGTTACTCCATTTGCTAGATATTGTATGCGACGGCGGTTAGATTGTTTATTTGATAAGTTGAAAATTGTGAAATAAAAAAGCGCCTTTTTGAGGCGCTTGTAAGTTAGGCAGTGAGCATTCCACCAGTTATGCTATAGATGGAGCCTGTGACATAGCTTGAAGCTTCAGATGCAAGATATACATATACTTCAGCGAGTTCAGCAGGTTGTCCTGCTCGTTTGAGTAAGGTATCTTGTCCAAATTCGGGTAAGCTTTCTTTGAGTTGTCCGCCACAAATTTGTAAAGGAGTCCAAATTGGTCCAGGGGCAACAGCATTTACACGAATACCTTTGGGGGCAAGTTGTTTGGCTGCGGCTTGTGTAAAGGCGCGAATCGCAGCTTTTGTGCCAGCGTAGTCGAGTAAATCCTCAGATGGTTGGTAAGCCTGAATAGATGTGGTGTTGATGATGGTTGAGCCGGGGTGCATATGTGGAACAGCTTCTCGCACGAGCCACATCATTCCAAAAACGTTAACGGCGTAAGTATGAATAATTTGTTCGGTTGGTAATGTTGTGATATCTTTATTGGCGGTTTGAACGCCAGCATTGGGGCATAGAATATCTAATCCTCCAAGTTCATCAATCGTTGTTTTAATTAGTTCTTTGCAAAATGATTCGTCGCTAATATCTCCAGGGATAAGAATAGCTTTACCATTATCTTGTTCAATAATGTGTTTAACATTTTGTGCGTCTTCTTCTTCAAAAGGTAGGTAATTAATGACAACGTCAGCTCCTTCTCGGGCAAAGGCTATTGCTGCAGCACGTCCAATTCCCGAATCGCCACCGGTGATTAGTGCTTTTCGTCCTTTTAGTTTTCCGCTACCTTGGTATGTCTTTTCGCCACAGTCTGGAATTGGGTGCATTTTAGCTTGTACCCCAGGGGCTTTTTGCGGTTGCCATTCAAAACCACCTTCATAATATTTTTTTAATGGATTTATTAAATGTGACATAAATTTTCCTCCTGTAAATGTTACGCACATAATATAAGCTCTGTTTAGAACAGATACAGTAGGTTTAAGTCTATTTATTAGGGGGAGAAATGGTGCACCCGGCGAGGTTCGAACTCGCAACCTTTGGCGTCGGAGGCCAACACTCTATCCAATTGAGCTACGGGTACACGCAGCAAATATCATTTGCGAAATAGGTTTATACAACGCTTTTTTTGAAAAATCTAGTTTTTTTTAAAGTTTGTACGAAGATTTTGCTTGACTTATTGGGATTATGTTTGTATGTATAGGCAAAAGTTTTTGAGTAAAGGATAAAAAAATGGCTAAGAAATGTGAAATTTCCGGCACAGGCGTTATGAGCGGTAATAATGTAAGCCACGCGAACAATAGAACCCGTCGTCGCTTTTTGCCAAATTTGCAAATTGTTTCGTTGTTGAGCGAAGCTTTGGGTAAAGTTTATAAATTGCGTATCTGTACAAGCACTTTGCGTACTATTGAACACAAAGGTGGTTTGGATGCATTTTTGATGTCTACTCCAGATAGCAAATTGACAGCAGAAGCAAGAAAAATTAAAAAAGTTGTTGCAGAGAAAGTTTCTGCATAAGTTGAGTTTCATTTCAACTTCGGACCGCTTCGGCGGTCTTTTTTATAAAACAAAAGCGTTATTCATATTGAATAACGCTTTAATAGTTAGTTACTGTTGTGGGTAATATACCTCAACATTCCATTGGTGGATTTTCTCAAGCTTTTTGCATTTTTTTCCTAGAAAGAGAAAAAATGCTGCCGCGCATCCACAAAGAGCGGTAAAGAAAATGGTGATTGCCATTGCTGTTTTTTCATCTTGCTGAGAGAGTGTATGTATAAAAATAAATGCGAAGATGAAATAACAAACAACCACAATCCAAAAATTGCTCATTGAGCGGAAAATGGCGTTTTGTTCCCATATAAAAGCCTTTCCTATTTCTTCTGTTGGGGCAAAGACAACAGCAGTGGTCTTTCTGAAAGGGGTGGGTTTGTGCCAGATTTGAATGAATTTTATACCGCAATTTCTTGGAGATTTTTTGTATTTTTGCTCAAACCAAGCTCTAGCTTCGGTTAAGAGCTGTTTTTCGTTAATTTGTTTTTTACTCATAATATAGGGAATTATAGTTAGACATCATAATTTGTTGTTATCGCTGAGTTTATAGGGATTAGGTGTAAAAATCAATAACTTTTTACTTGCAATTTTGGTGAGAGAGATTTATAGATAAAGAAGTTGTCGGAACGTAGTTCAGCCTGGTAGAGCGCTTGCATGGGGTGCAAGAAGTCGGAGGTTCGAATCCTCTCGTTCCGACCATTTTTATTTTAAAATAGATGAGATTTTAAAATGCAGGACGAATTAAGTATGGAATTGGGTGCGAAGCTTTCACAGGCAGATGTTCATCTTGGTAAAATTATTTCGGAAACAGTTGTTAAGATTTTAATTATTGCAGTAATTATTTTTGCAGGTGTTAGAGGGCATTCTGTTGAGGCTGTTCGTAGTATTTTTGGTGTGTGTTTTTTTGCTGTTATTCTTTTGACAATGGTGGGATGGGCGCTTTTACCGTTAGTTCATTTTAAAGATTATATTGTATTTTATGAAGAGGGGATTGAATTTTGCCAAAAGAAATGGCGTTTTGATGAGTTGGGCGAAATCTCATTTTCTGAAATAAGTTCAAATGTGATGTTGTTTACGAAGATTTATATGTATACAGATGTTAAGACTTTTGATATTACTTACATTAAAAATGGGAAAAAGAATTTTAACCGAGCATATTATAAAACGATTTAATTTTGAAAGGGGTAGCTATGTCTAATTTAACAATCGGTATGATTTTTTTGGTTTTATTTATTGTGATGTATATTAAAATTACAATTGATGAGAAACGAGGTGTAAATAGCGAAGAAAAAAGAAAAATATCAGAGATTGTTGCTGAAGCGTTAGATGATGGAGAGTCTTATATGGTGGCATATGGGACGAGAGAAGATTTTGCAATAAGTGGTAGTGGTGGAGCTGTTGTTACGACAACTAACTATTGGTATTATGCGGTGGCGTTTAAGCCTGAAAGTTTGTGTCTTATTCCATTGATGTTTGAAGATGGTGAAATTAGCTATGATGAGCCACTGTTTTTTGATAATGATAATTTGGGAATGGTGAAGATAAAGAATGGCTATATGACTTTATTTGATAAAGATAAGGAAGAAATTTTTCCGTTTCGGGTTGATGAAAGCAATACTAAAGATGATAAATATCATCCAGTTAATATTCAACAACCTGAAGAAACCGCTGCTTTTTGGGCGTTTGCGAAAGAATTTATGCACTATATTAACTCTTCCAATGGTGTGACAGAGGTTAAAAAAAAGAAATAAAATTTAGAAGTTAAACAATAATAGCAGACAATTAACGTTGTCTGCTATTATTGTTATTTGTTTGTGCGAATATGTCTCTCAAGAATTCGTTCGGTAACAATAATGCCTCTGTTAGTGATGTTAAATATGCTGTCGATGATAAAAGAAAATTTGTTTTTTCTTTATATAAAGTATAATTTTTTAGGGTAATAGTAGTTTGGGCAGAAAAATGATTCTTGAAAAATTTAGGAATTAAGGTATAGTTGCGATAATAAATTACTATTGTATAACTTAAATTTTTGTGTTTATGAATATTTTTAAAAAGTTATTGCGACTATTTTCTCAGAAAGATGAGCGTTGTGAGGAAAAATCTGAAGGTGTTGCGCGTGTGTTGTTGGAGATGCCGTATAATATTGTTCATCCGGCGGATTTGATGGAGTCGCTTTTAATGGCGATGGCGTATCAGACGAAAGAACCTGTATGTTCTTCGGTTAAGGATATTAAGCTTTTTAGCTTATATGATCGTGAAAATGGGGCGTTTCTTGGAAGTTTTTATGCTTTAGAGCGCAATGGGCTTTTTTATGGCAATATAGTTGGTAGTTCGCAAATTTTTTCTTGTACAACAAAGATGTTTCGTATGGATGAAACTGATAAGTTGTTTGCACCACTGAAAAACGTAGATGATAAAATCTTGGTTTTGATGTGTGAATATAATCGTAGAAAATCTATGTTGACTGCGGTTTGCTTAAAGAAAATGGATGAATTTATGCAAAATGAAGAAATTCTGCATAAATTTGAAAAAGGTACGTCGTTTGATGAGGCGTATTCGTTTTATCAAAAAACGATATGAGAAGACTGATTAAGGCATTCGGGAAACCGGATGCTTTTTTGTTGAAAAAATGGTTGACAATCTGAGATTTAAAAGAATATTATTTTAAAGTTAAGTTTAGAAAAGGAAAAATATGTTTAATCAAGGTCAAAATTTATTTTTGATAAGTGGTGCTGAAAAAAGCATTCGTTTGGCTTTGTGCATTTCCTTTATTTTGATTTTGTTCCAGATTATCAGCCTCTGAGTATTTTGGTCTATTGATTAAAGTGTGGGTACTCAGAGGGGAGTACAGACACACTTTAGTAATGTGATGTAGACGTTTAAATTTTTAGATAATCAGGAAAGAAAAATGACAAATAATATAGAAAATACGGTTGAGGAAGTTAAGCAAGGGTTTAATGACTATTTTAAGATGGTTGGTGGAACTAAGTTTAGACAATTTTATTATGATTGGCATATTGATAATATGTTAGCGCCGTTTGCAGGGTTATTGGTTCATTTTCATAAAACTTATGATGTAGATGGAGCAAAGAAGTTTGCAGAATTTGTTGATGAAGTTGCGCAAAATGTGGCTGATTACAATAATGATAAACCCCAACTTAGTTTATTAAAAACATCTGATTATGCGGGGAATAATGAACATAGATTGACAGCGTTGTTAAATGGTGTGGAGGCGTTTGGGTTTGACTTTAGGCAGTTTGTGTATAGTTTTGCAGCTCCGGAAGACCATCAACGGGAATTTGGCGGTTGGTCTGTTAAGCCGAATATGCCATATTCTAACCAGTATGGTTTGATGGTAGGGCGTGATATTTTAGAATTTTTGAAGCAAAATTATTCTGAAATTACAAGAAAGGAAAATGTTTATCAGAGGGCGTTGTATGCTGCAGATGTGTATCTGCGGAGAAATGTGACGAAGGGCTATCCGTATCAAGGAGAATATAATTTTACGAATCGACGGAAAAATGTGCAGGAATTACGAGATTTGCGCAATCAGATGTATCGTGAGTATCGTATCAATGCAATGGATGAGACGTTGAAAGATATGTTTCAGGTAGAAGATAAAGGACTTCCGCCACAGAATGGATATTTACCTTGTGGATTTGAATTGGAATTTTATGTACCAGAAGAATATGGTGATTATGGAAAATTGATTGATTATTTGAAAGTTACGAATGGCTGGAAAAAAATATATTCTTCTAATAAAGATAGTTCAGTATATATGGATGAAGATTCTGCTGGCGTGATTATGCGGGATGAGAGTCTGACACGTTATAATGGTTTAGCTGCAGTTGAATATGCTAGCTCGGTGATGAGAAATAAAAATGACGAACAGCGTTGTTTGAAAATTATGGAGGCATTTGATGAGGGGCATGTTAATGTGCATTGCTCATTACACCAGCATTTGTCAGCGGCAGGTTTTACATTAGATACGTATAAGCGTTTGGTTAAACGGATGATGCAGCACGAATCGGAAATTGTGAGTGCATTTGCAGCGCCTGAACGACGAGATAATAAGCTTTTGTATGCTACTTATATCAGTAGAAACTTAAGTAATAATAGTGAGAGAGATTATCCTTTTCTTTGTGTGATGGTGGATTTATGCGCAGACAAAAAGCAGCTTGAGGAGATGTCTGCTTTTGGGCATAAATATAAGACATTAAATATTTTACCAGATAAAACGGTTGAGATGCGTTTTATGAATGCGAATTTTAATAAGAGATTTGTGGAGGCTTTTTTACAGTTTAATCGTGAGTTTGTTAGTTCTGCTGTGGCTAATGCTCCACAACATATTAATAGATTATTGCTTAATAAGTATAATTGGCATAATAATTGTCAATCAGATGAGAAAACTGTTCAACATAAGTTGCCGTATTATTATCAGGTGGCTTATGATACATATAGTCCTATGAAACGCGGTGTTACTAAAGAGGTTGTGGAGGGCGAACAGACATATGCAAGATTGGTTATGCAAGCATTAAATGAAACAAAAAAATTGCAATATATCAATCCGAGTTATAACAAAAAATTGAGGGAGGTTCTGAATCGTGGAAGGTAAAATGTTTGAGTTTATTGCGCCAACAAAAAATAGTCGGTTTATTTTGACTTGTGAGCACGCTTCAGCGGATATTCCTTGGGAGTATGAAAATCTGGGATTGTCAGAAAAGGAGCTGAATAGACATATTGCAAGGGATAAAGGAGCTGCGGAAGTTTGTCGGTTTATTGCTAAAGAATTGGGCTGTGCGTCTTTTTTAGGGAAATATTCTCGTTTATTGATTGATTTGAATAGAAGAATTGGTGAAGACGAGTTGATTTTGCAAGAAAGTGATAAAACACTTATTCCTAGTAATTTAAATATTTCTGAGGTAGAGAAAAAGAAGCGAATCGAGACGTTTTATATTCCATATTATGCGGCAATTAACGGATATATTGATGACTTGATTAAAAGAAAGGAAAAACCGATACTCTTTTCTATTCATAGCTATACACCTCAGCTTCGTGGTGGAAGTTATCGTCCGTGGCAGGCGGGAGTATTATATCATAAACCAGCAATGTTTGCAGATTATCTTTATCAAAATTTACAAAAAACTTCTAAAAATGTGGGAGAAAATGTTCCTTATGATTTAAGGAAATATAACACTGGTGCGGCGATTATTTGCGGTGAAGAAAAAGATCTTGATTATGCTTTGATCGAAATTAGGGATGATGAATTTGATAATCTGCAAAAAGGAACTGAAGAATGGGGACGTTTGTTGGCTGATTTAATGCTTAAATATTAGATTTTATTTTTATTTCAAAAAAAGCCCTGTAAACAAAACAGGGCTTTTTGAGGGGATAATTTTATTCTAGCCAATATTCTATGGTGGAAACGACTCGAATTGTTTTTTCTATTTGTTGAGCTTCAAAACTGTTTGCTGTTTGTTCACGAGGAAGAATGGAAAAGATACCTTGATTTGCGCGGCGAATCTTGCCAACATTGCTGCCTGAGCTTTTGGCAAACTCAGCTGCTGCTTTTCTTGCATTTAGTGTTGCTTGTTCTAGCATTTGTGGTTTGATATCGTTTAGTTTGGTAAAGATATATGATACAGGGTCGTTGTATGAGGTATCAAAAATTATGCCTTTTGCGATAAGCGAATCGGTTTTAGGAAGGGATTTTTCAACCAATTCAACATTATTGCTTTTAACTGTAATTGTTTGAGAGAGGATAAAGCGGGAAGAATTTGCATCATTTCCACGATATGGCGTTGCCATAAGGTCGTTTGTTTCTATGCGTTCGATGTTTATTTCTGATGGTTTAAAACCTTGCTGTTGCAAAAAATTATTGATTTCGGTAGTTTGCGCTGAGATCTGTTGTTGTGCGGGGATGAGTTCGTTACCAGTTGTTACAATTTTGAGTTTCCATATAGCTAAATCGGCTTTAACATTCATTTCTGCTAAACCTTTTACACTGACAGTGTTATTGTTGTTTTTAGCTTGGTAATAGTAATATCCTGGGAAGAAACCGGCGGCAGTTAATCCGAGGGCCAAGATGATTGATGAGAGAACTCTGTTATTGTCATTATGCATTGTTTCTATCCTTTCTGTTATGATGATAATGTTATGTAGTTCTTTTTTTTAGGTTTGGAAGTGCAAACATAAAAAAAGCTCTATCTGAAGATAGAGCTTTTGGAGATGTTGACAAAGATTATTTGTTAAAACCTATGTCTTTTAGCCAACCGCTAATACCAAAAGTACGGCTGCTATATCCAACCCAACCATCTGAAACAACGTTGCATTCAGTACATTGAGCGGTTAGATCTTTAATGGTGTTTTGAACGCCGCCGCCACCGTGTGTGATGAATGGGATGATTTTTTTGCCTTTGAGATTATAAGAGGCAAGGAATGAACTGACTGCTGGTGCAATTGTTCCCCACCAGTTTGGTGAGCCGATGAAAATAACATCATATTGAGAGATATCAGCAACTTTGTCTTTTAACTCGGGGCGGAATCCATCGTTAATTTCTTTCTTAGCTTGTTCAGTTGTTGCACGGTATTCTTCAGGATACGGTTTTGTGGTTTCAATCTGAAAGAGTGTGCCTCCGGTTTTTTCTTGGATTGCTTCGGCAACTTCTTTAGTGTTGCCAGACCAAGAGTAATAAGCTATTAGGATTTTAGTGTTTTCAGGCATAGAGTTCTCCTTTTTCTCTTCTGCATAGGTAGGGTTAATAAGTACTGTGATTGCGGTTAAAATTGCTGCTAAATTCAATAATTTTTTCATATAATTTCTCCTTTATATGTTTCAAACAAAAGTACTATAAGTTTTAGAGGTTACTCTAAGTCAAGCTCTTTTTTGTGGGGGGGATAATTTTCTTGAAAAATATAATCCTAGTTCAAATAAAATATAAGTGGGGATGGTCAACATTAGCTGACTAATGATATCTGGAGGCGTAAGTATAGCAGAAACTATTAAAATGAATGTGAAAACGTATGGCCGTTTATCTTTAACGGCTTTATATGAAACAATGTTGGCTCGGATAAGTGAATATGTAATTAGCGGAAATTGGAACATTAAACCAAAAATAACAGATAAATGTAAGCTTAAACTGATAATATTTGATATACCTAAAACTGCGTTTATTTCTGCAGTAGCAAAGTTTGTACCGAATCGGATAATTAGCGGAAGGATAAAAAATAGACAGAATGTAGCTCCAATGATGAATAGAGTGCTAGATGTTAGGACGATAGATTTTATGAAATGGCGTTCGTTATCATAAAGGGCAGGAAGGATAAAATTCCATAGTTGTTTGGCGATGTATGGAAAACATATTAAAATATCTAAGATAATGGCGGTTTTTATTTGCAAAATAAAAATTTCCATCGGGGAGAAAAAGTTTAAGGTTATTGGTAGATTGTTGATAAGGTGTTTGGTTAGAATATCTAATAGTGTTGGGGAGAAGTATAAGCAGATAGGGAGAATAATACCGATAGCAATAAAACACCGGATAAGAGTGTTACGCAATTCCTCCAGATGAGTGATTAGATTGGGTGTATTTTCTTCTGTTTCTGTCATTACTTGTCTTTTTTGTGTTCTTCCTCTGTGGCTGCTTGTTCAATGGCATTTTTAAAATCTGTTGCTTCGTTTTGTAGGGATTCTTTAGCTTTTTTGTATTCATAGGAAGCTTTTCCAAGGGCTTTTGCTAACTCAGGAATGCGTTTGCCGCCGAAAAGAACAAGGACGACAACTAAGATTAAAATAATTTCACTAATTCCTAATGACATTTTATATTCTCCTTATTTTAGTAATATTTTTTGTGTTTCAGTGGGGGTGACTTTTATTGCTGATACAGGGCAAACTGCTTGGCAAGCACCGCAGCCAATACAGATATCTGTATTGATAATTGGAAAATCACCTTGTTGTTTAGAGATTGCGGAACGAGGGCATTCTCGGACGCATAAGCCACATTGGATACATATATCTGGGTTAAAGTTTGCGATACCGATTTGTGTTTTGCGTTTTTCTTTTAAACTTAAACGGCTAATTGCGCCAGATGGACATATATTTGAGCATTTATTACAATTATATGAGCAGTAGTTTTTACCGAAATCAATGTGAACGGTGGGAAAGCTGTCATCTTTCTTTTTAATGATTTTCATTGGGCAGTTTTCAACGCAGAGGTTGCAGTTTAGGCATTTATTGGCAAAGTGTTTAGCGGAGACTGCTCCAGGAGGGAGAAGAATCGTTTTAACTTTAGCTGCAATATTTGAGCTTATTTTGATTCCTGTTTTATATGCGGCTGCAAGGGTAAGCAACGCAGCTGATCCAATAAGGAAACGGCGTCGTGATGGAGAAAACAATGTTTTTTTCTTAGTTGGATGACCATAATTTAAACCGTGGTTATGGCAGAGAGTTAAGCATTTAAAACATTTGATGCATAGTTCATTGTTTACGGTTTTGTTTTTGAAATCTATGCAGCCAGAGGGGCATTTTTGTGCACATAAACCGCAGGCAACACAGACATCTGACTGAATATATATTTTGTTGTATGCTTTGCGAGAAATCAAACCTAGTAGAGTACCGACTGGACATAAGTTTGTGCAAAACCATCGTCCCTGAATACCTGTTAAGATTGCTATAAAAATTGTAACAGCTATGCCAAATGCTACTCCACTTAGTGTTGAACCGAAAATGGTGTATGGATCTATTAAGCGTATGATTGCAGCTGTTCCACTAAAGAGTGTGCCAAATGTGATGGCTGTAATGAAATATTTGAGGCTTCTGTTTTTATGCTGAGGTAGTTTTTTACGATGAAATAAAATAAGACAGAGTTCTTGAAAAAGTCCTAAAGGGCAAAGTGTGGAACAATATATTCTACCAAAAATTAGGGTAATTGCAAAAACAAATAATAGTAGAAAACCGGTAAATAATGTGAAATCAGTGAGGATTCTTTGGATGAGTGGGGCTATATTTATATCAAATAATTTTATGGGATAGAAAAATCCTAAAAATCCGGCAATGTATATAATGGCGGCTAAAAAAGCTATTAAAAATCTTAATTTTTGTATGCTCTTGTTGTTCATAGGTTTTATTCCGTTAATATTTATAGAAATTGTAGAACAAGAGTTTTTATTATCAATATTTTTTAAATAATTCTAACAGACTTTCTTGGGTGTTGTTGTTAAAATTGTTTTTTTAGTGTTGGAGCTAACTTTATGTTTAATCTTTTGATTGACATTTCTGATTGATGACGTAAACTTTTTAAAAAAGGAGATAAATATGCGTTATACAATAGGTCAGGTTGCGAAGAAATTAGGTTTAACAGCACACACATTGCGTTATTATGACAAAGAAGGTTTATTGCCTTTTGTTAAAAAAGGGTCTTCAGGGGCTCGGGTTTTTGAAGATGATGATATTGATTGGCTGTTGATTTTAGAATGTTTAAAAGGAACAGGGATGCAGTTAAAAGATATCAAACGATATATGGATTTATGTCAAGTAGGTGATTCGACGCTGCAAGAACGTCTTGAAATGTTTAAATTTCAAAAGGTGAAAATTGAAGAGCAGATGCAGCAACTTAATCAGTATATGGAGAAGATTGACTTTAAGATTGCATATTATAAGGAGGCTGTCAAAAATGGCAGTGTAAATATTTATGAAAGAAATAAATGTTTAGCTGATGCTAAAAAACGTATTTTTGGTCATAAATGATATAATTATATTAAAGAATTCCGCCTATTGCATCATAAATGGGGGTATTTGTTTCGTAGATTGGGGAAGCATAGTTTTGTTTTTTATCAATTAGCAGGTGATAGAAATATATAAGCGTGAAAAGACGTACAGCACTGGTTAATCCCATTTTGGTATCTTTATTTTTTTTGATTAACTCGATTAAATAATTTCTTTTAACGCGTTCTTTTTTGCAAATAGAATCCAATGCAAGCCATTCTGCGCTGGCAAGTCTCATACTTGTTTTTTTGTTGGTAATATATATTATCTTATTTGTTAGTACTATCATTTTTTGTTCCTTTTCTTTGTATTAGATAATTTTTCTTACAGCCTCAAATATGGCGTGCTGTAGAATGCTTGGTTTGTCTTTTTGTTGTTTTTTTAATAAAGCGTCTTGATAATAAATAAGAGTGAATAAGCGTATTGATGGGGTTAGTCCTAATTTTTTGTCTCGATTTATATCGATAATTTCAAATAATTTTTTGCGTTTCATATTTTCTTTTTTGCAGATTGCATCTATTGCTTTCCATTCTGCGGCTGCGAGCCGGATGCTTGTTTTGCGTTCGTTAATGCAAATAACTCGATTGGTGAGTAAAGTCATTTTTATTCTCCTATAAGTTGTTTAACTTTAGTATAGGTTTGTTTTTTAAAAATGCAATTATTATTTTACTTGATTTTAATTTTATTTTTTATTTTACACCTCTTCTAGGTTATTTTATTTGTTATATTTGCATAATATACTATGTTTTTATGTGTTAAATTTATTTTTTATATAAAAGTAGTTGATTTTTTATTTTGTTGTGATTTAATTGTAATAAAATTTATTAAAGGATTTAGGTGTATGAACTATAAAACATTCGCAATGGTAGAGAAAAGATATGCGCAAATTTATCAATTATGCGTTTATAAATTTATTCAGAATCCTCTTGATGAAAATGCAAAAGATTTTCCGAAAATTATCAATTTGTGTGAAAAATTGTGTGATGAATATGAAAAAAAATGTTGGTTGGACCGCGTTTGTAAATTTTCTGATGATGTTACAGATGATAAATTTGATGATGTCAAGGGGGGAATTGCAAAAGAAATACTTGCAGCATATCATCCAAGGGTATCCAAAACAAGTTTAAAACACGATGATTTATATTTCTTGTTTTCGAAACCGGCGAAATTGTTGGAATGGGATGCTGAAAGAAGTCCATATGAAAAACTACACCATATCAATGCGCTAGTTCATAAGGAAAAAGAACAGAGAGAGGCGGATATCTCAGATTTATTGAGGCAGATAATTGAATTGCTGAATAGTAATATTTCACACGAGATTCTTATGGAAAAACTAAAAAGGCTTTGTATGATATATAAGGTTGATTCATCGTTGTTATTCAATGTTTTCTAAGTATTCAGCAATTTCTTGAGCAATGTTTAATGGTTTTTCTGTTTTTTTTATGGTGTTGAATGATTGTGAGGAAAATGGTTCAGCATAGTTCTGTTCATATAGGGATTGTACAAAGCGTAAATGTTTTGGAGTTAACCAGTTTTTTCCTGTAAAAATTGCTAACGGTTTATTTGCTGCAGTCGCTTCACAGCACATTGAAACAGAATCTCCCGTGACGATAATATTATCAGCACACGATAGAAAACCTAAATATGGATTTTCTCCGCTAGCTCCCCATAAATAAGCATATTGTGGTATAGATTTTAGATTTTCCACTATGATTTTTTCTGCTTCCGCGCCAGTTCTGCGGGAAGTAGTAAGTAGTATGGAGCCCTTATCTTGTGTTTTTAATTGTTTAATTTGTGTTGCTAAATTTTCAGCATTTTGTAATGAGAAGGGATGTTTTTTTATGGAGCCTCCGATAATGATTGCAGTTATGGGGTGTGGTAATGAGGAAAATATTGGATCCCATTTCTCTCGTGCTTGTGCTAATTTTTCTGTTGTTACAAAGTGAGGAGAGCCGATAGTGTAATGGATGTTGGAGGCTTTATGCTTGTGGCTATCGTGCTCAGGGGCAAAAACGGTTGTAAAATCCTTAATTCCTGTTTTGCCAATGTGTAAAAGTTGGAAGAGCTTTGTGGTGGGATTTTGTTTTTTTATCCATCGAGCAACAGGGGCGGTGCGGCGTGTTGCAGATAATACAAAATCTGGAAAAGGAGATGTTAATTGTTGTTTAGAAGTATTGGTAATACCAATTAAAGTTTTTCCGCGAATAATGTTAGGAAGTGATGCCCAACGGGTGTATTCTATCTCTTTGAATATAATTTTAAATTTTGTATTATCTAGGTAGTTTGCAATTCCTTCAGCTTGATGTCTGCTTCCGATGCGATTATCTAGTAGTATCCATATTGTTTTTTTCATAAAATAAATCTTTTTATCAGATTGTTATGGGTTTTTAGGTTTTTATTAAGTTATATATGATAACGAAGAATATATGCAAGCAAAATTTTGTTTATGAAGAGTATTGATATGCTTAAAAGAGTGTTTTTAGTTTTGTTGTTCGTACTGATGACAAGTTCAGTGTATGCGCAAACAGCGGCGTTAAATAAAGCAAAATATGTGGCGGTGCTGAAAGTTATTACTGACCATAAAATGAATGATGCAGAGTTAAAACCGGATGTTGATAAATTGCGGGAATATGAGCGTTTTCAGGATGATTTGCGCAAGATGATGGCTAAACTTGATAACTCAAGACCAAATGAGGCTAAAAATCGAAGAATTATGCGTATTTTAGAAAAAACAGGTAAACAAATTTATGACGAACTCAAATAAGGAGATTTGATATGAAAAAGATATTGATGTTAATTGCGGCGTTGATGTTTAATGCCTGTACGACAAAGTATATATTGATGGATGAAGAAGGGAATCCTGTTGATGAAAATTACTATACAGAGGGGACGCTTAAAGATAGTAATATTTCTGAAAGAGCATTGACGGCTAATGATGTGTTTGTGGTTAATGAAGGAGAAAGCTTTGTTACTTATCAATATAAGAGTGTTCGTGTTGATGAAATATCTCCATTAGCGTCGTTATATTGTGCAGATATTGCTTTAGGTGCATCTCCGTATTTAAGAGAAGTTAATATGTATCATAATGGTTTTATGCGTGCGACATTTGATTGCGTTAATCTTGCAATCTAAATTGTTATTCCCTATATTAAAATAAGAAATAGAAGGGAATGAGCAATGGTAAAGAATCTTTATGATGTATTAGGTGTGAGCAAGACAGCAACAGCGACTGAGATAAAATCTCAATATCGTAAGCTTGCTCGTCAGTATCATCCTGATTTGAATAAAAATGATAAAAGTGCTGCAGAAAAGTTTAAGGAAGTATCTGCAGCGTATGATATTTTGGGTGATAAAGATAAACGTCAGAAATATGATAATAATGAGATAGATGCAGAGGGTAAGCCAACTGGTTTTGGGGCTGGAGGGTTTAACTCAGGTAGAGATTATCATACTTATTCAGCAAATGGATTTGATGGTGCTGGATTTGATTTTTCTTCATTGTTTGGAGAAGATATTTTTAGTCAATTCAGTAATGCAGGAGGAAGAGGTTTTGGTGGTGCTGGCTATGGAACGAATCGTGCGCAAAAAGGACAAGATATCGCATATTCTTTAGATGTTGATTTTTTAGATGTGGCAAAAGGCGTTGAAAAAAATATCATTATGAATGGAAAGCAGCTTAATGTAAAAATTCCTGCAGGGACGGTTTCTGGGCAAGTTTTGCGTCTTAAAGGGCAGGGATATGCTGGATTTAACGGTGGTGTAAACGGAGATGCTTTGATTACAATTAATGTTAGACCGCATCCATATTTTAAGGCAGAGGGGGTAAATGTCTTTATTGATTTACCGATTTCGATGAAAGAGGCTGTTTTGGGAGCAAAAGTGATTGTGCCGACTATTAGTGGTAAGGTTAATCTGACTATTCCTGCATATTCGTCAAGTGGAGAAAAATTACGTCTTAAAGGTAAAGGTATAAAGACGAAAAAAGAAATTGGAGATGAGATTGTTAATTTGGTAATTATGTCTCCTAAAACTAAAAATACCGAATTGGAAAATATTTTAAAAGATTCAGCAGATGAGCAATTGAGGACATTTTAATGCACTTTGAGCAACTTGAGAACTTTGAATGGTATAATGATCCTGAAAATGTACGGTTTGAAAACGATGCAATGGTAATTTATGCACGTGCTGATACAGATTTTTGGCAGAGTATTCATCGTGGATTTAAAAAAGATGATGGACACTTTTTCTTTTGTCGGCAATCAGGTGATTTTTTTCTCACTTTGAAATGGAAATTTGATAAGTTAGATAAGTTTTCCCAATGTGGTGTTATGCTTCGGATTGATGAGCGAAATTGGTTTAAGGTGTCGTTAATGAATGAAAATGCAGGTAGTGATGTTTTAGCGTCATCTTTGACAATTGGTGGACATTCGGATTGGAGTGGTTTTAATCTTAATCAAAATCTTAATGAAATCTGGTTTCGACTTAATCGTGTTGGTGATGATTATATTTTATCATACTCTTTGGACGGTATAAAATTTATTAAACAACGGATGTTTTATTTGAAAAGTTATGAGGATGTGAAGGTGGGAGCATATATTGCTAGCCCAAATCAACGTGATTTTTTCGCAGAGCTTTCTAACTTAAAGTTAGGTGTATAGTGAGAATCGCTTTATTAAAAAGAGGTAAATATTTTGCAAAATAAATTAAAAATATCTTCTTGACAATTTTTTAAATTTGGTGTCTTTTAGTTTTGTGATTAACATACATTTTAGTATGTATCTATAAATTAGGGGGCTAGATGGCAAGAAAATGTAAAGAAGATGCGGAAAAGACCAGACAAGCGGTATTAGAATCTGCTTTAGATGTTTTTTCGGATAAAGGGTATGCAAAAGCTACTTTTGATGAAATTGCGGCGCGTGCTGGGTTTACAAAAGGTGCGGTGTATTGGTATTTTAGAAATAAGGCAGATTTAGTGGCTGCTCTTATTATTGAATATACAGAAAGTAAGCGATTAGAAATTCTTCCGAGACTTCCAGAAGGGAACACTTTGGATGATTTGCTGGAATATTTTATTGAATGGGCTGATGCCGCAAAAAAAGATTTGCGCTTTTCAAGATTTCAGCGTTTTGTGATGTGTCAGATGGAATGGTCTGAGGCGGTAATGGATCGAGTTTTTAAAACTCTGACAACTACGAAGGATTGGCATTTAGAAAAAGTTAATCAAGTTTTGGTAGAATCTGAAAAACGTGGTGAACTTAAAGATGGAATAGATATTGATGTTGTTCAACACATCATCATCTCAACTTATATGGGGATTATTTTTTCTTCTATTAGTAAAAGGGTTGAGTTGGATTTAATTGGAATGATACGTACGGGGTTAACATTATTGTTTGATGGTATAAGGAAATAGAGAGGACTGTAATGACAAAGAAGATATCAGCTGATGTAGTTAAAAATTTAAAATTTGAAAAAGGTGTATTGATGAAAAAGAATTATTTATTTTTTGGAGCAGCTGTTTTGTTAGCAGCAGTTGCTGGATGTCATTTTTATGGGCAGAAAAGTATTGATGGGCAAATGCCGGCGGTTTCGGTAACTTCTGCGATTGCTGAAGAAGTGGAAATTAACAATCCTAAAACATACGTTGCTTTAGTTGAAGCTATTAACAGTGTTGATGTGGTTGCTAAAGTTAGTGGTAGTTTGGATAAAGTTAATTTTAAAGAAGGAGGCTTTGTTACTAAAGATGAGCCATTGTTTGTAATTGATAAAGATCGCTATCAAGCTAATTATGATTTAGCTGCGGCTCAACTGGAGAGTGCTAAGGCGAATCTAACGAAGACAGAACGAGATTTTAAAAGACAGAAACAATTGAGTGCTAAAAATATTGCTTCAAAAGCGACATTTGATACGGCAGAGAGTGCGTATTTGCAGGCAAAAGCATCTGTTGCACAGGCAGAAGCTCAGTTGGCTTTGGCAAAAATTGATTTAGATAATACGGAAGTTAAGGCTTATATTGATGGTTACATCGGAAAAACAAAAGTGACTGTTGGTAACTATGTTAGTGCTTCAGCAGAGCCTTTGGCGAGAGTTGTTCAAGTTAATCCAATTAGAATCGCTTTTTCTTTGACTGATAAAGAGTTTTTGGAGATGAAAGCGGGTGGAGAGCGTGATTTAAATGACTTTGTTGCCAATATTGAGTTAGCAAGTGGTGAGATTTTCCGCGAAAAACTGGATAAAGTTTTTGCTAATAATGAAATCAATATGGGAACGGCTACTGTTGCTGTATATGCGGATATTAACAATGATAAAGGCTTATTAAAACCTGGTGCTTATGTTAAAATGTTTATTACCTCGGCGAATCCAAAGAAAGGGATTGTTGTTCCAGAAGTTTCTATTATGCAAAATGATGAAAATTCGCAGGTTTATGTTATTGGGGCGGATAATACGGTTGCTTTGAGAACAGTAAAATTGGGTGATGCCTTTGATGGAAAACAAGTCATTACTAGTGGTTTAAAGGTAGGCGAGAAGATTGTTGCTAGTGGATTGCAAAACAGAATGATGCGTCCGGGAGCAACTGTTAAAGAAGTTGAAGCCAAATAGTTTGAGGGAGCGTAACTATGTTTTCTAAGTTTTTTATTGAGAGGCCGCGCTTTGCGGTGGTTATTGCCATTGTGATGAGTTTGGCGGGTGTAATTGCGTTATTTACTCTTCCAGTAGCTATGTATCCAGAAATTACCCCTCCAACTGTAAGCGTGACTGCTGATTATACAGGTGCCAGTGCAGAAACGGTTGCTAATACGGTGGCTATTCCAATTGAGAAAGAAGTTAACGGCGTAGATAATATGATGTATATGAATTCATCTTCATATAATTCAGGACGCTATGAATTGACTATCAGTTTTGAAATTGGTACAGATCCTGACTTGGCGCAAGTTAAAGTTCAAAACCGTGTGCAAAAAGCGATTAACAGTTTGCCAGATGAAGTGCAAGCACGTGGTGTAAATGTGCAACGCAAATCTTCTGAAATTTTAGGATTTTTACAGGCAATATCGCCAAATGGAACACACGATGTTAATTTCTTAAATAATTATGTAACCAATAATATTAAAAATAACCTCGGTCGTCAATATGGTGTTGGTGATGCGAATGTTATGGGGTCTGATTTAAGTATGCGTGTTTGGCTAGATGCAGATAAGATGTCTGCGTTGAATTTGCCAATTAGTGCAGTTCGTGCGGCGATTACTAGCCAAAACTATCAACCGTCATTGGGATCTGTTGGTGGTGAACCGAATGATGGTACAAGTAAAGTTGTTTTCTCGCTTGAAACTAAAGGACGTTTGAATGAAGCTAAAGATTTTGAAAACATTATTGTTCGCACAGAAGCAGAGGGCGGATTAGTTCGTTTGAAAGATATTGCTAAAGTTGAAATTGGTTCAGAGAACTATCTTTTGAAATCTGACGTGGATGGGCAACCAAACGTTGCGATTATGGTTAATAAGCTTTCAGGTGCAAATGCTTTGAAAGCTATGCAAGCTGTAAGAGAAGAGTTAAACCGTTTATCAAAATATTATCCGGAAGATTTTGAGGTGCGGGTTTTCTTTGATGCAACAGAATTTATTACAGTTTCTATTGAAGAGGTTGTGTTTACATTAGTATTGACGTTCTTCTTGGTTATTGTGGTTTGTTATATCTTTTTACAAAATTTTTGGGCGACACTTATTCCATCAATTGCTATTCCGGTGTCATTGCTTGCAACTTTGGCGGTGATGTTGGCTCTAGGTTATAACTTAAATATTTTAACTTTATTTGGTTTTATTTTAGCAATTGGTTTGGTGGTAGATGATGCGATTGTGGTGGTTGAACGTGTTTTATATTTAATGGAAACGGAAAAACTAACTCCTAAAGAAGCTTCAATTAAGGCAATGGAACAGGTGTCTTCTGCTGTTGTGGCTACAACGCTGGTACTTGCAACGATTTTTGTGCCGATTGCTTTTATGGGGGGGGTGACTGGACGTATTTATCAACAATTTGCAATTGCTATTTCATTTGCAGTGATGTTTTCGGGAATTAACGCGTTAACATTAAGCCCGGCTTTGTGTGCTACGGTTTTACGTCCGACAAAACCACGTACATCTGGTTTTTTATATCGTTTTGATCAATTGGTTCATAATACGCAAAATAAATATGTTAAGATTGTTGCTTATTTAGGGCGTAAAATGGTTATTATTGTTGCAATTTTACTTTCTTTATTAGCGCTTAATATGTTTGCGGGGATGAATATTAAATCATCTTTCTTGCCGGATGAAGACCAAGGTGTGATTATGGCGAATATTCAATTGCCGGAAGGTTCTGCAGGAAAGAGAACGCTTGATGTGATTGATAGGACCAGAAGTATTTTCCCAAATGAAAAGGGTGTTGAGTCAATTATGAATTTGCGTGGATTTAGTATTTTAGCTGGTCAAGGTGAGAATGTGGGTTTTAACGTTATAGCTTTGAAACCTTGGGGGGAAAGAAAAGATATTTTTGATTATTCCTCTAATATTCGTACTCGCTTGCAAGCTGCAGTTAGTGGTATACCAGAGGCAAATATTATGTTGTTTGAAATGCCAGCGATTCCTGGGTTAGGTCATAATAACAGTATGGATTTGCGTTTGCAGTCAATTGAAAATTCGGATATGACAGCGCTAGAAAAAACTTTGAATGACTTTTTAATGAAGTTAAATCAGTTACCAGAAGTGGCGATGGCGTATTCAACATTTACATCTAAGACTCCGCACGCATATCTTGATATTAACCGTGAAAAGGCTGAGTTAATGGATGTATCAATTGGTAATATTTATTCTACGTTGCAGACATATCTTGGCTCGATGTATGTTAATGATGTGAATATTGGTACACAAGCCAACAAGGTAATGGTTATGGCTGACTGGAAATATCGTAAGAATCTGGAAAGTATCAAAAATCTTTATGTACAAAGCAATACTGGTAATATGGTGCCGCTTGGTAGTTTGATTGAGATTAAAAGAGTTACATTACCTCGTGCTGTTGACCGTTATAACCAATATGCTGCGGCTACAATCAATATTTCTGCTGCAGAAAATTCCAGTTCTGGTGCAGCAATGGAAGCTGTTGAAAAACTTGCTGATGAGGTATTATCTAGTCAATATGCGTATGAATGGTCTGGTATGAGCTTACAAGAAAAACGTAATCAGGGACAGATTTGGTATTTGGCTGGGTTGGCGATATTATTTGCATATCTCTTTTTGGTGGCACAATATGAAAGTTGGTCTATACCTTTGTCTGTTATTCTTTCCGTATTAACAGCGATGTTAGGTGCTTTTATTGGTATGTTTGTTACAGGTCTTCCTTTAAGTATTTATGCACAGCTAGGTTTGGTACTTTTGGTAGGTTTGTCTGCTAAAAACGCAATTTTGATTGTGGAATTTGCAAAAACAGAACACGAAAAGGGAATGCCAATTGTTGAGGCTGCGGTTGTAGGTACAAAAGAACGTTTTAGAGCTGTGCTTATGACTGCGTTGACCTTTATTCTTGGTGTGGCTCCAATGGTTTGGGCAACAGGGGCTTGCTCAGGTTCTCGTGTTGCTGTTGGTGTTCCAGTGTTTGCAGGAATGCTTGTGGGAACGATATTTGGTTTGATTGTTATTCCGCTTTTGTATGTTATGGTGCAGACCATAGTTGAACGAAAGAAGAAAGAACAATAAACTGAGTTGATAATATGTAAAAGCGGTGGTTTGTATGAGCTGCCGCTTTTATTTTGAAAAAGATTGGCGATATGATAGAAAATGCTTGCAATATAATTTTATTTATAATATGAGTTAGGTGTTCTAAATATGGTCCCATCGTCTAGAGGCCTAGGACGCGGCCCTCTCAAGGCTGCAACACGGGTTCGAATCCCGTTGGGATCACCAATTGCAAACGGTAGGTATAAAAACCTGCCGTTTTTGTTTTGGATTAGCTTTAAAAGATGATGACGGTTTATCATAATGAAAGTTTTTGCTTTTTAAATAAAATATGCTAATATATAGATGGTGTTGTTTATGTGAAGGGTGGAATTATGAGTACAATATGTTATGAGTTAGATACGGAAAGCAAAAATAAGTTGATGGAGATATTTCCTCCCAAATATCCTATGGTTAAATATGACCATATTACGATTTCAATGGGAGGTATTGATGCAAAGCTGCCAGAACCAGCAGAATCTGTTGAAGTTGTGGGTATTGCAGATGATGGTAATGGTCTTGAAGCATTGATTGTTCGTGTTAACGGGATGGCGGTACGTCCTATAGATCAAAAACCTTGGCATATTACGGCAAGTTTTGATCCGTCAAAAAATGCGCCAGCGGCATTTGATATCTTTGCGAAATCAGGATTAGAAAAGGAAAAGCCTTATAAACCTGTCACTTCTAATGGTCTTTTGGCAAATGTATTGGATGATAAAGGGCAGCCTAAAAATATAGATAATCCTAATTGGAAAGTTATGATGTTTGATGAACCGATTCAGATTAAGACACATCCTAAGGTCCAATTTAGTGTTATGGAATTAAGCAAACTTGCTGGAAATGTGGTGAGTAAATAGTTTTTAGTCATAAATTGTGAGTCTAGCATTATCAAGGTTAAAAAGTAGGTAATAAAATGTCTGCTTTTCTTTATTTTGAAAATCTTCCATTAAATTCAACTGCTTAATTATTGTTTATGCGGATTTTACGAAATTTTAACGACAGAAAGATATTTTGTGATTTAGTTATAATAATCGGAGTTTTTGTTGTGCAAGATAAGCCTTTGTGGTATCGTTTATTGTGGTTGATAAAAGCCAATATAATTATCAGTTGTTTAGCTGTTGGTGGCGGATATATGATTGTTCCGCTAATGAAAAAACAGTTTATTGATAAAGCTAATGCTTTTGATTTTGATGAATTGCTTGAGATGTATGCTATCGCTCAATCCGCACCGGGAGCCATTGCAATTAATCTGTCGGCGATTACGGGATATAAAATTGCTGGTTTTTGTGGTGCGGTTATTAGTTGTATTGCTGCGGTTTTGCCTCCTTTAATCTTTATTGCCATAGTGGCTAGCTGTTATAAACAGCTTGTTCAAAACTATATGATTAATGCGGCTCTTAAAGGTATGCTTGCTGCAATTGCAGCCATTATGATTGATGTAGTTTATGATATGGGAAAAAATGTTTCCCGCTCTAAAGAGATTCTAAACCAATTGACTATCTTAGTTATATTTTTTGCCGTTTTTGTTTTTAATATCAATGCAATTTTCTTGATTTTATTTTCATTGGCTTTTTATGCTATTATCTTTAATTTTAAAGTTCGTCAAAGAGGATAATATGTCGGCAACATTGGGGAGTTTAATTATAAATTTTTGGCAAATCGGTACATTTAGTATTGGTGGTGGATATGCAATTATTACGTTGATTGAGGATATGTTGGTTAACCAATATCATTGGCTGACTATGAAAGAATATGTAGATATTATTACAATTTCCCAAATGACTCCTGGCCCCTTGGCCATTAACGCTTCTAGTTTTGTTGGAATGAAAATGGTTGGTATTGTTGGTGCTGTCTTGGCAACACTTAGCTGTATTTTTTCAGGAGTTATTATCTCACTTGGCGGATATAAATTTTTTTGTTGTTTCAGAAACTCTGAAGTAATTATGGGAGTGTTACAAGGGCTAAAAGCTGTTGCAACCGGACTTATTGGTGCGGCTGGTGCTGGTATTTTATTACAGGCGTTGACAGGACATAGTGAACTAAGCTTGGAAATTAATACCTTTGATTTTTATGCTCTAATAATAACTTCCGTTTCATTGTTTTTGTTACGCAGATATAAAACTAATCCGGTATGGATATTGCTTTTAAGTGCTGGTGTTGGAATTTTGATTTATTAAATATTCAGTAAAATATGTTTCTTTATATGCGGTTATTATCACCCCATTCGCATAAATCAAACAATATGGGGATAAGAGATTTTCCTTTTTCAGATAGGCTGTATTCTACTTTTGGGGGAAGTTGTGGAT